>NZ_JBPJZU010000004.1:0-417691 GCF_051216635.1 Variovorax sucrosi | reverse complement strand
CCGCCAGGCCGAGGCGCTGGGCTATGTGTTTGCCTACGACGAGCAGGGCAGCCTGATCGGCGAGTACGGCCTGGGCGGGGCGCACAGCGCGGGCACCAAGCAGTACGTGTACCTGCCGACGGCTGCAGGGCCGATGCCGATCGTGGTGATGGCCGACGACACGCGCTATGCGATCACGGCCGACCACCTGAACACACCGCGCAGGGCGACTTGGCCGGACGGCGATCTACGCTGGCAGTGGGGCTACAGTGCCTTCGGCGATGAGCAGCCGACAGTGGCTGATCGGCGCTTCAACAAGACAACCCCGCTGGAGAGCGACTTCGGCATCAACCTGCGGTACCCGGGGCAGTACTTCGATGCGGAGTCGAACCTGCACTACAACTACTTCCGAAGCTACAACCCGACCACCGGCCGGTACAGCCAGCCAGACCCGATCGGGCTCAATGGTGGATGGAATCGGTTTGGGTATGTCGGTGGCAATGCGTTGGGCTTCTCGGATCCGGTGGGGTTGCAGGCGCTTCCGTTGCCGATGCCGTTCCCGGCTCTTGGAGGCATGGCAGGAACGAATAGTGCGCGCGGCGGCTATGACCCGCGGACGGACACCTACAGGCCAAGTTCGCCCTCAGTGGCGGATCAGTTTAGGCAGTGGATTTTTGCGAAACCGCCTCAAAATGCCTATGACCCGAACGGACCGAAGGCGCCGGGTAAACCGGGTGAAGAAGAGGGATTCAAGGATCCAAAGGGTGGCGAAGACTGGGTTCGCAATCCGAATGGTCGTGGGTACGGCTGGAAGGGTGCAGACGGCGGCGTCTGGTGTCCCACAGGTCCGGACTCGGGTTCAACGGGAGATGCCCATGGGGGGCCGCATTGGGATGTGCAGTACCCCGGTGGCCGTTACGACAATATTTACCCCGGTGGCCGACGCCGTTGATGAATTCAAGGACTAGCGGATGATTCTGAAAATTGCATTGGGTAGCTTCTACTCAAGAGGTGACGAACGTCGCCTGTTTATGGGGTTTAAGGAGATCGCGGCGATACGGAGCGTGCAAGGCATTGGCCGGGACCTGCGCCTGGACATCGAAGTGGCCGGCCTCAATAAAGAAGCAATGCGCGAACTGCTTGCACTGTTGTGGCGCTATGGAATCCCACTTGCACCACTGCGCACGTTTGCAGAAAAGAAGAAGTTCGCTTGGCTTAATGACCCGAAAGGGTATTGGCATACCGCGATGTTCGAAGACGCGTAGGACCAACCTTCCTCATCAAGAAGCCACCCGTCCCCGCTGTTGAAGCGGGGTGTTCGGGTGGCTTTGTTGTTTGCGTTGCTCGAATCGACAGGCTACTTCTTGCCCCGCGCCTTGGGGTTCTTCTTCTCCTCGGGCGTCACGAACCCGGTAGGCCGCTCGGGCAGCTCGGGTGGTCGTGAGCGCCTTGATCGCATCGAACACCTGTCGCAGCTGATTGCGCGTGTTGCGGCTGAAAGAGTCATGCCGCATGTCGATCAGTTCAGTCTTCTCCTCCAACTCGGCCAGACGCTTGGCCAAGTCCTGATGCGTTGTGACCGGCGCCCGCACCCGCACGAAGGTGCGGATGATCTCGATGTTGACCCCAATGGCGCGTGTGCTGCCCAGCATTGAGGACAACATCGCCACGCCCTGCACCAACGCCTTGGTCTGCACGTCGTAGAGCGCGGCCAGATCGGCATCGAGCATCGCGCAGCAACAGGATGCCGCTCTCGGTGTGGGGTGCAGCGGCGAGCCGGAGGATGGCGCGCTCATGCCAGCGCTCGCGCCAGCAGGCGCCTCGATCACATTCATCACCGCGCGTTGCGGGGCCTGACCGCTCGCGCCCCGGCGACAACCCTGCGCGGCTATCGATCCTTCCGGCGCCGCGCCACCCAGGCCGCGATGGCGGTGAAGCAACCGATGATGGCCACCACGATCCAGAAACCGTGCTTGTCCTCGGCCAGCGGGATGCCGCCGACGTTCATGCCGAACAGGCCGGCCAGGATGTTGATCGGCAGGGCCAGCACCGTGACCACCGTCAGCACGAACAGGCTGCGGTTGTTGTCCTCGTTGACGCTGGCCGCGATCTCCTCCTGTAGCAGCTTGATGCGTTCCTGCAGGCCCTGCATGTCGCGCAGCACGACAGAAAATTCTTCGGTGGCGCCGCGCAGCTCCTGCACGTCGTCCTCGGCCATCCAGGCCGGCGGGTGCTGCAGCAGGCGGAACAGCGCCGCCGGCTCCGGCGCCAGCAGCCGCTGCAGCCGCACCAGCAGCCGGCGCAGCACGCCCAGCCGCGCGCGCTTGTTGTCGAGCCGGCCGCTCAGCAGTTCGTCCTCTACCTGGTCGATTCGGGTCGTCACGCCGCGCACGATACCCACCAGGCCGTCGGCCTGGGTGCGCATCAATTGCTCGAGCAGCGCGACGCTGGAACGCGGCGATTCGCCGTGGCGCACCGCCGTGCGCAACGCATCGACGCTGCGCAGCGGCTGGGCGCGCGCAGTCACCACCAGCCGCGGGCCGACGCTGATCCACAGGGTCGCGATGTCCGAAGGCTCGAAGCCGAAGTCGAAGTGCACGTCGTTCACCACCGCGATCAACGCGTCGTCGTCGCGCTCGATGCGGGTCGAATGCGAGCCGTCCTTCAGGGTTTCGTAGAAGGTGTCGGACAGGCCCGCGTGGCGCCTCAGCCAGCGCTCCGCCTGCGCGTGGCTCAAATTGAAATGCAGCCACAGGAAGCCGTCGGGCGCGTCGGTATCGGCGAGCCAGCGTGCGGCCGCGTCGAGGTCGACCGGGCGTGCTGCGCCGGTGGCGTTCCGGTCGAACCGATAGCCGCAGATCAGGCCCGCGTCTTCCTGTCCGGGGGCGGGCGTCGTCATGGTGGGCAAGCGGGAGCGTCTGTCGTACAGGGAGGAAAGGCCGATGCTTGCGCATGAGCATGACAGCTGTGTGTCAGCGTCATGCAGGTGTCATGCCGTCGTCATGCGACGGCGGCAGCATCGCCCCATCTTCGCGAGCCCATACCATGACGATCCAGAACGCCCAACCCGATCACGACGAGCTGATGCGCCGCATCGCCCGCGACCTGGTCGACAGCTATGACGAGGAACTGGAGCTGGAGATCGAGGACCGCCATGTCGACGAGGACGGCGCCCCGGCCGGCATCGACAAGGCCGCACGCGCGGCCTATTTTCGCGAGCTGTTCCGCCTGCAGGGCGAACTGGTCAAGCTGCAGGACTGGGTGCAGCACAGCAAGCAGAAGGTCGTGATCCTGTTCGAGGGCCGCGACGCGGCGGGCAAGGGCGGCGTCATCAAGCGCATCACCCAGCGGCTGAACCCGCGCGTGGCCCGCGTGGCGGCGCTGCCCGCGCCGAACGACCGCGAGCGCACCCAGTGGTATTTCCAGCGCTACATCTCGCACCTGCCGGCGGCCGGCGAGATGGTGCTGTTCGACCGCAGCTGGTACAACCGCGCCGGCGTCGAGCGCGTGATGGGCTTCTGTTCCGACGACGAGTACGAAGAGTTCTTCCGCAGCGTGCCCGAATTCGAGAAGATGCTGGTGCGCTCGGGCATCAAGCTCATCAAGTACTGGTTCTCTATCACCGACGACGAGCAGCACCTGCGCTTCCTCGGCCGCATCCACGATCCGCTCAAGCAGTGGAAGCTCAGCCCGATGGACCTGGAAAGCCGCCGCCGCTGGGAGGAGTACACCAAGGCGAAGGAGATCATGCTCGAGCGCACGCATATTCCCGAGGCACCGTGGTGGGTGGTGCAGGCGGTCGACAAGAAGAAGGCGCGCCTGAACTGCATCGCGCACCTGCTGGATCAGATGCCCTACCACGACGTGGCGCACCCGCCGGTCGACCTGCCGGCGCGCGTGCGCAACCCGGACTACCTGCGTCAGCCGGTGCCCGCGAACATGCACGTGCCGGAGCGCTACTGACGACAGCGCCGGGCCGCGGCCTGCCGGGCGCGGAAGCTGCTACCGTGAGCCCATGGTTCGTCGCTCCACCCCCTCCGCGCTGACGCGTGCCTACGCGCGCAACCTGCGGGCGCTCACCAAGGTCACGCTCGGCGCCGGCAAGCGCGTCGCGGTCCAATGGCAGCAGGCGGCCGTTCAGCAGAACAAGCCGCCCCCCGGGCCGGGCGACTGGCTTTCCGGCATGGCGGTCGGCCCGGCCGGGGCGCGGCGCTACCACCTCTACCGGCCGCCGGGCCTGCAGCTCGCACCGGGCGAGAAGCTGCCACTGCTGGTGATGCTGCACGGCTGCGGCCAAACCGGCCGCGACCTCGCTGCCAGCAGCCGCATGAATCGGCTGGCCACGCGCGAACGCTTCCTCGTGCTCTATCCCGAGCAGGACCGGATGGTGAACCCGCACGGCTGCTGGAACTGGTACGACACGCGCACCGGCAAGGCCCGCGCCGAGGCCGCCACGCTGATGGCCGCGGTCGACCAGGTCTGCCTGTTCCATCCGGTCGACCGCGACCGCATCGCCGTCGCCGGACTGTCGGCCGGCGCCAGCATGGCGGTGCTGATGGCCACGCACTTCCCCGGGCGCTTCAAGGCCGTGGCGATGCATTCGGGTGTGGCGCCGGGCGCCGCGCAATCGTCGGCGACGGCGCTGGGTGCGATGCGCGGCAAGCGCGCACCGGTGGTGCCGGTGACGGCCGTCGGCAAGGCCCTTGGCGCGGCCGCGGTGGGCGCATCGCTGCCGCCGCTGCTCGTGCTGCACGGCGAGGCCGACATGGTGGTCACGGCAGGCAACGCCACCGACACCGCCGCGGTGTGGGCGACCGCCACCGGCGCACGGCCCGGCGTGCCGCGCATGCTGCAGCGCGGCCAGCGCCATCCGATGCGCATCACCGACTACACGCGCGACGGCCGCACCCGGGTGCGGCTTTGCGAGGTGGTGGGGCTGGGGCACGCCTGGAGCGGCGGCACCCTGCGGCAGGCCTTCAGCGACCCGGCGGGGCCTGATGCCTCGAAGCTGATCTGGGCCTTCGTCTCGAAGCAGTTCGCCGCCTCTCGCTGAGCCGATCCAACGGTGCGTCATGCACCGGCAGCACCCGTACGCCACCCGGCGTATTTGTGACTTTCTCCCCGCCGAAGAGACTTCGCTCCATCGCTGCGCATCGCCCGATGGACGCACCGGTTCCAGTCAAACCACAGGAGAAGGAGTCACCATGCAACGTCGTTTCACCCTCAAGGCGCTCACCGCCGCCGTCGCGCTGGCCAGCATCTCCGCTGCGCCGGCATTCGCCGCCGACACCATCAAGGTCGGCGTGCTGCACTCGCTGTCGGGCACGATGGCGATCTCCGAAACCGTGTTGAAAGACACGGTGCTGATGGCCATCGAGGACATCAACAAAAAGGGCGGCGTGATGGGCAAGCAGCTCGAGCCCGTGATCGTCGATCCGGCCTCCAACTGGCCGCTGTTCGCCGAGAAGACCAAGCAACTGCTGGGCCAGGACAAGGTCTCCGTCATCTTCGGCTGCTGGACCTCGGTGTCGCGCAAGTCGGTGCTGCCGGTGGTCGAGGAAATGAACGGCCTGCTGTTCTACCCGGTGCAGTACGAGGGCGAAGAGCTCTCCAAGAACGTGTTCTACACGGGTGCCGCGCCGAACCAGCAAGCCATTCCCGCGGTGGACTACCTCATGAGCAAGGAAGGCGGCGGCGCCAAGCGCTGGGTGCTGCTCGGCACCGACTACGTCTACCCCCGCACCACCAACAAGATCCTGCGCGCCTACCTCAAGAGCAAGGGCGTGAAGGACACCGACATCGACGAAAAGTACACGCCCTTCGGCCACAGCGACTATCAAACCATCGTTGCCGACGTCAAGAAGTTCTCGGCCGGCGGCAAGACGGCGGTGGTGTCGACCATCAACGGCGACTCCAACGTGCCCTTCTACAAGGAACTCGGCAATGCCGGCCTGAAGGCCAAGGACGTGCCGGTCGTCGCCTTCTCGGTGGGCGAAGAAGAACTGCGCGGCGTGGACACCAAGCCGCTGGTGGGCCACCTGGCCGCATGGAACTACTTCATGTCGATCAAGAACCCGACCAACACCGCCTTCATCAAGCAGTGGAGCGACTACGCCAAGGCCAAGAAGATTCCGGGCCACATGGACAAGCCGCTGACCAACGACCCGATGGAAGCCACCTGGATCGGCATCCATATGTGGAAGCAGGCCGTCGAGAAAGCCAAGTCGACCGACACCGACAAGGTGATCGCCGCCATGGCCGGCCAGACCTTCAACGCACCGTCGGGCATCGTCTCGAAGATGGACGAGAAGAACCATCACCTGCACAAGAGCGTGTTCATCGGCGAGATCAAGGCCGACGGCCAGTTCAACGTGGTGTGGAAGACGCCGGGGCCGGTCAAGGCCAAGCCTTGGAGCCCGTACATCGAAGGCAACGACAAGAAGCCCGACCAGCCTGCCGGCAAGTCGATGTAACTTGCTTGGCTCGCCCCCAGGATGCGGCGCACTTCGTGTCGCCTCCTCCCACTCCCTAGCGGGGGCAACACCTGCGGCCCGGCAAAGCCGGTTCCGCGGTGTTCCCAAATCTGAGAGACGCCGTGCGAACACCCATGCGCTTCATTCATTCCTGCGCGGCGGCGTTCGCGCTTCTCGCGGCCATGTCCGCCCACGCGCTGACGGCCGACGAAGCCAAGGCCATCGCCTCGGGCGACACCGAGACGCGCATCGCCGCACTCGACAAGGCGGTGCTCACCGCCGACGAGAAGACGGCCGCCTTCATTCAGGCGATGGCCGACGACGCGGTCAAGTTCACCGCCGACAAGGTCTTCGTCATCAAGGACGACAAGGGGTACGACCCGGTCACAGGCGCCGAGGCGAAGGTGCCCGACGACGCCGAAGACGTCGTCAACAACAACCTGATGCGCGGCGCCTTCGACGCGGCGCAGGCCGTGCTGCGGCTCACCAGCCAGGACGAGAAGGTTCGCGCCGAAGCGGCCCAGGGCCTGCTGAAGGAGCCGAGCGAATCGCGCCTGCCGGCCGTCGAGCGCGCGCTGGCGGCCGAAACGAACCCATCGATCAAGGCACAGCTCGAACTGGTGCGCGCCGCGTCGATGCTCAACAGCGCCGACGCTGCCAAACGCATCGATGCCGCCAAGGCGCTGGCCGAGCGCAAGAGCCCGGACATCAAGCTGCTGCTCAACCAACGGCTGGCCGACGAGACCGATGCGGGCGTGAAGAGCGCCATCGCGGCGTCCATCGCCAGCATCGACGGCGCGCTGGTCTGGGGTGACCGCATCAACGCGATCTTCAGCGGCATCAGCCTCGGCTCGGTGTTGCTGCTGGCCGCGCTGGGCCTGGCCATCACCTATGGGCTGATGGGCGTGATCAACATGGCGCACGGCGAACTGATGATGATCGGCGCCTACGCCACGTACGTGATGCAGGGCATCTTCCAGCGGTACTTCCCGGAATCGATGTTCGGCCTGTACCTGGTCGCGGCCATTCCGGTGTCGTTCCTGGCCTCGGCGCTGGTGGGCGCGGTGCTGGAGCGCGGCGTGATCCGCTTCCTCTACGGCCGGCCGCTCGAGACGCTGCTGGCCACCTGGGGCATCAGCCTGATGCTGCAGCAGTTGGTGCGCTCGCTCTTCGGCGCGCAGAACGTCGGCGTCGAGAATCCCGGCTGGATGAGCGGCGGCTTCACCATGCTGAGCAACGTCACGCTGCCGTGGAACCGCATCTGCATCATCGTCTTCGCGGTGCTGGTGCTGCTCGCCATGGGCTGGCTCATCGGCAAGACGCGGCTCGGCCTGTTCGTGCGCGGCGTGACGCAGAACCGGCCCATCGCTTCGTGCATGGGCGTGAACACCGCCCGCATCGACACCTACGCCTTCGCGCTGGGCTCCGGCATCGCCGGCCTCGCGGGCTGCGCGCTGAGCCAGATCGGCAACGTCGGCCCCGACCTCGGCCAGAGCTACATCGTCGACTCGTTCATGGTGGTGGTGATGGGTGGTGTCGGCCAGCTCGCCGGCACGGTGTACGCGGCCATGGGCCTGGGCATCCTGAACAAGTTCATCGAGGGCTGGGCCGGTGCGGTGCTCGCGAAGATCGCGGTGCTCGTCTTCATCATCATCTTCATCCAGAAGCGTCCTCAAGGCATCTTTGCCATGAAGGGCCGGAGCGCCGAGGCATGAGTAAGGTCGTACTACCTACTAAAGGCCCGCTGCTCAGCGGCAAGGGCTGGACTGTCTTCTTCGTTGCGCTGATCGTCGTGTGCGCCGTGGCGCCGATGCTCAACCTGCTGGTGCCGCGCGAGAGCATGTTCTACATGAGCGACTACGCGGTGGCGCTGGTCGGCAAGATCATGTGCTACGCAATTTGCGCACTGGCCATGGACCTGATCTGGGGCTACACCGGCATCCTGTCGCTGGGCCACGGCATGTTCTTCGCGCTGGGCGGCTACATGATGGGCATGTACCTCATGCGCCAGATCGGCCGCGACGGCAACTACAAGAGCGACCTGCCGGACTTCATGGTGTTTCTCGACTGGAAGACGCTGCCCTGGCACTGGACCTTCAGCGACAGCTTCGTGATGACGTTGATCCTGATCGTCGCCGTGCCCGGCCTGATCGCCTTCGTGTTCGGCTTCTTCGCCTTCCGCTCGCGCATCAAGGGTGTGTACTTCTCGATCATCACGCAGGCCATGACCTTCGCCGCGATGCTGCTGTTCTTCCGCAACGAGACGGGCTTCGGCGGCAACAACGGCTTCACCGACTTCAAGCGCATCCTGGGCATTCCGATCGCCACGCAGAGCATGCGCATGACACTGTTCGTGATGACCGGGCTCACGCTGCTCGGCTTCTTTCTGTTCAGCAAATGGCTCATCGGCAGCAAGTTCGGCCGGGTGCTGCAGGCCATCCGCGACGCGGAGACGCGCGTGATGTTCTCGGGCTACAACCCGCTGCCGTACAAGCTCACGATCTGGGTCATCTCTGCCGTCATGTGCGGCGTGGCCGGCGCGCTGTACGTGCCGCAGGTCGGCATCATCAACCCCGGTGAAATGAGCGCGGCGAACTCGATCGAGATCGCGGTGTGGGCCGCGGTCGGCGGGCGCGCGACGCTCATCGGCCCGATCATCGGCGCCTTCATCGTCAACGGCGCGAAGAGCTGGCTGACGGTGGCGTACCCGGAATACTGGCTGTACTTCCTCGGCGCGCTGTTCATCGCGGTCACGCTCTTCCTGCCGAACGGCATCGTCGGGCTGGTGCGCAAGTGGCGGTCGAAGGACAAGAGCACGTTGAGCGACGGCCGCATGGAAGCCCAGCGTGCACTGGCCGCATCGGAAGGCGTGGAACCGAGCGCCTTGCCGCCGATCGCCGTCGAGCCGAAGGGAGCCCGCGCATGACCCCCGACCTGATGGAAGCCGGCGCCCAGCGCGCCGCCAAGGCGGCCGGGTACGCATACACGGCCGAGACCGAATCCGGTGGCCGCGCGGCGGGCTTCGGCCGGCACGCGACGCCGGGCGAAGTCGATGTCACGCATGGCCGCATCCTCTACCTCGAAGACGTGTGCGTGAGCTTCGACGGCTTCAAGGCGATCAACAAGCTGAGCCTGGACATCGCGCCCGGCGAGCTGCGCTGCATCATCGGCCCCAACGGCGCCGGCAAGACCACGATGATGGACATCATCACCGGCAAGACGCGGCCCGACAGCGGCACCGTGTTCTTCGGCAGCACCATCGACCTGCTGCGCCACAAGGAGGCCGACATCGCCCAACTCGGCATCGGCCGCAAGTTCCAGAAGCCGACGGTGTTCGAGCAGCTCTCCGTGTTCGAGAACCTCGAGCTCGCGCTGAAGACCGACAAGGGCGTGAAACGCTCGATGCTGTTCAGGCTCGATTCGGCGCAGAGCGACCGGCTGGCCGAAATCATCGAAACCATCCACCTGGCCGACAGCGTGTCGCGCATGGCGGGCAATCTGAGCCATGGTCAGAAGCAATGGCTCGAGATCGGCATGCTGCTGATGCAGGACCCGAAACTGCTGCTGCTCGACGAGCCCGTGGCCGGCATGACCGACGAGGAAACGGCGCGCACCGCCGAACTCTTCCTCACGCTGAAGGGCAAGCATTCACTGATGGTGGTCGAACACGACATGAGCTTCATCCGCACGATTTCGGAGATCGTGACGGTGCTGTGCGATGGGTCCGTTCTTGCGCAGGGCACCCTCGATGAAGTGCAGGCGGATGAGCGGGTGATCGAGGTTTATCTTGGGCGCTGAGGAAAACGTTGCGAGGGGGGCGTCGGCGGGCGGTAGGGCTCGGGGCGGCAGCCGCCTGCGGCCCTTCGGGCTTCGCTGCTGCTCCTCGCGTCAGGCGGGGTCCGCGCAAACTCGCTTCGCTCAAACACGCGCGGCCCTGATCCGCCTGCCGCTGCGGTGCTCGCCGCAGGCTCCACAGCCGCCCCAAGCCCTACCGCCCGCCGACGTGGACGCGACCGTTGAGCATCTGCCCTGCGGCGGGCGCCCACCCACGGAGCGCAACGACCACAAAGCCCAAGCTGACCGAGGAACGAAGAAATGCTCACAGTCAAGAACATCCACCAGTACTACGGCGGCTCCCACATCCTGCGCGATGTGAGCTTCACCGCCACGCTCGGCAAGGTCACCGTGCTGCTCGGTCGCAACGGCGTCGGTAAGACGACGCTGCTGAAGTCGCTGATGGGCCTTGTGCCGATCAAGAGCGGCAGCATCGAATTCGACGGCCAGCCGATCCAGAAGAAGACGCCCTACGAACGCGCCCGCGCCGGCATGGGCTTCGTGCCGCAGGGCCGCGAGATCTTCGCGCGGCTCACGGTCGAAGAGAACCTGCGCATGGGCCTGGCCTACAAGAGCGGCAGCACGCCGATCCCGGTCGAGCTGTTCGAGCTGTTTCCGGTGCTCAAGCAGATGATCAACCGCCGCGGCGGCGACCTCTCCGGCGGGCAGCAGCAGCAGCTGGCCATCGCCCGCGCGCTGGCGCCCAAGCCCAAGCTGCTGATCCTCGACGAGCCGACCGAAGGCATCCAGCCGTCGATCATCAAGGACATCGGCCGCGTCATCCGCATGCTGGCCGACCGTGGCGACATGGCCATCGTGCTGTGCGAGCAGTACTACGACTTCGCGCAGGAACTGGCCGACGACTACCTCGTGATGGAGCGCGGCGAGGTCATCGCGCGCGGCTTGGGCAAGGACATGGAAGCCAACGGCGTACGGCAACTTGTCGCCATCTGAACCGCATGGCCCGCCGCCTGCAGCGGCGCGCCCTGCGTGCTATGGTTCGATGACCAAGGGTTAACCCTGGTCGTCGGGCGTGGTTCACGCGCTCGGCCTGCTCGCACGCTCGCTCTGCCATGACCACCTCCTCCTTGTCTTCCGAACTCGACGCCGATGCGTCTTCTTCCGTGCGCGCGCCCGACGCCGACCGCACCCTGCTGCGCGCCGTGCTGGCGCTCGGTGTCGGCGGCTTCTCCATCGGCACCGGCGAATTCGTGATCATGGGCCTGCTGCCCGAAGTCGCCACCGACATCGGCGTGAGCATTCCCCAGGCCGGCCATGTCATCAGCGCCTATGCGCTGGGCGTCGTGATCGGTGCGCCCGTGCTCGCCGTGCTGGCGGCCGGCTGGAACCGCCGCGCATTGCTCATCGCGCTGATGGGCATCTATGCGCTCGGTAACTTCGCGTCGGCACTGGCACCGGGCTACCTGTCGCTCAACCTCCTGCGCTTTCTCACCGGGCTGCCGCACGGCACCTACTTCGGCGTCGCGGCGCTGGTGGCCGCCACGCTGGCACCGCCCGGGGCGCGTGCGCGTGCGGTCGGGCTGGTCATGCTCGGGCTCACCGGGGCCACGCTGGTGGGCGTGCCCATCGCGGCCTGGCTGGGGCAGCACTTCGGCTGGCGCGCCGCCTTCGTTTTCGTCGGGCTCATCGCGGTGCTGGCCATGGTGCTGCTGCGCCGCGGCGTGCCCGACATGCCGGCGACGGCGGGCGCCAGCCCGCTGCGCGAGCTCGACGCACTGCGCCGTCCGCAGGTCTGGCTCACGCTCGGCATCGGCGCCATCGGCTTCGGCGGGATGTTCGCCGTCTTCAGCTACATCAAGCCGACGCTCACCGAAGTGGCCGGGCTGTCGGTGGGCCATGTGCCCTTCGTGCTCGCGCTGTTCGGCCTCGGCATGGTGGCGGGCAACCTGGTCGGCGCCCGACTGGCCGACAAGTCGCTCATGCGCACCATCGGCGGCCTGCTGGTGTGGTCGGTGGCGGTGCTGGTGCTGTTCGTCTTCGCGGCGCAGCACGTGGTCACGGCGGCCATTGCCACCTTCCTGATCGGCACCGTCGTCGCCATCGGGCCAGCCCTGCAGATCCGCCTGATGGACGTGGCCGGCGAAGCGCAGACGCTGGCAGCCGCGCTCAACCATTCGGCCTTCAACATGGCCAACGCGCTCGGCGCCTGGCTGGGCGGCCTGGCCATCAGTGCGGGCCTGGGCTGGACATCGACCGGTTGGGTCGGTGCGCTGCTGGGCTTGGCCGGGCTGGGCATCTTCGCCTGGGCGCTGGCCGACGCCCGGCGCCGCGCCGCACACTGAGCTACCTGCGCTCGGTGATGACGGGGCTTTCGGCACTCCCCATCGGCGGCGCAATGTCTTCCAGCGATCGCCGCTCCGCGTTCACGCCCCAGCGCAGCGCGATCAAGCCGGCGCCGATCACCAGCGCCGCGCCGATGCCGTAGCCGACAGTGACCGCGCCGCGGCTGCCGGTGTCGATCAGCACGCCGAAGAGCCATGGCGCCACGAAGCCACCGGCCCCCGTGCCTACCGCGTAGAACAGCGAGATCGCCAAGGCGCGCATCTCCAGCGGGAACACCTCGCTCACCGTCAGGTAGGCCGAACTCGCGGCGGCCGAGGCCAGGAAAAACACCGCCGACCAGCACAACGCCTGCGTCAGCGCGGTCAACCAGCCGGCCATGAAGGCCGCGCCGGTCAGCGCCAGGCCGACGCCCGACAGCGTATACGTGAAGGCGATCATCCGGCGCCGCCCGACGCGGTCGAACAGCGGGCCGAGCAGCAGCGGCCCCAGCACATTGCCCAGCGCGAAGGGAAAGATGTAGAGCGCCACGCGGCCCTCGGGCACGTCATGGAAGCGCGTGAGCACCAGCGCATAGGTGAAGAAGATCGCGTTGTAGAAGAAGGCCTGCGACACCATCAGTGCGAGGGCGACCACGCTGCGCTGCCGATAGCGGTGGAACAGCACCTGCGCCACCTGCCCCATCGACGGCGCTGCATGCCGCACGAAGCCGAGCCGTTCGGTCACCGGCGCCAGCGGCCCGTGCTGCGCCGCCACCTCGGCCTCGATGCGTTCCATGATCGCGTGGGCCTCGTCGGCGCGGCCGTGGGCGATGAGCCAGCGCGGGCTTTCGGGCACGTCGCGCCGCACCAGCAGGATCGCAATGGCCAACAGGGCGCCCAGCGCAAAGCCGGCGCGCCAGCCCCACACGGGCCCCAGCACGCGTGGGTCGAGCAGCACCAGGCTCATGCCGGCGCCCAGCGCGGCGCCGACCCAGAAGCTGCCGTTGATCGCCAGGTTGACGCGGCCGCGCACCCGTGCCGGAATGAGCTCGTCGATGGCCGAGTTGATGGCCGCGTACTCGCCGCCGATGCCCACGCCCGTCATGAAGCGGCAGAACGCGAAGAAGAGGAAGCCCGGCGAGAAGGCGGTCGCGAAACTCGCCACCGTGTAGACCGCCAGCGTGATGAGGAAGAGCTTCTTGCGCCCCCACCGGTCGGCCAGCCGGCCGAACACCAGCGCGCCGACGACCGCACCACCGATGTAGAGCGAGCCCGCACCGCCGATCTGCGCAGCGCTCAGGCCGAGCGTGTCATCGCGTTCAAGCACACCGCCGAGCGAGCCGACCAGCGTGACCTCCAAACCGTCGAGCACCCAGGCGATGCCCAGTGCGATCACCACGCGCCAGTGCCAGCGCGACCATGGCAGGCGGTCGAGGCGGGCGGGAATGTCGGTGTGGACGGCAGTCATCGGCCGAGCCACTGTGAGCCGTTGTGCGCGTCTACGCTGTCGGTGCAGGGCTCGACCCGGCGCGTCGTCACAGGCCTGCGCTACATCGACCAGATGCGCGGCGCCGCGCTGCGCAGCTGCCACAGCTCCGCGCGCCAGGCCTGCCACACCCGCCGCAGCAGCTGCATCGCGGGTTCGACCACCGGCGCGAGCACGCGCAGCACGACCACCTCGGCATGCGGCGCGGTGGCGCCTGCGCTCATCGCCATCGGATGCGCATCGGCCAGGGCCCGCGCACTGTCGAGCAGCGACGCGCGGCGCGCCTTCGAGATCGGCGCGCCGGCCACGAAGAAGAGCGACGCGAGGCAGCGCTGGCCGGCCAGGCCGATCGGGCTCTGCAGCAGACGGTGGTCGGCAGCGTCGATGCGGCCGCGTTCGAGCCACACGCCCGGCACCTCGATGTGCTGCAGCAGGCTGCCGCGCTCGAAGGGCAGGTCGGCGTTCGGCAGGCCGAGGGCGGTCACGTCCCAGCCCAGCAGTTCGGCACCGGGCGCGAGTTCCATTCGCAGGCGGTTCTCGGCCTTGCAGCCGCTGTAGCAGAGCGCCTCGAGCGGCAGCCATTCGAGGCGCGCCTCGGCCGCCAGCGTGACCTGCGTGCGTTGCACCGCGGCCTCGCCTTCGGAGCGGTAGAAGCGCGTCGCGCCCGGCGTGGTAACCAGGCCGTGGCTGCCGGCCGCGCCGGTGATGGCGATGTCCAGCGTGTCGCCGCCGACCAGCCCACCGGGCGGGTGCACCAGCACGTTGTGGCAGACCGCATTGCCCTCCGGGTAGAGGCTCTGCAGGATGCGCAGCGGGCCTTCGTGGCGAAAGCGTGCGACGGAGCGTTGGTGTTCGGCGCTGTAGTCGAGCGCGAGTCGGGCGTGCCAGGGCATGCGGGGAGTCTATCGGCGCCCTAATCCTTCCAGGCGCCCTCGTGCGCCGCGCTGGCCTCGCCGATGAGCGCCGGCCCGATGCATTCGATCGAATGTGGCGAGGCGGCAAACACGTCGCGGCAGGACAACTCGGCATCGCGCTGGTCGCCGCGCTCGCCGCGGAACAGGCGCAGCCGTTCGGCGTCGATGCCGAACACCACGCGGCCGATGTTGGCCCAGAAGATCGCGCCCGCGCACATCACGCAGGGCTCGGCCGAGGAATAGAGCGTGGCGCCAGCCATCAGCTCCCGGCTCGGGCGTTTGCCGGCCAGGGCGCGGATGGCGGTGACTTCGGCATGGCCGGTGACGTCGCCCGTCTCGGCGCTGTTGCAGTAGCCCTCGGCCAGCACCTCGCCGTCGCCGGAGACGATGACGGCGCCGAAGGGCCGGTTGCCGCGCCGTCCGCTGGCATGCGACCAGAGGATGGCCTTGCGCAGATAGCGGCCGTCGCGTTCGCCGAGCGTGATTTCGGGGGGGTGGGGGAGGGTGTTTTTCGATTTCATGGCGTCGGGTCGATGCATGCAGGACACATGCCAATGATCGCGCAACCCCGGGGTCGGACAATCTCCGCCCTGCCACTTTGGAGGTGCAGCGCGCGGCACGGTGCGGCGCTACCATCGTTCCTCTTCACCAGGAGTGCGACCATGGCCACCCGAGGCTTCACCGGACGACGCCCGAGCGCTGCTTTTGCGAGCCGCCTGCCGCCGGGCCAGTTCGAAACCGACGACTTTCCCGTGCTGTCGAAAGGGCCGACGCCGCGCGTCGACCTCGCAACCTGGCGCTTCACCCTCAGCGACGGCCCGCGCCCGCTGGCGAGCTGGAGCTGGGCCGAATTCGAGGCGCTGCCGCACACGGCGTGGCAGGGCGACATCCATTGCGTCACCACCTGGTCGAAGTTCGACACGCGCTGGGAAGGCGTCAGCATCGACGACCTGCTCGCCGCGGCCGGCGTGGCGGCGCCGAGCGCCTACACGCTCGCCATCTCGCACGACGACTACGACACCAACGTGCCCGCCGCCGATCTGCTCGACGGCCGCGCGATGGTCGCCACCCGCTTCAACGGCGCACCGCTCGCAGCCGAGCATGGCGGCCCGGCGCGGCTGCTGGTGCCGCACCTCTACTTCTGGAAGAGCGCCAAGTGGATCAAGGGCCTGCGCTTCACCGCGCGCGACGAGGCTGGGTTCTGGGAGCTGCGGGGCTACCACCTGCGCGGTGATCCGTGGCGCCAGCAGCGCTACTCGGACGATCCGTGAGCGGCGCGCCGCCGTCGCTCTGGCCCTCGCCTTGGCATGACGCGGTGGTCGAGCGCGTTGCGCCGCTCACGCCGCGCATCGTCAGCGTGTTCCTGCGCGCGCCGCTGGCCACCGGGCTGGCCGGCCAGCACCTGGTGGTGCGACTCACCGCACCCGACGGCTATGCCGCGCAGCGCAGCTATTCCATTGCTTCGGCGCCAGGTGCGATGCCGATCGAACTCGTTGTCGAGAAGCTGGAGGACGGCGAGGTCTCGCCCTTCTTCCACGAGGTGGTGGCGGCCGGTGACCGCATCGAGGTGCGCGGCCCGATCGGGGGGCATTTCGTCTGGCGCCCGGCCGATGGCGGACCGCTGCTGCTGGTCGGCGGCGGCTCGGGCGTGGCGCCGTTGATGGCGATGGTGCGGGATTGGCACGCGTCCGGTGCTGACGTCCCATTGCTGCTGGTGGTGTCCGCGAGGACGTGGGACGAGCTGGCCTTTCGCGATGAGCTGATCGCGCTGGAGGCGCACGCGCCGCTGCTGCGCTTCGTCGCGGTCACCACGCGCGACACGGCCCACCGGCCGGGTGACCTCGTGCAGCGTCTCGACAGCGCGGCGTTGCAGCGGCTGCTGACCGCGTGGGGCCACGCGCCTGCCCATGCCTTCGTCTGCGGCGCCAACCGCTTCGTCGAGGCGGTCAGCACCGGCCTGCTCGACGCGGCCGTGCCCGCCGAGCGCATCCGCACCGAGCGCTACGGTGGCGCAGGCTGAGCATTTTTTCTCGACAACTGTCCATCAGGAGACCCCATGAGCATTTCAGTCCGACGCGACGGCACGACGGGCACCCGCCACACGGTGCGCATCCGCAACGAGGCCTTCGCCGCCGACGTCACGCAGCCGGACGGGCAGGGTGCCGCCACGCCGCATGATCTGTACGACGCCTCGCTCGCGGCCTGCAAGGCGCTCACGGTGATGCTCTATGCCCAGCGCAAGAACATGCCGATCGAGGACATCGAGGTGCTGGTCGACCGCGACGACAGCGAGGAGCGCAAGGGCCTCTACCGCCTCAAGACCTCGCTGCGTGTGACGGGTGCGCTCGACGAAATACAGCGCGCGGAACTGCTGCGCGTGGCCGCCAAGTGCCCGATCCACAAGCTGATGACCGAGGTCACGACCGAGATCGAAACCGGCTGGGCTTGAAACTCTCAGTCCGGCCGCGGCGCCGGCGCCACACCGGGCGGCAGCGACGCGGTGCTCACGCGGAACACATGCTGCTCGGGGTCGCTCAGCACGGCCTGCCACTGGCCGTAGTAGGTGGCGTACGGCGCCTTCAGCACCCGGCCGCCGGCGGCTGTGGCTTCGCGCACGGCAGCGTCGACGGCTTCGGGCGTGTCGAGCATGAAGGTCGGGTAAGCCGTCACTGGCGGCGTGGTCGCCGCATCGGGTGCGCGGTCTGCCAGGCCGAGCAGCGCATAGGCCGTTGCCGCATTGAAGCCGAACTGCACGCCGTCGTGCTCCAGCGCGCGGTAGATCGGCGATCGGCTGTGCACCGCTTCGGGCCAGCCGAGCAGCCGCGCGTAGAAGGCCAGCTGTGCCTCGACGTCGCGGCACAGCAGGTTGAACCACAGCGTCATGCCACGCCTTCCGTGACCGCCTGTTTCTGCAGCCCGTAGGTCTTGCGGTACATCTCCTGGAGGTGTTCGCCGGCCGTGCAGGGCGTGTAGCGCGGCGCTTCGCCAGCGGGCACGGTGCCGGGGACGGGAACGATGCGCGCGAGGTATTCGGGCTCGTAGAAGAAGGGGATCGAATAGCGCGCGGCACCGCCCGAGAAGGTGTTGCGCACGCGGTGCGGGTTGGAGTGGTACAGCCCGTTGGTCCAACGCGGGATCATGTCGCCGAGGTTCACGACGAAGCTGCCTTCCATCGGCGTGGCCGCGACCCATCTGTCATCGGGCATCTGCACTTCGAGGCCGCCGTGCGCATCCTGCGCGAGGATGGTGACCGCGCCCCAGTCGGTGTGCGCGCCGGCGCCGAAGGTGCGCTCGTCGGCACCCTCGGGATGCGGCGGGTAGCGCACCATGCGCAGCGTGACCATCGGGTCGTGGCAGGCCGCATCGAAGTAGTGCTCGGGCAGGTCGAGCGACAGCGCCATCAGCTGCATCAGGCGCAGCGACAGGGCATTCATCGCGTCGATGTAGGCCTCGCAGTGCGCGCGCACGTCGGGCAACTCGGCCGGCCACTGGCTCGGCCCGTAGGTCTGGTAGCCAGCCTTCACGTAGGGATGGTCGGCCGGCCAGTCCATGCCGCAGTAGAAGCTCTCCTTGAGGTCGGGCTTCATCGCGGCGTCGAGCGTCTGCGCGCCCAGGCCTTCGTAGCCCCGCATGATCGGCGAGTGCTGGATCGACAGCGCCTCGCGCCGTTCGATCGGCAGCGCCATCAACCGCCGCGTGATGTCGAACTGGCGCTCGACCATCGCGGGGTCGATGCCGTGGTGGCGCACGTAGAAGAAACCGGACGCCATGGCCGCCGAGCGGAGTTCGCGCGCCACCTGGGTGCTGCGCGGACCGCCGGGCACCCGCGCGTCGCTCAGGTCGAGGACCGGAATGCCCATGGTGCTTTGCCCCTTCAGGCCTTCAGCTGGCGGTCGGCGGCCGACGGCAGGAACTTGTCGGCGAAGAAGTCCGGCACGGTCGGCATGCTCTTCAAGCCGAACGCCGCGACGGTCTCGTCGATGGTGGCCTGCAGGCGCGCGGGCGTCGCCGCGCCCCAGCCATTGGCGCGCACCTCGGCGGTCTTCATGGTGCCGTCGACGATGAGCTGCAGCCGCTCGGTCTCGATTTCCTGGTTGGCCAGCGGCTCGCGCGTCTTGACGGCGGCGCCACCGGCCTTCGGGTCGGCGATGCAGTCGATCCAGCCGCGCGTGGTGGCCTTCACGAAGGCGCGCATCGCATCGGCCTGCTCCATGCTTTTCGCGTTGGCGACCAGGCCGTTGCCGTACGACTTCATGCCGAAGTCGGAGAAGCGAAACACGGTGAGCTGCTCGGGGCCCATGCCGCGCGCCTTGAGGTTGAGCAGGCCGGTGAAATAGAAGTAGGCCGAGGCGTCGAAGTCGCCCTTGACGAAGCGCGTGTCGCCGATGTCGGGTGCCACGTTCTCCCACTTCACGCCCGAGGGGTCGAAGGCCTGCGCCTTGGCGAACACCGGGAACAGCTTGCGCGACGCGTTGAAGGGTTGGCCGAGGATGGTCTTGCCCGCCAGGTCGGCCGGCTTCCTGATGGCGCCGTCCTTGCGCACGATGATCGAATTCGGGTTCAGGTCGTACTGGATCGCCACGGCCTTGAGCGCGGCCTGCGGGTTGGCGACGTTGAACTCGATCATCGACGACAGGTCGGCCGACGCCACGTCATAGGCGCCGCTGGCCACCAGGCTGATGGCGGCGGTCGAGCCGTTGCCGGTGTCGATGGCGACGTCGAGGCCCGCATCCTTGTAGTAGCCGCGCTGGTGCGCCAGCAGGAAGCCGGCACCCGAGGCCTCGACCTTCCAGCCGAGGTTGAACTTGAAGGGCTTGAGCGAACCCTGGGCGCGGACAATGGGCGTGGCGGCGACGAGCGCGCTGGCCCCGGCGATGCGAAGGAGGGAACGGCGTTGCATGGGGCTTCCGTGGAAAAACGGGACGTTGTGGCAACGTCGATTTGCACGATCCATGCCATTCGCGGAGGTGCCGATGCCCCGCGCATGCACCACCGTGTGGCAGCGCCGCCCCAGGCAAGTTCGACTGCGCCACAGGGTCAAAGCGGAAGTCTTTGCCAGCGCGGCCCTGACGCGGCATCATCCGCACCCGAGAGTAGAAGCGTTCACCAGCCAGTCGCGTTTGCGCAAGACCTTCAGGGGTTGGCAGGAAATTGCTCTTGAAGTTTTCAACTTTCAGGACCAAGACCATGACCGCTGCAACGACCCCCGTCGGCTACGACCTCGCCGAGCTTCAGAGAGAAACGCGCATGGGCGCGATGGGCTCCATCAACACGACGCGCGACATCCGCCGCATCGACCTGTCCGACTTCGAGGCCCGCAAGGCCGAGATCGCCGACCAGCTCTGGGAGGCCGCCGTCGACGTCGGCTTCTTCCAGCTCATCCACCACGGCATCGACCTTGGCGAGATCCGCGGCGCTTTCGACATGGCCGAGCGCTTCTTCGCACTGCCCGAGAGCGTCAAGCGCCAGTACCCGCTGAAGAAGGCGCTCAACGCCGGCTGGGAAAGCCGGGCGCAGGTGCGGCCGTCCACCGGCACGCCCGACCAGAAAGAGAGCTACCAGATCACCCGCCCGCACATGGGCGAGCTCTTCCCCACCGAGGAGGAACTGCCGGGCTTCGTCGAGAAGATGCTGGGCTTCGAGCGCCAGAGCTGGGAGATCGCCATGCGCGTGCTCTCGTGCTTCGCCTACAAGCTGGGCTTCGACGACGCGTTCTTCACCCGTGCGCACGACCAGGGCAAGCCGAGCTACCAGAGCACGCTGCGCCTGCTGCACTACTACGCGATCCCGGCCGACGTGCAGGACAAGCTCGACCTGTGGCGCGCCGGTGCGCACACCGACTTCGACTGCCTCACGCTGCTGTACCAGCGCCAGGGCCAGGGCGGCCTCGAGGTCTGTCCGGGCAAGGAGATGGACGCGCAGGAGTGGACGCCGATCCCGCCCGACGGCGACGCCATCACCTGCAACATCGGCGACATGCTGATGCGCTGGAGCGACGACCAGCTGCCGAGCAACTTCCACCGCGTGAAAAACCCGCTGCCGGGTGAGTACATGGGCCCGCGCTACAGCATCGCCTTTTTCGCGCAGGCCAACCGCGACGCCATCATCGAAAGCCCCGGCAAGACGCACCCGCCGATCACGGCCGGCGACTTCCTGAATCAGCGCGTCGCGGCGAACTTCAAGGCGTACTGAGCCGCAGCACCTGCCCGTCGCCGATGAAGGCCTCGCCGACGAGCAGGCGGAACGCGAGCCCCGGCCGGAGTCGCGGCAGCGCCGCTTCGGGCGCCATGAATTCCACCGGCAGCGTCTGCAGCGTGCCGCGCCGGAACGACCGACCCGGCCCGACCTGCCAGCGTACCGAGAAGCCTTCGTTGCCGATCACCAGCGCGCAGTGGTGCAGGCCCTCTGCGATCGGGAGGTCCTCGGACGGAACGCCGGCAGGGCGCAGGGTCAGCTCGACCCAGGCGTGGGGCTCGAAGGGCGTGTCTTCGCGCGGTGGCGCAGCCGGTGCCGCCGCCATGGCAGTGGCCGCCTTCTTCAAGGCACGCGCGGCGCGCATGCGCGTGACCAGCCAGGCGATGATGTTGCCGACGATCGGGATCCACAGCAGCATGAGCAGCGTGCCGACATCGCGCTGCGTGCTGCCGGGCGCCGACAGCTGCCGCAAGGCCGCGCCCCCGAGGGCGACGCACAGGAGGATGACGACGATGAGTCGGCGTCGGGCTTGGATCTGGGTCAGGGGTGGCATGGGGCGATGGTCACGGCGGGAGCCCGCACTGTAACCAACGCCACCATCGCGGGCCGGAAGATCGCTCCTACTCGCCCTGCGAACCCCGATGCGCCCAGCCGGTGGTGCGCTTCTCGATCACGCTGAACAGTTCGTACATGCCCATGGCCATCGCGCCCACCACCATCAGGCCGGCGAAGGCCAGGCCCATCTGCATGGCCGAGCCGGCCGAGATGAGCAGGTAGCCGATGCCTTCGTTCGCGGCGGTCATCTCCGACACCGTGGTGCCGACGAAGGCCAGCGTGATCGCGACCTTGAGCGACGCGAAGAAGTACGGCATGGAGCGCGGCAGGCCGATCTTCATCAGCACGTCCCAGCGCTTGGCGCCCAGCACGCGCAGCACGTCTTCCAGCTCGGGTTCGAGCGTGGCGAGGCCGGTCGCGATGTTCACCATGATCGGGAAGAAGCTGATCAGGAAGGCCGTGAGGATGGCCGGCCCGACGCCGATGCCGAACCACACCACCAGGATCGGCACGAAGGCCGCCTTGGGCAGCGCGTTGAAGGCGGTCATCAGCGGGTACATCGCGGCATATGCGAGACGCGAGCTACCGATGACGAAGCCCAGCAGCACGCCCACCACGATCGCCAGGCCGAAGCCCGCCATCGTCACCCAGAAGGTGCGCCAGGCGTGGCCCGCGATGATGGTCTTGAACTCCCAGAACTGCTCCCAGATGCGCGACGGGCTCGGGAAGATGAAGTCCGACACGCCGAAGCCGCGGCAGACGATTTCCCACAGCAACAGCACGGCAATCAGCAGGAACCAGGGCGACCAGCGCTCGATCTGCTTGCTGTTCTTCATCATGAGGCGGCTCCTGCGGCCGCGGTTTGCGCCTGGCTGATGCCCAAGTTGCGGATGGCCCCGATGTGGCCGCGCAGTTCGAGCACGATGTCGGTGAACTCCTTGGTGTAGGTCACTTCCAGCTCGCGCGGGCGCGGCAGCTCGATCTCGCGCTTGACCACGAAGCGGCCGGGCGACTTGCTCATCACGTAGACCGTGTCGGCGAGGAAGACGCTCTCACGCAGGTCGTGCGTCACCAGGATCACGTTGAACTGCTGCTCGGTCCAGAGGTCGCGCAGGATGCACCACAGCTCCTCGCGCGTGAACGCGTCGAGCGCGCCGAAGGGCTCGTCGAGCAGCAGCATCTTCGGCTCGTGGATGAGCGCGCGGCAGATGCTCGCGCGCTGCTGCATGCCGCCGGAGAGCTGCCAGGGGAACTTGTCTTCATAGCCCGCGAGGCCGACCTTCTGCAGCAGCTTGCGCGCGCGCCCCACGTATTCGCGGCGCTTGGCCTTGAAGCTCGAGCGGTAGGGTTCGACGATCTCGAGCGGCAGCAGCACGTTGTCGACCGTGGTGCGCCAGGGCAGCAGCGACGGCGCCTGGAAGGCCATGCCCGAGATCTTCAGCGGGCCGGTGACGGGCGCGCCATCGATGCGGATCTTGCCCATCGACGGCATCTTCAGCCCGGTCGTGAGCTTCATGAAGGTCGACTTGCCGCAGCCCGAGGGGCCGACGATGGCGATGAATTCGCCACGCTTGACCTTCAGGTCGATCGCCTCGACCGCGAAGTGGTTGGCGCGCAGCAGCTCCTCGTTGTAGGCGAGCCAGACGTCCTGAAAGTCGACGAAGGGCGCTGAAGGGGCGACAGCGCCGGCGGTGTCGCCCATCACTTCTTCAGGATGTTGAGTTCGGCGGCGCTCGGCAGCATCGAGCCGTTCCACACCGCATCGGAGTTCACGCGCGACTTGGTGTTGAACGCGTCCGACACCTGCGAAGCCATCAGCGACAGGCGGCCGGCATTCACATTGCCGAAGCCTTCGGCCTTGGCGTCGGGGCTGTTGATCACGGTGTCGATGGCCAGCTGCAGGCGGCGCGTCTCGAGCTTGGAATCGATGATGCCGTCACGCGCCTTGACCGACTCGATCGCCACGGCTGGGTTGGCGATGACTTCCTTCGCGCCCTTGGCGAAGGCCGAGAGGAATTTCTTCACCGCTTCCGGGTTCTCCTTGATGAGCTTGGGCGACGCGATGATCACGTTGCCGTAGAGCTTCACGCCGTAGTCGGGGTAGGGCAGCACCACCACGTCCGACGCCTTGGCGCCGCGCGCTTCGAGGTTGAGCAGCGAGGTGAAGGTGAAGCCGGTGATGGCATCGATGTCGCCGCGCATCAGCATGGTTTCGCGCAGCGTCGGGTCCATCGCGGTCCACTGCACGGCGCCGATGTTGTTGGCCTTGGCGAAGATCGGGAAGGCGCGGCGGCCGGCGTCGAACACCGGGGCGCCCAGCTTCTTGCCCGCGAGATCGGCCGGCTTGGTGATGCCGCTCTTCTTGAGCGCCATGACCGAGGCCGGCGTGTTGTTGTAGACCATCATGACCGCGACCGGCTTGTTGGGTGCGTCGGGGTTGTTGGCGTGGAATTCCATCAGGGCGGCCAGGTCGGCGAAACCCATTTCGTAGGCGCCCGAGGCCACGCGCGTGACCGTGCCGCCCGAGCCGTTGCCCGCATCGATCGCCACGTCGAGGCCGGCGGCCTTGAAGTAGCCCTTGGCAGCCGGATGCGTGAAGAGCGCGGCGGGCCCTTCGAAGCGCCAGTCGAGCTGGAACTTGATCGGCGTCTGGGCGTGCGCGGCAGGGATGCCGAAGGCGAGCGCCGAGGCGGCGAGGAAGGACTGAAGCAGGTGGCGCTTGTTCATGAACGGAGTCTCTTGCAATGGAATGTCACCGATTCAAGCAATATCGGTGCCCGCACGCCATTGGTGCGAACCTCCATCCCGTCCCAAACAGGTGCGGTAAGGACGTGCCAATGAAAACGCCCCGGACGGCGCACCGTACCGGGGCGTAAATCGCCGGAATGCCCTATTTCTGGATGGCGGCCTGGGCCACGGCCAGTGCCGTCATGTTCAGCACCCGACGCACCGTGGCCGATGGCGTGAGGATGTGTGCCGCGGCCGAAGCGCCGAGCAGGATCGGGCCCACGGTGATGCCGTTGCCGCCGGTCATCTTCAGCACGTTGAAGAGGATGTTCGCAGCGTCGAGGTTCGGGCAGATCAGCAGGTTCGCTTCGCCGGTCAGCGTGCTGGTGGGCAGCGACTGGCGGCGGATGTCTTCGGACAGCGCGGCATCGCCCTGCATCTCGCCGTCGCATTCGACGTCGGGCGCCAGTTGGCCGAACAGCTCGCGCGCGATGCGCATCTTGCGGGCGGAGCCGCGCTCGGAGGTGCCGAAGTTCGAATGCGACAGAAAGGCAACCTTGGGCGGCAAGCCGAAGCGGCGCACTTCCTCGGAGGCCATGAGCGCGATGTGCGCCAGCTGCTCGGCCGTCGGGTCCTCGTGCACGCTGGTGTCGGCGATGAAGAGCGTGTACTTCTCCAGCGTCAGCGCGTTCATCGTCGCGAAGCCCGGCGCACCGCGTTTCACGCCCAGCAACTGGTTGAGGATCTTCAGGTGGCTGTCGAAGCGGCCGACCAGCCCGCACAGCATCGCGTCGGCGTCGCCCAGGTGCACCATCAGCGCGGCGATGGTGGTGTTGGACCGGCGCACCATCGCCTTCGAGGCTTCCGGCGTGATGCCGTGCCGGCCCATCAGTTTGTGGTACGCCTCCCAGTACTGGCGGAAGCGGGCGTCGTTCTCGGGGTCGACCACGTCGGCGTCGACTTCCAGCCGCAGGTGCAGGCCGGCCTTCTTGATGCGGGCCTCGATCACGGCAGGGCGGCCGATCAGGATGGGGCGCGCCAGGCCTTCGTCGACCGCCAGTTGGGCGGCGCGCAGCGCGCGGTCGTCCTCGCCTTCGGCATAGGCCACGCGCTTCTTCGTCGCCAGCTTGGCCGCGCCGAAGACCGGGCGCATGAACATGCCGGTCTGGTAGACGAAGCGGGTGAGGTGCTGCCGGTAGGCTTCCATGTCCTCGATCGGGCGTGCGGCCACGCCGGAGGCGGCGGCCGCCTTGGCCACCGCGGGCGCGATGCGCAGGATCAGCCGCGAGTCGAAGGGCTTGGGGATGATGTAGTCGGGGCCGAAGGAGAGTTCCTGGCCGGCGTACGCCGTGGCCACTTCTTCGCTGATGTCGGCCTTGGTCAGCTCGGCGATCTCGCGCACGCAGGCCAGCTTCATTTCCTCCGTGATCTTGCTGGCGCCGCAATCCAGCGCGCCACGGAAGATGTACGGAAAGCACAGCACGTTGTTGACCTGGTTCGGGTAGTCCGAGCGGCCGGTGGCGATGATGCAGTCGGGCCGCACTTCCTTGGCCAGTTCGGGGCGGATCTCCGGCTCGGGGTTGGCCAGCGCCAGCAGGATGGGCTGCGTCCCCATGCTTTTCACCATGTCCTGCGTGACTACGCCGGGCGCCGAGCAGCCGAGGAAGACGTCGGCGTTCTTCATCACGTCGGCCAGGGTGCGGTCGCCGGTGTCCTTCTGCGCATAGCGCGACTTCGACTCGTCGAAGCCGCCCGGGCGGCCCATGTAGATCAGGCCCTTGGAATCGACCGCGAAAATGTTGGCCGGCTTGGCGCCCAGGCCCACCATCACGTCGAGGCAGGCGATGGCGGCGGCGCCCGCGCCCGAGACCGCGATCTTCACGTCGCCGATCTTCTTGTTCACCAGTTCCAGGCCGTTGATGAGCGCAGCGGCCGAGATGATGGCGGTGCCGTGCTGGTCGTCGTGGAACACCGGAATGTTCATGCGCTCGCGCAGCTTCTTCTCGATGTAGAAGCACTCGGGCGCCTTGATGTCCTCGAGGTTGATGCCGCCCAGGGTGGGCTCGAGCGCCGCAATGATGTCAACCAGCTTGTCGGGGTCGTTCTCGGCCAGCTCGATGTCGAACACGTCGATGCCGGCGAACTTCTTGAAGAGGCCGCCCTTGCCCTCCATCACCGGCTTGGCGGCCAGCGGGCCGATGTTGCCCAGGCCCAGCACCGCGGTGCCGTTGGTGACCACGCCGACCAGGTTGCCGCGGGCAGTGAACTCGGCCGCGAGGCTCGGGTCGGCCTGGATGTCGAGGCAGGGGTAGGCCACGCCGGGCGAGTAGGCGAGCGACAGGTCGCGCTGGTTGAGCAGCGGTTTGGTCGGCGTGACGGAAATCTTGCCGCGGACCGGGCTGCGGTGGTATTCGCGCGCCGCTTCGCGCAGTGCTTCTTCGGCGGGGGAAAGTTTGGTGGCCATGGGGCTCTCCGTTCGATGTCGCAAAAAATCAGGGAGAGAGGCTACCCCAAAGCGGCGGGGCTCTGCAGGGGGAACCCCCGGGGGCCGGCGGCACCGGCCAATGCGTTACAGCGGCGGCGGGCCGTCTTTCTCGCCGGTCGCCTCGGCGTCCTCGTTCGCAGCCACGAACAGGCTCCACACCGCCATGAACAGCGCGGCGACCACCGGCCCGATCACGAAGCCGTTGATGCCGAAGAGCGCCATGCCGCCGATGGTCGAGATCAGCACCACGTAGTCGGGCATTTGCGTGTCCTTGCCCACCAGCAACGGGCGCAGGATGTTGTCGATCAGGCCGATCACGAAGACGCCGACGAAGACCAGGCCGAGGCCCTTGGCGATCGCGCCGGTCGCCAGGAAATAGATCGCCACCGGCCCCCAGATCAGCGCGGCACCCACGGCCGGCAGCAGCGACAGAAAGGCCATCACCACGCCCCACAGCAGCGCGCCCTGCACGCCGAGCACCGCCAGGGCGATGCCGCCGATGGTGCCCTGCACCGCGGCAACCACCACGTTGCCCTTGACCGTCGCACGGATCACGGTGGTGAACTTGTTCAGCAGGTAGTGCGTGTGCGGCCGGGCCAGCGGCAGCGCCTCGCGGATCGTCTTGGACAGGTCGGCCCCGTCGCGCAGCAGGAAGAACAGCAGGTAGAGCATGACGAAGAAGCTCGCCACGAAATCGAAGGTGTTCTGGCCAATGCTGAGCGCCTGCTGCGCGATCATCTGCGAGCCTTGCGCCGCGGTGTCGGCCAGCTTGGCAAGCAGCGCTTCCATGTTGCCCAGCCCGAAGCGGTCGAGCAGATTCAGCAGGGGCCGGGGCAGTGCGCTGACCACTTGCTGGACGTAGCTGACGAAATTCAGTTCGCCCGAGCGGATGCGCTGCGTCACCGTCGCAACGTCCTGCACCAGGGAGCCGGCGATCATCGACAGCGGCAGGAACACGATCACCAGGCAGATCCCCAGGGTGGCCAGCGCCGCCAGCGTGCGCCGCTTCTTGCCCATCTTCGCGAGCAGCCGCTTGTAGAGCGGGTTGAAGAGGATGGCCAGCGCCACCCCCCACAGCACGGCGCCGGCAAAGGGCAGCAGGATCCAGAAGAAGGCGACCGTGACGGCCGCCAGCAGGAACAGGAAGAAACCGCGCTGGAGTTGGGGAGAGATCATGGGCGCTTCGACTGTAGCCGAGCCGAGGGCCGTTGCCACAGCGATGCCGCTCAGGTGTTCAACCGTTCAACCGTTCAGGCGAGCAGGTCGGCCACCGTGCGCGCAATCACCTTGGTGGCGCCGCGCAGGTCCTCCAGCATCACGCGCTCGTCGCTGCGCTTGGCATGCGACTCCAGCACGGTGCGCGGCCCGGCACCGTAGATGACGCCGGGAATGCCTGCCTCGCCGTAGAGCCGTACGTCGGTGTACAGCGGCGTGCCCATCGCCGGAATCGGCTCGCCGAAGATCGCCTGGCCGTGCGTCTGGATGGCGTCGACCAGCGGCTGGTTGCCCGGCAGCGGCCGCATCGAATTGGCCAGCAGCAATCGCTTGATGTCGACCGTGATGCCCGGGCATTGCGCGGCCGCCTCGGCGATCACGCGGCGGATCGCGGCCTCGACCTCGGCCGGGTTTTCCTCCGGGATCATCCGGCGGTCGAGCTTGAATGTCACCTTGCCGGGCACCACGTTGGTATTGGTGCCGCCTTCGATGCGGCCGACGTTCAGGTACGGATGCGTGATGCCCTCGACAGCCGAGGTCCGCTGCTTGTACAGCGCGTTCTGCGCATAGAGCGCGTTGAGGATGTGCACCGCGCCCTGCAGCGCGTCGACGCCGGTGGACGGGATGGCGGCGTGGGCCATCTTGCCGTGCACCGTCACTTCCATCTGCAGGCAGCCGTTGTGGGCGGTTACCACTTCGTAGCTGAAGCCGGCGGCGATCATCAGGTCGGGCTTCGTCAAGCCCTGGCTCAGCAGCCAGCCCGGGCCGAGCAGGCCGCCGAATTCCTCGTCGTAGGTGAAGTGCAGTTCGATCGCGCCCTTCGTGGGCTTGGCCACGGCTTCCAGCGCGCGCAGCGCGAAGGTGAAGCTGGCGAAGTCGCTCTTGCTGACCGCCGAGGCGCGGCCGTAGAGCGCGCCGCCCTCGATCTCGCCGCCGTAGGGGTCGTGCGACCAGGCGTCGCCGGGCGGCACCACGTCGCCGTGGGCGTTGAGCGCGACCGTGCGGCCCGGGCCGTAGGCGCGCCGCACGATCAGGTTGGTGATGGATTCGAGGCCGTAGTCCTTCACCTGCTGCGTCGGCACCGGGTGCTTCTCTGCCGTCAGGCCGAAGCCTTCGAGCAGTTCGGCGGTGCGCTCGGCGTGCGGCGCGTTGTTGCCGGGCGGGGTGTCGGTGGGGACGCGGACGAGTTCCTGCAGGAAGCGCACTTCTTCGTCGAAGTGGGTGTCGATCCAGGCGTCGAGCTTGGCGTAGTCGGTCATGGGGTCGCGGTGGCGTGTTCGGTGGCTAGGTTGTCGAGCAGCGTCCGGAAGGCTTGCACCGCCAGGTCGATGTCGTCGTTGGTGCTCGCTTCGAGCGGGTTGTGGCTGATGCCCGAGTTGATGCCGCGCACGAAGAGCATCGCCTGCGGCATGACCTCGTGCAGCTTCATCGCGTCGTGGCCGGCACCGCTGGGCATGCGGAAGATCGGCACGCCGAGCGCGTCGACGGCGCGTTCCCAGCGTTGTTGCCAGGCCGGCGCACTCGGCGCGGCGGCAGCCTGCATGGTGAGTTCGCGCGTCTGGCGCAGGCCGCGGCGCTCGGTGATCTCGTCGAAAGCGGCCAGCACGTCGGCGGCCAGCGCGTCGCGTTGGGCATCGTTCGGCGCGCGCAGGTCGAGGCTGAAGCGGCAGCGGCCGGGCACCACGTTGATGGAGCCGTTGGGCACCTCGAGCATGCCTGCCGTGGCGACCGAATCGCCGTCCTGGGCGGCGCGCTTTTCCGTGTACAGGATGAGCTCGGCGACGCCGGCCGCCGCATCGCGCCGGCGGTCCATCGGTGTGGTGCCCGCATGGCTCGCCATGCCGATCATTTCGCACACGTAGCGCACGCTGCCGTTGATGGAGGTGACGATGCCCAGCGGCAGTTCGAGCTCGTTGAGCACCGGGCCCTGCTCGATGTGCACCTCGACGAAGCCGAGGTAGCGCGCCGGGTCGCGCTGGATGGCGGGAATCTCCTGCTCGCGCAGGCCGGCATGCTGCATGGCGTCGCGCATCGTCACGCCCTGCGCGTCCTTCTGCGTCAGCCAGTCGGGGTTGAAGTGGCCGATGAGCGCACCCGAGCCGAGGAAGGTTGCCTTGTAGCGCTGGCCTTCTTCTTCGGCGAAGGCGACCACCTCGAAGCCGAAGGGCAGGCGGCGGCCCTGGCGTGCGAGTTCGCGCACGCAGGCGATGGGCACGAAAATGCCCAGTCGCCCGTCGTACTTGCCGCCGTTGCGCACGGTGTCGTAGTGCGAGCCGGTGAGCAACGCGCGCGCGCCGGGCACGGAGGCTTCGTAGCGGCCGACCACGTTGCCGACGGCATCGATCTCGACCGTGTCGAAGCCGACCTCGTGCATCAGCCCGGCGATCTGCGCGGCGCAGGCGCGGTGCGCGTCGGTCAGGTAGGTGACGGTGAGCTGGCCCTTTTCCTTGAAGCCCGGGTCGCTGTGCTCGGCGAGCTGCTCCTGCCAGTCCCACACGTCGTTGCCCAGCGCGGGCGTCACGCCGAACTTGTCGTTCAGGCGGATCTCGGCGATGCGGTGGATGTTGCGCAGCGACTCGGCGCGCTCGAAGTCCGCGTGGTTGTCCAGGCGGCGCTCGAAGGTCTCGATGATCTCGCGCTTGCCCAGGCCGGTGCCGCGCGGCCCGCGCACGGCGAGGATGAAGGGGAAGCCGAACTTCGCGCCATAGGCGGCGTTGAGCTGGCGGATCTTCTCCAGTTCGTCGGGCGTGCAGTCGGTCAACCCCGCCTTGCGCTGTTCGTTCGTGGACTCGGCGGTCAGCGTGTTCGTCGTCATGGCCTTGCCGGCCAGTTCGGGGTGGGCGCGGATCAGGCCGAGCTGCGCATCGGCGCCGGCATCGTTCACGACCCGCGCCATCGCGTGCTTCAGGTGCTGCAGCGATCGGAAGGGCCGCGCGGCCAGTGCCTTCTCGGCGATCCAGGGCGAATGCTCGTACACGCCGTCGAGCAGGGCGACGGCGTCGGTGGCCGAGGTGGCGTTCAGTTCATCGATGCTCAGCGGCATGTCATTCCCCTGCGACGGGTTGGAACGGGTGCACCTGCTTCCAGTGCCGGGCGATGTCGATGCGTCGGCAGACCCACACCCGCTCGTGGCGCTGCACGTGGTCGAGGAAGCGGCGCAGCGCGCCGATGCGGCCGGGCTTGCCCAGCAGGCGGCAGTGCATGCCGATGCTCATCATCTTCGGTGCGTCCTCGCCTTCTGCATAGAGCGCGTCGAAGCTGTCGCGCAGGTAGGTGAAGAAGTGGTCGCCGGTGTTGAAGCCTTGCGTCTGCACGAAGCGCATGTCGTTGCAGTCGAGCGAGTAGGGCACGACCAGGTGCGGCGCGATGGTGCCGTCGCTCTTCTCCACCTGCATCCAGAAGGGCAGGTCGTCACCGTAGTAGTCGCTGTCGTACTCGTAGCTGCCCTGGTCGACCACCAGGCGGCGGGTGTTGGGGCTGTCGCGGCCGGTGTACCAGCCCAGCGGCCACTGGCCGCCGGTCATGTCGCGGATGACGTGCGTGGCCAGGTCGAGATGGCGCTTCTCGGTCGCAATGGGCAGGTTCTGGTAATGAATCCAGCGCAGGCCGTGGTTGGCAATCTCGTAGCCGTTCTTCAGGAAGGTCTCGACCAGTTCCGGGTAGCGCTGCAGCGCCATGCCGACACCGAAGACCGTGAGCGGCAGGCCGCGCGATTCGAATTCCTTCAGGATGCGCCAGACGCCGGCGCGCGAGCCGTACTCGTACATCGACTCCATCGTCATGTGGCGGTTCTCGTAGGCCTGCGCGGTGATGAGTTCCGACAGGAAAGTTTCGGAGCTCGGGTCGCCGTGCAGCGGGTTGTTCTCGCCGCCTTCCTCGTAGTTGAGGACGAACTGCACGGCGATCTTCGCCTGGCCGGGCCACTGGGCGTGGGGCACGTGGCGGCCGTAGCCGACGAGGTCGCGGGGGTAGGGCGTGGGGACGGTGTCGCTCATGGTGGGGCGCCGCGGTCAGGACAGCGCAAGTGAGATGTCGTTGGTCGGCACCTGGCGGTCGAAGGTCAGGCTGGCCTCGACATGTTCCAGGTGTTCGGTCATCAGGCGCACGGCCCGTTCTTCGTCTCGGGCCGCCAGCGCTTTCACGATGTCGGCATGTTCTTCGTTGGAGTGCACGGCCGCCACCGGCCGTTGGTACATCAGCGTGATCAGGGCGCAGCGCGAAACCAGCTCGCCCAGCATCTGCGCCAGCACCTGGTTGCCCATCAGCTCGGCCATCCGGACGTGGAAGTCGCCCAGCAGTTCGTTGCCGCGGGCGCCGACGCCGGCGGCAACCGCCGCCTTCTCGTTCGCTACATGCTCGCGCAGCGCCCTGATGCGGGCCGGCGTGACCTCGCGCACGAAGGCGCGCGTCATCTCGGCTTCGAGCATGCGCCGCACCGCGAAGACCTGCCGGGCCTCGTCGACCGCCGGTGCCGCCACGAAGGCGCCGCGCGCCGGCTCGAGCCGGATCAGGCGGTTCTGCGAGAGCTGGAACAAGGCTTGCCTCACCAGCGTGCGCGACACCCCGAAGTGGTCGGCGAGCTTCTGTTCGGCCAGCTTGCTGCCCGGCTGCAGGCGATGCTCGACGATGGCCTTGGTCAGGGCTTCGACGATCGTGCCGGTGGGGGAGGGCTCCATGGATTCATGATAGACCCAAAGCCAATAACTGTATACACTTTTGTTCACCAAACGAACCGCCGGCGTGCCGGAGACCGAAGGAGCAACCCATGGGCCTGAGCACCCACGTACTCGACACGATGCACGGCGCGCCCGCCGTGGGCATGGCCGTCTCGCTGTACACCACGCAGGGCGACAGCGCGACGCTGGTGAAACGCTTCACCCTCAATGCCGACGGCCGCAGCGACGGCCCGCTCTACGACAACCACACCATCCGCGTCGGCACCTACCGCCTGACCTTCGAGGTGGCGGCCTATTTCAAGGCGCGCGGCGTGCAACTGCCCGAGCCCAACTTCCTCGACAAGGTCTCGCTCGACTTCGGCGTGGCGCACACCGACCAGCACTACCACGTGCCGCTCCTGGTGAGCCCTTGGAGCTACTCGACCTACCGAGGCTCCTGAGTTAGACCTAGAGCTGACCTTCCGTCAGTGTGTCGAGCTGGAAGTGGCCGCCCTTGTCCCACAGCCAGGTGTCGGTCCAGGTCACGCGGCCGAGCTGCGTGGCGGCCGGGAAGGGCGAGGCTTCGAGCACCGTGCGCTCGATTTCGGCGATGACTTCCGGCGCGTGTTTCGGCGCACGCATCCAGTGCATCGACAGCACCTTGCCCTGCGTATCCAGGTTCACCTGCAGCGTGCCGACCGCATAGAGCAGCGCGGGCAGCTTGCCGCCGTAGATGCGCTGCTTGTTGGCGTCGTAGATGTGGCGCGCCGCGTCCTTGCGATAGTCGCGCGGGTTCGCCGCGGTCGATGCGCGGGGCACGGTGCGGGTGGCCGGGCCGGGCTCCGGCGTGGCGCCGCTGAGCTGGCCGGGCACCGGCGCCGTGATCGGGGCGGTCGGGCTGCTGCCGCAGCCGGCGAGCCACAGGGTGGCGAAGAGGGCGCCGGCGAGGGCGAAACGACGCGGTGAGAGGCTGCAAATCATCGCCGGGGTTATACCGTGCATACAGCCGTGCTCGGTAACCGGGCGTCATCCCGCGGGACAATCGACCGCATGAACCCTGCCCTCGACGATCTGCTGCATCGGCTCGGCCTTGGGCCGGGGGTGCTGGTGCGCGTCGAGGCCACCGAGGGCTCGGTGCCGCGTGAGGCCGGCACCTGGATGGCCGTCTGGCCCGACGCACTGACCGGCACCATCGGCGGCGGCCAGCTCGAGTTCCAGGCGGTGCGGGAAGCGCGTGCCTGGCTCGGTGGCGGGGACCCGATCGACGGCGTTCGCCGCTACCCGCTCGGGCCGAGCCTGGGGCAGTGCTGCGGTGGCGTGGTGTTCCTGCGCTTCCGCCGCATCGAGGCCGCGGATGCGCCCGCGCTGCGCGAAGAACTCGGCGCGCACCTGAAACCGGTGGCGCTCTTCGGTGGCGGCCACGTGGGCGCCGCCCTGGCGAGGCTGCTCGCGACGCTGCCCTTTGCCGTGCGCTGGATCGACAGCCGCGAAGGCGTGTTCCCTTCCACCGCGTCCGCGCAGGTCGAGACCGAGCATTCCGAGCCGGTGCATTCGGCAGTGACCGATCTCGCACCGGGCTCGCGCGTGCTGATCATGAGCTTCAGCCATGCCGAAGACCTCGACATCGTCATCGCCTGCCTGCAGCGCCTGCGGCAGCGCGACGACCTGCCCTACATCGGCCTGATCGGCAGCAGGACCAAGTGGGCCACCTTCCGCCATCGGCTCGAGGCGCGGGGATTTTCGCAAGAGGAGATGGCCCGCATCACCTGCCCGATCGGCGTGCCTGGCATCGGCGGCAAGGAGCCGGAGGTGATCGCCGTCGCTGTCGCGGCACAGTTGTTGCAATCGCTCGACAAGGGCTGACGATGGCGGCCCGAAGGCCGATAAAGTGCATACACTTCGGTTCACAACTCCATGCCGCAGCGGAGCCAGGCCCCTTCCCGGGCCTGCGTTCGCGGCTCTTCTTCTGCTTACAGCGCCCGCGGTGGTGAGCAGGCCAAAGCGACAAGGCGCTCCCACGCGCCGACAAGGTTGAGCATGGAAAGCTACTACCTCGACTGGGCCAACCTGCTGCTGCGCTGGGTCCACGTCATCACCGCCGTTGCCTGGATCGGTGCCTCCTTCTACTTCGTGATGCTGGACAACAGCCTCGAGAAGCCGCAGGACGCCGAGTCGCTCGACAAGGGCGTCAGCGGCGAACAGTGGGCGGTGCACGGCGGCGGCTTCTACAACATGCAGAAGTACGGCCTGGCGCCCAAGAAGCTGCCGGACCACCTGCACTGGTCGTACTGGGAAAGCTACACGACCTGGATCACCGGCTTCGCGCTCTTCACGATGTCCTACCTGTGGAACGCGAGCACGTATCTCATCGACAAGTCCAAGATGGACTGGCAACCGGGCGCGGCCATCAGCGTCGCCCTGGCCTTCTTCGTCGTGTTCTGGATCGTCTACGACGGCATCTGCCAGATCTTCGGGCGCCGCAAGAACGGCGATGCGATCGTCGGCGTGCTGGTCGCCAGCTTCGTCGCCTTCGCGGCCTGGCTGGCCTGCCACTGGTTCGCTGGCCGCGCCGCCTTCCTGCTGGTCGGCGCGATGATGGCCACGACCATGAGTGGCAACGTGTTCTTCTGGATCATTCCCGGCCAGCGCGAGAACGTGGCGCTGATGCGCGCGGGCAAGCCGATCAACCCGGTGCACGGCCAGCGCGGCAAGCAGCGCAGCGTGCACAACACCTACTTCACGCTGCCGGTGCTGTTCGCGATGCTGAGCAACCACTACAGCTTCACCTACACGCACCCCTACAACTGGGTCGTGCTGCTGCTGATCATGCTCGGCGGCGCGGCCATCCGACAGTTCTTCGTGGTGCGGCATCGCTTCAAGCTGGGCAACGCGAAGAACCCGCTGCCTTACGCGATGGTCGGCATCGCCGTGCTCGGGCTCACCATCGTCTGGATGAAGCCCGACCCCGTGGCCGCACCGGCGCCCGGCGCGGTGGTGCCCAAAGTCGCATTCGGCGACGTGCAGAAAGTACTCGAACAGCGCTGCTACCTGTGCCACGGCGCGGCCGTGCAGATGAAGAACGTGCGGCTCGACACGCCCGATCAGGTCGCGCTGCACGCGCAGGCCATCTACCAGCAGGCGGTGATCACGAAGATCATGCCGATGAACAATGCCACTGGCATCACGGATGCGGAGCGCGAGCTGATCGGGCGCTGGTTCAACGCGGGCGCCAGGACGAACTGACGGTAAGTAGGCGAACGACCGCGACCGCGACGGTCTCTGGTGAAGACGGGCTTCCAGTCAGGTTCGTTCGCTATAGTCTCGCGGTTCTAGCAAGCCAGAACGAAGAAAAGTTCCAGCCAGCGAAGGTTCTCAACCCTTCACCACTGGTCTTTCTTCATGCACCTCTTCGTTCCTTCCACGCGCTGCGCTGTTGCCCAGGCCGTGCTCATGGTGCTGGCTGCCTGCGCTGCCACGGCGCAGGCCCAAACCCTCCCGCAGGTCGACGTCACATCCGAGCAGACTCACGGCGCGAACTATGCGCCCGCCGACAGCACGACGGCTGCCAAGGTGAACGCGCCGCTGCGCGACATCCCGCAGACGGTCAACATCGTGACGCAGGAAGTCATGCGCGACCAAGGCGCCCGCAGCGTGCAGGACGTGATGAAGACCGTGCCCTCCGTCGGCCTCGCCACCGGCGACGGGCAGCGCGATGCGACGGTGATCCGCGGTTTCAGCGCGCTCTACGACATCTACCTCGACGGCGTGCGCGACGATGCGCAGTACTTTCGCGATCTCTACAACATCGACCGTGTCGAAGTCGTCAAGGGCCCGGCCGCGGCGCTCTACGGCAGAGGTTCGTCGGGCGGGCTGATCAACCTTGTCACGAAGAAGCCGTCCTTCGCGGCGGGCGGCGACGTGGGCGTGACCTTCGGCAGCGACAGCCTCAAGCGCACCGATTTCGGTGTCAACCAGCCGGTGAGCGACAACCTCGCGGTGCGGCTCGACGGGGCGCTGGAAGATTCCGACAGCTATCGCACCAACGGCTACCTGCGCAGCCAGGCACTGTCGCCCAGCATCCTTTGGAAAGATGCCGACCAGAGCCTGCTGCTGCAGTTCAACTACCAGCAGCAGGAACGCAGCATCGACTTCGGCGTGCCCGGCCTGGCGTCGACCGGCCGACCGGCGGACGTGCCGCGCAACACTTACTACGGCGCTGCCGACGCCCGTCGGCTCGACCACACCATCTCGACGATGGAAGCCAGCACGGTGCAATACAAGCGGCGCCTGTCCGACGCCACGGCCTTCACCAACACGCTGCGCTACTACGACTATTCGCTCGACCGCCGCCACACCCGGATCGGCTCGGTCAACGACAGCGGCGCGGTGCCGATGGCGCTGCTGTCGCGTGGCGCGGTCCAGCGCTACGAACACGGCTGGTTCAACCAGTCCGAGATCAGCCACGACCTGACACTCGGCAGCACCACGCACAAGCTGCTGGCCGGCATCGAGGTCGGCGAGCAGGACCGCTTCCAGGCCGTCACCAACGCGGCCACCAACCGCGCCGGCTACTCGTTCAGCACCCCGGTCTTCGCGCCGGTCGGTCGCGACCTGCCGTTCTATGTGCCGATTGCGCAGTCGTCCGCCCCGACCACGGGCTACACGGTGAACACCACGCGCAGTGCCTACGTGCAGTCGCTGTCGACCTGGACACCGACCATCAAGACGATGGTCGGCCTGCGCTACGACGCCTTCGGCCAGAAATACGACGACCAACTGCCCGCCAATGCCGACCTGTCGCGCACCGATCGCAATATCTCGCCGCGCGCCGGCCTGGTGTGGCAGCCCACGGCGACGCAGAGCTACTACGTCTCGGGCACCCGGTCGTACCAGCCCTCCGGCGAAGCCGGTCCGCTGGCGACCAGCAACGCGCAACTCAAGCCCGAGCAGAGCACCAACTGGGAAGTGGGCTCCAAGACCGACATGTTCAACGGTGGCGCCTCGTTCACCGCGGCGATCTACCAGCTGACGCGCAGCGACGTGAAATACACCGACCCGGTGCTCAACAGGTTGGTGAACATCGGTGAGCAGCGCGCCCGCGGCCTCGAGCTGAGTTTTGCAGGCCAGATCGCGCCTGGCCTTCAGTTGCTGGCCGGTTACTCGTACCTTCAGACCGAAGTGACGCGTGGCGTGGGAACGGTGACCGCGCCGTTCTCGTCCGCCAGGCCGACTCCGCTGCAGGGCAAGACGCTGGCGCTGGCCCCGCGCAACAGCCTGAGCCTGTGGCTGCTGAAATCGCTGGATGCCTGGGTGCCCGGCGTGCAGGTCGGTGGCGGCATCACGGCGCGCAGCTTCGAGTACGCCAACGTCGACAACGCCGTCCGGCTCCCCGGTTTCGTCACGGCCGACATGGCGGTGTACTGGCGCCCCGCGCCCAAAGGCTGGAGTGCAGCAGTCAACCTGAAGAACGTGTTCGACCGGCGCTATGACGTGTCGGCCAACAACGACATCGGCATCCTGCCCGGGGCACCGCGCTCGGTCGAACTGAGCGCGCGCTACAGCTTCTGAGGATGGGACCAGAATGCAGGCCTTCTGACTTGGCGCAAGCCGCCCCGCCACCATGTTGACTCATGCCTTTCAAAAAGTCGGCGACGACCTGCCGGCCGAGCCGCAGGGGGCGACCGATTTCATGGCTTTTCGCCATGCCATCGACGCCTTTCCCTGGGTGGCCGAGCACGCGCTGTGGGATGAGCAGCAGGAGGGGGCATTGCCGGCCGTGGTGCTGCAGAACGTGGCCGCGCAGCGCGAGCTGTGGGTCACCCTGCTCGGCGACGGCGCCGACCTGGGCGGTGCGTACCTCATTCAGTCGGTGTCGATGCAGTTTCGCAAGAGTCTGTTCGGCAAGGGAAAGATGGCGCAGGACGCTGCCGTGGTCGACGTGCCGAGCCGCGCGGCGGTCGACCGGCTGTGCGAACTGTTCTGCGATAGCGCTTACGAGGCATTGGACCGCGAGGTTGCGCGACTGAGCGCACAAGGCCGAGACGACTGAGTCTCAGCCTGCTGACAGCGCCAGCTGCATCGCCAGCCGGTTGTGGCGTTCCACCAGCGGCCCCAGGTCGACGGTCGTCAACTGCCCGGCGCGCACCACCACCCGCCCGTTGACCACCGTGTATGCCGCCTGCGGGCTGGCGCACAGCAGCAGGCTCGCGACCGGGTCATGCACCGCGCCGCCGGCGAAGGCGACGGTGTTCAGGTCGAACAGCGCGAGGTCGGCGCACAGGCCTGGCGCCAGGTGGCCGATGTCGGTGCGGCCCAGGACCTCGGCGCCTCCGCGGGTGGCGATCGACAGCGCATCGCGCGCCGTCATCTCCGAAGGCCCGTGGTCGCAGCCGAAGGGCTCCAGCGCGCGTCCGACGCGTGCCAGCAGCAGTGCCTGGCGCGCCTCGTTGACCATGTGCGCCGCGTCGTTGCTGGCGCTGCCGTCCACGCCCAGGCCCACCGGCACGCCGGCGTCGAGCATGCGGCGGATCGGCGCAATGCCCGAAGCCAGGCGCATGTTGCTGCAGGGGCAGTGCGCCACGCCGGTCTTGGTTTTTGCGAACAGCGCGATGCCTTCGGCGTCGAGCTTCACGCAGTGCGCGTGCCAGACGTCGTGGCCGAGCCAGCCCAGGTCCTGCGCATATTCGGCCGGTGTGCAATTGAACTTCTCCCGGCTGTAGGCGATGTCGTGGTCGTTCTCGGCCAGGTGGGTATGCAGGCGCACGCCTTGGCCTTTGAAAGACCGCGCCAGCAGGGCCGATTCGCGCATCAGGTCGCGGCTCACGCTGAAGGGCGAGCAGGGCGCCACCGCCACGTTCACCATCGCGCCGTGCGTGGCCTCGTGGTGCGTTTCAATCAGGCGTTGCGTGTCCTTCAGGATGGCGTCTTCGCGCTCGACCACGCGGTCGGGCGGCAGGCCGCCCTGCGAGGCGCCGACGCTCATGCTGCCGCGACTCGCGACGAAGCGCATGCCGATCTCGCGCGCCGCGTCGATGCTGTCGTCCAGCCGCACGCCGTTGGGGTAGATGTAGAGGTGGTCGCTGCTGGTGGTGCAGCCCGACAGCAGCAGCTCGGCCATCGCGAGCTGCGTCGACACGTGCACCATCTCCGGCGTGAGCCCGGCCCAGATCGGGTACAGGCCACGCAGCCATGAGAAAAGTTCAGCGTCCTGCACCTCCGGGATGGCGCGGGTGAGCGACTGAACCATGTGATGGTGCGTGTTGACCAGCCCCGGCACGACGAGGTGGCCGCGCGCATCGATCACCTCGTCGGCGGTCTGCGGCAGGTCGGCCGCCGGACCGATTGCCTCGATGCGGTTCTCGCGCACGAAGACCGACGCATCGCGCCACTCGCTGCGCGCGTCGTCGAAGGTGGCGACGCAGGTCGCGTTGCGGATCAGCAGGGTGGTCATGGCGCGAGCAGACAGAATAGAGCGTGGAGACAACGCAAATGATCGCACCGAACCTTTCCTCCGGCGTGCCCGACGCACGCACGTCCCCGCGCGAATTCCTCGCGCATCTGTATGGTGTCGCCGTCGCGCGCGCCCTGCCGCTCACCGGCATGGCGCCGTGCCTGCCGAAGTCGCCCAAGGGCCGCACGCTGGTGTTGGGCGCGGGCAAGGCGGGCGGCTCGATGGCGCAGGCGCTCGAAGCCCTGTGGCCGGCGGAGGCGCCGCTGTCGGGCCTGGTTGTCACGCGCTACGGCCACATCCCGCCGCGTCCCGACGGCCTCGCGTCGCGCATCGAGGTCGTCGAGGCGGCGCACCCGGTGCCCGACGCGGCCGGGTTGAAAGCGGCCGAGCGCATCCTGGCGCTGACCGAAGGTCTCACCGCCGACGACCTGGTGCTGTGCCTGATTTCCGGCGGCGGCTCGGCGCTGCTCACGCTGCCGGCCGACGGGCTGACGCTGGAAGACAAGCAGCGCATCAACCGGCAGCTGCTTGAAAGCGGCGCCCACATCGGCGAGATGAACTGCGTGCGCAAGCACCTGTCGCGCATCAAGGGCGGCCGGCTGGCCGCGGCCTGCGCACCGGCGCAGGTGGTCACGCTCACCATCAGCGATGTGCCGGGCGACGACCCGGCCGTCATCGCCAGCGGCCCCACGGTGCCCGACGCCACCACCTGCGCGGATGCGATGGCGATCCTCGACCGCTACGGCATCGAGGTGCCGGCCCCGGTGCGCGCGCAGCTGGAGCGCGGCACGCTCGAAACGCCGAAGCCGTCGGATGCGGTCTTCCAGGGCCACACCACGCACCTCGTCGCGACGCCGCAGCAGTCGCTCGAAGCGGCGGCCGCCGCCGCGCGCGCGGCCGGCATCGACGCGCACATCCTGAGCGATGAGATGGAAGGCGAATCGCGCGAGGTCGGCAAGGTGCATGGCGCGCTGGCGCGCGCGGTCGCGCTGCGCGGCGCGCCCTTCGCGAAGCCCTGCGTGATCCTCTCGGGCGGCGAGACCACGGTGACGATCCGCCCGCGCCAGCCCGGCCAGGCCAAGGGCCGCGGCGGCCGCGCCGGCGAGTTCTGCCTGGGCCTGGCTGGCGCGTTGGCCGGCCAGCCCGACGTGTGGGCGCTGGCCGCCGACACCGACGGCATCGACGGCGTGGAAGACAACGCCGGCGCCTTCGTCACGCCCGACACGCTGGTGCGCGCCACGGCACAGGGATGCAAGCTCGCCGACCATCTGGACCGCAACGACGCCTACGGGTACTTCGATGCCATCGGCGACCTGCTCGTCACGGGGCCGACGCACACCAACGTCAATGATTTCCGGGCGTTGCTGATTCTCTGAATGCCAGGGGGGCCACCCTCAGTCGGCGCAAGCTTGCTCGCACACGGGCCCGGCCGCCGTGCGCCCGCTGCTCAGGCAGCCTTGGGCTCGGGAAGGACCGCGGTCAGGGCGAAGTCGACCAGGTACAGCCAGGTCGCTTCGATCCGCATGATGTCGTGGTGGTCCGAGCCCGCCACCGTCTGCACGTGGACCGGCGTGGGCCAGGCGTCGATGAGCTTCTGCGATCGCACCGGCAGCACGACGTCGTCGTGCGCGGCCAGCAGCACCTGGGTCTTGGCCGCCACCTCGCGGCTGTGCGTGAGCGAGTCGAAACGGTTGCGCAGCAGCAGCGACAGCGGCACCAGCGGAAAGCGCCGCTTGGCCACTTCCAGCATCGAGTCGTAGGGCGTGATCAGCTGCAGGCTCGCGAAGTCCTGCCGCGCCACCAGCTGGATCGCCACGCCCGTGCCCAGGCTGCGGCCGACGACGTGCAGCCGCGCCTGCGGGAAGGCGCGGCGCAGGTGCCTGGCGAGCTGGTTCGCGTCTTCGACCGAGGCGATCTCCGACGGGTGCCCCTCCGAGTCGGCGACGCCGCGGTAATTGATCGCCGCGAAACCGAAGCCCGCCGGCAGCCAGGTGAGTGCCTTGGCGGTGGCGCGTACGTCTTCGCCGCGGCCCGCGAAGTAGATGAAGAGATCCTGCAGCGCGTCTTCGCCGTGCGGGTGGTAGACGTAGCCGCGCACCATGCCGCCGGGCACTGCATGCGAGTAGGTCGAGAAGTCGTCGGACAGCGCCACGACCGGCAGCTTGCGGGCGTTGAAGAGGATGTGGCCCTGCCGCGTGGCGAGGAGCGTCCAGTAGGTCGCGATGGCGCCGACGGCGGCGGCCGAGGCGGCGAGGGCGATGCGAAAGACTTTGGATGACAAGGGGGCGGACTCCGGGGCAGGGACGGCAAGTGAGCGCGCTAGTTTCGCCGCGTTCTTCCGCGCCGGCCGGCACGGGGTCAAAGCCCTCAGGGCAGGTTTTCGCGAAATATGACCTGGCTTCGCGTGTTCTCCACGCCACTCAGCGCCTCGCGCCCGTCTCGCAGGTTGGTGAAGATGCGCACGCAGCTCATCAACGTGGTGTGCGGGCTCTGCGTGATCACCGCATCGAGGCTGCCGTCGATCAGCAGGGCACGCGTGTCCGGCGTGAGGCCGTGGCCGATGAAGACCACCTTCTGGTCGCGCCCCGCTTCCTTCAGCGCCCGCGCTACGCCGTCGGACGCGCCGCCGATGTTGTAGATGCCGCCGAGCTCGGGGTGCTGGTCGAGCAGGGCGCGCGTCTGGCGGTAGTTCTGCTCGGCGTCGTCGTGGCCCTCGCGCAGGCCCACCACCGACAGCTGCGGGAACATCTCGTCGATGACGTGCAGGAAGCCGGCTTCGCGCTCCTCGTGCGCGCGGTAGCTCAGGCTGCCGGCGATGAGCGCGACCTTGGCGCTGCGCGCGCCGATGAAGCGGCCGATGAGGTAGCCCGCCGTGCGCCCGGCGGCGCGGTTGTCCAGCCCGATATAGGCCACGCGCGGCGAGTTCGACAGGTCGGAGATCAGCGTGATCACCGGCACGCCCTGCGCCGCGAGTTCGGCCACCGCCTCGCGCACCGCCGGGTGCTCGAGCGCCATCACCGCGATGCCGTCGCTGCGCTTGCCGTGCCGCCGCAGCGCGGCAGCCAGTTCGTGCGGGTTGAAGCTCTCGATGAACTCGGCCCGGCAGCGCACGTTGAAGGGCGCCCAGTGCTCCTGCGAATAACCCACCATGTCGCCGAGCATGCGGATGAAGCGGTTGGTGCCGGCCGGCAGCAGCACGCTCAGCCGCAAGGGCTGCGGCGCGAGCGCGGCGTACAGCGCCTGGCCCGGCAGGTAGTCGAGTTCGCCGGCCGCCTTCAGCACGCGCTGCACGGTGGCGTCGCGCACGCCCGGCCGCTTGTTGAGCACGCGGTCGACGGTGGCCGTCGACACGCCGGCGGCGCGCGCGATGTCGACCACCCGCGCGCGGCTCGGCAGCGGGGTGTCGGGAGGTTCGGGGTTAACCCTCATAAATCAAAAACCATCATCTCGTTTGTTTGACGAAGCGGTGTCACGTCTCTATCGTCCGAATGCCTTTCAGTCATGATGCATCAAAAGGCATCAAGCCAACAACGGAGACAAACCATGAACTCGCTCACCCGACGCGGTGCCTTGCGCACGCTTTCCGCACTCCCCGCCGCCAGCATCGTGACGGCCGTGCCGCGCATCGCCCGGGCCGCCGAGTTCTCCTACAAGTACGGCAACAACCTGCCGGTGACGCACCCGCTGAACGTGCGTGCGCAAGAGGCCGTCGAGCGCATTGCCAAGGAAACGAAGGGCCGGGTCGAGATCAAGATCTTCCCGAACAACCAGCTCGGCGGCGACACCGACATGCTGGCGCAGGTGCGCTCGGGTGGCATCGAGTTCTTCACGCCGTCGGCGCTGGTCATCGCCACGCTGGTGCCGGTCGCGGCCATCAACGCCATCGGCTTCGCCTTCTCCGACTACAACCAGGTGTGGGGCGCGATGGACGGCAAGCTGGGCGCCCACGTGCGCGCAGCCATCGCCAAGACCCGCCTCTACGCCTTCGACAAGATGTGGGACAACGGCTTCCGCCAGACCACCAGTTCCAAGGGGCCGGTGACGTCGGCGAAAGACCTCGACGGCCTGAAGATCCGCGTGCCGGTGAGCCCGCTGTCGATCTCGATGTTCAAGAGCCTGGGCGCATCGCCGGCCAGCCTGCAGTTCAGCGAGGTGTACTCGTCGCTGCAGACAAGAATCGTCGACGCGCAGGAGAACCCGCTGCCGATCATCCAGGTGGCCAAGCTCTACGAGGTGCAGAAGTTCGCCTCGCTCACCAACCACATCTGGGACGGCTACTGGTTCATCGCCAACGGCCGCGCCTGGGAGGCATTGCCGGCCGACCTGAAGACCATCGTCGCCGCGTCCATCAACGACGCGGGCCTCAAGCAGCGGGAGGACATCAAGAAGCTCAACGAGTCGGTCGTGACCGATCTCGAAGCGAAGGGCCTGGCCATCAACCGCCCGACCGCCGACAGCTTCCGCGCCAAGCTGCGCGATGCCGGCTTCTACAGCGAATGGAAGGGCCGCTTCGGCGACGAGGCCTGGGGCCTGCTCGAACAGAGCGTCGGCAAGCTCGCCTGACCCGCCGATGTCCATCGCCTCTGTTGTCGAGCTCGGCGCCGCGCCGGCCAATTCCTTCACCGGCATCGCCGACCGCATCGATCGGCGCCTGGGCGCGGTGATCGAAGCCATTGCCGCCGCGCTGGTGGGGGTCGAGATCGTCGTGCTGTTCACCGGTGTGGTTGCGCGCTACGCCTTCCACGCGCCGCTCGTGTGGTCGGACGAACTCGCCTCGATCTTCTTCCTGTGGCTGTCGATGCTCGGTGCCGTGGTGGCGCTGCGGCGCGGCGAGCACATGCGCATGACGGCGGTGGTCGGCAAGGTGGGCCCGTCGGCGCGGCGCATGCTCGAGGCGCTGGCCATCGCCGCGTCGCTCGCCTTCCTGGCCCTGGTGCTGTGGCCTGCCTACGAATACGCGGCCGACGAGGCCTTCATCGTCACGCCGGCGCTGGAGATCAGCAACGCATGGCGGGCCGCGGCCATCCCGGTCGGCGTCGCGCTGATGATCGTCTTCGGCGCGCTACGCCTGCTGCGCTTCTCGACCGCCCGCGAGATCGCGGTCACGCTCGGCTTCGTCGTGCTGGTGGTCGCCGCCTTCTGGCTCGCGCGGCCGCTGTTCGCGTCGCTGGGCAAGCTGAACCTGGTGGTGTTCTTCCTGGTGATCGTCGCGGTGAACGTGTTCGCTGGCGTGCCGATCGCCTTTTCGTTCGCGCTGGCCACCTTCGGCTACCTGGCGCTCACCACCTCGACGCCGATGGTGGTGATGGTCGGCCGCATGGACGAGGGCATGTCGCACCTCATCATGCTGGCGGTGCCGCTCTTCATTTTCCTGGGCGCGCTGATCGAGATGACCGGCATGGCCAAGGCCATGATCCAGTTCCTCGCCAGCCTGCTGGGCCATGTGCGCGGCGGCCTGTCGTACGTGCTGGTCGGCGCGATGTACCTGGTGTCGGGCATCTCGGGTTCGAAGATCGCCGACATGGCGGCCATCGCGCCGGTGCTGTTCCCCGAGATGAAGAAGCGCGGTGCCAAGCCGGGCGACCTGGTGGCGCTGCTGTCGGCCACCGGCGCACAGACGGAAACCATTCCGCCGTCGATCGTGCTCATCACCATCGGCTCGGTCACGGGCGTGTCGATCGCCGCGCTGTTCACCGGCGGCATGGTGCCGGCGCTGGTGCTCGGCCTGTGCCTGTGCAGCGTGGTGTGGTGGCGCTACCGCAAGGAAGACCTGAGCGCAGTGGCGCGTTACTCGCGCGCGCAGATCGGCCGCTTCTTCATCGTCGCGCTGCCGGCGGTGGCGCTGCCCTTCGTCATCCGCGCCGCGGTGGTCGAAGGCGTGGCGACCGCTACCGAGGTGTCGACCATCGGGATCGTGTATTCCGCACTCGCCGGGCTGCTCATCTATCGCCAGTTCGACTGGGGCCGCCTGAAGCCGATGCTGATCGAGACGGCTTCGCTCTCGGGCGCCATCATGTTCATCGTCGGCTGCGCCACCGCCATGGCCTGGGGCCTCACGCAGTCGGGCTTCTCGACCGACCTGGCGCGCTGGATGGCGGCCATTCCCGGCGGCTCGTACGGCTTCCTCGCGATCTCGATCCTCGCCTTCATCGTGCTGGGCTGCGTGCTCGAGGGCATCCCGGCCATCGTGCTGTTCGGACCGCTGCTGTTTCCCATCGCGCAGGCGGCCGGCGTGCACCCGGTGCACTACGCGATGGTCGTCATCTTCGCGATGGGCATCGGCCTGTTCGCACCGCCGATCGGCGTCGGCTACTACGGCGCCTGCGCCGTGGCCAAGGTCGACCCGAACGAAGGCATGAAGTACATCGGCGGCTACATGGTCGCCTTGCTGGTCGGCCTGGTGTTGATCGCCGCCGTGCCCTGGTTCTCCATCGGTTTCCTCGCCAAGTAAGGCGCGCCTTCCAACGCGTCGCCGCCGCATTTCCTCCACCGCACTCACACACGGAAAACCACAATGAGCCGCCATTTCGGAGAGATCCGCCAGCTGGGCTATGTCGTGCACGACATCGAAGCCGCCATGGACTACTGGAGCAAGACGCTGGGCGTCGGGCCCTGGTACTACAACCCCAAGGTGCCCATCGTGAACTACCAGTACGACGGCCAGCGTTACGAGCCGCACAACTCGGTGGCGCTCGCCAACTCGGGCTTCGTGCAGGTCGAGCTGATCCAGACGCGCAACGACGTGCCCTCGATGTACCGCGATTTCCTGCAGGCCGGCCGCACCGGGCTGCAGCACGTCGCCTACTGGACGCAGGCGTACGACGCCGACGTCGAACGCCTGCTCGAGCAAGGCTTCAAGCCCAAGATGAGCGGCGAGGTCGGCGCACGCGGGCGCTTCATCTACTTCGACACCGAGTACCACCCGGGCACGGTGATCGAGCTGTCGGAAGTGGCCGGCCCCAAAGGCAAGATGTTCGACCTGATCCGCGAGACCTCCAAGACCTGGGACGGCACCACCGACCCGGTGCGCCCCTTCCCCGACCTCTCGAAGCTCTGAGCGCGATGGCCACCGAACGCCTCCGCGCCAGCTACCTCATCGAGACGCCCGAGCCGCCCGAGAAGGTGGCCGAGGTGATGGCGGGTGAGCAGTCCTGCGGCACCTTCACCCGCGTCGAGGGCGAGACCGACGCACTGCGGGCGCGGGCCCGTGCGACGGTCGAATCGATCGTCGAACTCGAGTCCGTGACGGTGCCCAGCCTGCCCAACGCGCTGCTGGAGCGCAAGGGCACGCAAGGCCCGTGGCGGCGCGCGCGCGTCGAGATCTCCTTCCCCGTCGCCAACATCGGCGCCAACCTGCCGACGCTGGCCGCCACGGTGGCGGGCAACCTCTACGACCTGGGCGAAGTGAGTGGCCTGCGCTTGGAGACGGTGCACCTGCCCGCCGCCTACCGCGCGCGCTTCGACATGCCGCGCGTCGGCATCGCCGGCACGCGCCGCGCCACCGGCGTGGCGAGCGGCGCGCTGGTCGGCACCATCATCAAGCCCAACGTCGGCTTCTCGGCGGCCGAGACGGCCGAGCTGGTCGGTCGGCTGTGCGCGGCGGGCGTCGACTTCATCAAGGACGACGAGGTCTGCGCCGACCCCGACCACGCGCCGCTGGCCGAGCGCGTGCCGGCCGTGATGGCGGTGGTGCGCGCGCACCAGGCGCGCACCGGCAAGCATGTGATGGTGGCCTTCAACATCACCGACGAGACCGACGCCATGAAGCGCCACGCCGACCTGGTCGAGCGCGAGGGCGGCTCCTGCGTGATGGCCAGCCTCAACTGGTGCGGCCATTCGGCCATCCAGACGCTGCGCCGCCACACGCCGCTGGCGCTGCACGGCCACCGCAACGGCTACGGCGCACTGTCGCGCCATCCACTGCTGGGCATCTCCTTCCAGGCCTACCAGACGCTGTGGCGGCTGGCCGGCGTCGACCACATGCACGTGCACGGGCTGCAGGGCAAGTTCTCGCAGCCCGACGAGGAGGTGATCGCTTCCGCGCAGGACTGCTTCACGCCGCTGGCCGAGGGCATCGACGACCGCGTGATGCCGGCCTTCTCGTCCGGCCAGTGGGCGGGCACCGTGCCCGCGACCTGGGGCGCGATCGGCAGCGACGACCTGCTCTTCATGTCGGGCGGCGGCATCCTCGCGCACCCGCAGGGCCCGGCCGCAGGCGTGGCCAGCATCCGCCAGGCCTGGGCCGCCGCGCGCGCCGGCACGCCGCTGGACGAGGCGGCGAAGGGCGCGCCGGAACTCGCCGCGGCGCTGGCCTTCTTCGGCAAGCGATGAGCCGGCCGACGCGCTTGCCGCCGGCCATCGTCTACTACGGCGACGACTTCACCGGCGCGACCGACACGCTGGCGACCGGCGCGCGCGCGGGCCTGCGCACGCTGCTCTTCCTGCGGGTGCCGACGCCGGCGCAGATCGCCGCGGCCGGGCCGCTCGACTGCCTGGGCATCGCCGGCGCCGCGCGCTCGATGGCGCCGGGCGAGATGCGGGCCGAACTCGCGTCTGTCGCCGCGCTGTTCCGCCGCCTCGGCGCGCGCGTGCTGCACTACAAGACCTGCTCGACCTTCGACAGCGCGCCCGAGGTGGGCAGCGTCGGCGTCGCGATCGACACGCTGCGGCCGGCGGTCGATACGCCCTGGACTGCCATCGTCGGCGGCCAGCCCGAGCTGGAGCGCTACTGCCTGTTCGGCAACCTTTTCGCCGCGGCGGGTAGCGGCGGCGAGGTGCACCGCATCGACCGCCATCCGACCATGAGTCGGCACCCGGTCACGCCGATGCATGAGGCCGACCTGCGCCTGCACCTGGCCGCGCAGGGGCTGGCCGATGTGCGGTCGCTGCCGTACCCGGCGTACGCCAAGAGCGCGCCAGCGTTGCGCGACGCTTTCGCTGCGGCGTTGGCGGCGTCGCCGGACGCATTGCTGTTCGATGTCGCGGAGAACGCGCACCTGCAAGCCATCGGCGGCCTGCTCGGTCCACAGGCCGAAGCCGCGTCGCTGCTCGTGGTCGGCCCGAGCAGCGTGGTGCAGGCCTTCGCACCGCGCTTCGCAAGCACACCGCCCTCACCCGATACCGTGGCCGCCGCCCGCGGGCCGGTGCTGGCGCTGGCGGGCAGCTTGTCGCCGGTCACGGCGCGGCAGGTGGCCGCGGCACGCTCCTTCGAAACGGTGTGGCTCGACCCGCAGCGGCTGGTGGCCGATGCGCGCGCGCGCGCCGATGCGGTCGAAGTCATCGCCTCCCTGCTGGCGCAGGGCCGTCACGTCCTGGCCTGCACGGTTCGGCCCGGTGCGGCCCAGGCATCCCACCCCGGCGTGCCGGCGCGCGCGCTCGCGCAGGCCGGCGGCGACCTGCTGGCCGGCGTGCTGGCGGCGGTGCCGCTGTCGCGCGTCGGCATCGCCGGCGGCGACACCTCCAGCCACGCGGTGCAGGCGCTCGATGCCTGGGGCCTCTCGTACCGGGCGCCGCTGGCGCCGGGCGTCGCGCTGTGCCGGCTGCACAGCGAATCGCCGCGCCTCGACGGCCTGGAGATCGCGCTGAAGGGCGGCCAGATGGGGGGTGAGGACTTCTTCGAGCGGCTGGTGCACGGCAACGTCTGAACCCGTCGCCGAGTCAGTTTGGGCCAATTCGGGCGTGATAGCGTCGCGCCCGTGAAAAAACGCATCCCCTCCTTCCTGCGCCACGTCGGCCCGGGCGTCGTCACCGGTGCCGCAGACGACGACCCGTCCGGCATCGCCACCTACACCCAGGCCGGCGCGCAGTTCGGTACCGGTTTGCTGTGGACGGTGTTCCTGTCGCTGCCCTTCATGATCGCCATCCAGATGGTGTCGGCGCGCATCGGCCGGGTCACGGGCCAGGGCGTGGCGGCCAACCTGCGCGAGCACATGCCGCGCTGGCTGCTTCTCGGGCTGGTCGGGCTGCTGGTGATCGCGAACACCATCAACATCGCGGCCGACATCGGTGCCATGGGCGAGGCGCTGCAGCTGGTGGTCGGCGGCGGCCAGCACTTCCACTCGCTGGTCTTCGGCGCGGTCACGGTGCTGCTGCAGGTCTTCGTGCCGTACCGGCGGCTGGCGCACATCCTGAAGTGGCTCACGCTCACCCTGTTCGCCTATGTGGCCGCCGTCTTCGTGGTGGATGTTCCGTGGGGCCGCGTGCTGCACGACCTTGTCGTGCCGAAGCTGCAATGGCGCGGCGACTACTGGATGATGATCGTGGCGCTGCTGGGCACCACCATCTCGCCCTACCTCTTCTTCTGGCAGGCCTCGCAGGAGGTCGAGGAGTTGCGCCAGCAGGGCGGCCGGCGCGGCAGCGACGCCGAGGTCTGGCGCGCCCTGCGCCGCGTGAAGCTCGACACCTGGATCGGCATGATCTTCTCGAACACCATCGCCTTCTTCGTGATGGTCGTGGGGGGCGCGGTGCTGTACAAGGCCGGCATCCACGAAGTCACCTCCGCGGCGCAGGCCGCCGAGGCGCTGCGGCCGCTGGCCGGCGACTTCGCCTTCTGGCTCTTCGCCGGCGGCATCATCGCCACCGGCCTGCTGGCGGTGCCGGTGCTGGCCTCGTCGGCCGCCTACGCGGTGGCCGAGGCCTTCGGCTGGGAAGAGGGGCTCGAACGCCACTGGCGCGAAGCCAAGAAGTTCTACGCCATCATCGGCATCGCGACGCTGGCCGGCACCGCGCTCGACTTCACGCCGGTCGACCCGATGAAGGCGCTCTACTGGAGCGCCGTCATCAACGGCGTGGTCGCGGTGCCGATCATGGCCGCCATGATGATGCTGGTGGCCCGCGAGAAGGTGATGGGCGCCTTCGTCTCCAGCCGCCGCACCCGCTGGCTGGGCTGGGGCGGCACCGCGCTGATGGGCTTCGCGGTGCTGATGATGCTGCGCGACCTGGTCGCGTAGCAGCACCGGGCTTCAGGGCTGGGGCTTGAAGAAGGCCGTCGGCACCATCAGGCGGGTTTCCTGCGACGCCAGGTACGCCGCCTCGGCACTCTTCTCGAGATAGCCGGCCCAGGCCGGGTCGCGCTGCATGGCGGCGCGCTTGGCCGCGCGGTCGGCCGCGTCGGCGAACACCCAGATGTGCGTGTAGCTGTTGACGTTGCCGGTCTCGGTCTGCAGGTAGGCCAGCGGTTCGCCGAGGTGGCGGCGCTGCGTGTCGTAGCCGTGTTCGGCGTAGAGGGCCAGGTGGCGCTTCAGGGTGCCGGGGCGGCAGGTGTAGGTGCGGACGTCGTAGAGCATGGTTTCCTTGTGGGCGAAAAGCAGGGGTTGAAATCAGTCGGCGGTGGCGCCGGAACGTTCCACCAGCGCGCCCCATCGCGTCACTTCCTGCGCAACGAAGGGCTGGAAGGCTTCGTGGCGGTCACCGATCGGGTCGGCGCCGAGTTCCTTGAGGCGCGCTTGCACCGCCGGGTCGGCCACCGCCTGCGCGATGGAGGCCGACAGCTTGGCGACGATCGGTGCCGGCGTGCCGGCCGGCGCGAACAGGCCGAACCAGGAGCGCGTCTCCATCAGCGGATAGCCGGACTCGGCGAAGGTCGGCACATTGGGCAGGTTGGGGCGCCGGACCTTGCCGGTCACGGCCAGCGGGCGCAGCTTGCCGGCCTGCACCTGCGACAGCACCTCGGGCAGGTTGGCGAACATCGCCTGCACCTGGCCCCCGATCAGGTCGGTCTGAGCCACGGCGCCGCCCTTGTACGGCACGTGCAGCATGCGGGCGCCGACGATGGTGTTGAACTGTTCGCCGGCCAGGTGCGACGCGGTGCCGGTGCCGCCGGAGGCGAAGTTGAGCTTGTCGCCCTGCGTCTTGGCCAGGGCCGCGAACTCGGCGGCGTTGCGGGCCGGCACGCCGGGGTTCACCACCAGCACCAGCGGCACCGAGGCCAGATTCGAGAGCGCGGCGAAATCCTTGGTCAGGCTGTAGTCGAGCTTCTTGTAGAGCGTGGCGTTGATGGCGTGGCTCGAGGTCGCCATCAGGATCGTGTAGCCGTCGGGTGCAGCGCGTGCCACGGCAACGGCGCCGATGTTGCCGTTGGCCCCGGCCTTGTTGTCGACGACGACAGGTTGGCCGAGTTGGTCGGCCACCTTCTGGCCCACCACGCGCGCGATCACGTCGGTGGCGCCGCCGGCGGCGAAGGGCACGATGATCTTGATCGGCCGGTTGGGGAAGTCGGCGGGGGCCTGTGCGTGGGCGGTGGCCAGCGCGCAGGCGGCCACCGCTGCCAGGGCCGAGGCCCGCAGCAAGTTCTTCATGGTTGTCTCCTGGGTTGTTATCGAAAAATGCATCGTCGTCAGGCCGCCGCGCGCAGGGCCTTGTCGCGCACCTCGCTCAAGCTGGCGCGGGGTGTCAGGATCTCCGGCTCGATCACCAGCTCGATCAGGGCCGCGCCGCCCGCGGCCAGGGCGCGCTGCAGCGCCGGTGCGAAGTCCTCGCTGCGCTCGACCCGCTCGGCCCGCAGGCCGAAGGACTCGGCGTACCGCACGAAGTCCGGGTTGCAGAGGTCGGTGCCGATCGGGCGCGCCGGGTAGTTGGCCTCCTGGTGCATGCGGATCGTTCCGTACATGCCGTTGTTGAAGACGATGAAGACGATCGCCAGCCGATGGCGTTTCACGGTTGCGAGTTCCTGCGCGCTCATCAGGAAGCAGCCGTCGCCGGCCAGGCAGATCACCTGGCGATCGGGGCATTGCAGCTTGGCCGCGATCGCCGCCGGCACGCCATAGCCCATCGCACCGCTGGTCGGCGCCAGCTGCGTGCCCGGCCGCGAGAAAGGGTAGTAGCGGTGGGCCCAGGCGCTGTAGTTGCCGGCGCCGTTGGTGAGGATCGCGTCCGGCGCGAGCGTGTCGCGCAGCGCATGGATCACGCGCGCCGGGTCGAGCTGCGCCTGCCGGGTCGACGGCGCCACGTAGGCTTCGTAGTGGGCGCGCAGGCGACCGAGCCAGTCGCGCCAGCCAACGGCTTCCACCGGCGCCAGCGCGGCCGCGGCCTGGGCGAAAGGGTCGACGTGGCTCAGCACCTTGAGCACCGGCTGGTACACGCGGCCCAGCTCTTCGGCGCAGGGCAGCACATGCACCAGGCGCTGGCGCGGCATCGGCACCGACAGCAGCGTGTAGCCGCTGGTCACGATCTCGCCGAGCCGGCTGCCGACCGCGATCAACAGGTCGGCCTCGCGCACCGCCTCGGCCAGCGCGGGGTTGACGCCGATGCCGACCTCGCCGACGTACTGCGGGTGGCGGTTGTCGAACAGGTCCTGGCGCCGGAAGGCGCAGGCCACCGGCAGGCCGTTCTGCACCGCGAAGCGCTCGATCGCCCGGCGCCCGCTGTCGCTCCAGCCCGGCCCGCCGAGCAGCAGCAGCGGTCGCTGCGCCCCGGCCAGTTGCTCGCGCAGGCGCTGCATCGCGTCGGGCGCCGGGTGCGATTGGGGCACCTCGACGCGCGGCACCGCGATGGCGGGGGCCTTGTCGGTCAGCATGTCTTCCGGCAGCGCCAGCACCACCGGGCCGGGCCGGCCGGACATGGCCACCGAATAGGCCCGCGCCATGAACTCGGGCACGCGCGCGGCGTCGTCGATCTGGGCCACCCACTTCGCAAATGGGCCGAACATGCGCCGGTAGTCGATCTCCTGGAAGGCCTCGCGCTCGATCATGCCGCGCCCCACCTGGCCGATCAGCAGGATCATCGGGGTCGAGTCCTGGAAGGCGGTGTGCACGCCGATGCTGGCGTTGGTGGCGCCGGGGCCGCGGGTCACCATGCAGACGCCCGGCCGGCCGGTGAGCTTGCCGTGCGCCTCGGCCATGAAGGCTGCCGCCCCCTCATGGCGGCAGACCACCACACGCACCGCGTCTTGCGCGGCGTACAAGGCATTCAGCACGTCGAGGTAGCTTTCGCCCGGCACGCAGAAGACCGTGTCGGTGCCCTGGGCGCGGAGCGCGTCGACGACCAGCTGGCCGCCACTGCGCAGGGAAGGGGAGTCGTTCATCGCCGGCCATCGGCCGCCATTGCGGCGGTGGAGTTGAGGAGGCCTCGACTCTAGGCAGCCGCCCGCGGTGAGCGGTAGGACGATTGCGAGCCCGCTTGGTACTTTTCTGCGGCCCGGACTAGGGGCTTACGCTAGGTCAGCGCGGTGTGCCGTAGCGCTTCTTGAAGTCGCCGGGCGTCAGCTGCGTGTGCTTCTTGAAGAAGCGGCCGAAATAGGCGTGGTCCTCGAAATGGAGGTGGAACGCGATTTCGGCGACGCCCATGTCGGTGTTGCTCAGCAGGCGCTTGGCTTCGAGCACCAAGCGCTCCTGCACCAGCAGCCCGGCCGTCTTGCCCAGCGTGCGCTTGACCGCCTCGTTCAGTTGCCGCTCGGTCACGTGCAGGTGCTCGGCGTAGTCGCGCAGCGGGCCGAAGTCGAGGTAGTGCTGGTCGATCAGCAGCTTGAAGCGCTGGGTGAGCGAGTGGCTCTGCGGCGAGGCGCCGTCGCGCGTGCTGACCGGGTAGAGCCGGCGCAGCCGCGTCAGCAGCACCAGCAGGTAGGAGCGCACGATGTCCAGCCGCGCCTCGGCGCGGCCGAGCATTTCCTTTTCCATCTCGATCAGGAGCGGCAGCAACTCGTCATGCTGCGCCTGTTCGAGGTAGAGCACCGGCGCGTCGGACGCGACGTGGAAGAAGGGGTACTGCGCGATCTCGTCGGAGCGCGGGAACATCTGCACGAAGAACTCGGTGCTGAAGTTGATGACGAAGCCCTTGGGCTGCACCGTCGAATGCCACGCGTGCAACTGGCCGGGCGAGACGAAGAACACCGCGTTGGCGCGCGCCTCGAAGCTCTCGAAATCCAGCAGGTGGGTGCCGGCCGCTTCGCTCATCCACAGCAGGTGATAGTAATTGTGGCGGTGCGGGAAGCCGCGCGGGATGTCGGGCCGGTCTTCCAGTCGCACCAGGTCGAAATAGAACGCGCCTTCCTCGCCGCCGAAATCGGAGCTGTCGAAGATCGGGAAGTCGGGTGCGTTGAGGGTGACCACGGGCTGCGCGTGCGGGAAGGAGAGGCGGAGGGATCGGCCCATTCTAGGAGTCGTCCGGGTGCGCGCATGGCGCGACAATTGCTGTGTCGGTGCGGTATCGATGCTGTATGGGCGCTGTACCGGCGCCGCGCCGCGGCGACCCCCGCCGAGCCTGTATAGCCACTATGGGCGCGGTGGTATGAATGCACCCCCGCCAGCCCTTAAGTTCACAGTCGGCGCATCGCGCCTCCCACGAACGAGCAAGCAGTGACCATGAGCCTTCCGAACCCCACCGCCCCCATCCGCTTCTTCCATCAGGGCCGCACGGTCGAGGTCAGCGGCGTGCATCCGACCCGCTCGGTGCTCGACTGGCTGCGCGAGGACGCGCACTGCACCGGCACCAAGGAAGGGTGCAACGAGGGCGATTGCGGTGCGTGCACCGTGGTCGTCGGCGAGCTGGCAGCCGAGGGCGCGCCGGGCGCGGTCGACGGCCTGACGCTGCAGACCGTCAATGCCTGCATCCAGTTCCTGCCGACGCTGCACGGCAAGGCGCTCTTCACCGTCGAAGACCTGAAGACCGACCTGCTGAACGACGGCGGCAAGGTGCACGACGGCGTACGCCACGACAAGCACCCGGTGCAACGGCTGCACCCCGTGCAGCAGGCGATGGTCGAGTGCCACGGCTCGCAATGCGGCTTCTGCACCCCCGGCTTCGTGATGTCGCTGTGGTCGACCTACGAGCAGCACGGCGCCGCCGGCACCCAGCCGACGCGCCAGCAGCTGGCCGACGACCTGTCGGGCAACCTGTGCCGCTGCACCGGCTACCGGCCGATCCTCGACGCCGGCCAGCGCATGTTCGACCTGCCGCCGATGCGGCTGGACGCGCGGGTGGTGGTGGAGGCGCTCACCCGCCTGCAGCAAGACACCGGCTTCGACTATGCGGCTGCCCGCAACGGTCGCACCGACCACTTCCACGCGCCCAGGGCGCTCGACGAACTGGCGGCGCTGCGCGAGCGCAAGCCCGACGCCCGCCTGCTGGCCGGCTCGACCGACATCGGCCTCTGGGTCAACAAGCAGTTCCGTGACGTCGGCGACCTGATCTATGTCGGCGACGTGGCCGAGCTGAAAGCGGTCGGGGTGCGCGGCGACACGCTGCACATCGGCGCCGGCGCTTCGCTCGAAGACGCCTGGCGCGCGCTGGCGCAGCGCGTGCCGGCGCTCACCGACGTGTGGCTGCGCTTCGCGTCGCCGCCGATCCGCCATGCCGGCACCATGGGCGGCAACGTGGCCAACGGCTCGCCGATCGGCGATGCGCCACCGGTGCTGATGGCGCTCGACGCGCAGATCGTGCTGCGGCGCGGCGCGCAGGTGCGGCGGATGCCGCTGACCGATTTCTACGTCGACTACATGAAGAACCAGCTGGCGCCAGGCGAGTTCGTGCAGGGGCTGGAAGTGCCGCTGGCGGCGCTGCAGCGGCAAGTGCGGGCCTACAAGATCAGCAAGCGCTTCGACTGCGACATCTCGGCGCTGTGCGGCGGTTTCGCCCTCGCGCTCGACGGCGATGTGGTCAAGGAGGTGCGGCTGGCCTTCGGCGGCATGGCCGGCATCGTGAAGCGCGCCGCCAAGGCCGAGGCGGCCTTGCTGGGCCAGCCCTGGACGCAGGCCTCGGTGAACGCAGCGAAGCAGGCGCTGGCCGACGACTTCCAGCCGCTGTCGGACATGCGCGCTTCGGCTGCCTACCGGCTGCAGGTGGCGCAGAACCTCATCCAGCGCCTGTGGCTCGAGACCCGCACGACCGATGCGCTGCCGTCGGAAGCCACCAGCGTGTGGAGCGTGATGCCGCACGACGTGCTGCCTTCCGCGGCACAAGCGGCACAAGCGGCACAAGGAGCCTGAGATGAACAAGCCCATCGACATCGCGTTGCTCCAACCCGTGGAACCCTTCGCCGATTACCAGGCCAACATCGCGGCCCGCATCGACCGCGGTGCCGAGGCCAAGGCGCAGGACGGCGGCGCCCGCGTCGGCATCAGCCGGCCGCACGAATCCGCCGCGCTGCACGTGGCCGGCGAGGCGACCTACATCGACGACATTCCCGAACTGCGCGGCACGCTGCATGGCGCGCTGGGCCTGTCGCCGGTGGCCAACGGCCGGCTGACGGGCATGGACCTGGGGCCGATCCGCGCCATGCCAGGCGTGGTGGCGGTGTTCTCGGCCGAGGACATTCCGGGCAGCAACGACTGCGGCTCGATCGTGCACGACGACCCCATTCTTTGCAGCGGCGAGATCCGCTACCTCGGGCAGCCGGTGTTCGCGGTGATCGCCGAGACCCGCGAGGCCGCCCGCCGTGCCGCGGCGCGCGCCAAGGACGTGCTCGCCATCGAGGCCGAGCCGCCGGTGCTCACGCCGCAGGACGCGCATGCCAGGGCCCAGTACGTGGTGCCGCCGATGCACCTGCTGCGCAGCGCGCGCGCGCCCGGCGGCGACGAGCAGGCGGCGGTGCGTGCCGCCATCGCGGCCGCGCCCCATCGGCTGAAGGACACGCTGGAGGTCGGCGGCCAGGAACAGTTCTACCTGGAAGGCCAGATCAGCTACGCGATCCCGAAGGAGGGCGGCGGCATGCATGTGCACTGCTCGACCCAGCACCCCACCGAGATGCAGCATCTGGTGGCCCATGCACTGCATCTGCACGCGAACGAGGTGCATGTGGAATGCCGGCGCATGGGCGGCGGCTTCGGCGGCAAGGAGTCGCAATCGGGCCTGTTCGCCTGCGTGGCGGCCGTGGCGGCGGCCAAGCTCAAGCGCCCGGTCAAGCTGCGGCTGGACCGCGACGACGACTTCCTGATCACCGGCCGGCGCCACTGCTTCTGGTACGACTACGAGGTCGGCTACGACGACGAGGGCCGGCTGCTCGGCGCGGAGATCACCATGGTGTCGCGCGCCGGCCATTCAGCCGACCTGTCGGGCCCGGTGATGACCCGCGCGCTGTGCCACTTCGACAACGCCTACTGGCTGCCCGAGGTCGCGATCCACGGCTATTCCGGCAAGACCAACACCCAGAGCAACACGGCCTTCCGCGGCTTCGGCGGACCGCAGGGCGCGATCGCGGTCGAGAACATCCTCGACACGGTGGCGCGCCGGCTCGGGCGCGACCCGCTCGACGTGCGGCGCATCAACTTCTACGGCAAAGAGGAGCGCAACGTCACGCCCTATGCGCAGGTCGTGACCGACAACGTGATCCACGAGCTGGTGGCCGAGCTCGAGGCCGGCAGCGACTACCGCGCTCGCCGCGACGCCATCGCCGCCTTCAACGCGCAGAGCCCGGTGCTCAAGCGCGGCATCGCGCTGGCGCCCCTGAAGTTCGGGATCTCCTTCAACGTGCCGCACTTCAACCAGGCCGGCGCGCTGGTGCATGTCTACAACGACGGCTCGGTGCTGGTGAACCACGGGGGCACCGAGATGGGCCAGGGCCTGAACACCAAGATCGCGCAGGTGGTGGCGCACGAGCTGGGCGTGAGCTTCGAGAGCGTGCGGGCCTCGGCCACCGACACGACGAAGGTCGCCAACACCTCGGCCACCGCCGCCTCGACCGGCGCCGACCTGAACGGCAAGGCCGCGCAGGACGCGGCCCGCCGCATCCGCGAACGCCTCGCCGCCTGTGCCGCTGCGCGCCATGGCGGCGATGCGGCCGATGTGCGCTTCGCCAACGACACGGTGGAGGTCGCCGGCCGCAGCCTGAGCTTTGCGACCCTCGTCGCCGAGGCCTACCTCGACCGCGTGCAGCTGTGGTCCGACGGCTTCTATTCGACGCCCGGCCTCAGCTGGGACCGCGACACGCTCAAGGGCCGCCCCTTCTATTACTACGCGTACGGCGCGGCGGTGAGCGAGGTCGTCATCGACACCCTGACCGGCGAATGGAAGCTGCTGCGCGCCGACATCCTGCAGGATGCCGGCCGCTCGCTGAACCCGGCGATCGACATCGGCCAGGTCGAGGGCGCCTTCATCCAGGGCATGGGCTGGCTCACCACCGAAGAACTGGTGTGGCACCCGCAGAGCGGCAAGCTGAGCACGCATGCGCCGAGCACCTACAAGATCCCGACCGCCAACGACTGCCCGCCGGTCTTCAACGTGAAGCTGTTCGAGGGGCCGAATTTCGAGGACTCCATCCACCGCAGCAAGGCGGTCGGCGAGCCGCCGCTGCTGCTGCCGTTCTCGGTGTTCTTCGCGATCCGCGATGCGGTGTCGGCGGCTGGCGGTCACCGTGTTGACCCGCCGCTGCGCGCGCCGGCGACCAGCGAGGCGATCCTGAACGCGATCACCGCGGTGCAGGCGGGGGCCTGAGCGGCGGTATAACGCTGCGCATCCCCCACACCGCGGCGCCGCATGCGTGACCAAGCCCTTTTCGACAAGATCGATCTTCACCTCATCCGGGTTCTCCACACCGTGCTGACCGAACGCAGCGTCTCGCGCGCCGCCATCCGCCTGGGCATGTACCAGCCGGCGGTGTCGTCGGCACTCAAGCGGCTGCGCGAGCTGTCGGGCGACCCGCTGCTGGTGCGCTCCGGCTCGGGCATGGTGCCGACCGACGCGGCACTGCGGATGATCGAGCCCACCGCCAGCATCCTGCGCTCGGCCGAGGTGCTGTTCAGCGACGCGCGGGGCTTCGACCCGCAGACCGCCACCAACACCTTCCGCATCGCCGCGAGCGACTACCTCGATCCGCTCTTCCTGCCGATGTTCGTGACGCAGGTGAAGGCCCAGGCGCCGGGGTGCCGCATCGAGATCCATCCGCTGTCGCCCGATTCCAACTACCAGGCGCACCTGTCGCTCGGCCACATCGACCTGGTCATCGGCAACTGGCTCAAGCCGCCCGAAGAGTTGCACATGGCGCGGCTCTTCGGCGACGAGATCGTGTCGCTGGTGAGCGCCGACCATCCCGCGACGCGACGCGGCTGGGACGCCGACACCTGGCTCGCCGCCGAGCACATCGCGCCGACGCCGTTGCATCCTGGCGCGCGCGGCATCATCGACCAGATGCTCGACGCCCAGAGCCTGCAGCGCAACATCACGGTGCGCTGCGCGCACTTCGGCCTGATCCCGGACATGGTGGCGTCGAGCCTGCTGGTGCTGACCACCGGCCGCCAGTATTGCGAGCGATTCACGGATCGGCTCCCGGTGAAGCTGCTGCCGTGCCCGGTCGACTTCCCACGCCTCATGTACTACCAGCTGTGGCACGAGCGCACCCATGCGTCGAGTTCCGCGCGCTGGCTGCGCGAACGCATCAAGTCGGTGGCGGCATCGCTGCGCGCGCCGGCCGGTGCCGCCAAGGACATCCATTGAGATCGATCGAATGACAACCCCACGACTCCAACTCGCACACATCACCAAGCGCTACCCGGCGGTGGTGGCGAACAGCGACGTGTCGCTGGTCGTCCAGCCGGGCGAAACGCATGCCGTTCTCGGCGAGAACGGCGCCGGCAAGTCGACGCTGATGAAGATCATCTACGGCTCGGTCAAGCCCGACGAGGGCAGCGTGACGTTCAACGGCCAGCCGGTGAACGTGCGCAACCCGCAGGAGGCGCGCGCGCTGGGCGTCAGCATGGTGTTCCAGCACTTCAGCCTGTTCGACACGCTGACCGTGGCCGAGAACGTCTGGCTCGGGCTCGACAAGAGCCTGGCGCTGGCCGAGGTCACGCGGCGCATCACCGCCAAGGCGAGCGAGTACGGGCTCGACATCGACCCCTCGCGGCCGGTGCACACGCTGTCGGTCGGCGAAATGCAGCGCGTGGAAATCATCCGCGCGCTGCTCACCGACCCGCAACTGCTGATCCTCGACGAGCCGACTTCGGTGCTCACGCCGCAGGCGGTCGTCAAGCTTTTCGTGGTGCTGAAGAAGCTGGCGTCCGAAGGCTGCAGCATCCTCTACATCAGCCACAAGCTGCACGAGATCCGCGAACTGTGCACGGCCTGCACCGTGCTGCGCGGCGGCAAGGTCACGGGCGTGTGCAACCCGCAGAACGAAACCAACGAATCGCTCTCGCGCCTGATGATCGGCGCCGAGCCGCCGCCTTTGCAGCACCGCGAACTGAAGGCGGGCGCGGTGGCGCTGCGCGTCAAGGCGCTGACGCTGGCGCGCGAAGACCAGTTCGGCGTCGACCTCGACGCGGTGTCGCTCGACGTGCGCGCGGGGGAGGTCGTCGGCATCGCCGGTGTGTCGGGCAACGGCCAGAAAGAACTGCTCTATGCGCTGTCGGGCGAAGACACGCGCGCCGAGCCCGCGATGATCGAGGTCTTCGGCCAGGCGGCGGCGCGCTTCCGCCCGCGCAAGCGCCGCGCACTGGGCGTGCACTTCGTGCCGGAAGAGCGGCTGGGCCGCGGCGCGGTTCCGACGCTCGGGCTCGCGCACAACATGCTGCTGACGCGCAGCAACGCGGTCGGTGCGGGCGGCTGGATCCGCACCGGGCAGCTCGCCAAGCATGCAAGCGAGATCATCCGTCGCTTCAACGTGAAGGCCGGTGGGCCGCAGTCGGCGGCGCGTTCGTTGTCGGGCGGCAACCTGCAGAAGTTCATCGTCGGCCGCGAGATCGATGCCAACCCCAAGCTCTTCATCGTCTCGCAGCCGACCTGGGGCGTGGACGTGGGCGCGGCCGCGCTCATCCGCAACGAGATCCTCGCGCTGCGCGATGCCGGCTGCGCGGTGCTGGTGGTGAGCGAAGAGCTCGACGAGCTGTTCGAGATCAGCGACCGGCTGTATGTGATCGCCAAGGGGCGGCTGTCGCCCTCGGTGGACCGCGCCGCCGCGACCGTGCCGCAGATCGGCGAATGGATGAGCGGGCTGTGGGATGCACAAGGCGCGACCGCTTCTCGCAACGCCCAGGAGACGGCCCATGCTTAAGCTCGAACCCCGCCCGCAGCTCTCGCGCTTCTGGAGCTATGGCTCGCCCATCCTGGCGCTGGTCATCACGGTGGTGATCGGCGTCGCGCTGTTCGCCCTGCTCGGCAAGGACCCGGTCAAGGGCCTGGGGGTCTTCTTCTGGGAACCGATCAAGAGCGGCTACGCACTCGGCGAGCTGATGGTCAAGGCCACGCCGCTGCTCATCATCGCGCTCGGCCTGGCGGTGTGCTTTCGCTCCAACGTGTGGAACATCGGCGCCGAAGGCCAGTTCGTGATGGGCGCCATCGCGGCCGGCGGCGTCGCGCTGCTGGCCGACAAGGGCACGGGTCCGTGGATCGTGCTGCCGATCCTGATGGCCGGCATCCTGGGCGGCATGGTGTGGGCAGGCATCGTCGCCTTCTTGCGCGACACCTTCAACGCCAACGAAATCCTCGTGAGCCTGATGCTGGTGTACGTCGCGACGCTGCTGCTGGGCTACCTGGTGTTCGGCCCGTGGAAAGACCCGATGGGCTACAACTTTCCGCAGACCAAGAACTTCGATGCGGTGACGCAGATCCCCCGCCTCATCAAGGGCTCGCGCGTGAGCATCGGCCTGATCATCGCGCTGGTCGGCGCAGGCGTGCTGTGGGTCTTCCTGTTCCGCACGCGTGCCGGCTTCGCGCAGCAGGTCGGCGGGCTGGCGCCGGCGGCCGCGCGCTACGCCGGCTTCTCGTCGCGGCGGGCGGTGTGGATCGCATTGCTGACCTCGGGCGGCGCGGCAGGCCTCGCGGGCGCGCTCGAAGTCGCCGGCCCCATCGGCCAGCTCACGCCTTATGTGCCGGCCGGCTACGGCTTCGCGGCCATCATCGTGGCCTTTGTCGGGCGGCTACACCCGGTCGGCATGATCTTCTCGGCCATCCTGATGAGCATGTTCTACATCGGCGGCGAACTGGCGCAGTCGCGCCTGGGCCTGCCCAAGTCGCTGACCGGCGTGTTCCAGGGGCTGCTGCTGTTCTCGCTGCTGGCCTGCGACACGCTGATCGCTTATCGCATCCGCCGCAAGACCGCCGCCAAGGCGGTGCCCGCGGTGGTGGCGAGCACGTCATCGTTGCAGGCCAGCACGCCACTGACTGCGCCAGCAGCGCGCACTTCCGAGGGGACCGTCTGATGGATTCGTACGCATTGCTCGTCGGCTCGGCGCTCAGCGCCGGCACGGTGCTCGCCATCGCGGCGCTCGGCCTGCTCATCAACGAGAAGGCCGGCATCGTCAACCTCGGCGCCGAGGGCATGATGCTCTGCGCCGCCATTGCCGGCTTCGCGACGGTGGTGGTCACCCGCAACCCGTGGCTCGGCTTCCTGGCCGGCATGGGGGCCGGTGCGGTGCTGGCGGCCATCTTCGGCGTGCTGGTGATCTGGCTCAACACCAACCAGTACGCGACCGGGCTGGCGCTCAGCCTGTTCGGCGTGGGCTTTTCGGCCTTCGTCGGCATCGGCTTCGTGCAGGCCAAACTGCCCGAAAGCGTGCCGTACGCGATCCCGGTACTGGCCGACATTCCGCTCGTCGGCCCGGCCTTCTTCCGGCACCACCCGATGGTGTACTTCGCGGTCGCGCTGACCATCGGACTCATCTGGTTCCTGTACCGCACACGCGCCGGCCTGGTGCTGCGCTCGGTGGGCGAGTCGCCGGAATCGGCGCACGCGCTCGGCTATCCGGTGCGGCGCATCCGCTTCATGGCGGTGGTGGCCGGTGGCGCGCTGTGCGGCCTGTCGGGCGCCTACCTGTCGACGGTCTACACGCCGCTGTGGGTCGAAGGCATGGTGGCCGGCCGCGGCTGGATCGCACTGGCGCTCACCACCTTCGCCACCTGGCGGCCGGTCCGCGTGCTGCTGGGGGCCTACCTGTTCGGCGGCGTGTCGATGCTCGGCTTCCACCTGCAGAGCACCGGCGTCGACGTGCCCAGCCAGTTCCTGAGCATGTTGCAGTACATCGCGCCGATCGTGGTTCTGGCCCTGATCTCGCGCAACCCGGCCTTCATCCGCATCAACATGCCGGCGTCGATCGGTAAACCGTTCTACCCCGGCTCATAATTCCCGTTTCGCTCCCGCCAACCTGTCCTTCGAGGATCTCGACCAATGAATGATTTGAACAAGCGCTCCCTGCTCAAGCTGGCTGCACTCACGGCCGTCGCATCTGCCGCCCTGATCGGCTGCGGCAAGAAGGAAGAAGCGGCGGCACCTGCTGCAGCGCCTGCACCTGCGCCGGCCGCTGCGGCGCCTGCACCGGCCGCACCGCTGAACATCGCATTCGCCTATGTCGGCCCGGTGGGCGACGGCGGCTGGTCCTTCGCGCACGACAACGGGCGCAAGGCGCTCGAGAAGGAATTCGGCGACAAGGTCAAGACGAGCTTCGTCGAGAGCGTGCCCGAATCGGCCGATGCCGAGCGCGTGTTCCGCGACCTGGTGGGCCAGGGCAACAAGCTGGTCTTCGGCACCACCTTCGGCTACATGGAACCGATGCTCAAGGTCGCCGCCGACAACAAGGAAATCAAGTTCGAGCACGCCACCGGCTACAAGACGGCCGAGAACCTGCGCACCTACGACAGCCGCACCTACGAAGGCGCGTACATGGCCGGCATCATCGCGGGCTCGATGACCAAGTCGAACACGCTGGGCGTGGTCGGCTCGGTGCCGATCCCCGAAGTGCTGCGCAACATCAACAGCTTCACGCTGGGCGCGCAGTCGGTCAACCCGAAGATCACGACCAAGGTGGTGTGGGTCAACGAATGGTTCAGCCCGCCGAAGGAAACCGAAGCGGCCACCGCGCTGATCAACGGCGGCGCCGACGTGCTGTTCCAGAACACCGACTCGCCGGCCGTGCTCAAGACCGCGCAGGAAAAGGGCAAGCGCGCCTTCGGCTGGGATTCGGACATGACGGCCTACGGCCCGAAGGCCCACCTGGCGTCGGCCGTCATCAATTGGGGGCCGTACTACATCAAGGCCACCAAGGACGCACTTGAAGGCAAGTGGGCGACCGGCTCGAGCTGGTGGGGCGTGAAGGAAGGCGCCATCGACATCGTGTCGATCGCCGACGACGTGCCCGCCGACATCAAGACCAAGGTCGAGACCGTGAAGGCCGGCCTGAAGGACGGCACGTACTCGATCTGGAAGGGCCCGATCGTCGGCCAGGACGGCAAGGAGCTGGTCGCAGCCGGCGCCGTGGCCGACGACAAGTTCCTCTCGGGCGTGAACTTCTACGTCAAGGGCGTCGAAGGCAAGGTGCCGGGCGGCGAGAAGAAGTAAGGCGTTCTGCGCGCACACAAAAGGCCGCCCGTCGAGGCGGCCTTTTTCGTTCTGCGTGCCGTCAGTGTGTCGACCGCGTGCGAGAAGGCACCAGCAACGGGAGAGCCACCAGCGCGCACGCCGCGGCGGCGAACCACACCAGCGGCCAGCCCTGCAGCGAGATCAGATGCGGTATGGACAGGGGCGTGACGAAACAAACCACGAAGACGCTGGTGTTCGCCATGCCCAGTGCGGTGCCGGCGCGCGCGGCACCGGCGAGGCTGGCCAACTCGGTGTAGGCCACGCCGTGCCAGGCCGACACGCAGGCGCCGCTCAAGGCCAGCAGCACGACAAGTCCGGCGCGTCCACCGGAAGAGCCGGGAACCAAGTCGCCCGGGAGAGCTAAGGCGCCGAGTGCCATGAACAGCAGCACGCTCAGCAAGGCGCAGCCTTTCAGGTAGGCCGGGCGATTGCGATGGCGGTCGGTCCATCGGCCACTCCAGATCCGCATGCCCATCGCACCGATCTGCACCACCACCATGGCCGCGGTGATGGCCGCCTGCGTCGCATGGCCGAAGTCGTGCAGGAACACCGTGCCGAAAGAGAGCACCGCGAACTGCGGCGCACACAGAATGCCGATGCCGGCCACGATGCGCCAGACCCGCGCGTCGTGCAACGGGCCTTGGCCGCGCGCGCGGCCGGCCGTCGGTGCTGCCTGGGCCGGGCTGCGCGCCGAACTCGGAGCTGGCTCTCGCACCCAGGCCATGACGAGCAGTGCGCCCAGCGCGCACAAGCCGGCGAGCACCGCGTACACGGCGCCGAAGCCGCCATGCAGCACCAGCACCGGCAGCAGCAGGGCACCGACGCCGCCGCCCAGTGGCACGGCGGTCTGCCGGATGCTCATGGCCAAGCCGCGCTCGCCTTCGGCAAACCACGTCATCACGGCACGGCCGCTGGCGCCGTTCACGCTGCCGCCGAGCAATCCGACGAGCACCAGTCCGGCAGCCAGCCAGCTCAGCGGCGGCACCTGTGCGCCGTGCGGCGCAGCCCACAAAGCCATGGCAGCCAAGGCGGCGGCGGTGCTGGTCAGGCCGGTCAGCAGCACAGGCCGGTCACCCCAGCGATCGGTCAGCAGCCCCCACGGCAACTCGCTCAACGCGATGCCCAGGCCCATGAGACCGAGGACGAGACCGAGGGTGGCCGTGTCGAGCCGGTAGTCGGAGCGCATCAGCACCGCGGTCATCGGGATGCCGCTGAAGGCCACGGAGAACGCCGCGTTGGCGACCACGCCGGCGGTGAGTACCTTCCATCGATGGCGGGGAAGAGAAGCGGGTGCGGGTGCGGCGGGCACGACCGGTAGCGTGCTGGAGGACGAGGCATGACAAGGCATGGCGGCAGTGTCGAATCTCGCGACAATTCTGAATATCAGAAAATATGGATCAAACCATCCACAAATTCAGGACTGTTCCATGGCCCAACCCATGTTCGACCTCGACGTGCTTCGCAGCTTCGCGACCGGCGTCGCCCTCGGCAGCTTTGCGCGTGCCGCCGACCGACTGGGCCGGTCGACTTCCGCGGTGAGCGCGCAGCTCAAGAAGCTTGAGGCGCAGGCGGGCACGGCCCTGTTTCGCAAGTCCGGCCGAGGCCTGGAATTGACCGACGCCGGCCAGACCATGCTGGCTTATGCGCACCGGCTGCTCGAACTCAACGACGAAGCCGCCGCGGCCATGCGCGGTGCCCATCTGCATGGCCTGGTTCGGCTCGGCCTGCAGGAGGACTTCGGCGAGACGCTGCTCCCCGACGTGCTCGGCCGCTTCACGCGCGCGCATCCCCAGGTGCGGGTCGAGGCCTGCATGGCGCGCTGCACCGAACTGCGCGAACGCCTGAGCCTGGGCAAGCTCGACCTGGCCCTCGTCTGGGAAACGGGCAACCAAGCGCCACTGCCTCATGGCGAGTGCTTGCTGCACGCGCCGCTGCAATGGATCGGCGCTGCGAGCGAACACGCATCCGAGCGGCCGCCTTGGTGGCCGGAGCGCCGGGCCGGGGGCGGCCGCCATGCGGAGGCGCTGCCATTGGTCCTGCTCGACGCACCTTGCCCGGTGCGCGAGATGACCACGGCGGCGCTCGACCGTGCGGGCATTCCGTGGCGCCACGGGTTCAGCAGTTCGAGCCTGGCCGCGCTGTGGGCGGCGAGCGCGGCCGGCCTCGGCCTGACGGTGCGGACCTCGTTCGGGTTGCCGCGCAGCGTGAAGGGGCTCAATGCTGCGGCTGCTGGTTTGCCGGAACTTCCGGTGATCAGCCTTTGGCTCTATCGTGCGCAGGCACAGCCCGAAGCGACGGTCGCGCGTCTCGCGGATCTGTTGCGCCAGGCGATCCGCCAGGACACCCCGTCCACCCGGCGGAAGTCGCCGCGCAGCCTGCGGGCGGTCCCCGCATGAGGGGACAACCCGCTACTTCTGCGGCCCGAGCCGATCGACCAGCACCGCGCTCGCGGCGTTGAGCCCGATCACCTCGACCGCGCTCCCGTGCTTCTGCAGCCGCTGCACCACCTTGTCGAGCGCCGCGACGGCGGTCACGTCCCAGAGGTGCGCCTGCGTCACGTCGATGCGCACGGGGCGGCCTTCGGTGTCCAGGGTGTCGAACGCATCGACGAACACGTCGGCCGAGGCGAAGAAAACCTGGCCGGCGACGCGGTAGGTGCGCATGCCGCTGGCCGGGTCGTCCTCGGCGTGCACGGCGAGCAGGCGCGACACCTTGAAGCTGAAGAACACGCCGCTGAGCATCACGCCGACGGCCACGCCGGCCGCCAGGTTGTCGGTCGCGACGGTGACCGCGACCGTGGCCAGCATCACGGCGCTCGACAGGCGAGGGTGGCGCACCACGCTGCGCAGCGACCCCCAGTCGAAGGTCGAGGCCGACACCATCACCATGATCGCGACCAGCGCGGCCACCGGCACCTGCGACACCCAGGGCTTGAGCAGCACCATCAGGATCAGCAGGAAGGCGCCAGCGAACAGCGTCGACAGTCGCCCGCGGCCGCCATAGCGCACGTTGCTCACCGTCTGGCCGATCATTCCGCAGCCCGCGATGCCGCCGAAGAGGCTGGCCGCGATGTTGGCCAGCCCCAAGCCGCTGCATTCGCGGTTCTTCGAGCTGGGCGTGTCGGTGAGCTCGTCGACCACGCTGGCGGTCATCATCGATTCGAGCAGGCCGACCATCGCGATCGCCAGTGCGGGCAACGCGATGAGGCGCAGGGTGCCGAGGGTGAAGGGCACGTCCAGCCATGCGAAGACCGGCAGGGCGTCGGGCAGCGTGCCGAGGTCGGCCACGGTCTTCAGCGGCAGGCCGAACCACGACGCGATCACGGCCAGCACCACGATGCAGACGAGCGGCGAGGGCACGGCCGACGTGATGCGCGGCAGCCCGTAGATGATCGCCAGGCCCAGCCCCACCATGCCCCAGGTGGCGGCGTTCGCACCCACCAGGTGCGGCATCTGTGCCGCGAAGATCAGGATGGCCAGCGCGTTGACGAAACCGGTGCGCACCGACGACGAGACGAAGCGCATCAGGACGCCCAGCCGCAGCAGGCCGAAGAGCACCTGCACCAGCCCCGCCAGGACGCCAGCTGCCAGCAGGTAGGCCAGGCCGTGCGACTGCACCAGCGGCGCGGCCACCAGGGCGACCGAGCCGGCTGCGGCCGAGATCATGGCGGGCCGCCCGCCGGTGAATGCGATCACGAGGCTGATCACGAAGGACGCGAACAGGCCGACCGACGGATCGACGCCCGCCACGAAGGAGAAGGCGATGACCTCGGGGATGAGTGCGAAGGTGGCGACGGCGCCGGCCATCAGTTCGCGGGGAATGTTCGGCGCCCATTCGGCGCGAAGGCGGGTCAGTGCCATGGGGATGGGGTCGCCGACGGCGACGGGGATGGATGGAGGACGGAGCGCTGCGCCGATGCGGGCACCAGCCATTGCGCTCTGATGTTAGCGAGCCTGCTGGCGCTCCGGGCTCCGCCGGCCTGGCCGTCGCCTGCGCCTTCAGGACACGGTGCGCCGGCGCAGACGGGCCACGCCCGCCAGCACGGCCTGCGCGGTCGCGGCGACGCCGGCGCCCAGCAGCGCACCGGCGGCCACGTCGAACGGGAAATGCACGCCCACATAGACACGCGCCCAGGCGGTCGCCACCGCGATCGCGAGCACGGCCAGCCCGACGGTGCGCAGGCGCCGGTCGGCCACCAGCATGAAGGCCACGGTGAACATGACGGTGGCATGCGTGCTCGGCAGGCCAGCGCGTGCGCCATGCGCCACATACTCGGGGCTCAGCCCCAACATGAACGGGCGCGGCGCATCGATGGCCGCGGCCAGTTCGCGCGACAACGGCGAGGCGAGCGCCGCGACCACCAGGACGAAGGCCACGCGTGCACGCGCGGCTGGCCGCTTCCAGGCGGCGGCGGCGATCAGCGCGGCACACACCCAGGTCGAGCGCTCGGCCAACACCGCGGCGACCCACAACAACACGGGGTGGGGCCGGTGACCGGCAGCGATCAAGTCGAAGAGCGTGAGGTTCCAGGCATTCATGGGCGTCGCGATTGTCGCTGCCGAAGATGGACGGCGGATGAATGCCGTGAGGCCCCGTGCGGAAGCTGGCCCGCCACGGAAGATGGACTTACAGTGCCACCATGACCTCCCACGATTTCCAGATCCCCGCCGAGCGCCTGCCCGCGCTGCTGTGCGCGATGCCCAAGGCCGAACTGCACATGCACATCGAAGGCTCGCTCGAGCCCGAACTCATCTTCGCGCTGGCACAGCGCAACGGCGTTGCCATCCCCTACGCCAGCGTGGAGGACCTGCGCCGGGCCTACGCCTTCACCAACCTGCAGAGCTTTCTCGATATCTACTACGCAGGCGCCAGCGTGCTGCTGAAGGAGCAGGACTTCTACGACATGGCCTGGGCCTACCTCGAGCGCGCCGCGGCCGACAACGTGGTGCGCACCGAGATGTTCTTCGACCCGCAGACGCACACGGCCCGCGGCGTCGACGTCAAGGTGGTCATCGACGGCCTGCACCGCGCCTGCGTCGACGCGGAAGCCAAGCTGGGCGTGAGCGCCGCGCTCATCCTGTGCTTCCTGCGCCACCTGAGCGAGGAAGAGGCCTTCGAGACGCTCGCGCAGGCGCTGCCCTACCGCGACAAATTCATCGGCGTCGGCCTCGATTCGAGCGAGGTCGGCCATCCGCCGGAGAAGTTCGCGAAGGTGTTCGCGCGCTGCCATGAACTCGGCCTGCATCTCGTGGCGCATGCGGGTGAGGAAGGCCCACCCGCCTACGTGTGGAGCGCGCTCGACGTGCTCAAGGTGGAACGCGTCGACCACGGCGTACAGAGCGCGAAGGACCCGGCGCTGATGGCGCGGCTGGCGAAGGACCGCATCCCGCTGACGGTCTGCCCGCTGTCGAACCTCAAGCTCTGCGTGTTCCCCGATCTGAAGGAACACAACCTGAAGACGCTGCTCGATGCCGGCCTGGTCGCCACGGTGAACTCCGACGACCCGGCCTACTTCGGCGGCTACATGAACGAGAACTTCCTGCAGACCTTCGCGGCCACCGGCCTGACGGCGAAGCACGCCTGGCAACTCGCGGCCAACAGCTTCGAGGGAAGCTTCATCGACGACGCTGCCAAGGCGCGCTACATCGATCGGCTCAACGACACCTTCGCGCGCTTCGCCGCATAAGGCCGGCAGGTCACTCGACCTGCACGTTCGCCTTCTTCACCAGCTTCGCGTAGCGTTCCTGCTCCGACTTGAAGAACTTCACCGCGGCCTCGGGCGTGCTCGGGTCGATGAAGTTGTCCTGCTTGGCCATCGCGGCCTTGACCTCCGGGTCGGCAAAGGCCACCACGATGGCGTCGTGCAGGCGCTTGACCTGTGCGGCCGGCAGCTTGGCCGGGCCGACCAAGGCGAACCAGCCTTCGACGTCGACCGACGGGAAGCCCTGCTCGGCGATGGTCGGCACGTCGGGCAGAGAGGCCACGCGTTGCTTGCCCATGATGCCGATGGCGCGCAGCGTGCCGGCCTTCAGGTGGCCCTGCACGGCGGGTACCGCGCCCACGCCCATCTCGACCTGGCCACCGACGATGTCGGCCAGCATCGGGCCCATGCCCTTGTACGGGATGTGGCGCACGTCGACGCCCGCCGCCTCCATGACCATCTCGCCGGCCAGGTGGATGACGGTGCCGTTGCCCGACGAGCCGTAGTTGTAGCCGCCGGGCTTGGCCTTCAGGAAGGCCTGCAGTTCCTTCGCGTTCTTCGCCGGCACCTTCTCCGGGTTGACCACCAGCACGAAGGGCGAGCCGCCGATCACGCTGATGGGCGTGATGTCCCCGATGCTGTCGTAGGGCATTTTCTTGAAGACGCTCGGGTTCACCGCATGGTTGTTCGACACGACGCCCACGGTGTTGCCGTCCGGTGCCGCTTTGACGACCGCCTGCGTGCCATTGATGCCGCCGGCGCCCGGCAGATTCTCGATCACCACCGGCTGGCCGCCGAGCGCCTTGGACAGCGCGACCTGGGCCGACCGCATGATGGTGTCGACGCCGGAGCCGGCGCCCACGGGGAGGATGACGCGCAGCGGTGTCGTCGGGGTCTGTGCACCGGCCAGGCCGGTGGCGCCGCAGAGTGCGGCGGCCGCCAGGGTCAGCAGGGTGCGGCGTGCAAGGGATGAGCTCATGTCTTTTGTCTCCGTCATTTTTCAGGGTGGGGAAAGGACCGCTGTCAGCGCCCGGGCAGGCCGGCCAGCACTTCGTCGGTGTGCTCACCGATCTTCGCCAGCGCTTGCCGCACACCCGGCCGGCGGCCGCCCATCAGCAGGGGCAGCAGCACCACCTGCGTGTCGGTGCCGTCCTCGGCCTGCATTGGCGCGAGGCCACCGCTGGCCAGCAGGTGCGGGTCGTCGACCAGCTGGTCGGGCCGGGTGATCGGGGCGTAAGGCAGGCCGGCCGCTTCGAGCTGCGTCGAGAGTTCGTCGATGCGGCGATGCGCCATCGTCTCGCCCAGGTGGCGCAGCAGCTCGGGCCGCACCGCCACGCGCTGCGCGTTGGTGGCGAGGGCCGGGTCGGTGGCGAGGTCGGGCCGGTCGATCACGCGGCAGAGTGTCTGGAACTGCTTGTCGCTCACCGCGCCGATGAAGAGCTGTTCGCCTTCGGCCAGCGTGAACACGTCGTACACGCTCCAGGCCGACACGCGCGATGGCATCGGCGGCGCGGGCTCGCCCGTCATCAGGAACTGCTGCACGTGCTGCGCCGAGAGAAAGACGCAGTTCTCGAACAGCGCGCTCTGGATCTCCTGGCCGCGGCCGGTGCGCTCGCGTTCGCGCAACGCGGCCAGCACGCCGATGGCGCCGAACATGCCGCCCATGATGTCGTTGACGCTGGTGCCCGCACGCAGCGGCCGGCCGGCCGGGCCGGTCATGTACGACAGGCCGCCCATCATCTGCACCACCTCGTCGAGCGCCGTGCGGTGCTCGTACGGGCCGGGCAGGAAGCCCTTGTGCGACACGTAGATGAGGCCCGGATGGGTTTCCGACAACGTCTCGTAGTCCAGCCCCAGCTTGGTCATCAGGCCGGGGCGGAAGTTCTCCAGCATCACGTCGCACTGGCCGATCAGCTCGACGGCCGTGGCGTGTCCGTCGGGGGTGTTGATGTCGAGCACCACGCTCTTCTTGTTGCGGTTGAAGCTGCGGAAAAAGCCGATGCCCAGGCCGGGCAGGTTGCGCGTCTTGTCGCCGCCGGGCGGCTCGATCTTGATGACCTCGGCGCCGAGGTCGGCCAGGATCATCCCGCAGGTCGGCCCCATGACCATGTGGGTGAATTCGATGACGCGCACGCCCTCGAGCGGCAGGCCGGTGGCGGTCGATGCGGTGTTCATGCGGATGGGCTTTCGGTTCGGTGTCAGTGCGCCGCGGCGCGTTGGAAGGTCTTGGGCAGGCCGGCGCGCCACAGGGCGCCGTTGGTCTGTTCGCCGACGAGCCAGCCGGCGACCTTGGTGCGCAGCGCGAGCAGCGCATCCATGTCGAGGCCGGTGTCGATGCCCATCGCGCCCAGCATGAAGCCGAGGTCTTCGGTCGATGCGTTGCCGCTCGCGCCGGGCGCGTGCGGACAGCCGCCGATGCCGGCGAGCGAGGCGTCGAAGCGCGTCACGCCCAGCTGCGCGGCGGCCAGCACGTTGGCCAGCGCCAGGCCGCGCGTGTCGTGGAAGTGGCCGCAGCAGAAGCGATCGCCGGCGATCTTCAGCGCCTGCTCGAACAGGCGGCTGACCGAAAGCGGGTCGGCGTAGCCCACGGTGTCGGCCAGGCTCACGCGGTCGGCACCGGCGTCGAGCAGCGCCTGCATCAGCCGCAGCACCTCGGCGGGCTCGACGGCGCCCTGCAGCGTGCAGCCGAAGGCCGTGCCCACGCCGCCTTCGATCAGCGTCTTGCGGCCGGAGGCATCGCGTGCCACACGGATGCGGGCCAGTTCCGCCACCACCTCGTCGGGCGTCTTGCGCAGGTTGGCCAGGCTGTGGGCGTGGCTGGCCGACAGCGGCAGGATCATCAGGTCGGCATCGCCTTCGAGCGCGCGTTCGGCGCCTTTCAAGTTGGGCACCAGCACCGAGGCGACGAGCCCGGGGAGCGTCTTGGCATAGGCCAGCACCTCGGCGGTGTCGGCCATCTGCGGCAAGAGGCGCGGCGGCACGAAGGAGCCGACCTCGATCTCGCGCTGGCCGGCGGCGACCGCGTCGCGCAGCCACTCGAACTTGCGTTCGGTGGGCAGCACCGTGGCGATGCTCTGCAGGCCGTCGCGCAAGCCCACCTCTCGCACGACAGCGCGTGCTGGCAATCCGTTCATCGTTCGTCTCCTGGTATGTGATGAACTATAGGAATTCCCAATGGCATGATCCAGTGGTAAATCGGAACATGAAAAGTTCCAAATCGGAATCTCTGAACCGGAGCCCATTCCATGCACGACCTCGACCTCAAGACGCTGCGGCTGCTGGTGGCCGTCTGCGACCACGGCAACATCAAGCAGGCCGCTGCGCAGGAGCACATCGAGCCCTCGGCCATCAGCAAGCGCATCGCGCAGCTCGAGCAGCAGCTCGGCGCGCCGCTGCTGGTGCGCGGGCGGCGCGGGGTGGTGCCCACCCCGGCGGGCGTCGCATTGCTGGAGCACGCACGCACGCTGCTCTTCACCATGGCGCGGATCGAGTCCGACGTCGCGGCCTTCGCAGGCGGCATTCGCGGGCAGGTGCGGCTGGTGGCGAGCGCGTCGGCCATCGCCGAATCGCTGCTCGACGACGTGGCCGCCTTCATGCGCGAGCCGGCGCACCGCGACATCAAGGTCGACATCGAGGAGCGCTTTTCGCGCGACCTGGTGCGCATGGTGCGCGAGGGCAGCGCGTCGCTCGGCGTGTGCTGGGACAGCATCGGCTTCGAGGGCCTGCAGCACCGGCCCTACCGCCGCGACGAGCTCGCCGTGGCGGTGCACGCCGACCATCCGCTGGCGCGCAAGCGCACGCTGCGCTTCGAGCAGACGCTCGACTACGAGCACGTCGGCCTGCCGCCCGCCACCGCGGTGCACACGATGCTGCACCGCGCCGCCGCGCGCGTGGGCCGCACGCTGAGCTACCGGGTGGTGGTCTCCAACTTCGATGCGGCGCTGCGCGTGGTGTCGGCCAACCTGGGCATCAGCGTGATCCCACGACAGGTCAGCCTGGCCTACGTGCCGGCGGGGTCGGTCAAGGTGATCCCGCTCAATGAGACCTGGGCGCGGCGGCGCTTCGCGATCTGCTACCGCGAGGCAGACAACCTGCAGCCGGCGGCGGCCAAGATGGTGGAGTTCCTGGTGAAGAAGGGCGAGGCCGAGGATTGAGCGCCCTGTGCACGCTCAATAGAAGTCGTAAGGGCCTTCGAAGTCGCCGATGTAGCTGATGTGGCTCACCAGGCCGTCGGCCGGGTCCCAGCGATGCAGCATGCAGGCCGGCGGGCCCATGAAGGACGCGGGCTTCGCGTCGGGCGCGAGGCGCAACGCGATCTCAGTGGTGGTGCTGGGGCAGGCGCAGACCACGGTGCCGGCCCAGCGCCGGAACATCGGCCGGTGCACGTGACCGCACAGCACGGCCTCGATGTTGCGGAACGCGCCGATGACCTCGGCCAGCGGCGCCGCGTCGAGGAAGCGGTACGCGTCCATGTACGCAATGCCGGAGACGAAGGGCGGGTGGTGCAGCATCACGATGGTGGGCTTCGTCGTGTCTTGTGCCAGCGTGGTCCGCAGCCAGTCGAGCCCGGCCGCATCGAGGGCGCCGTGGTGCCGTCCGGGCACGGTCGAATCGAGCGCCACGAGGCGCACGGGGTGCGTGTCGATGCAGTAGTGCAGCGGGCCGGTCGCCGGCAGGTAGGCATGGTCCGCGAAGGCCACGCGCAAGTGGTCGCGGTCGTCGTGGTTGCCGGGCATGACCCGATACGGGATCGTCAGGTCCGCCAGCAACGTGCGGGCGTGGGCGTATTCGTCGGGGTGTCCGTGGTCGACGAGGTCGCCGGTCAGCACTACCAAGTCGGGGCGCACGTCGAGCGCGTGTACGTGGCGGATGGCATCGCCCAGCATCCGGTTCGAGTCGGCCACGCCCTTGTAGCGCTGGCCCGCGGGGCGGATGTGCAGGTCGGAGAGTTGGCAGATGAGCACGGCGGCTTCCGGAGGCAATGTCCGCGAGCCTAGCAGCGCCTCGCGAATCTCAACGCTTGCAGGTGCCACCGACGGGGGCGCTGCCGTCCTTGCACTCGGTGAGCATGGCGGGCCCGCGTGGCGGCGCAGGCTGTGCGGCGTTGTCGGTGCCGGCCGAGCTCGGTCGTGTGTAGACGATCTTGCGCGTGCCCAGCGCGCAGCTGCCGACCACCTGGCCGCTGGAGGTCGCGTTCGCGTCCACCACCGTGACGCTGAAGCCGATGACACCCGATGCGGCGATCTTCGATTCGATCTGCGCGCGAATGGCTTCGCAGTTGTTGCTGTCCTGAGCGGCGGCGTTGCCGGCCAGCGCGCAGGCCGCGAGCAGCAGCCACGATGAATGCGCGCGTGCGTTTCCAAGGTGCATGAGAGATTCCTTTCAGTTCGCCGTACAGGTTGCCAGCATCTGGAGGCGGGCACGCAACCGAATGCTTCAGCGCGCTGTCTTACTCGCGGCCATCTCGGCATGCCATCGCGGCAGCCACGTCGCCAGGTGCTCGCCGAAGCCTTCCGCTGCGGGCGACAGGTGTCGCCCCTGCGCCTGGTACAGGCAGACGGAACGGATCGCCTCGGGCTCGACCACGCGCCGCATCACCAGCCCGAAGTGGCGCGCCAGCACTTGCACATAGGCCGGCGCGAGCGTCGCGGCGAGGCCTTGCGAGGCGATCCCCATCGCGGTCGTGAGGTTGTCGACCACGTCGACCGGCCCGACGCGCGAGCCCTCGGGCACGGTGAGCCGCATCTGCGCCACGCTGCGTTCGTGGTCGTGGCCGGCGGCCACCAAGGGCTGGTCTCGCAGGTCCTTCCAGCGCACGACCTTGCGCTTGGCCAGGGCGTGGTCGGGCGGGCACCACATCACCCAGGGGCTGTCGAAGAGCGGGCGGCTCTGCACGCCGGCGCCGACCGGGCGGTCGGGCCCGACGGCCAGGTCGACATCGCCGGCAGCCACGCTGTCGACCAACTGGTCCACCGGCAGATCGCGGATGCGGATCACGACCTTGGGCCGCTCGGCCGCGTAGTCGCGGATGGCGGCCGGCAGGGCAGTGCTCGCCAGCGCGAGCGGCGCACCGATGCGCACCACGCCGGCCGCGCGATGGCGCACGTCGTCGGCGGCGCGCTCGGCCGCGTCGAGGTGGCGCAGCACCGTCTCGGCCGAGGGCAGGAAGTCGCGGCCGGCCGCGGACAGCGCGACGCGCCGCGTGGTGCGGTCGAACACGCGGAAGCCGAGGATCGATTCGAGCTCGGCCACCAGCTGGCTCACGGCCTGCGCCGTGAGTCCCAGGCGCTCGGCGGCGGCGCTGAAGCTGTGCAGCTCCGCCACACGAGCGAAGGCTTCGAGCTGACGCAGGCTGACGCGGGACAGGGACATGGCGCGATTATCAATCTCTGCTTGGCAATGCATCCAGAAGCATTGCTTGTTGCTGGCGGTGTCGCGTTCGACACTGGCGCCCGGCCCGGTGAGCGGGCGCACAACAACAGGAGACACACCCATGCTCGACGCGTCGACCCACGCCGCGCTGGCGCGCGAACTGCACGAAGCGCAGCGCACCCGCGTGCAGCTCGGCCATTTCTCGCTGCGCCATCCCACGATGACCATCGAGGACAGCTATGCCATCCAGGCCGAATGGATGAAGCTGTGCCTGGCCGAAGGCCGCCGCGTCATCGGCCACAAGATCGGCCTGACCTCGCGCGCCATGCAGCTCGCCTCGCAGATCACCGAGCCCGACTACGGCACGCTGCTCGACGACATGCTGCTGCGCGACGGCGCCGAGGTGGAAGCCGCGCGCTTCATCGTGCCGCGCTTCGAGACCGAGTTCGCTTTCATCCTCGCCAGGCCGCTCAAGGGCCCGAACGTGACGCTGTTCGACGTGCTCAACGCCACCGACTACGTGGTGCCCGCGCTGGAATTGATCGACGCGCGCATCGAGCAGTTCGACCGCGAAACCAAGGCCCCGCGCAAGGTGCTCGACACCATCGCGGACAACGCGGCCAACGCGGCCATCGTGATGGGCGGCCGACCGATGAAGCCCGACGCCGTCGACTGGCGCTGGGCCGGCGCGCTGCTGTTCAAGAACGGCGTGATCGAGGAGTCGGGCCTGGGCGCCGCGGTGCTCAACCACCCGGGCAACGGCGTTGCGTGGCTGGCCAACAAGCTCGCGGCCTTCGACCAGGGGCTGGAGGCCGGCGAGACCGTGCTCGGCGGCTCGTTCACGCGGCCGGTGCCCTGCGCGGCCGGCGACGTGTTCCATGCCGACTACGGGCCGCTCGGTTCCATCTCCGTCCGCTTCGTCTGATCATTCTGAAAGTGCACCCATGACAACCCTCGACGTGGCCGGCATCGCCGTGTCCCCCGACCACTACATCGACGGCCGCCGCGTGGCGTCGGACCAGCACTTCGAGTTGCAGAGCCCGATCGACCAGCGCGTGCTCGGCCGCATCGCCGAGGGCACCGCAGAACACGTCGAGGCCGCCATCGTCGCCGCGCAGAAGGCCTTCCCGGCCTGGAGCGCGATGACCGCGGCCGAGCGCAAGCCGCTGCTCGACCGCTTCGCCGAGGAGATCGGCCAGCGCGCCGACGCCTTCTGCGCGCTGGAGAGCAACGACGCCGGCGTGCTGCTTTCGCGCATGCGCCACGGCGTGGTGCCGCGCGCGATGCTCAATATCTCGTGGTTCGCGCAGCACGCACTGACGCTGCAGGACCGGCCCATCGACACCGAGCAGGCCCACCACATCGTGCGGCATGACCCGGCCGGCGTGGTGGTGATCATCACGCCCTGGAACGCGCCGCTGATGCTGTCGACCTGGAAGCTCGGCCCGGCGCTGGCGGCCGGCAACACCTGCATCCTCAAGCCGCCGGAATGGGCGCCGCTGACCTGCTCGCTGCTGGCCGATGCGGCGCATGCGGCCGGCTTGCCGCCGGGCGTGTTCAACGTGGTGCAGGGCACGGGCGCAAGCACCGGTGCCGCGCTGGTGGCCGATGCGCGCATCGCCCGCGTGTCCTTCACCGGCTCGGTGCCGACGGCCAAGGCCATCGCGCAGGCCGCCGGCGCGAACCTCGTGCCCTGCAGCCTCGAGCTGGGCGGCAAGAGCCCGTTCATCGTGCTGGAAGACGCCGACCTCGATGCCGCGGCCGCGACCGGCGCGCTGATGTACCGCAATGCCGGCCAGGTCTGCCTGGCGGGCACGCGCTTCCTGGTGCACGAAAAGGTGGTCGACGCCTTCGTCGCCGCGATGCGTGGCTACGTCGAGAAGCTGATCGTCGGCGACCCGCGCGACGAGGTGACCGAGGTCGGGCCGATCATCCATCCGCGCCAGGTCGAGCGCGTGGCCGGCTTCGTCGACCGCGCGGTGGCGGGCGGCGCACAGGTGCTGTGGGGCGGCGCGAAGCATGCCTTCGGCGCGCAGTACTACCAGCCCACGATGCTCACCGGCCTGAAGCAAAGCGACGAGATCGTGCAGAACGAAGTCTTCGGCCCGGTGCTCACGCTGCAGACCTTCGCCGATGACGACGAGGCCATCGCGCTGGCCAATGGCACCGACTATGGCCTGGGCGGCGTCTGCTACGGCGCTTTGGCGCGCGCCACCGAGGTCGCGCAGCGCGTGCGCACCGGCTTCATCTGGGTCAACAGCTTCGGCATCCGCGACCTGGCCGCGCCCTTCGGCGGCATCAAGCGCAGCGGCGTCGGGCGCGAGGGCGGCGACTGGAGCTTCGAGTTCTTCTGCGACGTCAAGGACGTCGTGGTGCCGAAGAAGCCCTTCAAGGCCAGCTTCAGCCATCGCTGATTTCAAAGGGAGACAAGTCATGGGACAGATCGTTGGCGCCGCCCTGGTGTCGCACCACCCCGGCCTGATGCAGTGCGAGGAGTTCCGCCGCCTCCAGGGCGCGGGCGAGGATTCGGACCTGATCGCCGGCTACGCCCGGCTGCGCACGAAGATCGCCGAGGCCAAGCCGGATGTCGTTGTGCTGTTCGACACGCACTGGTTCACCACCGGCTACCACCTGGTCGATGCCGGCCGGCACTACAGCGGCATGTACACCTCCGACGAGATGCCGTGGTACCTGCACGGTGTGCCTTACGACTACCGCGGCCACCCGCAGCTGGCGCAGGCGATCGAGACGGTGTCGCGCGAACGCGGCGGCTACAACCGCGCGATCTCGCATCCCGACCTCGGCCGGCAGTACCCGACCATCAACCTCGTGAAGCACCTGGGCTTCGAAGAGCCGGCCATGCCCGTCGTCACCGTGAGCTCGTGCCAGAACTGCGAGTGGCCGCACTTCCTGACATCGGGCGAGGCGATCGGCGAGGCCATCGCACGCAGCGACCTGCGCGTGCTGCTCATCGCGTCCGGTGCGCTGAGCCACAAGTTCAACGGCATCGACTGGAAGCCGAACCATCCGCGCATCTTTCACGAGAGCAACGTGTCGCGGCCCGAAAACATCGAGAGCGACAAGCAGGCCATCGAACTGATGAAGCAAGGCCGGCACGATCTGATCCTCGAGCGCTGGGATGGCGACTACCGGCGCAGGCCCTGGGAAGCCTTCGGCGCGCACTATCTGCAAATGCTCGGCGCGATGGGCGGCGCGGCTTGTCGCCTCGAGGGCGAGCCGCTGTCCGCCTACGAGAACGCACGCGGCACCGGGAACATCCACGTCTGGTTCGACACGCAGCGCCTTGCGACCCCGGCGGTGGCCTCATGACGGGCGCGCCCCAGCGCCAGACGGTCGGCGTCACCGGCGCGGCCGGTCAGCTCGGGCAACGGGTGCTGGCCCATCTGAATCGGATCCGGCCGGACGGCATGCAGATTCGGGCCTTCACACGGTCTGATGCACCGCCGAGCGCACTGGCGGCATTGGCCGATGAATTCCGCAGCGCCGACTTCGGCGGATCGGCCGAAGATCTCGCGCGTGCCTTCGCGGGCCTGGACACGCTGCTGCTGGTGTCGGTCGAAGGCGAAGACGACTGGCGCGAAGCGGTGCAAGCGCGCGCAGTGCATGCGGCGGCCCAGGCCGGCGTGCGCCGCATCGTCTACACCAGCTTCTACGATGTCGCGCCGGCCTCGCCTTCGCGGGTGGCCAAGGTTCACCGCAGCACCGAGGAAGCCATCGCACGGACGGGCTGCAAGTGGACGTTTCTCCGCAATGGGCCCTATCTGGACAACGCCGTGCTTCGCATGGCCCATGCGGCCAAACAGGGCCAGGTGTTCCGCATGGCCGCTGGCGATGCCCGCCTGCCTTTCATCGCGCGCGACGACCTGGCCTTTGCCGCCGCGCACGCCCTCGTCGGCGAGGGCCACGACACCTGTGCCTACCGCCTCGGAGGCCCCCGACTTCTGTCCTTCCACGATCTGGCGGGCATCGTCGGCGCCAAGCTGGGGTCGCCGCTGCGCTACGAGGCCATCGACGACAGCGCCTACCAGGCCGAAATGCAGGCGATCTCGCTGGCCCCGGACATGATCTTGCGACGCCTGGCCTACGTGCGGGCGATGCGCGAGGGCTACATGAGCGCACTGAGCCCCGACTTCGAGCGGCTCACGGGGCGACAGCCCCAGGACGCACGCGATGCGGTCGCGGCCATGGACCTGGAGGCCGATCGACCGCTGCATTGATCACTCGCGATTCTTCGATAACCACAAGGAGACAACGATGACAGATCCCGACCGCCGACAGGCGATGCGCACCCTTGCATGCGCAGCGCTCGCGACATTGGCCTTGCCTGCAGGCGCCGCGCCTGCGCACGAGGCCGTTCCCCTCTTGAAGATCATGTTCGGCTATCCGCCAGGGGGCGTGGGTGAACTGGTGACCCGCGGCGTGGGCCAGAAGCTGGTGCCCGACACGGCCAAGGCCGTGATCGTCGAATCGAAGCCGGGTGCGGCGGGCCGCCTCATCATGGAGACGGTGAAGGCCGCGCCGGCAGACGGCTCGGCCGTGCTGGTCACGCCTTCCTCGGTGGTGTCGATGTACCCGCACGTGTACGGCAAGCTGAACTACGACCCGTTCCGCGACCTGATGCCGATCAGCACCATCTGCGAGTTCGTGCACGGCATCGCGGTGGGGCCGGCCGTGCCTGAATCGGTCAAGACGCTGCCGGACCTGCTGGGCTGGTTCAAGGCGAACCCCGACAGGGCGAGCGTGGGCAATCCCGGCGAAGGCTCGCTGCCGCATTTCCTGACGCTCCTGCTGGCGCGCGCCAGCGGCCTGAAGCTCGAAGCGATCGCCTATGCCGGCGGCCCGCCCGGTGTGAAAGACACGCTCGGCGGACAGGTGCCCGCCATGATCGCGACCGAAGGCCAGTTCGCCGCTTACCTGCACGACGGAAAGCTGCGCATGCTTGCCACATCGGGCCGTCAGCGCTCGCGCTTCTCGCCGCAGGTCCCCACGTTCTCGGAGCAGGGCATCGCCACCATCCAGGTCAGTGAATGGATCGGCATGTTCGCGCCCGCCAAAACGCCAGCGCCGGTCGCCGATCGCCTGAGCGCCGCCGTGCGTGAAGCACTGCTGCAGACCGATTTGGTCGAGAAATTCGCCGCCTACGCGATCCACCCCGTCGGCAGCAGTCCGGAAGAACTCGGTCGACGCCTGAAGGCGGACTACGACTTCTGGGGCCCCACCATCAAATCCACCGGCTTCTCGCCGCTGTCCTGAGGACGATCATGAACTTCGAGTTTCCGCTCAACGAACTGCCGGCCGTGATGCGCGGCCCGCGCGTCGAGCGTCGCCGCGTGCTGGTCGGCGGCAGCGCCTTCTGGGGCACGGTGGTGGAAGAGGGTCCCGACGCGGGCAAGCTGCGGCTCGACGACGGACGATTGCTCGATGCCGATGTGCAGAGCTACCTCCCGCCGGTGTCGCCCAGCAAGATCATCGCGGTGCACATCTCGTACAGCTCGCGAAGTTTCGAGACGCGCAACAAGCCGAAGCCGACCGAGACGCCGACCTACTTCACCAAGCCGCCGACGGCGCTCAACGGCCACGGCGGGCAGATCCTGAAGCCCGCCGATGTGAAGTACCTCAACTACGAGGGCGAGTACGCGGTGGTCATCGGCAAGACCTGCCGCAACGTGACGCCCGACGAGGCCTGGGATTTCATCGAAGGCTTCTGTCCCGCGCTCGACATGGGCCTGCAGGATTTTCGCGACACCGACCAGGGCTCGATGCTGCGCGTGAAAGGTGCCGACACGCTGCTGCCCATCGGCCCCGGCATCGTGCGCGGCGTCGACCTGTTCGCGCAGACCTTGCGAACAACGGTCAACGGCCTGGTCGTGCAGGAGGCGGCCATCGGCGACGAGACCATCTGGGGCCCGCACTACGTGATCGCCGACATCGCACGCCACATCACGCTGGTGCCCGGCGACGTGATCCTGATGGGAACGCCCTGCCATTCGCGCTCGGTCGATGCAGGCGACGTGGTGGCCTGCGAGATCACCGGCATCGGCCGGGTCGAAGGCACGGTGGTCGCCATCGATGCGCCGCGCGCCAGCGCGCTGGGCGTAGGCCATGCACCGACCGACACGCCGGAGGTGCGACGCGTCGCGCTGGGCTTCGACGAGCGCGTACCGGAGTGCTTCAAGGACAACCTGCAGCGCGCGAAGGGCGAGCGGGCTGCAAAAGGCGAGGGCATCGCGGCGCCTTAAAATACGCCCCGCGTTGCAGGCGTCCCGGCTGCAGCGCGTTTTTATTTCACCGGGGCCATGTCGAGGAACACCATGTACAAAAACCTCGTGGCCGCGCTCGCGGCTGCCTGTTGCTTTTCGTCTCCCGCGTTTTCACAACCCGCCGCGGCGGTCACGCCACCGCTGAAGATCGGCTTCGTCTATGTGGCGCCGTTGGCCGACGCCGGCTGGGTGCACCAGCACGATGAGGGCCGCAAGGCCGTCGAGGCCGCGCTGGGCGCCAAGGTGAAGACCACCTTCGTCGAGAACGTGCCCGAGGGCGCCGACGCCGAACGCGTGATCCGCGACCTCGCCCAGCAGGGCAACAAGCTCATCTTCACGCCCAGCTTCGGCTACATGGAGCCGACCCTGAAGGTGGCGAAGGACTTCCCGGACGTGAAGTTCGAATCGGTCACCGGCTACAAGACCACGCCCAACGTCGCGGCCGCCAATGCGCGCTACTACGAAGGCCGCTACCTGGCCGGTGTTGCCGCGGGTCGCATGACGAAGACGCACGTGGCCGGCTACGTCGCGGGCTTCCCGATCCCCGAGGTGCTGCAGGGCATCAACGCCTTCACGCTGGGCATGCGCTCGGTCGACCCGAAGGCGCGGGTTTTGGTCGTGTGGCTCGACGCCTGGTTCGATCCGCCGAAGGAACGCGATGCGGCGATGACGCTGTTCAACCAGGACGTCGACGTGATCGCCTTCCACACCGGCTCGACGGCGGTGATGGCGGCGGCGCAGGAGCGCGGCAAGCTGGCCGTGGCCTACCACTCCGACATGCGCAAGGTCGCGCCCGACGCGCAGATCGTCGCGGTCACGCACCAGTGGGGCGGCTACTACACGCAGCGCGCCCGCGCGGTGCTCGACGGCAGCTGGAAGCCCGGCACCGTGTGGGGTGGGGTGAAGGAGGGGATGATCCGCGTCGGCGACTTCGGCCCGAAGGTGCCCAGGACGGTGCAGGACGAGGTGCTGGCGCGCCAGCAGGACATCGCCGCCGGCAAGCTGCGGCCCTTCGCCGCCGTGGCCGCCGACGTGCGCGACAACGAAGGCCATGTCGTGATCGCCAAGGGCAGTGCGCTCACCGACGACCAGATCCTGAAGATGAACTGGCTCGCCGAGGGCGTGCAGGGGCGCGTGGCGCGCTAGCCGAGCCGTTCGACCACGAAGTCGACGAAGGTGCGCAGCTTGGCGCTGGGCCGCGCTTCGGGCAATCGAATGATGTGCACCTGGCGCGTCGGCAGCGCCCAGTCGGGCAGCAGCTGAACCACCTGGCCCGAGGCCAGGGCGGGGCCGAGCAACGCATCGGCCTGCACGATCACCCCCACGCCTGCCATGGCGGCAGCCAGCAACGCTTGCCCGTTGTTGGTGGTGAGCGGCCCGCGTACCGGCACATGCACGGTCTGGCCGTCGCGCGTGAAGCGCCATGAATGGTTTGGGCCCCAGGTGGCAAAGCCCAGCAGCGGGAAGGCTTCGAGGTCTGATGGATGTCGGGGCTGTCCGTGTTGCGCGACCCAGGCCGGGCTGGCAGCCACGAACATGCGCGACAACGCGAGCGGACGCGCGATAAGCCGTTCGTCGACCGCCGCCCCGGAGCGGATGCCGCAGTCGAAACCCTCTTCGGCCAGGTCGACCACGCGGTCGTTGAGCACCAGGTCCACCTTCACCTGCGGATAGGTGGCGATGTAGTCGCCGATCACCGGCGTGAGCCGGTGCGCGCCATAGGCCACCGGCGCGGTGACCCGCAGCACGCCCTGTGGCATGGCGCGCAGCGATTCGGCCACGCCGTCGGCCATGTGCACGCTGGCCAACACGTCGCGGCAGCGTTCCAGGTAGGCCGTGCCGATCTCGGTGAGCGCGTGGCGGCGCGTGGTTCGCTCCAGCAGGCGCGCCCCCAGCTGCGCTTCGAGCGCGCGAATGTGCTTGCCGACCATCACCGCCGACAGGTCGAGCGCCTCCGCCGCAGCGGCGAAGCTGCCCGCGTCGACCGTGGCGACGAAGACTTCCATGGCGCGGAGCTTGTCCATATTGATAACTCTTGGTTTCGAATGACCGAACCAGATGGTAATTTATCGAACCGATGGTTCGCAAAACAATGGCCGCTTCCTAATTCACTTTGGCGGGGTTCTCCATGAAGGTTCTTGTTGTGGGCGCGACAGGCGCTGTTGGCAGCGCGGTGGCACAGGTGCTGGCCGCACGCGGGCACGAGGTGGTGCGTGTGGGCCGTACGCGCGGCGACCTGCACGTTGACATCACGAGCGACGCCAGCGTCGATGCGCTGTATGCGACGGTCGGGCGTGTCGATGCGATCGTCTCGGCGGCGGGTGGCCTGTTCTTCGGGCCGCTGGTCGAGATGACGCCGGCGAACTTCAATGTCGGCCTGCAGGAAAAGCTGCTGGGCCAGGTGCGGCTCGCGTTGCTTGGCCAGCATGTGTTGCATGACGGTGGCTCGATCACCTTGACCACCGGCGTCGCGGCCGACGACCCGGTTCGCGGGGGAGGCAATGCGGCCGCCGTGAATGCGGCCGCCGTGAATGCGGCTGTCGAGGGTTTCGTGAAAGGCGCAGCGATCGAGCTGTCGCGTGGCCTGCGCATCAATGCGGTGAGTCCGACCTTGCTGACCGAATCATTGGCCGCGTATGGCGCGTTCTTTCCCGGCGTTGAAACCGTGCCGGCCGCGCGCGTGGCGCTGGCCTACGTGCGCAGCATCGAAGGACCGCTGACGGGGCGTGTGTTTCGCGTGTGGCAATGAGCAGGCGAATCCGGCGGGTCGGCGCGCTGCTCGCGCTCGCCACGACGGCGGCCATCGCCGCACCGCCTGTCGTACAGGCGCTGCCCGAAGACTGGTACCCGGAGAGCGTGGCCATCGGCTCGAACGGCACGCTTTACGTCAGCAGCTGGCGCCAGGGCGCGGTCGCTCGGCTGAAGCCCGGTGTGGCGCCGAAGGCCGAAGTGCTGGTGAAGCCAGGCAGCAACGGACTGGCGAACGGTCAGGGCGTGCTGGTGGACACCCAACACCAGGCCCTGTGGGTCTGCTCGGGCAACAGCGGCTTCACCACCGTGCCGCAGACGCCGAGCGCGCTCAAGCGCTACGACCTGGCCACCGGTGCGCCGCGCGCGAGCTATGCGATGCCCGACGAGGGCTATTGCAACGATCTGGTGCAGGACGCACGGGGCAATCTCTATGTGACGGATTCCTTTCATCCGCGCGTGCTGCGGCTTGCGCCTGGCGCCACTGCGCTCACGGTCTGGAAGGAAGACCCGGCGTTGGCCGGAGAAGGGCCGTACAAGGGCCCGAACGGCATTGCCATCGATGGGCGCGATGTCTACGTGAGCCTGGTGGCCGCGACGCCTCACCTGCTGCGCATCGGTCTCGGCGCTGACGGACAGGCTGGCGAGGTCACGCGCATCGAGGCACCGCGCACGATGAAGAACGTCGATGCGATCCGCGCCTGGAAGCCCGGCCGGCTGGTGCTGTTCGAGAGCAATGCCTTCGGTGGCGGGCCGTATGGCGGACAGATCACCGTGGCGCGCATCGACGGCACGAAGCTCGGTTTGCATACCGTGGTGACGGGGCTCAACGACCCGTCGTCTGGCGCCGTGCGGGGCGACCGCGTCTATTTCATCGAGTCGAAGTACGGGCTGCTGACCCGTCGCAAGGACGGTGACCCGCCCGTGCCGGCCGGCGTGCCCTTCGACATCCAGTCGCGCGCGCTGCCGCCGCGGTGAGTACATTTCGGCAATAGCATTCATATGCGCATGGAAATTGCGGCGACGCGGGGCTGGATTACCCTCCGCAGCCACGATGAAAAAAGCCTACCGCGCCTCCCTCCTGCGATTCGACGACGCCGGTCGTCCCCTGTTCGACGAAGACGGCCTGCTGGTCGTCGCGCCCGATGCCACTGGCCGCCAGCGCGTGGTCGATGCGGGCCCCCACGCCGCCGTGGCGCCGAAGCATCCCGATGCGGTCGTCACGCACTGGCCGGGCCGCATTCTGGCGCCGGGCTTCGTGGACATGCACATCCACTTTCCGCAGACCGACATCATCGGCGCGCCGGCCGACGGGCTGCTGCCCTGGCTGGAGAACTACACCTTTCCGGCTGAGAGCCGCTTCGCCGAGGCCGCGCATTCGGCGGCGGTCGCCGAAGTGTTCTTCGACGAACTGCTGCGCAACGGCGTGACCACGTCGCTGACCTTCGCGACCTCGCACGTCGCGTCGGTGCAGGCCTTTTTCGAAGCGGCGCAGAAGCGGCAGCTGCGCATGATCACCGGCAAGGTGCTGCAGGACCGCCATTCGCCCGACGGCGTGCGCGACGAGACGGCGCAGAGCCTGATCGACACTGAGTCGCTCATCCAGCAATGGCACGGCGTCGATCGCCTGGGCTACGCCATCACGCCGCGCTTCGCGCCGACGAGCACCGACGCGCAGCTGCGCGGCGCCGGCGAACTGGCGGCGAAGTACCCCGACACCTGGATCCATTCGCACGTCGCCGAGAACAAGGACGAGGTGACCTGGGCGCGTGAACTGTTCCCGCATGCGCGTTCGTATCTGGAGGTCTACCACGGCTTCGGCTTGATGCGCGAGCGCGCCGTGTACGCGCACTGCATCCACTTCGACGACGACGACCGCCGTCTGATGCGCGCCACGCAGACGGCCACGGCCGTGAGCCCGACCAGCAACCTGTTCCTGGGCAGCGGCTTCTTCGACTTCGAAGGCGCCGACCGCATCGGCTACCGCTACGGCCTGGCGAGCGATGTGGGCGGCGGCACCAGCTTCAGCCCCTTCGCGACCATGATGGCCGCCTACTACGTCGGCCGCGAAGGCCAGACCAAGCCGGGCATCAGCATCGCGCCGTCCGAACTCTGGTGGCGGCACACCGGCGGCGCAGCCGAGGCATTGGGGTTGGCGGGCGTGATCGGCAACCTGCAGCCGGGTTGCGAGGCCGACTTCGTGGTGATCGACCCCAAGGCCACGCCGCTGCTGGCGCGCAAGACCGGGCTGGCGGCCAACCTGGAAGAACTGCTGTTCGCGATGATCGTGCTGGGCGACGATCGGTTGATCGAGCGCACGGTGATCTCGCAGGCGCTGCCGGGCTGATGGGGCGGGCGGCGTGGGCTGCCTAGAATGGCGGCCCCGAGGAAGGACCCTGACATGACCATCAAGAGCGACAAGTGGATTCGGCGCATGGCCGAGCAGACCGGCATGATCGAGCCCTTCGAGCCCGGCCAGATCCGCGAGCGCGACGGCCACAAGATCATCAGCTACGGCACGTCGAGCTACGGCTACGACATCCGCTGCGCGCCCGAATTCAAGGTCTTCACCAACATTCACAGCACGGTGGTCGACCCGAAAAACTTTGACGAGAAGAGCTTCGTCGACATGCAGGGCGACTACTGCATCATCCCGCCCAACAGCTTCGCGCTGGCGCGCACCGTCGAGTACTTCCGCATTCCGCGCAACGTGCTGACCATCTGCCTGGGCAAGAGCACCTATGCCCGCTGCGGCATCATCGTCAACGTCACCCCCTTCGAGCCCGAATGGGAAGGCTACGTGACGCTCGAGTTCAGCAACACCACGCCGCTGCCGGCCAAGATCTACGCGGGCGAAGGCTGCGCCCAGGTGCTGTTCTTCGAGAGCGACGAGGTCTGCGAAGTCAGCTACAAGGACCGCGGGGGCAAGTACCAGGGGCAGAGCGGTGTGACGCTGCCGAAGGCCTGAGCGCCTGCCGCCGGGCTGCCGGGCGGCGTCCGATTCGCTGCCCGGCTCTGGTCCTACAACAGCTCGCGCTCTCCAACCCGGCTAGCCGCGGCGGCGCACGGCACCATCCCCACCCAATCGCACACGCCGTGCGATGCCGAGGAGGAGCCGATGTCGAACCCCACAGAATCCCCGGGCGCAGAGCGCCCCATGACGCCGTACCGCTGGCTGCTGGCCGCGGCGCTGCTATCGATCATGCTGGCGCAGATGACCGCCATGGTGATGGTCACCCGTTCGCAGGTGCTGCGCGCCGAGGTGCGCGACGCGGCGGAACGCACGCCCGGCCGCACGACCGCCGTGGCATCGTCCAAGGACGCACCGGGCGTCGATGCCTCTGGTAACGGTTTGATGACGGTCGGCCTCGCCAGCGCGCGCTGAACGCGTACGATCGCGCGACGGCCGCCACGCAGGCGATTGCCAAGGAGAGCGTCATGAGGTGGGAAGGCAACGAACAGTCGGACAACGTCGAAGACCGCCGCAGCGGTGGAGGGGGCGGTGGTGGCTTCCCGATCGGCGGGCGCAGCGTCGGCATCGGCACGGTGGCCGTGGCACTGATTGCAGGCTGGATCTTCGGCATCAACCCGCTCACCGTTCTCGGCCTGCTCAGCGGCGAGGGCGGTGCCCCGCAGGTGCAGCAGCAGGGCCCGGCGCAGAAGCCGCCGCCCGATGACCGCGAAGCGGCTTTCGTTTCCACCGTGCTCAAGAACACCGAGGTCGTCTGGACCCAGGCGTTCCAGCAGAGCGGCGGCACTTATCAGGCACCGCGCCTGGTGCTGTTCCGCGGCGCCACACCGACCGCCTGCGGCACCGGCCAGTCGGCCATGGGGCCCTTCTACTGCCCCGGCGACAAGAAGGTCTACATCGATCTGGGTTTCTTCGACACGCTCAAGCGCGAGCTCGGCGCTCCCGGCGAGTTCGCCCAGGCCTACGTGATCGCGCACGAGGTCGGCCACCACGTGCAGGACGAACTCGGCATCACGGCGAAGGTCGACGGCATGCGCGGGCGTCTCAGCCAGACGCAGAACAACGCGATCAGCGTGCGGGTCGAACTGCAGGCCGACTGCTTCGCCGGCGTGTGGGCGCACCATTCGCAGCAGTCCAAGCAGTGGCTCGATCCGGGCGACATCGAGGCGGCGATGAATGCGGCGCAGAAGATCGGCGACGATGCGCTCCAGCGTTCCGCGGGCCGAGCGATAGTGCCCGACAGTTTCACCCATGGCACCAGCGCGCAGCGCCAACGCTGGTTCGGCACCGGCTACAAGACCGGCAACATGAAGGCTTGCGACACCTTCAGCGCCAACCAGTTGTAGCGTCGACGCAGCGGCCTCGGGCTGCTCTTGAATCGATAGCAATTCGGCCGGTCACCGCACTGTCATTGCCGTCTTTTGCCGCGGTGCGACAATAGCCGGCTTCATGACAAGCTCCTTTTCCAATCTTTCGCTGGCAGAACCGCTGGCGCGCGCCGTGGCCGAAATGGGCTACGAGACCATGACGCCGATCCAGGAGCAGGCCATTCCGGTCGTGTTGTCCGGGCAGGACGTCATGGGCGCCGCCCAGACCGGTACCGGCAAGACGGCCGCCTTCTCGCTGCCCCTGCTGCAGCGGATGCTCAAGCACGAGAACAGTTCGACCTCGCCCGCGCGGCACCCGGTGCGTGCGCTGGTGCTGCTGCCCACGCGCGAGTTGGCCGACCAGGTCGCCCAGCAGGTCAAGCTGTACGCCAAGTACACCAACCTGCGTTGCGCCGTGGTGTTCGGCGGCATGGACATGAAGCCGCAGACGCTGGAGTTGAAAAAGGGCGTCGAGGTGCTGGTCGCCACGCCCGGCCGCCTGCTTGACCACATCGAAGCCAAGAACGCGGTGCTCAACCAGGTCGAGTACGTGGTGCTCGACGAGGCCGACCGCATGCTGGACATCGGCTTCCTGCCCGACCTGCAGCGCATCCTGAGCCACCTGCCCAAGCAGCGCACCACGCTGCTGTTCTCGGCCACCTTCTCGCCAGAGATCAAGCGTCTGTCGGCGAGCTACCTGCAGGACCCGGTGACGATCGAGGTGGCGCGGCCGAACGAAACCGCGTCGACCGTCGAGCAGCGCTTCTTCAGCGTGAGCGACGATGACAAGCGCCGCGCGCTCAAGCAGATTGTCCAGCAGCGTGGCATCACGCAGGCCTTCGTCTTCGTCAACAGCAAGCTGGGCTGTGCCCGGCTGGCGCGTTCGCTGGAACGTGAGGGTCTCAAGACCACCGCACTGCACGGCGACAAGAGCCAGGACGAACGCCTGAAGGCGCTCGATGCCTTCAAGAAGGGCGAAGTCGACCTCTTGGTGTGCACCGACGTCGCGGCCCGTGGCCTGGACATCAAGGACGTGCCGGCGGTGTTCAACTTCGACATCCCGTTCAACGCCGAAGACTATGTGCACCGCATCGGCCGCACCGGCCGTGCCGGCGCTTCGGGCCTGGCGGTGAGCTTTGCAAGCGGCGGCAACGACGCCCGCCTGGTCGCGGACATCGAAAAGCTGATCAAGACAAAGATCGAGCTCGAGCCGATGGAGTTCGAGGAAGACCGCCCGCGTGGCCGCATCAACGACGGTCGCCGCCATTGGCGCGAAGAGGGCGAGGCCGAGGCCGGCGATACGCGCGAGGTGCTCGACACGCTGGAAGCGCCGCGTGAGCGCGCCGAGCCGTCGCGCGAGCAGCGTGCGGCCGATACGCGCTCGCCGCGCGGCGGTGGCCGTCCGCACCGTGCGCCGTCTGCCTCGCGGGACCCCTTCTTCGAGCAGCCCTACGAGGCACCCGAGCGCGAAGCCGCCCCCACATGGGAAAGCACCGCCAAGGGCGGACCCGCACGCGGCATCTCGAGCAACATCAAGCCCAAGCGCAAGGTGGCCGCGCTGTTCAAGAGCAGCGAGCCGAGCTGATCCGCGCTTGTGCTGAATGAACGACGGGCCCCTCGGGGCCCGTTGTGTTTTCAGATGACCTTGAAGTGATGCGTGCCGTCGCGCGCCAGTTGCTCGACCAGGCCGAATTCCCAATCGAGGTAGGCCTGCATGGCCTCCGGCGACGCGTCCGTGCCTTCATAAGGGCGGCGATAACGCTGCGCACCCACCGTGTGAGCAACCGATGGCGCACCGGTTTCGCTCAACGCGCTGGCGGGTGCCACCGGATCGACCACGACCACCTCCCAGCCCATCTGAGCGAGCCACGAGGCCGTCATCGAAGCCCGCACGCCGTCGTCGTCGGCCAGCACGATGCGTGCGCCGCGCACCGGCACGTGGTGGTCGGTTTCCTGCACCAGCTGTCCGCCGGGCGCGCTGGCGAAGCCGGGCAGATGACCGGCGGCGTATTCCTCGGGCGTGCGCACGTCGCAGCGATAGACGGTGCGCGCGGGCGATTCGAGCGTGGCGAGTGCATCCAGCGCAACCCAGCGCACGCCGGCGCGTTCGGCCACGGCGCGGGCCGCGGCCTGCGCCTCGGCACGGTGGTCGGCACTGACTTCGGGCGCCTGGCGCGTCGCGCCGGTGTCGAGCACCTGGCCGGCCAGCTTCCAGCCGATGGTGCCGTTGCGCAGGGCCGCCACTGGGTTCGGCAGGCCGGCGTTCACCAGCGACTGGGTGCCGATGATGCTGCGCGTGCGGCCGGCGCAATTGACGATGACCTGCGTCTTCGGGTCCGGCGCGAGCGCGCGGGCACGCAGCACCAGCTCGGCGCCGGGCACGCTGGTGGCGGTCGGGATGCTCATGGTGCGGTACTCGTCGAAGCGGCGGGCGTCGAGCACCACCACGTCGGCCTTCGCGTCGATCAGCGCCTTCACTTCCTGCGCCGACAGCGAGGGCGTGTGCCGTTCGTGCTCGACCAGCTCGCCGAAGGACTTGCTCGGCACGTTGACGTCACGGAACAGCTCGCCGCCGGCGGCGCGCCAGCCTTCGAGCCCGCCTTCGAGCGCATGGACGTTCGTGTAGCCCAGCGCCGCGAAGCGGTCGGCCGCGGCCGGCACGCGGTCGACGCCGTCCTGCTCGCCATACAGCACGATCAACGTGTCGCGTCGCGGAATGCGTCGCGCCGCATCGCGTTCGATCAGCGCGAGCGGCAGGTTCGCCGCCCACAGCGGGTGCGCCTGCGCGAACGGGTGTTCCTCGCGCAGGTCGATGAGCGCGATCTCGTCGCGGGCCAGCAGGTGCCGGCGGACGTCGGCGAAGGACAGCGTGGAGAAAGTCGAGGAGGTCGCGAGGGTCATGCGTTGCGCAGCTCGGCGGAGCGGTCCCACAGGTTGGGAAGCAGGGTGTTCGAATAGCCGGACACGAAGGGCTTGCGCCCGCCTTCGGCCGGGTAGGTGTGGCGCCGCACCGCGCCGATGTTGGCGCCGTAGACGTGGATGCTGACCGACACGCGGTCGTCGAATACGTTGCGCACGCGGTGCACGTCGCCGGCGGTGGGGGACACCGCCTCGACGTCGCCGGGCGCGAGCCGCACCGGCCCGCCCTGCGGCACCGCACGGCCGTCGTGTTCGACGTAGGCCTGGCTTTCCTCCGCGCCGCGCAGCATGCCGATCAGGCCCCACACCGTGTGGTCGTGCACCGGCGTGGCCTGGCCCGGCCCCCAGACGAAGCTGACGACCGAGAAGCGCTCGGTCGAGTCGGCATGCAGCAGGTGCTGCTGGTAGTAGGTCGGGTGCGGCTGTGCGAAGGCCTCGGGCAGCCAGTCGTCGCGGGCGACCAGCGTGCGCAGCAGGGCACCGCCTTCGGTGAGGATGCGCGGCTCGTCGGGCTGGCCGTCGAGCAACCTGCCGAAGGCCGTCACGAAATCGCGCAGCGGTGCGAGGGGGGAGGTCTCGATCGTGGACGTCATCCGCCGATTCTCACGACTTCAGCGCCGCCTTGCCCGCCGCCACCAGCACTGCGTCGTTCTGCGGCGTGTGGATGCGGCTGCACAGCACGTCGCGGTGGTGGCGCTCCAGCGGGTTCTGGCGCGACAGGCCGTGGTTGCCGCTCAGTTGCAGGGCGATCTCGACCGCGCGGATCGCGTTCGCCGTCACGTCGTACTTCAACAGGCCGCTGTCGGTGGCCGACGGCGTGCGGCCGGCATCGACCTCGGCGCTGGCGTGGTCCAGCAGCACGCGGTTGGTGCGCAGCAGCGCCTGGATCTCGCCGACCTGCTCCTGTACCCGCGGCAGGCTGGCCAGCGGCGCGCCGAGGCTGCCGGGAGCGCGCGCCTGCAGGAAACCGATCAGCCAGGCCTCCGCCGCGTGCGCGACGGCATCGTAGAGCGACCCGAGCAGCACGACCATCCAGGCCTGCTGCTGGGCGTAGGCGTCGATGTCCGCCGCGCTGCCGTTGCCGGGAATCCATGCCTCCGGTGCGCGCAGGTCGACCGCGTGGTCGAGCGGGATCTTCGCGTCCTCGAACACCACCTCGTGGCTGCCCGACGCGCGCAGCCCCAGGTGGTCCCAGCTCTCGATCACGCGAATGCCGGGCGCATCGCGCGGCACCAGGAAGATGCCGACCTGCGGCACCGGGTCGTCCGTGCGGCCCCACACCGACAGCCAGCGCAGGCCCTCGATGCCGGTCGTGTAGAGCTTGTGGCCATTGATCGTCCAGCCTTCCGCCGTGCGCGTGCCCACGGTGCCCGGCAGGCCGCCGCGTGCCGGCGAGCCCAGCGCGGGTTCCACGCGCAGGGCGTTGATGAGTGCGCCGTGCGCCGCCGTGTCGCGCGCCACGCGCTCGCGCAGGTGGCGCGGCCAGCGGCTGTCGGCGCGGCCGATCGCCTGGTGCTGCAGGTAGGTCATGGTGAGGATCAGTGCCGTCGCCGGCTCGCCGCGCGCCACGGCGCCGATCACGCGGCGCGCCTCGGCCAGCGTGGCGCCGCGTCCGCCGTGAACGACCGGCACCGTGAGCCCGACCAGGCCGTGGCGCTGAAGCGTCGCGAAATTGTCGTGCGGGAAGCGGCCTGCGCGGTCATGGTCGGCCGCCGTCGCGGCGAACTGTTCGCTGAGCTGGGCCAGCAGGGCACCGTCGATGGGCTGGCGGGGATTGGCCGATGGAGGGAGGGTCGTGGCGACGGGCGCAGGCCGGGGCGGGGCAATGGAACTCATGGCCGCCACGGTAGGCCCCGGCACCTTGCTGGCCAACAAAGTTTCTCACCTATCGATGTGCGTTTTTCTGCGTTGGGATTCGGTCGCCCGCGGCTTACGGTCTCGCTCCTGTCATCCATCGAACTCCCGGAGCCTTGCCCATGCCATCCCGAACATCCGACGCCTGGTCGCGCCGCACCTGGTTGCAGGGCGCCGCCGCCACGGCGATCGGCGCCAGCCTGCCGTTCGCCACGCACGCCGCCCCGCCGGCATCGCCCGCCACCGACCTCTCGGGCCTGACCTTGCGCGTCGCTGTCTACAAGGGGGTGTGGCGCGCGCTGCTGCAGGCGGCGGGTGAGGCGAACACACCCTACAAGATCGACTGGCGCGAGCTCAACAACGGCGTGCTGCACATCGAGGCCCTCAACGCCGATGCGCTCGACATCGGCTCGGGCAGCGAGATCCCGGCGACCTTCGCCGCGCGGCAGAAGGCCAACGTGCGCTTCATCGCCGCCTCGCACGAGGACCTGAACAACCAGGTCACGCTGGCGCGCAAGGACGCGCCCGTCCAGAAGATCGCCGACCTCAAGGGCAAGCGCGTGGGCTATGTGCGCGCGACCACGTCGCACTATTTCCTGAGCAAGCAGCTGGCCGAAGCGGGGCTCAGCTTCGACGACATCCAGGCGGTGAACCTCACACCGGCCGACGGCCTCTCGGCCTTCGCGCGAGGCGACCTCGATGCCTGGGCCATCTACGGCTACAACGGCCAGATCGCGCGCACCCGGTACGGCGCGCGCACCATCAAGACCGGCAAGGGCTACCTGTCGGGCAACTTTCCCGTCTACGCCAACCCGCGCGCCATCGACGACCTGCGCCGCCACGCGGCCATCACCGACTACCTGCTGCGCGTGCAGCGCGCCTACGCCTGGGCCAACCGCAACTACCTCGCCTATGCGAAGGCGCAGTCGGCCGAAACCCGCGTACCGGTGGGCGACCTGGTCGAGCTCTTCAACGGCCGCAGCGACGACTACGCACTCGGCCCGGTGACCGAGGCCATCGTGCGCAGTCACCAGGACGTGGCCGACACCTTCCAGCGTCTGGGCGTGCTCGACGGGCCCGCCAAGGTCGCGCCCTTCTGGGACCGCAGCTTCGACCGCGCGCTGGCCGCCGGCGCGCGCGGCTTGTCGGCTGCCTGATCCTTTTGATCATTTCCAAGAACCATCGAACGAGGACCCCCATGAGCCACGACAGCCCCATCGAATTCATCGGCATGATCCAGACCCAGAAGGTCTCGGAGATCCACGCGGCCAAAGGCCCGGCGATCGACCGCGACTACGTGCGGGCCTTCGCCCAGGCGCACGAAGCGGCCGGCTTCGACCGCATCCTGGTGCCGCACCATTCGACCGGCCCCGACGCGACGCTGACCGTCGCCTACGCCGCGTCAGTCACCGAGCGCATCCACTTCATGCTGGCGCATCGGCCCGGCTTCGTGTCGCCCACGCTGGCGGCGCGGCAGTTCGCGTCGCTCGACCAGTTCAGCGGCGGCCGGCTGGCGGTGCACTACATCTCGGGCGGCTCCGACGAGGAGCAGCGGCGCGACGGCGACTGGCTCGATCACGACCAGCGCTACGCACGCACCGACGAATACCTCGAGGTGCTGCGCAAGGTGTGGACGGCCGACAAGCCCTTCGACCACCAGGGCGCGCACTACCACGCCGAGAAGGCCTTCTCGGAGGTCAAGCCGGCGCAGACATTGAATGGCAAGCCGCACGTGCCGGTGTACTTCGGCGGTGCATCTGCGGCCGCCATTCCCGTGGCGGGCAAGCATGCGGACGTGTACGCGCTGTGGGGCGAGTCGCTCGACCAGGTGCGCGAGCTCACCGGCCGCGTGCGGGCCGAGGCCGCCAAGCACGGGCGCAGCGTGCGCTTCTCGGTGTCGTTCCGGCCGATCCTGGCCGAGACCGAGGCGAAGGCTTGGGCCCGCGCCGACGCCATCCTGGCCGAGACGAAGCGCCTGCGCGTGGTGCAGGGCTTCGGCCGCGGTGGGCCGCAGCAAAGCGAAGGCGCCAAGCGCCTGCTGGCCGCGGCGGAAAAGGGCACGCGGCTCGACAAGCTGCTGTGGACCGCCGTCGCGCAGGAGATCGGTGGACGCTCCAACAGCACCGCATTGGTCGGTACGCCCGAGCAGGTGGCCGACGCGCTGCTCGACTACTACGACCTGGGCGTGACCACCTTCCTCATCCGCGGTTTCGACCCGCTGGAAGACGCGACCGACTTCGGCCGCGAACTGATCCCGCGCACGCACGCGCTGGTGGCCCAGCGTATCGCTGCGAAGAGGAAAGCCGCATGAGCGCCGTTCTGTCGATCGACCGGGCTTCGCAGTTGAAGCTGAATCCGAACCCCAAGCAGAAGTTCTGGTTCGACACGCCGCCGCGCCGTACCAGCGTCGAGGCCGAGCGCCGCCATCGCCAGGAGCGGCTGGCGGGCGCCTTCCGCCTGTTCGCACGCTTCGGCTTCGCGCAGGGCCTGGCCGGCCACATCACGGCGCGCGACCCCGAGCTGACCGACCACTTCTGGGTCAACCCGCTGGGCGTGCACTTCTCGCGCATCAAGGTGTCGGACCTGCTGCTGGTCAACGCGAAGGGCGAGACCGTGATCGGCGACCGGCCGCTCAACAAGGCCGCCTTCGCGATCCATGCGGCCATCCACGAGCACAACCCGACGATCATCGCGGCGGCCCACACGCACTCGACCTACGGCAAGGCCTGGTCGACGCTCGGCCGAAAGCTCGACACGCTGACGCAGGACAGCTGCGTGTTCCACGGCGATGTCGCGCTGTTCGACGACTTCACCGGCATGGTGGTGGACGGCAGCGAAGGCGAGCGCATCGCAGAAGCCCTGGGCGACGGCAAGGGTGCGATCCTGAAGAACCACGGCATCCTGACCGCCGGCCCGACGGTCGAGGCCGCCGCCTGGTGGTACATCGCGCTCGACAACGCCTGCCACACGCAGTTGCTGGCCGAAGCCGCCGGCGCGCCGCAGCCCATCGACGAGGCGACCGCGCGGCATACGCACGGCCAGATCGGCGGCCCCGAGGGCGCGCTGCATTCCTTCGAGAGCCTGTACGAAGGCCTCGTCGAAGCCGAACCCGAACTGCTCGACTGACCACGACCTGCGGAGAACCCATGATCCATTCCCTGTCCCGCCGCAGCGTGCTGCGCGCCAGCAGCGCGGCCGCCATCGTCGCCTCCAGCGGCCTCCTCGCCTCGCGTGCCTGGTCGCAGCCGCGCAAGCTCACCTTCGCCTGGAACGCCACGGCCTTCTGCCTGTCGCCCGTGGTGGTGGCGCAGGAGCGCGGCTACTTCGAGAAGAACGGCCTGCAGGTCGACCTGATCAACTACACCGGCTCGACGGACCAGTTACTGGAGTCGCTCGCGACGGCCAAGGCCGATGCCGCGGTCGGCATGATCCACCGCTGGCTCAAGCCGCTGGAGTCGGGCTTCGACGTGAAGATCGTCGGCAGCTCGCACGGCGGCTGCGTGCGGCTGGTGGGGGTGAAGGAAGCCGGCATCACCGACCTGCAGAAGCTCAAGGGCACGACCATCGGCGTCTCGGACATCGCGAGCCCGGGCAAGAACTTCTTCTCGATCCTCTTGAAGAAGAACGGCATCGACGCCGACAAGGACGTGACCTGGCGCCAGTACCCGGCCGACCTGCTCGACATCGCGGTGAACAAGGGCGAGATCCAGGCGATTGCCGATGGCGACCCGACGCTCTACCTGATCGAGAAGCGCAACAAGGGCCGCTACGTCGAGCTCGCGTCGAACCTGTCGGGCGAATACAAGGACAAGGTCTGCTGCATCGTCGGTGCCCGCGGCGAGCTGGTGCGCAAGGACAAGCCGACGGTGGCCGCGCTGGTGCGATCGATCGTGCAGGCGTCGGACTTCGTCGCCGAGAACCCCAACGAGTCGGCCAAGCTCTTCGCCAAGTACTCGCCCAAGGTGCCGGTGGAAGACCTGCAGGCGCTGCTGGGCACGCTCACGCACGGGCATCACCCGACGGGCAAGAGCCTGCGCGACGAGGTCGAGTTCTATGCGCGCGACTTCCGGTCGGTGGGCGTGCTCAAGGCGTCGACCGATCCGGTGAAGCTGGCGAACCACGTGTCGGTGGACGTGCTGGCATGACGACCGCCGATCAGCTTTTCGGTAGACGTGTCGAACGAGCGGCGCCGTTGCCGGCTCGGTCGCCCGTAGCAACCGCCACGGCCGTTCCCGCATCGCTGCAGGACGTCGTCGCCACCGGCCTCTGGCGCACCGGCATCGTCGCGGCCCTGGCCTGGTTCGCCTTCGGCGCGCTCACGCTCACCTGGCCGAACAAGGAAGTCGGCTTCAGCGACTGGGCCTTCACGACCGAGCTCGGCATCGTCGCGCTGGTCGTGGGCCTGGTGCTGTTGGGTGTCGCATTGCTCGGTTCGCATGCAGGCCGCGTCGGCCGAACGCTGCGTCCGGCAGGCCAATGGCTCATCGCCGCGCCGCTGCTGCTTGCGCTGTGGGAAACGCTGACGGCCAAACTCGGCGCGCTGCCGCCACCCTTCTTCGCGCCGCCGCAGAGCCTGATCGACGTGGCCTACGAAGACTGGGCGCGGCTGGGCCTGTCGACCGCGCATTCGCTGCGGCTGCTGGCCCACGGTTTCGTGCTCGGGGCGCTGGTGGGCTTCGGCACGGGCGTGTGGATCGGCTGGTCGCGCATCGCGGGCTACTGGGTGCATCCGGTGCTGCGCTTCCTCGGGCCCGTGCCCGCGTCGGCGCTGCTGCCGTTGGCCTTCTTCTTTGCGCCGTCGAGCTATGCGGCGGCGGTGTTCCTGGTCGGGCTCGCGACCTTCTTCCCGGTGGCGGTGCTCACCTGGTCGGGCGTGGCCTCGGTCAACAAGAGCTACTACGACGTGGCGCGCACGCTCGGTGCATCGGAATGGTTCCTCGTGCTGCGCGTGGCGATTCCCGCCGCACTGCCGCAGGTCTTCGTCGGTCTCTTCATGGGCCTGGGCGCTTCGTTCTCCGTGCTGGTGACGGCCGAGATGATGGGCGTGAAGGCCGGCCTGGGCTGGTACCTGCAGTGGGCGCAAGGCTGGGCCGCCTACGCCAACATGTACGCGGCGCTGCTGGTGATGGCGGTGCTGTGCTCGGGGCTGATCACGCTGCTGTTCACCGTGCGCGACCGCGCGCTGTCCTGGCAGAAGGGGACGGTGAAATGGTGAGCGTCGCATCGGCATCCGTCGCGAGCGAAGCGGCCACCGCGCCGGGCGGCGCGCGCATCGACATCGAAGGCGTCAGCCACTGGTTCAAGCAGCAGGGCGGCGTGCTGCAGGTGCTCGACGGCATCGACCTGCAGGTGCAGCCCGGCGAGTTCGTCGCGCTGCTCGGCCCCAGCGGCTGCGGCAAGTCGACGCTGCTGCGGCTGGTCGCCGGGCTGGAGCCGGCCACCACCGGCCGCATCGCGCAGGACGGCGAGCCCATCACCCGGCCCGACCCGTCGCGCATCGTCGTGTTCCAGGACCCGACGCTGTACCCGTGGCGCACGGTCTGGGACAACGTCGCGCTGGGCCTGCAGGCGCGTGGGCTGCTGAAGACGCAGCGCTCGCGTGTCGACGATGCGCTGGCGCTGGTCGGCCTCACCGATTTCGCCAAGAGCTTTCCGCACCAGCTCTCGGGCGGCATGGCGCAGCGCGTGGCGCTGGCGCGTGCGCTGGTCAACGACCCGCAGTTGCTGGTGCTCGACGAGCCGCTCGGCAAGCTCGATTCGCTCACGCGCATCGCGATGCAGAGCGAGCTGGTCAACCTGTGGCAGCGCGCCGGCTTCTCGGCGCTGCTGGTGACGCACGACGTGGAAGAGGCGCTGTTTCTCGCCAACCGCGTGATCGTGCTGAGCGACCGCCCCGCGCGCATCGCGGCGGAGCTGGTGGTCGACCTGCCGTACCCGCGGCATCGCGGGCATCCGCGGCTGGCGCAACTGCGGCACGAAGCGTTGCGGCATCTCGGGCTGGACGCGACCTGGTGACGGGGGCGGACGACGGCTGGCTCAACGCGCTGATCGGGCTGCTGCAAGGCGCGCAGGTCGCGGTGCTGCAGGCGCTCGCGGCGCTGGGCCTGGCCGGTGCGGCCCACGGGCAACCGGCGTGGCCGTGGGCGTTGAAGCTCTCCGGCGAGAACCTGCTGATCGACCTGGGCCAGGCGCGGCGGCTCGCCGGCAGCCTGGCCGTCATCGCGCTGGTCGTCGTCCTGTTGCTGCTGGCCTGGGTCTGGCGACGCCGGCGGGTGGGGGTGCTCGTCGCCGTCCCCTTGCTGCTGCTGGTTGCGCCCTGGCCGGATGCACGTGTCCTCTGGGTGCCGGCAACGCCCGCGAGCTTCCATCGTTCGCCGAGCGGTTTCACCGTGCAGTCGATCGCGCAGGGTCGCACGCTCTATGCGCAGCACTGCGTGGGTTGCCATGGTGCGGACGGGCGCGGGCAGGGGGTGCTGGCCAATGGTCGCTCGATGTCACCGCCGAACCTCGCGGGCTCGCTGCTGTGGCGGCGTGCGGACGGCGATCTGCTGTGGCACGTGATGCACGGCATGCGCGGCCGTGACGGTGCGACCAGCATGCCGGCCTTCGGCGAACGCTTGCGCGTCGACGAGGCCTGGGCACTGATCGATTTCATGAAGGCGCAGGCGGCGGGCGAGACCTTGCGCACGACCGGCGTCTGGGCATTGCCTGCGGCGCTGCCCGATGTCGTGGTGCGCTGCGAAGGCCAATCGCCACGTCGCCTCGCGAGCTGGCGCGGGCAGCGCGTGCGCATCGTGGCGCAGGACGACGCACCCGCCGACAAGCAGGCGCCGCTCGAAGACCCACGGCTCGTGACCGTGCGGCTCGCGCCGGACGCGCAGGCCGCGTCACGCGATGGCGCCGGCTGCGTGGTCGACGCGTCCGAGGCCACCGACGCCTGGGCCGCCTTCGCTTTGGTCACCGGTGCCTCATCGCTGGCCGGCACCACGCTGATCGCCGACCGCGACGGCTGGCTGCGCGCGCGCAGCCGTCCCGGCCAGGCCGGCTGGTCGGACGACGACCTGCTGTGCCGCACCGACGCCGCGCCGCGTCCGGCACAGCCCGTCGTTGTTGCCGATGGGCTGGGCGCGCTGATCGCCCGCATGGACGCGCAGCCGGTGCGCTACGTCAAGGGCGGCTTCGTCCACTGAATCACTCGTTCCAAAGGAGAAACCATGTCCCCCATTTCCCGTCGCCAATTCGTCGTCCGCACGCTCGGTGCCAGTGCGGCGCTGGCGCTGCCTGCCATCGGCCTCGCGCAGGCGCGCCCGTTGCTCAAGGCCGGCGACCAGAAGGGCGGCCTGCGTGCCTTGCTCGAAGCCGCCGGCGCGCTCGAAGGCGTTGGCTACGACATCCAGTGGTCGGAATTCCCGGCCGCGGCGCCGCTCGCCGAAGCGCTCAACGCGGGCGCGGTCGACTCCGGGCCGATCGGCGATGCGCCGCTGATCTTCGCGCTGGCCGCTGGCACGCGCGTCAAGGCAATCGGCGCCAATCGATCCGACGCCTACGGCACGGCGGTGCTGGTGCGGCCCGATTCGACGCTGAAGAACGCGGCTGACCTGAAGGGCAAGAGCGTCGCCACCAACCGCGGCTCGATCGGCCACTACGTCACGCTCAAGGCGATCACGCGCGCCGGCCTGAAGCCGGAGGACGTGAACATCCGCTTCCTCGCGCCGGCCGATGCCAAGCTCGCGCTCACGCAGGGCTCGGTCGATGCCTGGGCGACCTGGGAGCCTTACACTGCACTCGCCGAGGTGAGCGGCCATGCGCGCGTGCTGGTGAGTGGGCGCGACCTGCTGCCGGGGCTGAGCTACCTGGCAGCGACCGACGCGGCGATCGCATCGAAGCGCCCGGTGCTGCAGGACTTCTTGCAGCGCGTGGTGCGTGCGCAGGACTGGTCGAATCGCAACGTCGACACCTATTCGGCCGCGCTGGCCCGCATCATCGGCATCCCGCCGGAGGCCGCGAAGCTGCAGTTCGCGCGCCGACAGCAGAAGTGGGTGCCGATCGACGCCCAGGTCGTTGCCGACCAGCAGGGCACGGCGGACTTCTACCGGCAGGTCGGGCTGATCAAGCAGCCGCTCGACGTGAAGAGCACCTTCGACACCGGCTTCGCTCTCGTCGCAGGCTGACGGTCAGCCCGGTTTCTGCGCCCCGTCGCAGCGCACCTCGACATGCTCGATGGCGTCGAGCGTGTCGCCGATGCGCGCCGCGCTGAGGCAGCCGCCCCAGACGCAGCCGGTGTCGGTCGAGATCAGGCCCGGCCGTGCGATCCAGCCCAGCGTCGACCAGTGACCGAAGGCGATGGTCGCGGCGGCCGCGCGGCGGTCCGGCACGTCGAACCACGGCATGTAGCCGGCGGGCGGCGCGTCGGCACTGTCCTTGGTGTCGAAGTCCATCACGCCATCGGCGGTGCAGAAACGCAGCCGCGTCAGGCCGTTGACGATGGCGCGCAGCCGCGCAGTGCCGATGAGCGCGTCGTTCCATTGCGCGGGCTCGTTGCCGTACATCGTGCGCACGAATTCGCCGAGCGTCGGGCCGCGCAGCACCGACTCGACCTCGGCCGCCAGCACCAGCGTCTCGCCGATGCTCCATTGCGGCAGCACGCCGGCATGCACCATCAGCAGATCGCGCCCGCCGACGGTCTGATGCAGCGCCATCGACTGCTGACGCAGCCAGTCGATCAGCGCGTCGCGGTCGGGCGCGTCGAGGACGCCGTCGAGCGTGTCCTTGCGCCCGGACTTGCGGGCGCCGTGCGCCACGCCCAGCAGGTGCAGGTCGTGGTTGCCCAGCAGGCTGCGCGCCGCGCCGCCCAGCCGCTGCATGCGGCGCAGCACGCCGGCCGAATCGGGCCCGCGGTTGACGAGGTCGCCGAGCAGCACGAGCGTGTCGCGGCTCGGGGAGAAGTCGATGTGGTCGAGCAGGTGCTGCAGGGCGTCGTCGCAGCCCTGCACGTCACCGATCAAGTAAAGTGCCATGTTCCCATTCTCTCCCCCGTTCATGGATGTCTTCTTGCTGGCCTTGCTGACCACGCTCAACGCGTTGTTCGCAATGTCCGAAATGGCCCTTTCCACCAGCCGTCGCGCGCGCCTCGCGGCGTTGGCCGAAACGGGGGACACCGGCGCCGAAGCTGCGCTCAAGCTGATGGAGGACCCCACCCAGTTCCTGTCGAGCGTTCAGATCGGCATCACCTCCATCGGCATGCTCAGCGGCATCGTGGGCGAGGCCGCCTTCGCGGCGCCTCTGGCGGTGTGGATGGAAGGCGCGGGCATGGGCGCAGGCAGTGCGAGCGTGGCGTCCACCGCCATCGTGGTGACCTGCATCACCTTCTTCACCATCCTCTTCGGCGAGCTGGTGCCCAAGCGCATCGGCCAGCTGTATCCGGAGCCGGTGGCGCGCTTCGTGTCGCGGCCGATGCGCGCGCTGGCGACCGGGACCAAGCCTTTCGTGCTGCTGCTGTCGGGCGCCACCGCGATGATGCTCAAGCTGCTGCGCATCGATTCCAACGCAGCGCGCACGGTGACCGAAGAGGAAATTTCCGCCAGCCTGGAGGAGGGCGTCGATGCCGGCGTCATCGAGATGCACGAGCACCAGATGGTGCGCAACGTGTTCCACCTCGACGACCGCCGCCTCAGTTCGCTGATGGTGCCGCGGGCCGACATCGAGTGGCTGGATGCCACCGACACCGTCGCATCGAGCCTGCAGAAGGTGGCGGCGGCCGGTGCGTTGAACCTGGTGCATTCGTGGTACCCGGTGTGTCGCAATTCGCTCGACGACGTGCTCGGTGTCATCAGCGTTGCGCACCTGCTGCGGCTGGGGCCGCAGCACGAGGGCACGATCGACAGCGTGGCGCAACCCGCGCTGTTCGTGCCCGAGACGCTGACGGGCATGGAACTGCTGGAGCAGTTCCGGGTGCGCGGCGGGCGTCTGGTCTTCGTGGTCGACGAGTACGGCGTGGTGCAGGGCCTGATGACGCCGCGCGACATGCTCGAAGCCATCACCGGCGAACTGCAGCCCAACGCCACGACCGACGCCTGGGCGCGCCAGTGCGAGGACGGCGCCTGGGAGCTCGACGGCCTGATGCCGGTGTCGGAGTTGCGTGCGCGCCTCGGCATCCGGGAACTGCCCGAGGAAGAGCGCGGCCGCTACAACACCGTGGCCGGTCTGCTCATGGCGGTGTCGGGCCAGTTGCCCGCCGTCGGCGAGCGCATCGAATGCGCGGGCTGGATCTTCGAGGTCGTCGCGCTCGACGGCCGCCGCATCGACCGCGTGGTGGCGCATCCGGGCGCTGAGCCCGACCGTGCATGACCCCGAGTTCCAGTCCCTGAAGGGCCAGGCCCGTCGAGTGCCCCCACGCGCCGTGTGAACGGCGTTGACAAGGGGGTCGTGAGGTTGAATAGAATGAGAATCTTTCTCATTCCACAATCTCATGACGATGCCAGCCACTTCGCCGTTCGGCCGCCGCTCGGCCGTTTCCCTTGCGTTCGGCCTCCTGGCCGTGCAGGCCGCAGCCCAGACCCTTCCCGAAGTGCGCGTCGACGCGAGCGCGGAAAGCGAATCCGCGACCTCGCCGGTGGTGGGTTACCGCGCGAAGAACGCCGTCACGGCGACCAAGACCGACACGCCGCTGTCGGAGACGCCCCAGGCCGTCACCGTCGTCACGCGCGACCAGCTCGTCGACCAGGGCGCCACCAGCCTGCAGGACGCGCTGGGTTACGCCGCGGGCGTGCGCTCCGATGCCTACGGGCTCGACGCGCGGACCGACTCCGTGCGCATCCGCGGCAGCGAACCGAGCGTCTACCTCGACGGCCTGCGCCAGGCTTACGGCTACTACACCAGCACGACCCGCACCGAGCCCTACGCCCTCGAGCGCCTGGAAGTCCTGCGCGGTCCGGCCGGCATGCTCTTCGGCTCGGGCACGGCCGCCGGTGTGCTCAACATGGTGAGCAAGCGGCCCTTGACCGAGACGCAGCGCGAGGTCGGCGTGCAGTTCGGCAACTGGGGCCGCAAGCAGATCCAGGCCGACCTGACCGGTGCGCTGACGGCCGACGGCGACTGGTCCTACCGACTCGTCGCGCTGCAGCGCAAGTCGGACACGCAGGTCGATCACGTGCCCGACGACCGCAGCCTGCTCGCACCATCGCTCACCTGGCGCCCGAGCGCCGCCACCTCGCTCACCTTGCAGGCCATGTACCAGAAGGACAAGAGCGGGACGAGCTCGCAGTTCCTGCCCTGGGAAGGCACGATTTTGTCGAACCCGAACGGCCGCATTCCCTCGAGCCGTTTCATCGGTGAGCCCAGCGACTACTACGACAGCGAGCGCAAGAGTTTCGGCTGGCTGTTCGAACACAAGTTCAACGACGCCTGGACCGTGCGCCAAAACTTCCGCGTCGCGCACAACGAGAACGACAACCGCTACGCGTACGGCGACTTCTTCACCATCACGGGCGGTTGGGGCCAGGACCCGGTGAACAAGCGCCTGCTCGGCCGCATCACCGACAGCTCGCTCACACGCAACCGCATCGCCACGGTCGACAACCACCTCGAAGGCCACTTCACCACGGGCGACGTCCAGCACACCCTGCTGGTCGGTGCCGATTTCTCGCGCCAGCGCGAGAACGTGTCGGGCGGCTACGACGTGAGTGTGATCGACGCCTACGCGCCGGTGTACGGCAACCTCGTCGACCCCGAGCGCTTCGCGCTGCCGCGCACCACGCAGCGCAACAGCGGCCTGTACCTGCAGGACCAGATCAAGTGGAACCACTGGATCTTCCTGGCCGGCCTGCGCCACGACCGCGCCGTGTCGGGCGTGGAGGGCAGCGAGGACGAGAAGACCAGCGCCAACACCCAACGCTTCGCCGTGATGTATGCGATGCCTTCGGGTTGGTCGCCCTACGTGAGCTACACCGAGTCGTTCACGCCGCAGTCGGCCCGCATGGGCCAGAGCTTCAGGCCGCTGCGCGGCGAACAGTGGGAGGCCGGCATCAAGTACGAGCCCAAGGCGCGTGCCATGGCCTTCAGTGCGGCGGTCTACGACCTGCGCGAGAAGAACCAGATCGTCGAGCCGGAGCCCAACACCTTCAACCAACTGGGCGAGACCCGGAACAAGGGCGTCGAACTCGAAGCCAAGGGCTCGATCAGCCGCGACCTGGACGTCATCGCGCACTACAACTTCATCGACCTCGATGCGCAGATCGAAGGCATGCCGAAGCACCAGGCCAGCCTGTGGACCAAGTACCGCTTCGCCATCGCCGGCCTGCCGGGCTTCTCGGCCGGCGCGGGCGTGCGCTACATGGGCAACTTCCGAGACACGTCCTTCGGCGGTTACGGCCCTCGCATCCCGAGCGTCGCATTGCTCGACTTCGTGCTGGCCTACGAAACCGCCCAATGGCGCTATGCGCTGAACATCAACAACGCGACCGACAAGGTGTACTTCAGCACCTGCCTGTCTCGTGGCGACTGCTGGTACGGCAAGGGCCGTGAAGTGGTCGCGAGCGCGACCTATCGCTTCTGACCGCCGCCCCCTGAAGAAATCAAAAGACGAACACCACGATGAACAGCCGAAAGATCAAGACCTGGGCCTGGGTCCACAAATGGAGCAGCCTGGTCTGCATCGTGTTCATGCTGCTGCTGTGCATCACGGGGCTGCCGCTGATCTTCCATCACGAGATCGGCCACCTGCTGGGCACCGAGGTCGAGGCGCCGAAGATGCCGGCGAACACGCCGCGTGCCAGCCTCGACCGCGTGCTCGAGGTCGCCAAGTCGAAGCATCCCGACCGCGTGGTGCAGTTCGTCTCGCAGCCCGAGGACGACGACGGCCTGTGGTTCGTCACGCTCACGCCGACGCCCGCGCCCACCGACGACTTCAAGTCGGTGGCGGTCGATGCGCGCACGGCCGAGGTGCTGGCGCAGCCCAAGTTCGACGAAGGCTTCATGTACGTGATGTTCAAGCTGCACGTCGACCTGTTCGCCGGCCTGCCGGGCAAGCTCTTCCTCGGTTTCATGGGCCTGCTGCTGCTGGTGGCCATCGTTTCGGGCGTGGTGCTGTATTCGCCCTTCATGCGCAAGCTCGACTTCGGTACGGTGCGCCGCGACAAGCGTCCACGCCTGAAGTGGCTCGACCTGCACAACCTGCTGGGCGTCGTGACGCTGGTGTGGGCCTTCGTGGTCGGCGGCACCGGGATGATCAACACCTGGGCCGACCTGGTGATCAAGTACTGGCAGTACGACCAGCTCAGCGCACTGCTGGCGCCGTACCAAGGCCAGCCGGTCACGCCCGTGGCCGAGCGGGGTTCGGTGCAGAAGTCGCTCGATGCGGCCTATGCGCAGTCACCCAAGAGCAAGCTGTCGTTCATCGCCTTCCCCGGCACGGCCTTCTCGAGCCCGCACCACACCACGGTGTTCCTCAAAGGCAACGAGCCCTTCACCTCGAAGCTGCTGCAGCCGGTGCTGGTGGACGCGAAGACCACCGAGGTCACGGCCGCGCCCAAGCTGCCCTGGTACCTGACGGCCTTGCTGGTGTCGCAGCCGCTGCACTTCGGCGACTACGGCGGCATGCCGATGCAGATCCTGTGGGCGCTGCTCGACATCGCCACCATCATCGTGCTGGGCAGCGGGCTGTACCTGTGGCTCAAGCGCGGCAACAGCGTGCCCGTGCCGAAGGCAAAGGCGGAGGCGGGCGTTGCGAGTGGTGCCGCCGGCGCGCAGCCGGTCGCCGCGATGACGGAGGCCCGCCCATGAAGCCGCGCCATACCTTCTGGCGCCTGTGGGGCTGGCCGCTGGTGATGGGCCTGCTCACCACCGTGGGCCTGATCTCCGCGCTGTTCAGCGACGGTGGCGGCGGGGACATGCTGGCGTGGTTCACGCTCGGCATCCCTGTCGCGGTGTGCGCCTGGTTCGGCTGGCGGCGCTCACCCTAGCGACACGCCGGCGCGGGGTCTCAGTCGACCTTGATGTTCGCCGCCTTGATCACCTGCGCCCACTTCTCGACCTCCGCCTTCTGAAACGCGGCGATCTGCGTGGTGGACATGTCGGCGGGCTCCATGCCGAAGCCCTTCATCTTCTCCTGCATCTCGGGCTGCGCGAGGATCGTGCGGATCTCGGTGTGCAAGCGCTCGACGACCGGCGCCGGTGTGCCGGCGGGCACGAAGATGGCTTGCCAGGACACCACCTCGAAATCACCCAGGCCCTTGACGCCGGATTCGGCCACCGTGGGGACGTTCGGCATCGACGCCAGGCGCTTGGCCGAGGTCACGGCAATGGCGCGCAGCTTGCCGCTCTGGATGTGCGGCCCCGCCACCACGGTGGTGTCGAACATCATGTCGACCTGGCCGCCGATCACGTCCTGAATCGCCGGACCGCTGCCCTTGTAGGGCACGTGCGTGAATTTCACGCCCGACTTGTAGGCCAGCAGTTCCATCGACAGATGCTGCGAGGTGCCGGTGCCGGCCGAGGCCGACGAGAGGCCGCCGGGCTTGGTCTTGCTCGCCTCGAGCACGTCCTTGAGCGTCTTGTAGGGGCTCGCGGCGTTGACGACCAGCACGACCGGGTTGGTGCCGATCAGCGTCACCGGCGCGAAGGACTTGATCGGGTCGTAGCCGATCTTCGGATACAGGCTCACATTGATCGCGTGCGAGCTGACGGTGCCGCCCAGCATGGTGAAGCCGTCGGGTGCTGCGCGCGAGGCGATCTCCGAGCCGACGCTGCCGCCGGCACCGCCGCGGTTGTCGATGACGACGCTGGTGCCGAGCACCGCGCCCAGCTTCTGGCTGATGAGGCGGCCGAGTACGTCGGTGGTGCCGCCGGCCGGGAAGGGCACCAGGTAGGTGATGGCCTTGCCGGTGGGCCAGGTGCCCTGCGCGAAGGTGGGCAGGGCGCTGGCGGCGAGGCCGGCGATGGCGGTCTGGATCAGGGTGCGGCGTTGCATGGTGGTCTCCGTGGATGCGTATTGGGGATGCGAAGCCGGGCTCAGGGCTTCAGGTTGAGCTTGGCGATCAGCGCCTTGAAGTAGGCGTTGTCCTTGGCCAGCGTCTCCTTGAAGACGGTGCCGTCGGTGTAGACGTAGCCCAGGTTCTGCTTGTCCATCACCTCGTGCATGAGCGGCTCGGCCGCCGTCTTGGCCGTGATTTCGCGCAGGCGCGCCATCACCTCGGGTGGCGTGTTCTTCGGCGCGCCCAGCCCACGCCAGGTGCCGATGGAGAGGTCGATGCCGCGCTCCTTGGCGGTGGGCACCTTCTCGAAGCCCTTCACGCGCTTGTCGGCCATCACCATCAGCACCTTCAATTTGCCGCCTTGCACATGCGTCGTCACTTCGGCCGGGCTGACCGCGACCGCTTCGATGTGGCCGCCAAGCAGTGCCAGTACCGCGGGCGCGGCGCCCTGGAAGGGGATGTGGCTGAATTTGGTGCCGGTCTTGTCTTCGAGCGCGGCGGCAGCCAGGTGCCAGATCGAGCCGTTGCCCGAATTGCCCACGCGAACGCCCTCTGGCGACTTCTTCGCCGCGGCGAGGAATTCCTCGACGGTGTTCCAGGGCGCGTCGGCCTTCACCGTGATTGCGGCCGGATCGGCGTTGAGCTGGGCGATCGGCTGGAAATCGTCGTAGTTGAACTTCGCCAGGCCCAGGTGCGGCAGCGTCAGCAATTCCACCGTGAGCACCGCCAGCTTGTAGCCATCGGGCTTGGCATTGATGACCTCGGTCCAGCCGATGGCGCCACCGGCGCCCGGCCGGTTGACGATCACGATGCTCTGGTCGATGTGCTTGCGGCTGGCCTCGGCAAAGGCACGTGCCAGGCCATCGGTGCCGCCGCCCGGCTGGTAGGGCACCAGCAGTTCGATGCTGCGGTTCGGAAAGTTGCTGCTCTGGGCGGAAGCGGCCGGTGCGAGGCCCATCGCCAGCGTGGTGGCGATCGACAGCGCAGCAGCGCCGCGCAGGAATGCTTTTCTCATGAATCTTTGTCTCTTTTATAGGTCTTGAACAGGAGGAAGGGCGAGCGATTCGCAGCGCCGGGTCAGGGCATGTACTGACCTCCGTTCACCTCGATCACCTGGCCGGTGACGTAGCCCGACAGTTGCTTCGAGGCGAGATAGAGGAAGGCGCCGGTGCAGTCGTCTGGTTCGCCGATCCGGCCCATCGGAATCGAGGCCCTGAAGGATTCGAGCAGGGCCGGTGTCGAGAAACGGTCCTGAAAAGGTGTCAGGATCACGCCGGGCGCCACCGCATTGACGCGGATGCCGTCGGGCGCGAGTTCCTTCGCAAGGCCGTGCGTCGCGGTGCTGACGAAGCCCTTCGAGCCGGCATACAGGTAGGCGCCGGGACCGCCGCCGGTTCGTGCGGCGACCGACGACACGTTGATGATGCAGCCGCCGTTGCCACGCTCGCGCATGAGCGGCACCACCTCGCGGCAGAAAGCCAGCGTCGAGCGGGCATTGATGTGCATCACCTCGTCGAAGAGCGCGTCGTCGAACTCGGCGATCGGCACCCGCTTGACCAGGCTGCCTGCGTTGTTGACCAGCACATCGATGCCGCCCAGCCGCGCACGCGTCTCGCGCACGATGCGGCTGATGGCCGCGGTGTCGCGCACGTCGCCCTGGATGGCGAAGGCGTCGCCGCCGGCCTTCACGATCGTGTCGACGACCGTTTGTGCCGGCCCGGCCGACTGGTTGTAGTGCACCGCGACGCGCATGCCGCGGGCGGCGTAGGCGATGGCCACCGCGGCACCGATGCCGGTGCTGGCACCGGTGACGAGTGCGGTTTTTCCTTGAAGGTCTTCCATCGTTGTGTTCCTTGATTCAGGTCACGGGGGCTGGGTTGAACAGCACCAGCGCGTTGTGCAGCTTCCAGTGCTCGGCCCAGGTCTTCTTGCGGCCGCTGGCCACCTCGAGCATGAGCCGGAACATCTCCCAGCCCACGTCCTCGATGCTCACCTCGCCCTCGGCGATTCGGCCCGCGTTGATGTCCATCAGGTCGTGCCAACGGCGCGCCAGGTCGCTGCGCGTCGCCACCTTGATGACCGGCACCTCGGCCAGCCCGTAAGGCGTGCCGCGGCCCGTAGTGAAGACATGCAGGTTCATGCCCGCGGCCAGCTGCAGCGTGCCGCAGATGAAGTCGCTGGCCGGGGTGGCGGCGTAGAGCAGGCCCTTCTGCTTCGCCTTCTCGCCCGGCGAGACCACGCCGGAAATCGGCGCGCTGCCGCTCTTGACGATCGAGCCCATGGCCTTCTCGACGATGTTCGAGAGGCCGCCCTTCTTGTTGCCGGGCGTGGTGTTGGCGCTGCGGTCGACGCGGCCCTTGTCGAGGTAGGCGTCGTACCAGGCCATCTCGCGGATCATCGCTTCGGCCACGGCCGGCGTGGTGGCGCGCGCAGTCAGCTGGTCGATGCCGTCGCGCACCTCGGTCACTTCCGAGAACATGACGGTGGCGCCGGCGCGCACCAGCAGGTCGGTGCAGAAGCCGACGGCCGGGTTGGCGGTCACGCCCGAGAAGGCGTCGCTGCCGCCGCACTGCACGCCGACCACCAGCTCGCTGGCGGGCACCGTCTCGCGCTGGCGCGCGTTGAGGCGTTCGAGGTGTTCCTCGGCCTGCGTCATGATCGAATCGATCATCGACATGAAGCCGACGTGCGCGTCGTCCTGCAGGCAGACCACGTCGAGCAGGCTCTCGGCGCTGGCACCGACGTCGGCCACGTTGCGCTCGTCGACCAGGGGGATCGAACCCGGCGGCAGCAGGCGCTCGGGTTGAAGCTTTTCACAGCCCAGGCTGATCACCATCACCTCGCCGCCGAAGTTCGGGTTGAGGCTGATGTTGCGCAGCGTGCGGATCGGGATGATCGCGTCGGGTGCATCGATGGCCACGCCGCAGCCGTAGCTGTGCGACAGGCCCACCACGTCGTCGACGTTCGGGTACTTGGGCAGCAGCTCGGCCTTGATGCGTTGCACCGCGAAGTCGACCACGCCGGCCACGCACTGCACCGTCTGCGTGATGGCCAGGATGTTGCGCGTGCCCACCGAGCCGTCGAGGTTGCGGTAGCCCTCGAAGGTGTAGCCCTCCAGCGGCGGCATCTCGGGTGCTTGCACGGTGGCGATCGGCAGGCCTTCGAGCCCGCGCGCCGCGGGCATCTGCAGCAGGCGCTCGTGGACCCAGCTGCCGGCCGGAATCGGCTTCAGCGCATAGCCGATCGGCACGTTGTAGCGGCGCACCACGCCGCCTTCGGGAATGTCTTCGAGCGCGACCTTGTGCGCCTGCGGCACCTTGTCGACCAGGGCGAGGCCGGAAGCGAGCACGGTGCCGGCCGGCAGGCCACCGTCGTTCGCGACGATGGCGACGTTGTCGGCCGCATGCATGCGGATGGTGTGGGGCGCGAGGGCGTGGGGCGCGTTCATGGTCTTGGCGATTCGGGAGGCGGCATGCGGGAGGTCAAGGCAGGTCGACGATCTCGACCCAGTTCGGGTTCTTGCCCGCCGGCACGCGCGTGGGCGTGCCGGGCAACCCGGTCGCGGGATCGATCGGGTGCAGCGAGACGCTGTGCGACTCCTGCCCCGCGGCAATCAGGAAGCGGCCGGAGGCGTCGATGGCGAAGCCGCGCGGCGTCTTCTCGGTCGGCACCTGGCCCAGCGGCTCGAGCTGGCCGGTGGCCGCGTCGACGCGGAAGCTCGACAGCGTGCTCGACGTGCGCTCCGACGCATACAGCGTGCGGCCGTCGGGCGACAGGTGCAGGTCGGCGGCCCAGGGCTTGCCGGTGAAGCCCGCGGGCAGCGTGGTGGTGCGTTGAATGGCACGCAGCGTGCCGCGGGTGGCGTCGTAGGCCATCACATGCACACCGGCGCCGAGCTCGTCGAGCACATACATGTAGCGCTGCGCCTTGTCCCAGACGAAGTGGCGCGGGCCGGACTTCTCGGGCGTCACCGGGGTCAGCGGCGGGTCGTTGGCGCTGAGCCGACCGGTCTCGGCGTCGAAGCGCCAGCTCGAGAGGTTGTCGCCGCCCAGGCTGGTGGCGAAGACGTAGCGGTTGGCGGCGTCCGCGTGGATCGCGTGGGCATTCGGTGCGGTCGCGATGAGCTGCTGTACGGCGCCCACGGCCCCGTCCTTGCCGATGCTGTTGACCGTGATCTTGTGGCCGCCGTAGGAGGCCGCGAACAGCCAGCGCCCGGTGGCGTCGGTGTCGATGTTGGCCATGCTGTCGGCCAGCGGCGCCTCGCCCAGCTTGCGCAGCTTGCCGCTGGCCGGGTCGATGGCCAGGCTCACAACGCGGAAGGGCTGCGAGCGCAGCGCGACATAGAGAACGCGCTTGTCGGGCGAGAAGGCCATCGGCATGGCCATGCCGCCGAGGGGCACCGTCTCGACCGGCGTGAGCGTGGCGGCCGCGCGGTCGAGCGCGAACACCGACACGTCCTGGCTGTCGGCGTTGGACACGTAGACCCAGGTGGCCGCCGATGCAGCACCGTTCAGCAGCAGGAGCGCTGCACCGATGGCGGCTGCGATCCTGCGCAGCGACACGTTTCGATGAATAGACACCATGTTCGCACTCCTTGATTCAGGGTTACTTCACCGACATGAAGAGGCCAGGCAGCCAGGTCGAGAAGGCCGGCACGAAGGTCACCAGGCCGAGCGCGAAGATCAGCGCGCCGTAGAAGGGCCAGATGGTCTTCATCACCGTGCCGACCGACACGCCACCGATGGCGCAACCCACGAACTGCGTGGTGCCGACCGGCGGGGTGTTCAGGCCGAGCGCGCAATTGATCAGCATCACGATGCCGAACTGCACCGAGGTCATGCCGTACTGCTGCGCGATCGGCAGGAAGATCGGCGTGCACAGCAAGATCGTCGCGGCCATGTCCAGGAAGGTGCCGAGCACGAACAGGATGACGTTGATCATGAGGAAGATCATCCAGGGCGTGCTGGTGATCTGCGACAGCATCTGCCCGGTGAGTTCGGCCACGCCGTACAGGCTGATGAGGTAGCCGAAGGTGCTCGAGATGCCGATCAGCAGCAGGATCACGCCGGTGGTGCGCACCGCCTTCGAGGCCGCTTTCACGAAGTGTTCCCACTTCAGCGTGCGGTACAGGAAGATCGTCAATGCCAGCGCATAGAGCACCGCCACGGCCGCCGATTCGGTCGCGGTGAAGATGCCCGAGAGAATCCCGCCGAGGATCAGCACGACGATGAACAGGCCCGGCAGCGCCGCGGCGAAGGAGCGCGCCACGATGGCCCAGCCCGGGAAGGTGCCGGCGGGGTAACCGCGCTTCACCGCCACCAGGTAGGCGGCCGTGAGGTTGCTGATGGTGAGGATCAACGCCGGCAGCAGGGCGGCCAGGATCAGCGCCGCGATCGACACCTTGCCGCCTGCGGCGAGCGAATAGATGATCAGGTTGTGGCTGGTCGGCATCAGCGCGCCGACGAGGGCCGCGTGGGTCGTCACGTTGACGGCGTAGTCCGCGTGGTAGCCCTCTTTCTTCATCATCGGAATCATCACGGCGCCCATGGCCGAGACGTCGGCCACCGGCGAGCCCGAGACGCCGCCGAACAGCGTGCAGGCCACCACGTTCGACATGCCCAGGCCGCCGCGGACGTGGCCGACCAGGTTGCGCGCGAAGTCGACGATGCGGTCGGCGATGCCGCCATAGAGCATCAGCTCACCCGCGAAGATGAAGAAGGGAATCGCCAGAAACGAGAAGATGCCCATGCCGGACGTCATCTGCTGGAAGCCGACCGCCAGCGGCAGGCCTTCGTAGGCGAGGGTGGCGAGCGCGGAGAGGCCGATCGAGAACGCCACCGGCACGCCCAGCAGCAGGAAGAGCGTGAACGACACGCACAGGATCAACAGAGGAATGGTCATTGGCTTCAGCCCCAGGCGGGTTCGACTTCGCGGCCTTGGGCCAAAGCGATGATGTGTTCGATCGAGAACATGACGATCAGCACGCCGGAGATGGCGGCTGGCACGTACTTCCAGCCCTCCGAAATCCACAGCGTGGGCAGGCGGTAGTCCCACACCGATTCGGCGAGCGACGCGCAGTTCCAGGCCATCGTGGCGCCGAAGATCAGGATCAGTGCATGGATGAGGTATTCCATCTTCAGGCGCAGCCAGTCGGGCGCCAGAACGAGGAAGGATTCGAGCCCGATGTGGCCCGCGTCGCGCACGCCGACGGCAACGCCGAACATCGTGACGTAGATGACCAGCAGCAGCGCCAGGCTCTCGGCCCAGGTGGGCGTGTTGTTCATGACGTAGCGGCCGAACACCTGCCAGCTCACGGCGCAGATCACTGCGACGAGTCCGAAGATGCCCAGCCACATGCAGGCACGCGCGAGCGTGCGGCAAAGTTTGGTGTACATAACTTTCGATGCGAAAAAGAGAGCGCCGCTCTGTTCGTTAAACACCGCGGGTCCGGCTCCGCCGGCCCGCTGGTGTTGCCCCCGGTAGGGGGTTGGCCAAGCGACACGAAGTGCGCGAAGCCTGGGGGGCGAGCTTTATTTGGTGTCCTGGACCCGCTTGACGAGGTCCTTGAGCTTCGCGTCGGTGATGAACTTGTCGTACACCGGCTTCATCGCGGCCTGGAACGGCGCCTTGTCGACGTCGATGATCTCCGCGCCGCCGGCCTTGACGGTGGCGAGCGACTTGATCTCGCGGGCTTCCCATTGCTTGCGCATGTAGGGCACCGATTCCTTGGCAGCCTGACGGACCCAGCCCTGTTCCTGCGGCGTGAGCTTGTCCCACACGCGCTTGGAGAACAGGAGCATTTCAGGTGCCATCGAGTGCTCGGTCTTGCTGTAGTACTTCGCCACTTCGAAGGCGCGCGCGCTTTCGTAGGTCGGGTAGTTGTTCTCGGCGGCGTCGATCAGGCCGGTCTTCAGGCCGGTGTAGACCTCGCCCATGGGCATCGGCGTGGCGTTGGCACCCATGGCTTCGAGCATCGACACCCACAGGTCGGACTGCTGCACGCGGACCTTCAGGCCCTTCATGTCGGCGAAGCTGCGCACCGGCTTCTTGGCGGTGAACATCGAGCGCGCGCCGCTGTCGTAATAGGCCAGGCCGACGAAGCCCTGCTTTTCGCAGCTCTTCAAGATCTCTTCGCCGATCGGGCCGTCCAGCACCTTGTGCAGGTGGTCGACCGAGCGGAACAGGAAGGGCATGGTTGGTACCTGCGTCTCGGCGCAGATGTTGTTCATCGGCGCGATGTTCACGCGGACCATCGACAGGGCGCCGATCTTGGTCTGCTCGATGGTGTCCTTCTCGTTACCCAGGGCGCTGTTGTTGAAGACCTTGATGGTGTGCTTGCCGCCTGACAGTTCTTTCAGGCGCTCGCCCATGAACTTGACCGCGGTCACGGTCGGGTAGTCGTCGGGATGGATGTCGGCGGAGCGGAACTCGGTCGCCTGGGCGCCGAAGCCGGTCAGTGCGGCGGTGGCACAGGCGGCCAGCGCGATCAGTGTGCGTTGCAGTCTCATTTGTCTTCCTCTACGGGTGGTGGTTGTCGAAATTTGCAGAAATCAGAATTGGCAGGCCGGCTCGGCGATGCCCTGGACGCCGGGCCGCAACGCGAACACGCCGCCGGCCAGCGGCTGGTCGGACAGGTCGCCGCCCGGTCGGATCGATGTGACGTAGAGCGTGTCGAGCTGCGGGCCACCGAAGGCGCACATGGCCGGCTTCTTGACCGGCACTTCGAGCGATTGGTCGAGCCGACCGTCGGGTGTGAAGCGGTGCACCAGACCGGCATCGTTGCCGCAGATCCAGTAGCAGCCGTCAACGTCGACCGCGGCACCGTCGGGCCGGCCCGGCAGCGGCTTCATGTCGACGAAGAGGCGCCGGTTGTGCGGCGTGCCGGTGGCGGTGTCGTAGTCGAAGGCCCAGATGGCCTGCACGTCGGGGTGTGAGTCCGACAGGTACATGGTGCGGCCGTCGGGGCTGAAGGCCATGCCGTTGGGCACGATCATCTCGTCGAACTGGACGCGCAGCGCGGCTTCCTCGTTCACATCGCTCTGGTAGCGGTAGACACGTCCGACGGTGCGGGCTGCCGCCATGTCCATGAGCATCGTGCCGGCCCAGAAGCGGCCCTGGCGGTCGCAGCGGCCGTCGTTGAAGCGCATGCCGTGCGCGGCATGGGCAACGCGTGCGATGGGCGTCGCGGCCAGGGTGCCGTCGTCCTTCGTGGCAATGGCGAAGAGGCCGCTTTCCATCCCGGCGATCCACTGGCCGGGATGGCCGGCACGGGGCGCGACGCAGGCGAGCATTTCGTCGCCGGTCCATGCGGTGTGGGCGCCGGTGGCCGGCACATGGCGGTGCAATTGCTTTGCCGGAATGTCGACCCAGTAGAGCGCCTGTTCTGCCGCCAGCCAGACCGGGCTTTCGCCGGTGCCGTTGCGCGCATCGAGAATGAGTTCGGCTTGCATGGTGCGCGCCGCCGGCTCAGTCGCCGAAGGGGCCCTGAGCGGTGAACGCACCGCCCTGGTAGATCGCGTTCGGGTCGGTCGGCACCACGGGTGGCTGCTGCTCCACCTTGTCGCGGAAGACCTCCGAACTGTCCTGCGGCACGAAGCCCAGATGGGCGGCCGCGCTGTTGTCCCACCAGACGTCGCGGTTGGCCGACATGCCGTAGACCACCGTGTGCTTCACGTCCGGCGTGAACAGCGACTTCTCGATCAGCGTCGTCAGGTCGCGGTAGCTCAGCCAGGTGCTCATCATCCGGCGGTTGAGCGGCTCGGGGAAGGACGAGCCGATGCGGACGCTGACCGTTTCGATGCCGTAGCGATCGAAATAGAACTGGGCCACGTCTTCACCGAAGGACTTCGACAGGCCGTAGTAGCCATCGGGCCGGCGCGCGGCGCTGGCGTCGATGTGCTCGTCCTGCTTGTAGAAGCCGATCACATGGTTGGAGCTGGCGAACACCACGCGCTTCACGCCATGGCGGCGGGCGGCTTCGTAGAGATGGAAGATGCCCTTGATGTTGGCTTCGAGGATTTCCTCGAAAGGGCGTTCCACCGACACACCGCCCAGATGCACGATGGCGTCGCAGCCGGCGACGAGGGCATCGACGGCCTGCTTGTCTGCCAGATCGCAGGGCAACACTTCTTCGCGCGGTCCCGCGGCCGGCGCCATGCTGCCGATGTCCGACAGCCGGATCACTTCGGCGTAAGGTTGCAGCCGTTCGCGAAGCACCTTGCCCAGCCCGCCGGCGGCGCCGGTGAGCAGCAGGCGATGGACACGCAGCGACGACGGGGAGGGCTGCGGGGTGGCAGCGGGGGCGGAAGCACTCATCGGAACCTGTCTCAGGTAAGTTATCTGTTGTCGTACAACTTCTCGGAAGATTATCATCAGCGCATGGCTCGCCTGTCAACAGAAGTTCCCACCATGCCCGAAGCGCCCGCATCCGTGGCTTATGCGGCCCGTCCGCGGCCGCGGGGGCGAGGCTTGGCGCACAGCCTGGTCGACGACTTCGGCGTGCGCATTCGCGATGGTGTCCTGCGCCCGGGCGACAAGCTGCCGACCGAATCCGAAATCATGCAGGCCTTCGGCGTGAGCCGCACGGTGGTGCGCGAGGCGCTGTCGAAGCTGCAGGCCGCCGGCCTGGTCGAGACCCACCACGGCGTGGGCACCTTCGTGCTGCAGCAGCGCGCCAGCGGCGTGTTCCGGCTGGACGCCGGCGACATCGCCACCTCGGTCGATGTGCTGGCCGTGCTCGAACTGCGCATCAGCCTCGAAACCGAGTCGGCCGGGTTGGCCGCCACCCGCCGCACCGAAGAGCAGCTGCAGGCGATGCGCCAGGCGCTGGACGACTTCGAGAGCAACGTCGCAGTGGCCGGGGACACGGTGGCGCCGGACTTCCGCTTCCATCTGCAGATCGCGCAGTCCACCGGCAACCCGTACTTCGCGGACATCATGAGCCACCTGGGCACCACGATCATCCCGCGCACCCGCATCAATGCCATCCGCACCGCCGATCGCAGCGGCGCCTACCTCAGCCGCGTCAATCGCGAGCACGAGGAGATCTATGCGGCGATTGCCCGGCGCGACGCCGAATCGGCCCGCGCGGCAATGCGCATCCATCTGACCAACAGCCGAGAACGCCTGCGGCTGGCGCAAGAGGCGGCGCGGCGCGCGGACCAAGCGGCCGACGAGGCGGCCCGCGGCTGACTTTCTGACGGGGGAATGCTGGACAAGTCATTCCTTGAGTTGTACGATGACTGATCACTTCGCTGCTTGCGGGTGAGATCGCCTTTCAAAACAACGGAGATGCCTATGTCTATTGCTCGCCGCCGACTCGTCGGCTCCGCCTGCCTCGCCACGCTCGCGCTCGCCGCGCCTCTGGCCGCCATGGCCCAGGCTGCCTGGCAGCCGACCAAGCCCATCAAGATCATCGTGCCGTACCCGCCGGGTGGTTCGTCGGACATCATTGCCCGCGCCATCAGCCAGTCGCTGTCGGAAGCATTCAAGCAGCCCGTGATCGTGGAGAACAAGCCGGGTGCCAACGGCAATCTCGGTGCCGACTTCGTCGCCAAGTCGAACCCCGACGGCTACACGCTGCTGCTGTGCGACGTCGGTGCACTCGCGATCAGCCCGTCGGTCTACACCAAGCTGCCCTTCGACCCGTCCAAGGACCTGCGCGGCGTGACCATGCTGGCGTACTCGCCGCATCTGCTGGTGGTGCATCCGTCGGTGAAGGCGAACAACCTCAAGGAACTCATCGCGCTGTCGAAGACCGGTGATCTGAACTTCGCCGTGACTGCCACCGGCAGTGCGCCGCACCTGGCCGGCGTGGCGCTCGAACGCGCCAGCGGCGCCAAGTGGACCTACGTGCCGTACAAGGGCGGCGTCCAGGCGATCCAGGACACGGTCGCCGGCCAGACGCAGATCCTGATGAACGGCATGCTCGCCACGCTGCCGCAGGTGCAGGGCGGCAAGCTGAAGGTGCTGGCCGTCTCGAAGGGCACGCGCATGCCGCTGATCGGCGACGTGCCGACCATCGCCGAGCAAGGCGTTCCGGGCTTCGAGTCGGGCACCTGGCAAGGCGTGCGCGTGGCCAAGGGCACGCCCGACGCGATCGTGCAGCGCCTGAACAAGGAACTGATCACCGTCATCCGCGCGGCCGACATCCGTTCGCGCCTCGCAGGGCAGGGCGCCGAAGTGGTGACCATGGCACCGGCCGAGGAAGAGCAGTTCTTCAACAAGGAACGCGCGCGCTGGGCCAAGGTCGTCACCGACGCCAACATCAAGCTGGATTGACCGGCTTCCTCTTTTTCTCTCTCAATTCACAGGACGTGTGATGAATCCCCAAGAACTCAAATCCATCATGGGCTCCGGCCTGCTGTCGTTCCCGCTGACCGACTTCGACGCCAACGGCGACTTCAACAAGAAGAGCTACGAGCAGCGTCTCGAATGGCTCGCCCCGTACGGCGCGAGCGCACTGTTCGCGGCAGGCGGCACCGGCGAATTCTTCTCGCTGACCGGCGCGGAATACCCCGGCATCATCAAGACCGCGGTCGACACCTGCCGCGGCGTGGTGCCGATCATTGCCGGCACCGGCGGCCCGACGCGCTTCGCCATCGAGTGCGCCCAGGCTGCCGAAAAGGCCGGCGCGCACGGCATCCTGCTGCTGCCGCACTACCTGACCGAAGCCGGCCAGGAAGGCCTGGCCGCGCACGTCGAGGCGGTCTGCAAGAGCGTGGACTTCGGCGTGATCATCTACAACCGCGGCTCGACGCGCTTCAAGCCCGAGACGCTGGCTGGCCTGGCCGAACGCAACCCGAACCTGGTGGGCTTCAAGGACGGCATCGGCGACATCGAGACCATGGTCGCGATCTACCAGCGCATGGGCGACCGCTTCGCCTACCTGGGCGGCCTGCCCACGGCCGAGGTCTACGCCGCCGCCTACAAGGCGATGGGCACGCCGGTGTACTCGTCGGCCGTCTTCAACTTCATCCCGAAGACCGCGGTGCAGTTCTACGAAGCCGTGCGCGACGACGACATGGCCACGCAGCACCGCCTGCTCAAGGACTTCTTCATGCCGTACCTGGAGCTGCGCAACCGCATGCAGGGCTATGCGGTGAGCATCGTGAAGGCGGGCGCCAAGATCGTCGGCCACGACGCCGGCCCGGTGCGCCCGCCGCTGACGGACCTGAAGCCCGACGAGATGGAAATGCTCAAGGCGCTGATCGACAAGCTCGGCCCGCAGTAAGCAAGCAGGCAGCACGAAGATTTCACAACAACAGGAGACAAGAAAATGCTGAAGACACTGATCCTCATCGCTGCCGCCGCCGTGGCACTCGCTGGCTGCGCCGGCATGTCGCGCGGCAGCCATGCGGCCGATGCGCCGGCCGTGGCGGCTGCCGCCGAGAAGCTGCGCCTGGCGATGATCGACCCGACGCCGGAGGCGCTCAATGCGCTGGTGGCCGACGATCTCAGCTACGGCCATTCGGGCGGCAAGGTCGACACCAAGGCCAGCTTCATCGGCGACCTGATGGACCGCAAGTCGGACTTCGTGACGATCGCGATCACCGACCAGACCATCAAGCTGGTCGACAACGTGGCGATCGTGCGCCACACGCTCACCGCCGACACCAACGATTCGGGCAAGCCCGGCAAGGTCAGCATCAAGATCCTGGGCGTCTGGCAGAAGCAGGGCGCCGACTGGAAGCTGCTGGCCCGCCAGGCGGTGCGCCCGCCGCAATGAGCCGCGCCGGCCGACAGGCCGACGCGTTAACCTAGGCGAACCCTTTCCTCACAGGCCGAAGCGCAGGCGCTTCGGCTTTCTCACTTCTCAGCACAAGGAATCGACATGCAACAACACGACAACCTGATCGGCGGCGAATGGAAGAAGGGCAACAGCTACAGCCCCAACCTGAACCCGTCCAACCTGGGCGACACCATCGCCGAGTACGCACAGGGCGACGCCAGCCAGGTCGATGCCGCCGTGGCTGCCGCCACCGCCGCCTTTCCCGCCTGGGCCACCGGCAGCATCCAGGCGCGCTCCGACGCGCTGGACAAGATCGGCACCGAGATCCTCGCGCGCCGCGAAGAGCTGGGCACGCTGCTGTCGCGTGAAGAAGGCAAGACCAAGGCAGAGGGCATCGGCGAAGCCACCCGCGCCGGCCAGATCTTCAAGTTCTTCGCCGGCGAATGCCTGCGCCTGTCGGGCGAGATCATTCCGTCGGTGCGCCCGAACATCGGCGTCGAGATCACGCGCGAGCCGGTCGGTGTCGTCGGGCTGATCACGCCGTGGAACTTCCCGATCGCGATTCCCGCCTGGAAGATCGCGCCGGCGCTGGCCTTCGGCAACTGCGTGGTGCTCAAGCCCGCCGACCTGGTGCCGGGCTCGGCCTGGGCGCTGGCCGAGATCATCAGCCGCTCGGGCATTCCGGCCGGCGTCTTCAACCTGGTGATGGGCCGCGGCAGCTTGATCGGCAATGCGATGGTCGAGCACCCCGGCATCCATGCGATCAGCTTCACCGGCTCGGTCGGCGTTGGCCGCAACATCGCGGTGCAGTGCGTGAAGAGCCACAAGAAGGTGCAGCTCGAGATGGGCGGCAAGAACCCGCAGGTCATCCTGGACGACGCCGACCTGGCGCAGGCGGTGGAGCTGAGCGTGCAGAGTGCTTTCTATTCGACCGGCCAGCGTTGCACCGCGTCGAGCCGCCTGATCGTGACCGACGGCATCTACCCGAAGTTCATCGAGGCGATGAAGGTCCGCATGGAGAAGATCAAGGTCGGCGACGCACTGGCGGCCGGCACCGACGTCGGTCCGGTCTCGAGCCAGAGCCAGCTCGACCAGGACCTGGAGTACGTGCAGATCGGCCAGAACGAGGGTGGCACGCTGGCCGCCGGCGGCCAGCGCCTGAAGCTCGACACCGACGGTTTCTACATGTCGCCGGCGCTGCTGGTCGACACCGACAAGACGGCCCGCATCAACCGCGAAGAGGTGTTCGGCCCGGTGGCCAGCGTGATCCGCGTGAAGGACTACGAAGAAGCGCTCGCCACGGCCAACGACACCGAGTTCGGCCTGTCGGCCGGCATCGCGACCACCAGCCTGAAGTACGCGACCCACTTCAAGCGCCACAGCCAGGCCGGCATGGTGATGGTCAACCTGCCGACCGCGGGCGTGGACTACCACGTGCCCTTCGGCGGTCGCAAGGGCTCCAGCTACGGCCCGCGCGAGCAGGGCAAGTACGCGCAGGAGTTCTTCACCACGGTGAAGACGGCCTACACGCTGGCCTGAGCGCGTTCGCGCTTCGCCCGACGCCCGCCGTGCAGTCCGCACGGCGGGCGTTTTTCATGGGCGTCTACCATCGGGCGGGTCTGCTCCCGTGCGTCCCGTGCTGCCCATCCTCTATTCCTTCCGCCGTTGCCCCTTCGCCATGCGGGCGCGCTTCGCCTTGCTGGCCGCGGGCATCCGCTGCGAACTGCGCGAAGTGGTGCTGCGCGACAAGCCGACCGCCCTGCGGGAGGCATCGCCCAAGGCGACCGTGCCGGTGCTGGTCGAGGTCGACGGATCGGTGATCGACGAGAGCCTGCAGATCATGCGCTGGGCGCTGGCGCAGCAGGATCCCCTGCGCTGGCTTGCACCCGCCAGCGGCACGCTCGACGACATGCTGGCGCTCGTTGCACAGTGCGATGGCGCCTTCAAGCACCATCTCGACCGCTACAAGTATCCGAACCGCTTCGACGGCGCCGACCCGCTGCACCACCGCAGCGAGGCGGGCGGTTTCCTCGATGGGCTCGAAGCGCGGCTGCAGGCGTCGGCGCATCTCTTCGGTCCGGCGCCTGCGCTGGCCGACATGGCCATCGCGCCCTTCGTGCGGCAGTTTGCACAGGTCGACCCCAGCGGGTGGGGCATTGCGGCCTGGCCGGCGCTCGGTGCCTGGCTCGGCGCCCTGAGCGCCGCGCCCCTCTGGGCGCGGGCGATGCCGAAACTCGCGCCGTGGCGGCCGGGCGACCCGGTCCTCGTCTTTCCCGACGACACCTGAGGGCACTGCCTCGCGGCCCGGGTCAGCGCCGCTGCGTGCTGCCGGCCTGCCGCCACCAGGCGCGCGCCCAGACGACCAGCGGAATCACGGCCAGGGCGGCGCAGAGCAGCCAGTAGCGCTGGCCGTTCTCGACATAGGGCTGGAGGGCATGACCGATGCGGATCGTCTGCGGGCCGCCGACGCCGCGCAGCAGCACCTCGGTCACCGCCTCCAGCATCATCTGCACGCCGAGCACGAACAGGAGCACGGCCGTGAGCCGGAACACGAACCGCGTTCGGCGGCTGGTCGCCAGCACCTGCCAGGCGGCCGCGATCAGCGCGCTGGCGAGCAGGCCGAGTGCCGCCCCCCAGGCCACGTCGTGCACGCTGGTGCCGGCGGCGACGAAGCGGATCAGCAGGGCCGCTTCCAGCGCTTCGCGCAGCGCGCTGAAGGCGACGACCACCATCACCGGGACGGCGGCCGCGCGCTGCGCGAACCAGGCGTCGAACTGGGACTGCGCATGGTGGTCGATGCCGGCCATGGAGGCCATGGTGCCGCAGGACAGCAAGGCCACCGACAGCCCGAAGCCGCAGGTCAGGGCGATGTCGAGCCATTCGTTCATCCCGGAGGGCGGCAGCGTCGCCATGACGGCCGCCGCACCCGCCAGGCCGACGAGCACGCCGGCGACGATCCACGGGTCGAGCCCTGGCCGTTCGGCCTGTCGCGCCCATTCACGCAGGGCGAGGACGATCAGCAGCAGTTCGATGGCCTCCCGGCTGACGATCAAAAAGGCCTGGAACATGGCGGCGTGTCGGGCGTGTGCGGTGAGGGAGCACGCGATTCTGCCCGCAGCTCGCGCCCGCGGCCGGTGCCGCTCGCCGCCTACGGCGTCTACGGCGTCTACGGCGTCGGCTCGGGAAGGCTGGCACCGCAGTGGGCGCAGACCTTTGCCGGCGCGGCGTCCCCGACCTGCTCCTCCACGGCGACGTACACGCCGCGCGGCCGGCCCTCGTGCGGGACCCACTCGCGCTGCACCATCCCGGCCGCCTCCAGCACCTTGAGCGCGCGGTACAGCGTCGACAGCGGCACGTCGTGGCCCTGGTCGAGCAGCGCCTTGTAGATCGCATGGACGTCGGCGCCGGCGCCCTGCAGGGCGCGTAGTGTGAGCAACACCGCCGCATGGTGCTGGCCGATGCGCCGACTGCTCGCGGCCGGCACCCGCTCGCGCATGCGAACGATGAGGTCGCCGAGCTCGGCGAAGTCGAGCGGCGGCCTCGGCCGAGGCGCATCGCCGGCGGGCGGGAGTGCCGCCGTGCGGGGAGGGCCCGAGGCCGGCGAGGCCAGGGGCGTGGAGGGCGGGTGTCGAGGCATCGAGCGGCTTCGTTTGTCGAGACGTGGAGAAGGACGCAATGCGTTGAAAGTAGGATGACAGCGTACTACTTTGCAAAGTGCCAAAGTGGCCGGGTTTTCGTCCTAGAGATCGCCGAAGATGTGGCGAAAAGTAGACGACCAAGTGCTACTTTCATGGCGAAAACCCTATACTCCGCTCCGAAATTCACACCGGCAAGCCAAGTGCGCATCTGCGCGTAGCCAGCCTTCCACCCGCCGCGGCGCCAGCGCGCCCGCGTTCTCATGGAGGCCAACTTGGCTCGAACCTCTCGCCGCCTGCGCGCGGCCATCGCTCCTGTTTCTTCTTCGCCCGCGACGCGTTCGCTGGATGCGCGAGCATTTCCGCTCGGTGCCCTGATGCTCGCGGCGTCCGTCAGCAGCTGGGCGCAGACGCCGGCGGTGACCGGCAGTGCGGCCACGGGCGGGACGCTCGGGACGGTGACCGTGACCGGCGAGGCCGAGGGTCAGGCGCAGGGCAAGGACCGCATCCAGACCAAGAAGACCAGCATCGGCAAGGGTGTGCAGGACATCCGCGACGTGCCGCAATCGATCACGGTCGTGACCGAGAAGCTGATCGACGACGTGAAGCTCGACACGCTGAAGGACGCGCTGCACTACACCGCCGGCATCACCTTCGCCGCGACCGAGAACGGCACCGACCAGGACATCCGCCTGCGCGGCTTCCCGATCGCCAGCACCGGCGACCTGATGATCGACGGCATGCGCGACCCGTCGCAGTACGACCGCGACACCTTCAATCTCGACCGCATCGAGGTGATGCGCGGCTCGGCCTCCATGCTCTTCGGCCGCGGCTCGACCGGCGGTGTGGTCAACCAGGTCAGCAAGAAGCCGCTGCTGGCCGACCAGACCGACGTGGTTGGCACCCTGGGCAGCGACGGCTACTTCCGCACCACCGCCGACTTCAACATCCGCACCGGCGAGACCTCGGCGCTGCGCATCAACGCGATGTACAACCGGGCCGACAACGGCGGCGCGGACATCGACAAGAACGGCATCGCGCCCACCTACAGCTGGGGCCTGGGCACCGCCGACGAGTTCACCGTCGGCGCCTTCCATCTGAAGAACAACAACGTGCCGATGTCGGCCGTGCGCTATGTCAACGGCAGCCTGGCACCGGTCAAGCCGGGCAAGTACTACGGCACCTCGGCGGACTTCGCCGATGGCGAGGCGAACTATGTGCACGGTGCCTGGAAGCATGCCTTCGCCAATGGCGGCGAGCTGCGCACGCAGGTGCGCAGCGGCGTGTTCGACCGGGCGCAGTGGAGCACGGCGGTCGGCGCCTGCGGCGCGCGTCCGACGGCGACCGGCACCTGCCCGCCAGGCACGCGGGCCGTCACCTCGCTCGACCCGTCGACCTTCCTCACGCGCAGCGGCCTCACGCCGCGCAAGGACCGCTACAAGGCCACCTATGCCCAAAGCGACTACAGCCAGGCCTTCAACGCGCTCGGCATGAAGCACGAGCTGCTGACCGGCATCGACGCCTCGAAGGAAGAGGCGAACCGCTTCCAGAACAACGGCAGCACCCTCGGCACCCGGCCGTTCACCCGCGTCGGCACGCCCGATGACGGCGCCGGCCTGACGGGCACCGGCCTGTCGCCGCAATGGCGCAACTCGAGCAACTACGACGCCAAGGCCTATGGCGTCTACCTGCAGGATCTGGTGCAGGTCGCACCGCAGTGGAAGCTGCTCGGCGGCGTCCGCTACGACCATTTCTCGGGCGACTTCGAGAACCTGACCTACCGCACCGGCGTGACCAACACGCCGTCGACCATCACCAGCACGCACCTGTCGAACTCGCCGTGGAGCTACCGTGGCGGCGTGCTGTTCCAGCCGACCGACACGCAGTCCTACCACCTGTCGTACGGCACCTCGTTCAATACCTCGGCCGACACCTACCAGTACGTCACGCCGCAGAACGCCAACACGCCGCCGGAGAAGAGCCGCAACCTCGAGCTCGGCGCGAAGCTCGACTGGCTGGGCGGTGCGCTGTCGACCCGCGGCGCGATCTTCCGCACCGAAAAATACGACGAGCGCACCACCGATGCCGACTTCGCCGGCTCGGCCTACACGCTGTCCGGCAAGCGGCACACCGCGGGCGTCGAGCTCGACGTGGTCGGCCGCCTCGGCCCGCAGTGGGAGATCTATGCCTCCTACACCTGGGTGCCGGTCGCCAAGATCGACCAGGCCGGCAGCGCCGCCGCGGCGCAGGCATCGGTCGGGCAGCGCGTGGGCCTGACGCCCAAGCAGTCGGGTGCCGTCTGGATCAGCTACCAGGCCACCTCGAAGATGCGTGTGGCGCTGGGCGCGCACGGTGCGACCGAGAACCGGCCGCTGAACGGCGGCACCGGTGCCGCCTCCCCGACTGCCCGCGTGCCGGGCTACGTGGTGGCCGACGCGATGTTCGAGTACAAGTTCACCCCCGATGTGTACGCGCAGATCAACGTGAACAACCTGAGCAACAAGGCCTACGGCGATCAGCTGTACCCGGGCTTCACCATCCTCGGCACCAAGCGCCAGGTGCTCGGCACCATCGGCGTTCGCTTCTGATCGGGCTATCCTCCAGCCATGCTGCTGCACATCCGTCAGGTGCTCACCCCCGAGGAGCTGCGCGAGGCCCGGAAGGTTCTGGCCGACGCCCCCTGGGACGACGGCCGAATCACCGCGGGCAGCCAGTCGGCCGAGGCCAAGAACAACGAGCAGCTGCGCGAGGACTGCGACGAGACCCGTGCGCTGCAGCAACTGCTGCTGCGCGGGCTCGAACGGCACCAGGTCTTCTTCTCGGCCGCCCTGCCCAAGCAGATTTCGCCGCCGCTCTTCAACCGCTATGGCGGGGCGGCCAACGCCTTCGGCAACCATGTCGACAGTTCCGTGCGCTTCTTGCGCAACGGCGCGGGCCGGGTGCGCACCGACATCTCGTGCACGCTCTTCCTGGCCGAGCCGTCCGAGTACGACGGCGGCGAACTCGTGATCGAGGACACCTATGGCGAACAGCGGGTGAAGCTCGCCGCGGGTGACATGGTGCTGTACCCCGGCACCAGCGTGCACCGGGTCACGCCGGTCACCCGCGGCTTTCGTCTGGCGAGCTATTTCTGGATCCAGAGCATGGTCCGCAGCGACGAGCAGCGCCGGCTGCTGTTCGACATGGACAACCACCTGCGCCATCTGCGCAGCCACTACGGCGAGACCGATGCCGGGGTGATCGGTCTCACCAGCACGTACCACAACCTGCTGCGCATGTGGCTCGACGTCTGAGCAATGCGCTGCCTTTCTGCACCGAGGTTTCCCCCATGACCCTGACCATTTTTTCGAAGCTGCGCGTTGCCGGCGCGCTGTCGCTCCTGGTGTTCGCCGGCTTGGCCGGTGCGCAGATCGTCAACCACGACGCCGTGCGCTGTGAGGCGGTGGCCAAGGAGGAGATGAAGCCGCAGATGGAACTGCAGCGCAAGCTCACGGCCGAGGGCTGGAAGGTGCGGCAGGTCAAGAACTTCAACGGCTGCTACGAGGTCTACGGCTTCGACGCCGGCGGCCGTCGCGTCGAGGCCTTCTTCCATCCCAAGACCTTCGCCAAGGTCGGCGAGGTGAAGCAGCCCGAGTGACCATGCGGGACGCCCCGGCGCAGCGCTCGACCCGGCATGAACCCGTGCGCGTCTGGGACCCGCTGCAGCGCCTTGTCCACTGGAGCCTCGCGGCTGCCGTGGGCGTGTCGTGGTGGGCCGGCGAGGCGCGGCTGTCGTTGCACCTCTGGGCTGGCTACACCACCTTGGCCTTGGTCGTGGTGCGCGTCGCCTGGGGTTGGGCCGGCAGCGCCCATGCGCGCTTCGCGAGTTTCGTCCGCGGTCCTCGCGCGGTGCAGGCCTATGCCGGCCGCCTGCTGCGCGGGCAGGCGCCGCGCTTGCTCGGCCACAACCCGCTCGGCGGCTGGATGGTGCTGGCGCTGCTCGGCTGCCTGGCGGTCGTGTGCGTCTCCGGCATCCTCTACACGACCGATCGCTTCTGGGGCCTGGCCTGGCTCGAACACACGCACCGGATCTCTGCATGGACCCTGGTGGCGCTCATCGCGCTGCACCTGTGCGGCGTGGCCTTCATGAGCTGGCGCCATCGCGAGAACCTCGTCGGCGCGATGTGGAGCGGCAGGAAACGGCCCGAGCGGCCTCCGCCTGGCGGCTAAGATCGGCCGCCAAGCGAGAGGTAATTCGTGGCGATGACCGATGAACAGATCATGTCCCTGGTCGACCGCGCCGTCGACGGGTTCCAGGGCGAGTTGAACGATCTCGAAAGCGCGATCGGCATGCTGCTGATCGGCCGCCACTACGGCTGGCGCGTGATCCTGCTGATCCACAGCCCGGCGACGGTGCGCAAGTACACCAAGCTGCTCGGCCTGAAGAACCTGCGCGAGGCGCTGCCTGAAGTCGGCGTGCTCGCGCACCGGTCCAATGCCTGGCGCCTGCTCGACGACGGCAAGAACTTCTGGAAGGTCGTGCGCGGGCAGATCGCCGGCATCCGCAGCGCCAAGTCGGAAACGCCGCCGCCCTAACCGGTGCCGCGCCGGCGCCGCATCAGCCGCTCCAGCGCTTCGAAGGCCAGTTCGCTCAGCAGCGCCAGGGCCGCCGCCGGCAGTGCGCCGGCCAGCAGCAATTGCCGATCGTTCAGCGCCAGGCCCGTCACGATGCGTTCGCCGAAGCCGCCGGCGCCGATGAAGGCCGCGATGGTGGCGGTGCCGATCGCGATGGTGGTGGCGGTGCGCACGCCCGCGATCAGCGTCGGCGCTGCCAGCGGCAGCAGCACCAGCTGCATGCCCTGCGCCGGCGTCATGCCAAGCGCCGTGCCGGCCTGGCGCAGGCCCTGCGGCACCTCCGCCAGCCCGGTCACCGTGTTGCGCATGATCGGCAGCAGCGCATAGAGCGTCAGCGCCATCAGTGCGGGCGCCGTGCCGATGCGTCCCAGCCACGAGATCAGCACCGCCAGCAGCGCGAGCGAGGGCACGGTCTGCATCAGGCCCGCGAGGCCGAGCACGAGGGTGCGTGCGCGCGCATGCGCCGACACCCCCACCGCCAGCGGCACGCCCAGCACGATGGCCAGGCCGACCGAGATCGCCACCAGCAGCAGGTGCTGGCGCGCCAGCCGGCCGAGGTCGTCACCCAGCAGCTTGGCCATGAAGCCGCGCGGGCCGGTCGACGCCGGGCCACCGGCCAGGAAATCGCGCGCGATGGTGTCGAAGGCCGCGCCCTGCAGCTCGGCGCGCGCATTCATGGCGATCATCGCGCGTTCGTCGATGCGGCCCTGCAGCGCCTGCAGCGCGGCCCAGGCGGCGGGCAGCCGCGTCGGCAGGTCGAGCCGGTACAGCAGCAGCGCGTCGTAGCGCGGGAAGTAGCCGCGGTCGTCCTTCAGCACACGCAGGCCGAGGTGGTCGATCTTCGCGTCGGTGGTGTAGATGTCGATCACGTCGATCTGCCTCGCGGCGATGGCGTCGTAGGCCAGGCCGTGGTCGAGGCCGGTCGGCTTCTGCGCGAAGCCATAGCGCGCGGCCAGGCCTTGCCAGCCGTCGGCGCGGCCGATGAATTCATTCGACAGGCCCAGCTGCAGTTCGGGGTGGCGCGCGAGGTCACCGAGGGTGGCGATCTGCAGCCGATCGGCATCGGCGGCCCGCATCGCCAGCGCATAGCCGTCGTTGAAGCCCAGTGGCACCGCCACACCCAGGCCCAGCGGCGCCAGGCGCGCATTCATCTCCTCGCGTGTCATCGAGGCGTCGCCCTTCAGGATCTCGAGGGCGATGGTGCCGGTGTATTCGGCATACACGTCGATCGCGCCCGAGCGCAGGGCTTCGTACACGATGGCGGTGTTGCCCAGCCCCTGGCGCAGCACCGGCGCAGTCGGCAGCTGCGGTGCCGCGGCCTGGGCCAGCAGCTCGGCCAGGATGTACGACTCGGTGAAGCGCTTGGAACCGATGCGCAATGCATCGGCCTGCGCCGAAGCACTGGCCGCGTTCATCAGCAGCAAGGCGAGCAGCAGCGCGGTGCGCCAGGCGCGCAGGAACGAAGGCGGCATCGGCATCGGGCCAGTGTATCGGTCAGGCCGCATTCCTACAGCCGCTCGTGCGCCGCGCCGATGCGGCGGCGCGGCGCGGCAGGCGACAGTCGTCGTACGGTCTTGAAGTCCCCGTGGGACCCCGCGGCCTCACCCCTTTCCCGTCTCACTTCGAAAGCGTTCATGGCCCCCAAGCCCGTGCCGTCTTATCTTGCCGATGCCCATGGCGCCCGCGAACTCCCGTCCGTCACCGTCGACGGCTACAGCCTTCAACTGCGCGACAAGGCCGGCTTCGCCGGCGACGCCGCCAGCCAGACCGCCTTTCGCCAACTGCTTGATCAATGGCGTCGCCGCCGTCGGCAGAATGGCAAGGACGACCCGTTCGGTGCCGTGCCTTCGAAGAACCTGAGCAAGCGCGAGATGGACCGCCTGCTCGCCCGCAAGCGGGCCTCCGAAGGCGCGGACCTGCTGCACGGCGTGATCGAGGAATTCGCCGAAGAACTGGCGCATGTGGTGCGCCGCTTCCTGCGCGAGCCCTCGTGGGACAAGGTGCAGCGCATCGTCATCGGTGGGGGCTTCCCGGAGAGCGACGTCGGCGAGCGGACCATCCTGCAGGCGGCCATGGTCCTGCAGCACATGAAGATCAAGGTGCCGATCGCGCGACTGTCGCACGAGGTCGACGATGGCGGCCTGATCGGCTGGGTGCACCTGGTGCCGCCCGAGATGCTGGCCGCGCACGATGCGATCCTCGCGGTCGACATCGGCGGCACCAATCTGCGCTGCGGCATCGTGAAGACGCGCCGCAAGAAGGCCGAGGACCTGTCGATGGCGAAGGTGGTCAAGCGCATGAAGTGGCGCCACGCCGACGACAAGCCCAGCCGCCGCGGGCTGCTCGACCGGCTGTCGCAGATGCTGCAAGGGCTCATCGACGAGTGCGCGGCGAAGGAGATCCGCCTGGCGCCCTTCGTCGGCATCGCCTGCCCGGGCCGCATCCGCGACGACGGCTCGATCGCCCGCGGCACGCAGAACCTGCCGGGCGATTGGGAAAGCGACACCTTCCATCTGCCCAGCGAGCTGTCCAAGAAGCTGCCGACCATCGGCGGCGCGCCGACCACCGTGCGCCTGCACAACGATGCGGTGGTGCAGGGGCTGAGCGAGCTGCCCTTCATGCGCGACGTGAACCACTGGGCGGTGCTCACCATCGGCACCGGCCTGGGCAACGCGAGCTACACCAGCAAGCCGGTGTCTTCCGCCAAGCCCGCCAAGCCCGCCAAGCGCAAACGGGGCTGACGACCGGGGCGCACCTAGAGCTGGAAGGCGATGGTGAGCAGCAGCCCTTCGGCCAGGTCGCGCAGCAGGCCGGGCCGGCGCGCGCGATAGGCGCTGCCGGCCGATGCGGTGGTCTCGATCCACTGCGCCAGCCAGTCGATCGGCCCGGCGCCGTAGAAGACGACCGCCGCTTCGTGGTTCAGCAGCAGGCTGCGCAGGTCGAGGTTGATCGAACCGCACATCGCCAGTTGCTCGTCGACCACCACCGCTTTCGCATGGGCCATGAAGGGCAGCAGCCGGAAGGTCACGCCAGCAGCGGCCAGGTCCCGCATGGCGCGTGCGCGCACGAAGTCGGCCAGGCGGTGGTTGGACTGCGCAGGGATGGCGATGGTGACCTGCACACCGCGTCGCGCCGCCAGCCGCAGCGCGTTGCGCAGCCCGTCGTCGGGCACGAAGTAGGGCGTGATCGCGAGGATGCGGTGCTCGGCGCGGAAGCAGGCATCGATCAACAGTGCGTGCGCCGTGTCCTCGGTCTGGTCGGGACCGCTCGGCAGGAACTGCGCCAGCGAACCGTCCTCGGCCGTGTCGTGCGCCGTCGCGATCTCGCGCGCCGCATCGCCGCGCACCGAGGCCCAGTCGTGCTCGAACTGCCGCGCCGCGGCCTCTGCGACGCGGCCGGCCAGGTCGTAGGACAGGTCGCGCCAGGGCACGGGATGCGCCGCGTTGCCGGTGAAGTACTCGCCCGCGAGATTGCGGCCACCGGACCAGAGCCACCGGTCGTCCGCGATGACGAACTTCCGGTGGTTGCGCAGATTGCGCGGCCCGCTGCGCCGCAGGCCGAAGAAGGGCCGGAACACCGCCACCTGGCCACCGGCCGCGCACAGCGCGTCGAAGTGGTGCCGCGGCAGCGTAAGGGCGCCGAAGCCGTCGAGCAGCACCCGCACCCGGACGCCCTCGGCCGCACGTCTCGCCAGCCGCGCCACCACCTCGTGGCCCAGCGGGTCGTCGCCGATGATGAAAGTGCAGACGTCCAGGCGCGTGCGGGCCGCGTCGATCACCTGCCACAGCGCATCGCGCGCGGCCGCGCCGTCGGCGTGGAAGCGCGGCGTACACCGGCCCGGCGGCGGCAGGCCGAAGCTCTCGATCAGCTCGGCCGCCCAGTGGCCGGCCGGCAGCGTGCGCGGCGGGCGCGGCAGGCCGACCGGCCGCAGCTTGCGCTGCCCGAACAGCAGGTAGATCGGCAGCGCGAGATAGGGCAGCAGCAGCAGGCCCATCACCCAGGCGATGGCGGTGGTCGGCGCCCGCTGCGCGCGCCGCGCACGCGTGGTCAGCACGTACACCAGCAGGCCGAAGACCACGGCCAGGAGATGCTGCGAGGGCGAAGGCAGCCAGTCGAGCCAGTCGTCGATGTGGCTCACGCGGCGAGGTGCGATTGGAGGAAGAGCGGGACCGGCCGGTGCTGCGAGGCGAGGAACTTCATCATCGGCCCGACCACCGCCCGCACGGCCGGGCGTTGCCCGACGCGTTCTCGCCAAGCCACGAGCCGCGGCGTGGCGTCGGTCATGCCGGCGCCCTTGCGGTCTGCGAACACGTGGGCCATGTACAGCGCGATGTCGGCATAGGAGTAGTCGCCGGCCAGATGATCGTGGTCGCCCAGCAGCGCATCCATGGCCTCGTAGTGACGGGCACAGGCCGCACAGGCTTGCACGGCGGGCGCGCTGTGCATCGCATCCTGCAGGCCGAACAGCCGGACGACGTTCGGAAAGAACACCTCGTCGGACAGGTGCTCGAGCCGGCGCGCCTGCGCGCGGGCCGCCGCGCCGGCCGGCCAGAGGGCGGGCTGCGGCCGCAGGTCTTCCAGGTACTCGAAGATCTGGGTCGAGTCGAAGATCTCGACCGCGCCATCGATCAGCACCGGCACCTGCTGCTTGGGGTTGATGCGCAGCACGTCGGGGTGGCGCGGCTGGTAACGGTCGTCCTTGTCGAAGGGCACCATCACGCGCTCGAACACCAGGCCCTTCTCGAGCGCTGCGATCTCGGCCTTGGCGCCGAACATGCTGAGGGGACCGGTGAACAGTTGCATGGGGTCTTCTCCTGCCCCGTGTTTTACCAGCGTGGGCCGCCGCCCACTGCGAAGCCCGGCTACTCCGGCTGGATCCCGGCGGCCTTGATGATGCGGCCCCACCGGTCCAGCTCGGCCAGCTGGAACTTCGCCAGCTGCTCGGGCGGGGCGTAGGCGGCCTCCTGCCCGGTCTTTTCGATCGCCTGGCGCACCGACGGCGTCGCAAGGGCATCGCGCACCAGTTCGCTCAGGCGCTGCACGACGGGTGCCGGCGTGCCGGCCGGCGCATACAGCGCGTTCCAGTAACCGAATTCGTAGCCCGGCAGCGATGCGGCGATGGTCGGCACGCCTGGGAACAGCGGAGACGGTGTGCTGCTGCTGATGCCCAGAGCGCGCAGCTTGCCGGCCTGCACCTGCGGCAGGCTGGTGGTCAGGTCGACGATCATCAGGTCAATCTGGCCGCCCACCAGGTCCAGCACCGCCGGCGGATTGGCCTTGTAGGGCACGTAGGTGAACTTGGTGCCGGTGGCCTGCTGGAACAGCTCGGTCGCGACCTGCGCCGACGAACTGCCCGAACCGTAGTTGAGCTTGCCGGGTGCGCTCTTGGCGAGGGCCACCAGCTCGGCCACGTTGTTGGCCTTGACCTGGGGGTTGACCACCAGGGCCAGATAGCCGCGGGCCAGCAGCGCCACCGGCGCGAAATCCTTGATGGGGTCGTAGCTCAGCTTCTTGAGCAGGTGCGGGTTGGCCGACTGCGTGGTGTTCGTCGTCATGAACAGCGTGTAGCCGTCGGGCTGCGCATTGGCCGTGTACTGCGCCGCGATGCTGCCGAAGGCGCCGGCACGGCTGTCGACCACCACCGCCTGGCCGGTCGCCTGGGTCAGCGCCGCGCCGATCGCACGGGCCAGGCCGTCGGTGGCACTGCCGGGCGTGGAGCCGATGACGATGGTGATGGGCTTGGCCGGAAAGGGCTGGGCCTGGGCGGCGGCGCCCAGGGGCAGCAGGGCGGCAAGCAGAAGAAGGGAACGACGCATGGGCATGGGGATGTCTCTGATGGTTATGAAGGAAGGGGCTTTGAATCGGGGCAGCTCAGCGCAGCAACTGCCAACGCTCGAGCAGGGCGCGCAAGGTCTGCTGCTGGCGCTCGGTCGGCGGCCAGGCCGACGGCGGTCGGGTGGCGCCGCAGTCGTTGCCCATGAGCTGCAGGGCGGCCTTGACGACGGTCACGTTGGCGCCGTTGTTTTCCTGCGCGCGCAGTTCCTCGAAGGGCAGCATCTCGTCGATCAGCTGCATGGCGTGTGGATGGTCGGCCGCCTCCAGTGCGTTGTAGATCGCGACCGAGCGCTCGGGCAGCACGTTGATCAGACCCGAGGTGAAGCCGCGCGCGCCCACCGCGTAGAAGGGCGGCGCCCACACCTCGGCCAGGCCGCCGACCCAGGCCAGCTTGCGGTCGGCCACGCGGCGAATCGCCTGCGCCAGCACCAGCGGCGTGGGCGAGGCCCACTTGACGCCGATCACCTCGGGAACACGGCACAGCGCCTCGATGGCGTCCAGGCCGATGTTCTCGTTGCGCAGGTAGAGCACCAGCGGCAGCCCACCACCGGCTTCGGCGATGCGCTGCACATAGGCCACGACGCCGCGTGGCGAGACGAAGGGGTCGGGCGGCTGGTGCACCATCAGCGCATCGGCGCCCGCATCGCGCGAGACGCGGGCCAGTGCGCAGGCCTCGTGCACGCTGCGGCCGACGCCCGCCAGCAGCGGCACCCGGCCGGCAACGCACTGCGCCGCGACCTGCACCGCCTGTTCGGCCTCGTGCGCCTGCAGGCCGTAGAACTCGCTGGTGTTGCCGTTGGCCACCAGCACCTGCACGCCGGCGCGGACGGCACGGTCGACCACCGGCTGCAGGGGCGCCGCGGCAATGGCGTCGTGCGCGTCGAAAGGGGTCACCAGAATGCCGGAGATGCCGTCCAGCGCCTGGCGCAGGGTCGCGCCTTGAAAGAAACTCACGTCGTTGTCTCCAGAATCGGGATCGTTGAAAAGCGAGCTCGACTCTAGAAACCGGTGACGATGCCGTCCAATCCAATCAGGCGATGCCGCCATCCAAAAACTGAATCGTGTTCCAGCTTTCCCAACTTCGATGTTTCGTGGCGGTGGCGACCGAACTGCATTTCGGCCGCGCCGCCGTGCTGTTGAACATGACGCAGCCGCCGCTGACCCGGCAGATCCAATTGCTGGAGCACGAGCTCGGCGTGCGCCTGCTCGAGCGCGCCGGTGGCACCGTGCGGCTCACGCTGGCGGGCGGCACCTTCCTGCGCGAGGCCGAGGACATCCTGCGGCGCAGCCAGGCGGCCACGCTGGCGGCACGGCGTGCGATGCGCGCCGATGCGGGCAGTGTCGGCATCGCCTTCATCGCGGCGGCCGGATTCGCGCTCCTGCCGCAGGTGCTGGCCGCCATTCGCGAGGCGCTGCCCGACGTGCATGTGGCGTTGCGCGAAATGCAGACGGTGGACCAGCTCGAGGCCCTGGCCGCCGACCGCATCGAACTGGGCATCGTGCGGCCCTTCACGCCCCGAAGCTCCGTCGCATCGGCCCCGCTGATGCGCGAGCCGATGGTGCTCGCCGCACCCGCCGGCCATGCCCTGGCACGCGGGCGGGCGATGCCCCTGTCGGCCCTGCAGGGGCAGCCCTTCATCGAATTCTGTCCGTCGGAAACCCGCTATCTCTACGAGCTGGTCGCGGGGCGCCTGCGCGCCGAGGGCGTGGCGCCCGAGACCGTGCAGACGCTCAGCCACACCCATTCGATCCTGTCGCTGGTGGACGCCGGCATCGGCGTCGCGCTGGTCCCGCAGTCGGCCCGGCGGCTGGGCTATGCGAACGTGGTCTTCCGGCCGCTGCAGGCCGGTGCGGCGCTGCAGGCCGAGCTGCACCTTGCGTGGCGCGCGGGCAGCCGCCACGGCGTGGCGAACACCGTGCGGGAGACGCTCCAGCGGGCCTTTCCTGCGGTCGGCGGCTGAGCGGATCGCGTCAGGCGTCGCCCCAGACTTCGCGCGCGGTCTCGATCACCAGCCGAAGCTTGTTGCGCTGCGCTTCCACGGCGATGTTGTTGCCGTGCACGGTGCTCGAGAAGCCGCATTGCGGCGACAGCGCGAGCTGCTCCAGCGGTGCGTATTTCGCGGCCTCGTCGATGCGGCGCTTGAGCGCGTCCTTGTCTTCCATCTGGTCGAACTTGGTGGTGACCAGGCCGAGCACCACCGTCTTGCCCTTGGGCAGGTAGCGCAGCGGCTTGAAGTCGCCGGAGCGCGCGTCGTCGTACTCCATGAAGTAGGCGTCGAGGTCCATCTCCTGCAGCAGCGCTTCGGCCACCGGCTCGTAGTTGCCGGAGGCGGCATGGGTGCTCTTGAAGTTGCCGCGGCACAGGTGCATGGCCAAGGTCATGCCGGCCGGCTTCTGCGCCACCACCTTGTTGATGAAGGCCGCGTAGCGGTGCGGCAGCTCGTTCGGGTCGTCGCCGCGCTGACGGGCGGCTTCGCGCATGTGCTCGTCGCAGAGGTAGGCGAGGTTGGTGTCGTCCATCTGCACATAGGTGCAGCCGGCGGCGGCGAGCGAGCGCAGTTCGTCACCGTAGGCCTTGGCCACGTCGTCGTAGAACACCGGGTCGAGCTCGGGATACGCATCCTTGCTGATGCCGGCACGGCCGCCGCGGAAGTGCAGCATGGTCGGCGAGGGGATGGTCACCTTCGGTGTGCGGCCGGCCGAGACCTGGCTCTTCAGGTATTCGAAGTCGGCCCGCTGGATGTCCTTCACGTGGCGGACCTTGTCGATCACGCGCATCGCGGGTGGCGCGAGTTCCTCGGTGCCGTCGGGCTTGCGGATGGTGACGGGGATGTCCGTCTTCACGCCGCCGAGCTGGTCGAGAAAGTCGATGTGGAAATACGTGCGGCGGAATTCGCCATCGGTGATGCTCTTGAGGCCGACGTCTTCCTGGAATTTCACGATCTCGGTGATGGCTTGGTCTTCGACCTGGCGCAACTGTTCGGGCGTGATCTCGCCCTTGGCCTTCTGCTCGCGCGCCTCCAGCAGATAGCGGGGGCGCAAGAAGCTGCCCACATGGTCGTAGCGGGCGGGAAGGGCGGCGTGCTGGGACATGGGTCGACTCCTGAATTGAGCGGATGGTCAACGATCGTATCGCCTTGCAGAGCATTGCCAGTGGATACAGAGAAGTCGGTATTTACCCTTGAAAACCGCGAAAGTACTGGATTTTTGGCCGTCTCTGTATACATTGCGAATCCAGGAGACACCCGATGACCTTCCCGCTCAACGCCTGGTACGCCGCCGCCTACGACGTCGAAGTGCGCCACACGCTGCTGCCGCGCACCGTCTGCAACCAGAAGCTGGTGCTCTACCGCCGCACCGACGGCCAGGTCGCGGCGCTCGAAGACGCCTGCTGGCACCGACTGATGCCGCTGTCGCTGGGCCGGCTCGAAGGCGACGAGGTGGTGTGCGGCTACCACGGCCTGGTCTACAACAGCCAGGGCCGCTGCACCCACATGCCCAGCCAGGAAACGCTCAACCCCTCGGCTTGCGTGCGCAGCTTCCCGGTGGTCGAGAAGCACCGCTTCGTCTGGATCTGGCCCGGCGATCCGGCCCAGGCCGACCCGGCGCTGGTGCCCGACATGCACTGGAACGACGACCCCGCCTGGGCCGGCGACGGCAAGATGATCCGCGTCCACTGCGACTACCGCCTGGTGGTCGACAACCTCATGGACCTGACGCACGAGACCTTCGTGCACGGCTCGTCGATCGGCAGCCGCGAAGTGGCCGAGGCGCCCTTCGTCGCCACCCACGGCGACCGTTCGGCCACCGTCACGCGATGGATGGAAAACATCGACCCGCCGCCGTTCTGGGGCGGCCAGATCCGCCATGCGCGCGGCTACACCGGCAAGGTCGACCGCTGGCAGATCATCCGTTTCGAAGGCCCGTGCACGGTGAACATCGATGTCGGCGTGGCCGAGGCCGGCAGCGGCGCGGTACCGAAAGACGGCAACCCCGGCGACCGCAGCCGAGGCGTCAACGGCTACGTGCTCAACACCATCACGCCCGAGACCGACAAGACCTGCCTCTACTTCTGGGCCTTCGCACGCAACTACTGTCTGGGCGAGCAGCGCCTCACGCACGAACTGCGTGAGGGCGTGGCCGGCATCTTCCGCGAGGACGAGCTGGTGCTCGAGGCGCAGCAGAAGGCGATCGACGAGCACCCCGACCATCGGTTCTACAACCTCAACATCGACGCCGGTTCGATGTGGGCGCGGCGGCTCATCGATCGCCTGATTGCCGACGAACGGCCGGCGCGCGCGGCCATCCCGATCCGCCCGGTCGACGGCGGCGTCCCGCCGGATCGGCAGGCCGCATGAAGCTCGCGCCCCTCACACCCGAAGCCGGCGACGGCGGCAGCAGCTCGCAGGCCGTCAAGGCGCAACTGCGGCTGCGCGAGATGATCTTCGCGGGCGAGCTGCCCGGTGGCGCGCGCATCGCCGAGGTCGCGGTCTCCGAGCAGCTCGGCGTGTCGCGCACGCCGGTGCGCACCGCGCTGATGCGGCTCGAGCAGGAAGGCCTGCTCGAAGCCCTGCCCAACGGCGGCTATGCGGTGCGCACTTTTTCCGAACGCGACGTGGCCGACGCCATCGAGCTGCGCGGCACGCTCGAAGGCCTGGTGGCGCGCCTCGCGGCCGAGCGCGGTGCTGCACCGGTGGTGCTGCGCGAGGCGCGCGCCTGCCTGCAGCGCATCGACGAGCTGCTGCGAGAGCCGGCCCTCGACGATGCGGCCTTCTCGCGCTACGTGACGCACAACGAGCGCTTCCATGCGCTGCTGTGCGAACTGGCCGGCAGCCCGGTGCTCACGCAGCAGCTCGAGCGCGTGACCGCGCTGCCGTTCGCGTCGCCCTCCGGCTTCGTCGTGGTGCAGGCCAATTCGCCCGCAGCGCGCGACATGCTGCTGATCGCGCAGGACCAGCATGTGCAGGTGCTCGAAGCGATCGAAGCCGGCGAAGGCTCGCGGGCCGAGGCGCTGATGCGTGAGCACAGCCGCATCGCCCGGCGCAACCTGCGCGAGGCCTTGCACGGCACGCCGACGGCCGAGCAGCGCCCCTTGCCGGGCGTGCAGCTCATCCGCCGGCGCGGTTGATTCCATTTCTTCCCCGGCAGGACCTTCGATGAAAAGCGATCTTCAGTGGGTGCAGGCGCAGTTGGTGGCGCTGCGCGACATCACGCCGACGGTGCGTGAATTCACCCTGCGGCCCGAAGGTGGGTCGGCCGCCGCGCACGAACCCGGCGCCCATCTGCAGGTGCAGGTGACGACGGCCCCCGGCCGGCTGCAGACCCGTTCGTACTCGCTGGTCGGGGAGGGCGACGGCGTGAACTGGCGCATCGCCGTCAAGCGCCTCGACGACGGCCGTGGCGGCTCCTTGGCCATGTGGCGGTTGGCCGTGGGCGACTGGCTGCAACTGAGCGCGCCGCAGAACCATTTCGCGCTCGACCTGTCGGCGCCCGGCTACCTGCTGGTGGCGGGCGGCATCGGCATCACGCCGCTGGTGGGCATGGCGCAGCGGCTCGGCGCGCATGCGCGGCGCCACGGGCTGCCGGTACGCATGCTCTACGGCGCGCGGCATGCGGGCGAGTTCGGCTACCTGCCGCAATTGCGCGAGGCGCTGGGCGAATCGGCGGTGAGCACCCACGAAGGCGCGGCGTCGATCGACTTCGCGGCGGCCATCGCGGCCCTGCCGCCGGGCGGGCAGCTCTACACCTGCGGCCCGGTGCCGATGCTCGAAGCGGTCCAGCGCGCCTGGGCCTCGGCCGGTCGGCCGATGCAGGACCTGCGCTTCGAAACCTTCGGCAGCAGCGGCCGGCTGGCGGCGCAAGCCTTCGAAGTGCGCCTGCCGCGGCACGGCCTGACGATCACCGTGCCGGCGGACACCACGCTGCTCGAGGCGCTCGAAGCCGCGGGCGTGGAGACGCTGTCGGACTGCCGCCGTGGCGAATGCGGCCTGTGCGCCATGGATGTGCTGGCGGTCGACGGCGAGATCGATCACCGCGACGTTTTCCTGAGCGCCCACGAGAAGCAGGCCGCCTCGCGCCTGTGCGCTTGCGTGTCGCGCGCGGTCGGCACCCTGACGCTCGATTCGGCCTACCGGGACGACGGTCCGCCCTGCGTTTCCACGTCCACCACGCTGCGCGATGATCGCGCAGCGTGGTCGAAAATCGCGCAACAAGCGTCGGCGACGACGCCGGGCTAGGTGATTGCCTGCTCCGTGCCGGCTTGCAAATTGACCAAGAATCGAAGCACTCCGATCGACCTGCCTTCCAAGGAAAAGCCCGTGCAAAGACGACCCCTCCTCCAGATCGCCGCGCTGTCGGCCCTCGCGCTCTCGATGTCGGTGGCGAGCGCCCAGGACAACAAGTTCAAGATCGGCCTGATCCTGCCCATGACCGGCCAGCAGGCCTCGACCGGGCGGCAGATCGAGGCGGCGGTGAAGCTCTACATCGCGCAGAACGGCGACACCGTGGCCGGCCGCAAGATCGAGGTGATCGTCAAGGACGACGTGGCCACGCCCGACGTCACCAAGCGCCTGGCGCAGGAGCTGGTGGTGAACGAGAAGGTGAACGTGCTGGCCGGCTTCGGCGTCACGCCGGCCGCGCTGGCGGCTGCACCCATTGCCACCCAGTCGAAGACGCCGCTGGTGGTGATGGCCGCCGCCACCTCCAGCATCACCGAGGCCTCGCCGTACATCGTGCGCACCAGCTTCACGCTGCCGCAGGTGTCGGTGGCCATGGGCGACTGGGCGCCGAAGAACGGCGTCAAGTCGGTGGTGACGCTGGTGTCCGACTACGGCCCGGGCAACGACGCCGAGAAGTTCTTCAGCGAGCGCTTCCAGCTCAATGGCGGCAAGGTGATCGAGAAGCTGCGGGTGCCGCTGCGCAACCCCGACTTCGCCCCCTTCCTGCAGAAGGTGCGCGACGCCAAGCCCGACGCGCTGTTCGTCTTCGTGCCCTCGGGCGCCGGCGCGGCAGTGATGAAGCAGTTCCTCGAACGCGGCATGGACAAGGCCGGCATCCGCCTGATCGCCACCGGCGACGTGACCGACGACGACCAGCTCAACGACATGGGCGAGGGCGCGCTCGGCGTGGTTACCTCGCACCATTACTCGACGGCGCATCCGTCGGCGATGAACAAGAAGTTCGTCGAGGCCTTCCAGAAGGCCAACAAGAACATGCGTCCCAACTTCATGGCGATGGGCGGCTACGACGGCATGCGCGTCATCTACGAAGCGCTCAAGGCCACCGGCGGCAAGGGCGATGGCACCGCGCTGCTGGAGAAGATGAAGGGCCAGATCTTCGAGAGCCCGCGCGGCCAGGTGCTGATCGACGCGCAGACGCGCGACATCGTGCAGGACGTGTACCTGCGCAAGGTCGAGAAGAAGGACGGCCAGCTCTACAACGTCGAGTTCGACGTCATCAAGGCGGTGAAAGACCCCGGCAAGGCCAAGTGAACGCGGGGACGCGCGCCGCTCCATGCTGACTATTCTTTTCGACGGCATCGCCTACGGCATGCTGCTGTTCGTGCTCGCGGTCGGCCTGGCCGTGACGCTGGGCCTGATGAATTTCATCAACCTGGCGCACGGCGCCTTCGCGATGGCCGGCGGCTACCTCACCGTCTTCGCGATGCAGAAGCTGGGCATCCCGTTCCTGCTGTGCCTGCCGCTGGCCTTCGTGGTGGTCGGCGGCGTCGGCGCGCTGCTGGAGCGAACGCTGTACCGGCCGATGTACGGCAAGTCGCATCTTGACCAGGTGCTGTTCTCGATCGGGCTGACCTTCATGGCGGTGGCGGCGATCGACTATTTCGTCGGCTCGTCGCAGCAGAACATCCAGTTGCCCGAATGGCTGCGCGGTCGCACCGAGGTCGGCGACGGTGCGCTGCTGCTGGGCATGGGGCACTACCGGCTCTTCATCATCGCGGTGTGCGCGGCGCTCACGGTGGTGCTGCAGCTGATCCTCTCGAAGACGCGCTTCGGCAGCCGGTTGCGCGCGGCGGTCGACGACCCGCGGGTGGCCGCCGGGCTGGGCATCGACGTCAACCGCGTCTTCCTGCTGACCTTCGCCGTCGGCTCGGGCCTGGCCGGCCTGGGCGGCGCGCTGGGCGCCGAGATCCTCGGCATGGACCCGAGCTTCCCGCTCAAGTACATGATCTATTTCCTGATCGTGGTTGCCGTCGGCGGCACCTCGTCGATCACCGGCCCGCTGCTGGCCGCGCTGCTGCTCGGCGTGGCCGATGTGGCGGGCAAGTACTTCATTCCGAAGATGGGTGCCTTCACCGTTTACCTGCTGATGATCCTGATTCTGATGTGGCGCCCGCAGGGCCTGTTCACCCGGCGGGGTGGCAAGTGAAGGGCGGGTTCCGAGACAGCCTGCTCGCCGCAGCGCGCTGGCGGCCCTGGGAGTTCGCCGTCTGGGCACTCGCGTTCGCGCTGCCCTTCGTCGTTCCGGCGCATGCGCTCATGGTCAACGAGATCGCGATCGTCGCGCTGTTCGCGATGTCGCTCGACCTGATTCTCGGCTTCACCGGCATCGTCTCGCTCGGCCATGCGGCCTTCTTCGGCTTCGGCGCCTATGCGGCGGCGTTGTTCGCCAAGCATGGCCTGCCCGATCCGACCCTCGGGCTGCTGTTCGCGATCGTGCTGTGCGCGGCGCTGGGCGCGCTGGCCAGCGTCACGATCCTGCGCGGCACCGATCTCACGCGGCTCATGGTCACGCTGGGCACCGCGCTGCTGCTGCTGGAACTGGCGAACAAGTTGGACTGGCTCACCGGTGGCGCCGACGGCCTGCAGGGTGTGGTCATGGGGCCGGTGCTCGGCCGCTTCGAGTTCGATCTCTACGGCCGCACGGCCGCCTGGTACTCGCTCTCGGTGGTGCTGCTGCTCTTCCTGCTCATGCGGCGGCTGGTGCGCTCGCCGTTCGGCGCCACGCTGAAGGCCATCCGCGACAACCGCATGCGCGCGATGGCGATCGGCATTCCGGTGGTGTCGCGCATCGCGGTGGTCTACACCGTCGCCGCGGCGGCAGCGGGTGCGGCCGGTGCGCTGCTGGCACAGACCACCGGCTTCGCCTCGCTCGACGTGCTGGCCTTCGACCGTTCGGCCGACGTGCTGCTGATGCTGGTGATCGGTGGCGTCGGCTGGCTGTACGGCGGCATCGCCGGCGCGGTGGTGTTCAAGCTGCTGCAGGACACGCTGTCGTCCGTCACGCCGCAGTACTGGATGTTCTGGATCGGCTTGATCCTGGTGCTGCTGGTGATGGTCGGGCGCGACCGGCTGCTCCAGCCGTGGAAGGTGTTCAAGCGATGAGCGATACCGTGTTGTCGGCAGAGGGGCTGGTGATGCGCTTCGGCGGCATCGTCGCCACGCACGACGTGACGCTCGACCTGCGCCGCGGTGCGCGGCATGCGCTGATCGGCCCCAACGGTGCCGGCAAGACCACCCTGATCAACCTGCTCACCGGCATGCTGACGCCCACCGCCGGGCGCATCGTGCTGGACGGCCGCGACATCACCCGCCTGGCTCCGCACCGGCGGGTGGCGCAGGGGCTGGTGCGCACCTTCCAGATCAACCAGCTCTTCGATTCGATGACGCCGCTGGAGACGCTGACGCTCGTGGTGTCGCAGCGCCGCGGCGCCGGGGCGCGGTGGTGGCGCCCGCTCGGCAGCGATGCGGCGGTGGTCGAGCGCGCGGCCGAACTGCTGGGCCAGTTCCGCCTGACCGAGGTGGCGCGGCAGCCGACCCGCGAACTCGCCTACGGCAAGCGCCGCCTGCTCGAGATCGCCATTGCGCTGGCCTGCGAGCCGCGGGTGCTGCTGCTCGACGAGCCGGTGGCCGGCGTGCCGGCCGGCGAGCGCGAGGAACTGCTGCAGACCGTGGCGGCGCTGCCGGCGGACGTGTCGGTGCTGCTGATCGAGCACGACATGGACCTGGTCTTCAGCTTTGCCGACCGCATGACGGTGCTGGTCAACGGCGCGGTGCTGACCGAGGGCACGCCGGAGGCGATCGCCGCCGATCCGCGCGTCAAGGCGGTGTACCTCGGGGAGGGCACGACGCATGCCTGAGGCACTGCTGCAGATCGACGACCTGAGCGCAGGCTATGGCGAAGCGGTGGTGCTCACCGGCGTGTCGTTCACGCTGGGCGAGGGCCGCACGCTGGCGCTGCTCGGCCGCAACGGCACCGGCAAGACGACGCTCATCAACACGCTGGCCGGTGCCACGCGGCAGCACGGCGGGCGCATCGTGCTCGGCGGCGTGGAACTGAACCGGCTGGCGCCGCACCGCCGCGCGGCGGCGGGCATCGGCTGGGTGCCGCAGGAGCGCAACATCTTCAAGTCGCTCACCGTCGACGAGAACCTGAGCGCCGTCGCGCGCCCCGGCCAATGGACGCCGGAGCGTGCCTACGCGATGTTCCCGCGGCTGGCCGAGCGCAAGGGCAACCTCGGCACGCAGCTCTCGGGCGGCGAACAGCAGATGCTCGCGGTGGCCCGGGCGCTGGTGCTCAATCCGCGGCTGCTGCTGCTGGACGAGCCGCTCGAGGGGCTGGCGCCGATCATCGTGGAAGAGCTGCTGCGGGCCATCCGCCGCATCACGCGCGACGAAGGGCTGGCGGCCATCATCGTCGAGCAGCATCCGCAGGCGGTGCTCGCGATCTCGGACGACGCGGTGGTGCTCGACCAGGGCCGCGTGGTGCACGCCGAGCGTGCCGAGCTGCTGCGCGCACAGCCTGCGGTGCTCGACCGCCTGCTCGGCGTCACGCGCTGAGGGCGCGCATCGGATCGTCGGCGGCCACCGGCAGCACCAACCGAAAGGTCGAGCCCTCGGCACCGGTCGCGGCCAGCCGCACGTCGCCGCCGTGCCGCCGCGCGATCTCCCGCGCCAGGTGCAGGCCCAGCCCCGAGCCGGCGACCTTCGCGACGGTGTCGGATCGAAAGTACTTCTCGAAGATGCGCTCCACGTCCGCCGCCGGTACGCCGGCGCCGTGGTCGGCCACGTCGATCTGCATCGCCTCGCCGACCTGTCGCAGCGTGACGCGTACGGTGCTTTCCGACGGCGAATATTTCAGCGCGTTGTGCATCAGGTTCTGCAGCGCGATCTCGATCAGCGAGCGGTCGCCCCGGACCTCGGCCCGCGGCGCGTGCACCGCCAACTGCAGGCGTTCCGACCCGGGCAGGTTGAAGGTGTCGCACAGCCCCCGCGCGAGCGCCTCCAGGTCGATCGGCTCCAGCCGCAACGCGCGTCGTTCCAGGTGCAGCCGGTCGGCCATGAGGACGTTCTCGATCAGCATCGACAGGCGCTGCACCGAGCGACGAATCCGTCCGGTGCGCAGTTTGACGGCCGGCTCCGCGCCCAGCTTCGACAGGTCGAGCGACTGCGCCGCGGCGTCGATCACGGCCAGCGGCGTGCGGAATTCGTGCGACACCATCGAGACGAATTCATGCTGCTGCTCGACCGTCTGGCGCGTGACGTCCAGCGACTGGAGCAGGCGCGCCTCCAGACGGCTGCGCTTGGCGATCTCGTCGCGCAATGCGACGTTGGCGCCCGCCAGCTCGGCGGTACGGCGTTCCACGGTGGACTCGAGCGCCTGCTCGGCCTCGCGCCGCACCGACAGCACCTGCTCGCGTTCCTGGCGGACATCGCGCTCGGCGCGGCGGGTGCGGTCGGCCACCGCCACGTTCAGCAGGATGAGGTGCGTGAGGGTGCCAAGCATGTAGATGTGTTCGGGCGCGGCGCCGGGCACCCGGTCGCCGAGCCAGAGCTTGAGCAGGCTGTAGAGCCCGACCACCGTGCCGATCGAAAAGGCCGCTGCCGGCAGCAGGTACTGGAACTGGCGGCGCACCAGCAGCAGGTAGCAGACGAACAGGGCGCCGAAGAGGGTGGATGCGGCGCTGCCGACGCCGACCCAGACGCCGATCAGCGGGTGGAAGTCCGTCAGGGCCACGCCGAATGCCAGCAGGTTGAACACCGCGACCGCATCGAAGAAGCGCGCCGCCGGCAGCCAGTGCCGGCGGAAGCCGAAGATGCGGGCCATGAACAGGGTGCCGACCACATTGAAGAGGCAGTTCACCGCCAGCACCGCCTGCGCCACGCGCTCGGGGCGCGTGTCCAGCACCCATTCGGCCAGATAGCCCTGCCGTGCGGTGGCCAGCGAGACGGAGCAGAGCACGTAGAGCGCGTAGTGGCCGTAGAGCGTGTCCTTGAGCCACCCCATGAAGATCAGGTTCATGCAGATTGCCAGCATCGCGGCGCCGAGCAGCACGCCGATGGCGGTGTAGTCCTGGGTCTGGAAGCGATCGAAGCCGGCCGGCTGCCACAGGTCCAGCTCGGCGCGCAGCGGCGGACCGTCGTTTCGCAGCCGCAGGAAATAGTCGCCGGCGCTCGTTGCGACCTCGATCGGAAAGACGAAGTTGTGGTCGGCCACCGGGCGCTCGGTGAAGGGCCGACGGTCGCCCAGCGGCGTCTCGACGAAGCCGCCGCGGCCGTCCGGCGCGTACAGCGTGGCCTCGTTCAGGCGCGCGGGCCGCACGCGCAGCAGCCAGCGCGACGGCGCGTCCGGCGTGCGCACCAGCGAGAAGCGAAGCCACACCGCGTCGCGGGTATAGCCGGCTTCCACGGGGCCGTCGACCGGCTCGAAGCCGTGCTGCTGCCGCGGTCCGCGAGCCAGATCGTCGACGCGCCACCGGGTCGAGGGGTCGTGCTGTGCCGTGAGGACGCCCGCGAGGTCGACCGCCCGCTCGAGCCCGTCGGACGCCGACAGCACCACCGCCTGCGCGGGCAGGCCGATCGCGAGCCAGCAGGCGAAGGCGAACAGGCCACGGCGCAGCATGTGAAGGCGTCCGAGGAGGGCGGGGAGACCGGTGAGCGCGGCGAGAGCGGCGAGAGCGGCGAGAGCGGCGAGAGCGGCGAGAGCGGAAAGAGGGGTAAGGAGGTGCATGGGGCGGGCCGGCCCACGGTCTGGCGGCCGGGTGCACGAGGCCTGCGAATTTACAATCGATCGAGATGCCACCGACGAGTTCAGTCCCACCGCTGCGCGTTCACGTGATCGAGGATGACGACGATCTGCGCGAAGAGATGGTCTTCGCGCTCGGGGAGCTGGGCTTCGAGGCCCAGGGCTTTGCTGCCGCGCCGGCCTTCTACAAGGCCTTCGCGCGCGCGCCCTGCGACATCGCGGTGGTCGACATCGGTCTGCCGGGGGAGAGCGGGCTGTCCATCGTGTCCCACCTTCGGAGTGTTCGCCGCATCGGCGTGGTGCTGGTCACCGCCCGCGGCCAGCTGGAAGACCGCCTCCTCGGTCTGCGCCAGGGCGCCGACGCCTACCTGGTGAAACCGGTGCACATGGCGGAGCTGGCCGAAACGCTGAACGCCATCGCACGCCGCCTGCGCGCAGAGCCGGCCAGCGCCATCGACGCCGGCGTGGGCGCCGACGCACCGGTGCCCGCGCCGCAGGAACCGAAGCGCAGCGGGCCGTGGCGGCTGCTCGAGGGCGACTGGATCCTGAGCGACCCGGAGGGCCGCCGCATGAAGCTGACCACCAGCGAGCGGGCCTTCGTCGCCTGCCTGTTTCGCCACCGGGGCTCGGCGGTCAGCCGCGACGAACTGATCCGGGCGCTCGGCGGCGACGTGTTCGACTTCGACGGACACCGCATCGACGCGATCGCCAGCCGCGTGCGCCGCAAGGCCGAGAAGCTGGGCATGCGGCTGCCGCTGCATTCGGTGCGCGGCACGGGCTATGTGCTCGTGAAATAGCCGGCACGTGGCCGGTCGCCGGGCATGCCGGGGCTCGATCGGTGGGGGTTTGTGGCGGGCGGCCAACGGCTCAAACCGTGACAAATATCACGATGCTTGGCATTCGTTCGACACCCGCCTCGCCGGGTTGCCTGGGTCTCATTTCGCGCGAATGCACACCGTTCCAAGGGAGTGCCCACTCCGGAAATGGGTTCACATTCGTCAACAACCGTCAGGAATTGTGATCAATCCTGGATGAATGTAACAAGATCTATCTGCACCATCGCGGCCGTCGCATGACTTCCGACTGACGCCCTTGCGCTCAGTCGTCGCATGCAGCCCTGCCGCCCGGTGAGAGGCCGCGCATCTTGCGCGGTGGCCCTGGCGGCTCATTCGAGACGACCGCCCGCATGACCATCTTGAGTACCCCGAGGCCTCGCCGCCTGCTGCCTGCCGCCACCCGGATCGCCCGCCGGATCGCCGCCATTGCGGCATCCTCGCTGCTCCTGGCCGCCACCGCCCACGCCCAGTCCCGCATTTCGGCGCTGGAGCCCACCCCAGCCATCGTGCCGGCCCGCGCCCAGGTGACGAACCACGTCCTCGTCGCCGAACTCAACAGCTCGCCGGTCGGTGCGCCCGGCACCGGCTTCACCTTCACCTTCCCGGCCGGATCGATCTACCAGGGCACGGAGGCGCTGCCGGCCGGCGTGAGCTGCAGCGCGACCGTACCGGTGGGCAGCGCCGGCCCCGGCAGCGTGCAGTGCGCCGGGATCACGCTGGCGGCCAGCCAGACGGTGGACATCGGCATCGTGCTCGGCACGGTGGCCGAGGGCTCGCTCTCGGTGACGGCCACGATCGACGGCGGCGGTTCGTCCGAAACCAAGACGATCACGGTGAACAAGGGGGCCGACATCGGCGTCACGCTCAGCGCGCCGGCGAGCGCCCCCAGCGGCAGCACGCAGCCGGTGGTCTTCACGCTGACCAACGGCGGGCCGGACGCCTCGACCGGCTCCGTCCTGAGCTACCCCCTTCCGACGGGCTTCTCGGTGTCGCCCACCGGTCTGCCGGCCGGCTGCTCGATTTCTGGCGGCACCCTGAACTGCAACGTGGGCGCGCTTGCGGTGGGCGGCAGCGCGACGGTGACGGTCCAGGGCGTCGTCATCGCCGCGTCGGGCTCGACCATCTCGCACCAGGCGGCGGTGGCACCGGCGTCGGGCGCCGTCGGCGACGGCGTTTCGACCAACAACAACGCCGGCGGTGTGACCACCGTGACGCCGGGCAGCCTGCTGACGCTCGGCAAGACGCACGACGGCGGCCAGCTGCTGGTCGGCCAACGCTTCAACTTCACGCTGGCGCCGCGCTTCAGCGGCACGGCACCGACCGGCGTGACGCTGACCGACACCATCCCGGCGAACTTCGCCCTCGACGGCACGCCCACGGCGGCCGCCGGATGGAGCTGCAACGTCGCTGGCCAGACGCTGTCCTGCACCCGCGCCGACATCGGCGGCGCAGGCGGCGCCGACCTCGCACTCGGCAACATCGTCGTGCCGGTGCGGGCCACGACGCCGGGCACCGGCGTGGTCAACCAGGCCACGCTCGCGGCCACCGGGCCGGTGGCGGGCTCGGTCATCGCGCAGGCACCGGCCGACGTGGCCGTCTCGGACACCGACTTCCGCGCCGACAAGCGCCGCGGCTGGCCGCAGAACAGCGTGCCGCTGAACCAGGCCTTCGATTTCACCGTGGGCTCGACCAACCTCGGCAGCACCCGCCTGCTGGCGGGCAGCACCGTCGCGCTGGTCGACAACCTGCCGGCGAACATGACGCTCAACAGCATCGCGCCGAACGGCTTCAGCTGCGCCGTGACCAAGGGTGGTTTGCCCGCGACGCTGCCGGTGGTCGGTCCGGCCGACGTCAACTGCAGCCGGGTCACCACGGCCGACATTCCGGTCGACGTCAGCGCTGGCGGTAGTGCCCGCAACGGCGGCTTCGTGACGCTCAACGTGACGATCACCACGCTGCCCACGCCGACCGGCACCCTGCTGCGCAACCACATGTGCGTGAACGTGGCGCTGCCGGCCGGCGCGCCGACGGCGGGCGCCGACCCGGACGCGAACACCGGCAACGACTGCATGGACGTGGACACCGGTGTCGACGACTCGGGCACCGCCGCGGACGTCAAGGTGAACAAGCGCGTGATCAGCGCCCTCGGCGCCAGCGCCGGCAGCCCGCAGGTCGCCGGCAGCCCCGTCGTCTGGGCGATCGAGATCGTCAACGCCGGCCCGTCGGCGGCCCAGAACGTGGCCATCAGCGACAGCTTCGCCCAGGTGGTCGGCACATCGACGGTGCAGCTGACACCGAACGGCGGCACCTTCGCGGCCGTCTGCAGCGTGACCGCGCCGGCGGCCAACGGTACGGCTTTCCTCAGCAACTGCAGCCTGACGACGCTGCCGGTGTGCCGGGCCGCCAGCGCGCCGGCGACCGCCGATCCGCTGTGCCCGGTGCTGCAGGTCACGGCGGCTCACTACGGCGACGGCGCCTCGGCCACCGACCATGCCTTCCGCATCGACAACAAGGCCAGCGCCGTGGCAGCGACCCCGGCCGACCCGGTGCTCGACGACGCCGGGCTGACCAACAGCGGCACCGCCTCGGCCTACTACACCGCGCTGACCGACGTCACCGTGACGAAGAACGCCAGCCCGTCGACCGTGAAGGCCGGCCAGCTGCTGACCTACACCCTCGCCGCGGTAAATCGCACCACCGCACCGGACGGCGGCTTCAGCCGGGCCTATGCCGTCGAGGTGGTCGACACCCTGCCGTCGGGCCTGATGTTCCTGTCGGCCGTGGCCAATGGGGGCGGCAGCTGTTCCGTTACGCCGAGCACGACCGCGCCGACCGGCGCCGGCAACAACCAGTTGCGCTGCAGCTGGGCGGCCATCGATCGCAGCCAGCAGCAGACGGTCACCGTGCAAGTGCGCCCGCTGGCCTCGACCGCCAACACCACGCTCACCAATGCGGTGACGGTCTCGACCGGGACGCCGGAGACGCTCTCGACCAACAACGCGGCGAGCGCCCCGGCGAGCATCACGATCCCCGACTACGACCTGGTCGCGGAGAAGACCGACGATGCCGACCCGGTCGACGTGGGCGACAACGTGACCTACACGCTGCGGGTGTCGAACAACCGGCCCTCGACGGCCGAGGGCGTGCGCATCGTCGACACGCTGCCGGTGACGGCGTCGGGCGGCGAATCGGCGCCGACGCTGGTGAGCGTCAACGTGCCGGCCGGGGTCACCTTCGCTCTGCAGGGCGGCGCAGCCGTCGGCGCGGTGGGCGGCCAGATCGTCTTTACCGTGCCGAGACTGGGCGGCAGCGGCACGAACGCGACCGGCGAACCCAACAGCGTGTCGGTCCAGGTGGTGCTCAAGGGCGCCGGCAAGGGCGCCTTCGTCAACGGGATGGCGGTCGACTTCCTGGACAGCAGCCAGAACCAGTACGACGCGCTGCCCAGCAACAACCTCGTCACCGAGAGCACGGCCTTCCGCTACAAGGCCGACGTCGAGGTCGTGAGCAAGCAGGCTGTGGCGAGCGGCACGGCCACGCCCGTCACGAGCATGGCCACCAACCAGACCTTCGACTGGCGGGTGCTGGTGCGCAACAACGGGCCCCAGACGGCCGACACCACCGAGTTCCGCGACGCCTTGCCGAGCACGCTCGAAGTCGCTGGCGCACCGAGCTTCACCGTGACAGCGGGCAGCTTCACGCCGGCCGCGCCGACCTGCGCGGTGGCCGGCAACGTGGTCACCTGCGCCATCGCCTCGATGCCCGCCGCCGGCACGGCGACCGTGCGCATCCCGGTGCGCTTCGTCACCGGCACGCCGCCGGCCAACGGCACCGTCATCACCAACACGGCCAGCATCGTCACGACGGGTTCCGGCGACACCAACGGCGGCGCCGTGACCACCGGGGGCAACAACTTCAACAGCGGCCAGATCACGGTGCAGAACGCCGGCGTCAGCGGCCGGGTGTACGAAGACCTCAACGGCAGCGGCCAGCCCGACAGCGGCGAGCCCGGCATCGCCGGCGTGACGATCACGCTGACCGGCACCGATGCAGCGACGAGCACCCCCGTCACGCTGACCACCACGACCGACGCCAACGGCAACTGGAACTTCATCGTCCCGGCCGGCACCTACACCGTCACCGAGACCCAGCCGGCCGCCTACCTGCCTGGCATCACCCGGGCCGGCAGCGGCACCGGCAGCACGCCGGGCACGGTGCCGGCGGGCACGGTCAACGGCCCCAACGGCTCCAACGCGAACGTCGTGCAGGCCATCGTCCTGACAACGGGCGGCGTGTCGGGCAACAACTTCTTCGGCGAGGTGCGCGCGGCGTCCATCGCCGGGCGGGTCTACCACGACGTGGACTACGGCAACGCGTACAACGCGGGCGACCTCGGCATCGCCGGCGTGGCCGTCACCCTCAGCGGCACCGACATGTTCGGCAACGCGGTCAGCGTGCCCGCCGCCACCAGCGACGCGAGCGGCGCCTACAGCTTCGCCAACCTGCTGCCCGGCACCTATGCGCTGGTCGAGACGCAACCGGCCGGCTATGTCGACGGCAGCGATGCGGCCGGCACCGCCGGCGGCAGCGCCGCCACCAACGACCAGGTCAGCGCCATCGCGTTGCGCTCCAACGTGGCCGCGACCGGCTACGACTTCGGCGAAGTGCTCACCCGGATCTCGGTGCGCGTGTTCGTCGACCAGAACAACGACGGCGCGCCCCAGGCCGGCGACACCGGCATCACCGGCGTGACCGTGCGCCTGACCGGCACCGACGCCGCGGGCAACCCGGTGAACATCGTCGCCGTGCCGACCGGCCCGGCCGGCAGCTACGAGTTCCGCAACGTCCCGCCTTCGGGCGGCAGCGGCTACACCATCACCGAGACGCAGCCGACCGGCTACGCGCCGGGCAAGGCCAGCGCCAACGGACAGCCGGGCACGGCGCAGACCAGCGGCGACGTCATCACCGGCGTCACCGTGAGCGGCAGCTCGCCGCCCCTGACCCAGGGCGCCTACGACTTCGGCGAACTGCTGCCGAGCGGCATCTCGGGCCGCGTGTACTACGACCGCGACGGCAGCGGCCTGCAGGGCGCACCCGCGACCGAACCGGGCCTGGCGGGCGTCACCATTGTGTTGACCGGCACCGACGACCAGGGCAACACGGTCAGCCTCACGACGCTGACCGACGCGGCGGGCAACTACAACTTCCCGAACCTCGCACCGGGCCTCTACAGCGTGACCGAAACGCGGCCGACCGGCTATGCGCCCGGCCTGACGCGCGCGGGCGCCGTGAGCGGCACCGGCAGCGTGGCCGGCACCGTGCCCACGGCCGGCACCGGCGTGAGTGCGGGGCCGAACGGCTCCAACGCCAACGTGATCCAGGGCATCCGCCTGGGCGCGGCCGGCGCGGGCTCGGCCGCCAACAACTTCTCGGCCGTGCGACCGGCCAGCCTCTCCGGCCATGTCTATGCCGACCTGACGCCCGCCAACGGCGTGCGCGATGCCGGCGAGCCCGGTATCGCCGGTGTGACGGTGACGGTCAGCGGCACCGACTTCCTCGGCAATGCGGTGACGCAGGTGCTGGTCACCGACGCCAGCGGCGTCTACACCACGACCACCTTGCTGCCCGGCAGCTACCAGGTCGACGAGACCCAGCCCGTCGGCGTGGCCGACGGCACCGAGGCCGTGGGCACCGTCGCCGGTGCACCGCGCGGCACCGCCAACCCGGCCAGCGTGAACGACCGCATCGGCGGCATCGCACTGGTGTCGGAAGAAGCCGGCATCGACTACGACTTCGGCGAACGCGGCGGCCAGATCGCCGGCTGGGTCTATGTCGACAGCAACAACAACGGCACGCGCCAGGAGGGCGAGCCCGCCATCGCCGGCGTGTCGCTGCGCCTGACCGGGCGCTCGGCCAGCGGACTGCCGGTCGACCTGAGCGTCAGCACCGACGCCAACGGCCGCTATGTCTTCACCGGGCTGCTCCCGGCGGACGCGGCCGGCTACACCGTGCGCGAAACGCAGCCGGTGACCTACGCCGACGGCCTCGATGCGCTCGGCACCGTCGAGGGCGCGGCCAGCGGCACGCTGGGCAACGACGCGCTCGCCGCCATCGCCTACGCACGCGGCAACGGCGACAACTACAACTTCGGCGAACGCGGCGCGTCGCTGGCCGGCACGGTGTGGAACGACGCCAACGGCAACGGCACGCGCGAGCCGCAGGACCTGCCGATCGCCGGCATCACACTCACGCTGACCGGCACCGACGCCGCCGGCGCGCCGGTGACGCGCAGCGCCGTGACCGATGCCAATGGCGCCTACCGCCTGGCCGACCTGCCGCTGCCCGACGCCAACGGCTACACCCTGACCGAGACGCAGCCCACGGGCTACGACGAAGGCGGCGCCAAGGCCGGCACGCTTGGCGGCACGGTGCAGGGCACCAACGTGATCCGCGTGCCGATCTCGGCCAGCGCGCTCGACGGCACCGGCTACGACCTCAGCGAACGCAACAGCCAGCCGGGCTCGCTCAGCGGCCGCGTCTGGCTGGACGGCAACCACAACCGCGGCAACGACAGCGGCGAGGGCGGCGGCGAAGGCTGGACCGTCGAGTTGACGCGCTGCACCGACGGCAGCAACGCCTGCGCCGACAGCGCGCTGGTGCCGCTCTACAGCGTGGTCACCGGTGCCGATGGCAGCTACCGCTTCGGCGACCTCACGCCGGGCGAATACCGCGTGCGCTTCCGCACCCCCGACGGCCGCCTGGTCGGCGGCACCTGGCCGACCGACCCGGCGCAGAACGCCGGCAACGGCCCGTACCCGACGCCGCCGGCCAGCGACCCACGCGTGTCGATCAAGGTGCGCGTCGCGGCCGGCACCAACACCGTTCAGCAGGACCTGCCCTACGACCCGGGTGGCGTGGTGTACGACAGCGTCAGCGGCACACCGGTGCCAGGCGCCACGGTGACGCTGGTCGGCCCGGCCGGCTTCGACCCGGCCCGCCATCTGCTGGACGGCCGCGACAGCTACAGCACCGGCACTTCCGGCAGCTACGACTTCTTCCTGCTGCCCGGTGCCCCCGCGGGCGAGTACCGCCTGACGGTGGTGCCGCCCGGCGCGTACCTGCCGTCGTCGATGTTCCCCGCCGCGGCGGGTGCCCTCGGCACGCAGGCCTGCACGCCGCCGGCCGGCGGCCCGGTGCCGGCGCAGAGCAACCCCTGCGTGGTCAGCCCGGGGGGTGCGCTCGTCACCGGTGCCGGCTACTACCTGGCCTTCCAGATGCCGGCGGGCGGCGGCCAGCACGTCGTGGCCAACAACATCCCGCTGGACCCGGCCAACACCACGCTGATCGAGCTGCGCAAGACGACCTCGAAGCTGACGGTGAAGAAGGGCGAACTGCTGCCCTACCGCATCACGGCGCGCAACACGCGCGGCGCGACGCTGAGCAATGTCGCCATCGTCGACACGCTGCCGCCGGGCTTCCGCTTCGTGGCGGGCTCGCTCACGGTGCGCACGCTGCCCGGTGGCGCTGCGCTGCCGGTGGTGCCACAGCTCAACGGCCGCCAACTGGTCGTGCCGGGCCAGAACTTCAACGGCAACGAGACCAAGGAATACCTGATGGTCGCCGGCGCCGGCGTCGGCGTGGGGGAGGGCGAGTACGTGAACCAGGTGATCGCCCAGCAGGGCGTCGGTGGCCGCGCGCTCTCGAACCTCGCCACCGCCACGGTGCGCGTCATACCCGATGCGCTGTTCGACTGCACCGATGTGATCGGCACCGTCTACGACGACAAGAACGCCAACGGCTACCAGGACGCCGGCGAGCCCGGCATCGCCAACGCGCGCGTCGCCACCGTCAACGGCCTGCTGATCACGACCGATGCCGAAGGCCGTTACCACATCGCCTGCGCCGCGATTCCGAAGGAAGGCACCGGCAGCAACCTGGTGCTGAAGGTCGACGAGCGCACGCTGCCCTCGGGCTATCGGACCACCAGCGAGAACCCGGCCGCCGAACGCGCCACCCGCGGCAAGGTGCTGAAGGTGAACTTCGGCGCCACGGTGCATCGCGTCGTGCGCCTCGCGCTGCAGTCGAGCGCCTTCGAGAACGGCAGTGCCGCGCTGCTGCCGGCGCACGCCGCGCAGCTGGCCCCGGCCGTGACCGCGCTGGCCGAGAAGCCATCGGTGCTGCGCCTGGCGTACCGGGCCGCCGCCGGCGAGCCGGACGCCCTGGCCACGCAGCGCATGGAGGCCGTCAAGGCCGACGTGCTCGCGCGCTGGAAGCAGTTGGGCCGCGAGCGCGCGGACCGCGGCGAGCCACCGCTCTTCAACCTGGACGTCGAGGTCGAGCGGGTCCCCGCTTCCGCGAAGCCATGAGGCCTGGAAACGCCCCCGCCATGAACCCCGCCCAGTCACCCATCCCGCAGCGAGTGCCCATGAGAACGTTACCCCGGCGCATCGCCCTGGCGAGCGCAGTCACCAGTGCCTGCCTGACCATGGGCCTGGCTGCCGCGCAGACCGCGCCGGCGCCCACCCACGGCAGTGCCGAAACCCGCGGGCGCATGCTCGACCGCAGCGCGGCCGATCCGCGCGCGGTGGAGCTGTCCGGTACCGACACCCTTCCGCGCAGCGCGGAACAGGAACTGCCCCGGGCCGTCTTCCTGCTCGGCGACGAGCGCGCGCTGGTCGGCGGCACACCGGACGCCAGCACGCCGGCCCAGCGCACACCGCGCAGCGACAGCAGCACGCCCCGCTTCGAATCGGGCGCCGACCTGCTGCGCCCGGTCGACCGCGAGGCGCTCGACCGCATCGTGGCGCAGGTGAAGGGCCGCGAGGGACTGCGCTTCGAGATCGTCGGCCACACCGACGTGCAGCGCATCAGCCCGGCGCTGCAGGCGCGCTTCCCCGACAACCAGGCGCTCGGCCTGGCCCGCGCCCAGCAGGTGGGGCGCTACCTGACGCAACAGCTCGGCCTGCCGGCGGGCGCCGCCAGCGCCGCCTCGCGCGGCGCGAGCGAGCCGCTGGCCATGCCGGCCGAGGACCCGGCCCGCTGGGCCGCGAACCGGCGCGTCGAGGTGCGCGTGTTCTGGACCGACGTGACGCCGGCCGTCGTGCGGCCCGGCACGGCTGCGGTCGACCCCACGGCCTGCGGCACGCTCAGCGCCTTCGGCACCGACGATGCGCCGCTGCGCATCACGGTCGACGGGCAGCTGCTGGGCGCCGACGGCATTGCCGCCACCAGCGCCGACCGCCAGCGCTGCGTCGACGTGCAGCTCGAGCGCAACCAGCTGCGCCTGCAGTACGACAACCTCTCGGCGCCGCGGCGCCTGAGCGCGGCGGCCTGGCCGACCACCGTGGTCGCCGGCGACACCGTGCGCTTCGCCGGCTACAGCAACTACCGCCTGTTCGCGATGCGCGCGGAGCTGCGCCTCTTCACCGCCAACGACGTGATGCAGCGGCGCCCGCTGGCCACCGTGCCGCTGGACGCCGACCTGCGCGGCGAATGGACGGTACCGGCCGGCCTGCTCGACGCGCGCGCCGACAGCACCGGCGGCAAGGTGTACTACCGCCTGCGGCTCTACGACGCGCAGGGCCGCTTCGACGAAACCGACGACCTCTCGCTCAGCGTGGCCGAGCGCCACGCGCCCGACCTGCGCACGCCCGACCCCGAACGCGAGCTGCTGCAGGCCTATGGCAAGAGCAACCTGGCGATCGCCAACATCCCGATCAAGGCCGGCACCGTGACCGCCAGCGGCGCGGCGATCCGGCCCGGCGAGCGGGTGCGCGCGCTCGGCTTCGCGGTGCCGGTCGACGAGGCCGGGCGCTTCGTCTTCCAGCAACTGGTGCCGCGCCGCGTGCAGACCGGCGAGATCGCCGTCACCGACGCGCAGGGCGCCGCGCGCGTCTACCGGCGCGACTTCGAGCTGCCGACCAGCGACTGGTTCTTCATCGGCCAGGCCGACCTCACCCTCGGCAAGAACAGCGTCAGCGGCCCGGCCGCGCTGGTCACCAACGACCGGAACCGCTACGACGGCGGCAGCTGGAGCGAAGGCCGGCTGGCCGGCTATGCGAAGGGCCAGCTCGACGACCGCTGGACGCTGACCGCCAGCCTCGACACCGAGGAGCGGCCGCTCAACGAGATGTTCCGCAACCTCGACCACAAGGATCCGACCTCGCTGTTCCGGCGCTTCGACCCGGCCGACTCGTGGAGCACCTTCGGCGACGACTCGACCTCGATCGAGGACGCGCCGACGCAGGGCCGCTTCTACCTGCGGGTAGACGACGGCCGCTCGCAGGCGATGTGGGGCAACTTCAAGCTGAGCTTCGGCGACACCGAACTCACCCGCGTGAGCCGCGGCCTCTACGGCTTCCACGGGCGCTACCTGGGCGAGGAGACCACCGCCTTCGGCGACGCGCGCCTCAAGCTGCAGGCCTATGCGGCCGAGCCTGGCACGCTGTCGGCCCGCGAGGAATTCCGCGGCACCGGCGGCTCGCTGTATTACCTGCGCAACCAGGACATCACGCGCGGCGCCGAGCGGGTGAGCATCGAGGTCCGCGACCGCAACTCGGGCTTCGTCCTCAAGCGCACGCAGCTGGTGCCGACCTCCGACTACGAGATCGACTACCTGCAAGGCCGCGTGCTGCTGTCGTCGCCGCTGACCAGCCTGGCCGACGACGGCTCGCTGGTGCGCGCGGGCGGCTTCGCCGGCATGCCGGCCTACCTGGTGGTGGACTACGAGTACACGCCGCTGTCGAGTTCGCTCGACACCATGGCGACCGGCGGGCGCGTGTCCTGGTGGGCCAACGACCACGTGGGTGTGGGCGTGACCGCCGCGCGGCAGGACCAGATCGGCGGCGACCAGCGCCTGGCCGGTGCCGACCTCACGCTGCGCAAGACCGAGACCAGCTACCTCAAGGCCGAGGTGGCGCGCAGCGAAGGCCCGGGCACGCAGCAGTACGACTCGCTCGACGGCGGCTTCAACTTCAGCTCTGCGAGCGGAGGCGCCACCGGCCCCAACGGCCGGGCCAACGCGTGGCGCGTGGAGGGGCAGGCCGACCTGCGCGATTTCGAGCTCGGTCAGGGCGGCCGTGTCAGCGCCTATTCGCAGTCGCGCGGCGCCGGCTTCTCGGCGCCCGGCCAGTACGCCAGCAACGAGACCACGCAGGCCGGCCTGCAGGCCAACCTGCCGGTCGGCGACACCGGCGAACTGCGCCTGAAGGCCGACCGCCGCGACGAACGCGACGGCTACAACAGCAACGTGTTCGATGCGCAGTACGGCTGGCAGTTCTCACCTGCGTGGAAGCTCGGCCTGGGCCTGCGCTACGACGAGAAGACTGGCGATTCGCTCATCACCAGCCCATCGCTGCCGAGCACGCAGGCCGTGTTCGGCGAGCGCAGCGACGTGGCGGTGCAGCTCGACTACACCGGCGCCGACCGCTACAGCCTCTACGGGTTCGCGCAGAAGAGCGTGCGCACCACCGGCACGCGGCTGGAGAACGACCGCCTCGGCTTCGGCGGCAAGTACCGCGTGACCGACAAGCTCGCGCTGCGCGGCGAACTCTCGGGCGGCGACGGCGGGGCGGCGGGCAAGGCCGGCGTCGACTACCAGTACGACGACCGCTCCAGCGTCTACGTGACCTACGTGGCCGACACCGGCCGCACCGACGAGAACCTGATCGGCCGCGGCGGCAACCTGGTGACCGGCGTGCGTTCGCGCGTGGGCGACGGCCTGTCGCTCTTCACCGAGCATCGCCAGAGCACCGGCGAGCAGCCGGGCCTGACGCATGCCTACGGCGTGCAGTACGCCCCCGACACGCACTGGACCTTCGGCGTCAACTTCGAGAACGGCTGGATCGGCGCGGAGACGCTCGGCGTGATGAAGCGCGAAGCGGTGGCGACCACCGCCGGCTACTCGAGCGACGCAGTGAAGTACAGCGGTGGCATCGAGTACCGCCAGGACGAGGGCAGCACCGAGCGCCGCACCAGCTGGCTGGTGAAGAACTCCTTCAGCTGGAAGGTCGACCGCGACGCGCGCTGGATCGGCAAGTTCAACTGGGCCGACAGCGACAGCAGCAGCGGCGCGCTCAACGCTGCCAAGTACACCGAGGCGATGCTGGGCTACGGCCTGCGGCCGGCGCTGGACGACAAGCTGAACCTGCTGTTCAAGTACACCTTCCTGTACGACCTCTCGTCGCCGGGGCAGGTGGTCAACACCGGCCTGGACAGCAACATGGGCACGGTGACCAGCACCGGCATCGACTACCAGCAGCGCAGCCATGTGCTGGCGGTGGACGCGACCTACGACCTGAACGAGCGCTGGACCATCGGCGGCAAGTACGCCTGGCGGCGCGGCGACCTGCGCGCCAGCCGGGACGATTCGGCGCCGTGGTTCAAGAGCACCGCCGAGCTCGCAGTGGTGCGGCTCGACTGGAAGCTGGTGCGCAACTGGGACTGGATGGTCGAGCTGCGCTCGCTGCGCGCCAAGGAACTGCACGACCGCAAGGACGGCTGGCTCACCGCGGCGTACTACCACGTCAACGAGAACTTCAAGGTCGGTGTGGGCTACAACTTCACCGACTACTCCGACGACCTGACCGACCTGAGCTACCGCAGCAAGGGTTTCTTCCTGAACGTGCTGGGAAAGTTCTAACGCGGTGCGCCGGGGCCGGGCCGGGTGCGGCCCGTGCCGGCCTGCGGGTCGGTGCGGGGTGCCGCCGCCGCCGCATTGGGGTGAGAATGCGCCCTGTTCGAGCGCGGAGGAGCCCATCATGCGAGAAAGCCATCTTTCCACCGTCCATGCGGCCCACAAGGCGCTGGCGATGGTCATTGCCGCCAGCGATCTGGACCGGATGCCCGTGACCCATTTCGAGCCCACCGACCTGTTGAGCCTGCCCGACCTCTCGGAACGCGGCCTGGTCGTGTCACGCCAGGAGACGGCCCAGGCCAACCGCATGCGGGCAGCGTCGTACATGTTCCTGGTCGCGGCCAGCGACGCGCTCACCGCCGCGCTCGCACTGAGCAAGGTGTCGATGGACCTGGAGGGCGCCGAGCGCGAGCGGCGACTGGCGGCCATCGGCGCACAGTCGAGTGCTGCCGGCCAGGGCGCGCTGCAGGCGTGCAAGATTCTGAAGGGCGAGATGGAGCCGCCGTCAGACGATTCCGTCGTCGTGTCGAAGCTCGCTTCCTGAGCGGTCGGCGGCTCAGATCGGCAGGGCGGTCGTCGTCTTCACCCGGTCGAGCACGAAGCTGGTCTTGCAGTCCTGCACGCTCGGGTGCTTGAGCAGCGTGTCCATCACGAAGCGCGAGTAGTGCGCCATGTCGGCGACCACCACGCGCAGCAGGTAGTCCATGTCGCCGGTGAGCGAGTGGCACTCGATCACCTCCGGCCAGCCCTGGATGGAGGCGCGGAAGGCGTCCATCGGGCTGCGCTTGTGGCTCTCGGTGTGCTTTTCGAGCCGCACGTTGATGTAGGCCATCAGCGGCAGACCGACGCGCTCGGGCCGCAACAGGGCGACGTAGCCCTGGATCACGCCCGATTCCTCCAGCCGCTTGACGCGCCGCAGCGTCGCCGACGACGACAGGCTGACCTGGGCCGCCAGCTCGTCGTAGGTGGCCCGGCCGTTGGCCTGCAACGCGCGAAGTACGCGCAGATCGATAGTGTCGAGTTCGACTGGAGCGCTCATCTGGGAGATTTTGCAGGAATCCTGCGTGCTGGACCATCGGGGGGCCGCAAGTTGCAGGAATCGTGTGTGGCGAGCGCCTAGCATCGACCACAACCCCACCCGCAATTTCTGGAGACACACGATGGCCGATCACTACGAGAACCCCATGGGCCTGCAAGGCTTCGAATTCGTCGAGTTCGCATCGCCCACGCCGGGCGTGCTGGAGCCGGTATTCGAGACGCTGGGCTTCACGCTGGTGGCCAAGCACCGCTCCAAGGACGTGGTGCTGTACCGCCAGGGCGACATCAACTTCATCGTGAACCGCGAGCCGAAGAGTCAGGCCGGCTACTTCGCGGCAGAACACGGCCCCTCGGCCTGTGGCTTGGCCTTTCGGGTGACGGACGCGCACAAGGCGTACAACCGCGCGCTCGAGCTCGGCGCCCAGCCGATCGAGATCGCCACCGGCCCGATGGAACTGCGCCTGCCGGCCATCAAGGGCATCGGCGGCGCGCCGCTGTACCTGATCGACCGCTATGAAGAAGGCAAGTCGATCTACGACATCGACTTCGAGTTCATCGACGGCGTGGACCGCCATCCGGTCGGCCACGGCCTGAAGCTCATCGACCACCTCACGCACAACGTGTACCGCGGTCGCATGACCTTCTGGGCCGACTTCTACGAGAAGCTCTTCAACTTCCGCGAGATCCGCTACTTCGACATCTCGGGCGAATACACCGGCCTCACGTCGAAGGCCATGACGGCGCCCGACGGCAAAATCCGCATCCCGCTCAACGAGGAGTCCAAGAAGGGCGGGGGCCAGATCGAGGAATTCCTCATGGAGTTCAACGGCGAAGGCATCCAGCACATCGCGCTGATCTGCGACGACCTGAAGGAAGCGGTGGACAAGCTCGCCATGGCCGGCGTGCAGACGGCCACCGCGCCCAACGACATCTACTACCAGATGCTCGACACCCGCCTGCCGGGCCACGGCCAGAACGTGCCGGAGCTGCAGGCGCGCGGCATCCTGCTGGACGGCACTACGGAGGGCGGCCAGCCGCGCCTCTTGCTGCAAATCTTCTCCACGCCGATGCTGGGGCCGGTGTTCTTCGAGTTCATCGAGCGGCGCGGCGACTACCGCGACGGCTTCGGCGAGGGCAATTTCAAGGCGTTGTTCGAATCGCTCGAACGCGACCAGATCCGCCGCGGCGTTCTCGACACGGCCGAGGCCTGAGCATGTTGGCCGCCGAAGCGACCAAGCACGGGCTCGCGGCCGGCGATGCGGCCAGGCCCGATCGGCCCGACTGGACCATCGACCAGGGCTGGTCGAACTACACGCCAGCCGAGCATGCCGTCTGGAAGACGCTCTTCGAACGCCAGACGAAGCTGTTGCCCGGCCGCGCCTGCGACGAGTTCGTCGAAGGCATGAAGAACCTGCCCATCGGTGCCGAGCAGATTCCGAACTTCCTGGAACTGAGCGAGGTGCTGACGCAGCGCACCGGCTGGCAGGTCGTGGCCGTGCCGGGCCTGGTGCCCGACGAGGTCTTCTTCGAGCACCTGGCCAACCGGCGCTTTCCCGCGGGCAACTTCATCCGCAAGCTGCACGAGCTCGACTACCTGGAAGAGCCCGACGTGTTTCACGACGTGTTCGGCCATGTGCCGATGCTGATGAACCCGTCGATCGCAGACTACATCCAGGCGTATGGTGAAGGCGGCCTGCGTGCGAAGAAGCTGGGCGTGCTCGACAAGCTGGCGCGCGTCTATTGGTACACGGTGGAGTTCGGGCTGATCCAGCAGAAGGACGGTCTGCGCATCTACGGCGCCGGCATCGCGTCGTCGCGCACCGAGAGCGTGTTCTCGCTCGACGACGCCTCGCCCAACCGCATCGGCTTCGACCTGGAGCGGGTGATGCGCACGAACTACCGCATCGACGATTTCCAGGAAAGCTACTTCGTCATCGACAGCCTTGCCGATCTGCTCGAACTGGCGACCATCGACTTCGCGCCGCTGTACGAACGCATCACGGGGCAGCCGGATTACCAGCCGGGGGACGTGCTGGGAACCGATCGCGTCATCGCCCGCGGCACAGGCCGCTACCACACGGGCAAACGCGCCGCCTGACCTGCGCCCGTGATGCGCGCTGCCTCAGAACGGGTAGTGCCGTGGCGTGGTCTGCAGCGTGATCCAGCGCAGCTCTGTGAAGGCCTCGATCCCGGCCTTGCCGCCGAAGCGTCCGTAGCCCGAGCCCTTGACCCCGCCGAAGGGCATCTGCGCCTCGTCGTGCACGGTCGGGCCGTTGATGTGGCAGATGCCGGACTCGATGCGCTGCGCCACCTGCCAGGCGCGCGCGATGTCGCGCCCGAACACCGCGGCCGACAGGCCGAAGGCGTTGTCATTGGCCGTCGCGATGGCCGCCTCGACGCCGTCGACGCGCACCAGCGCCTTGACCGGTGCGAACGATTCCTCGTGGTAGATCTTCATCGCGGGCGTCACCTGGTCGAGCACCGTCGCGGGCATCAGCGTGCTGTCGGCCTTGCCGCCGATCAGCAGGGTGGCGCCCTTGGCGAGTGCGTCGTCGATCAGCGCGTTGCAGCGCGCCACCGTGGTCATGTCCACCACCGAACCCAACACGACCGGCTCGCCGGCACGGGGGTCGCCCAGGGGCAACGCTTTGGCCTTGGCGACGAACTTGGCGGCGAAGGCGTCGGCGATGCGGATGTCCAGCACGATGCGTTCGGTCGACATGCAAATCTGGCCGGAGTTGGCGAACGCGCCGAAGGCGGCGGCATCCACCGCCGCGTCGATGTCCGCATCGTCGAGCACCACGAAGGGCGCCTTGCCGCCGAGTTCGAGCACCGCCTGCTTCAGGTACTTGGCGCAGGTCATCGCGATCAGCCGTCCGACATGCGTCGAACCCGTGAAGTTCACGCGCCGCACCGCCGGGTGCGCGACCATGGCCTCGACCACGGCCGCCGCGTCGGCGGGCGCGTTGGTCACGAAGTTCACCACGCCGGGTGGCAGGCCCGCGTCCTGCAGGGCTTCGATGATGAGGCCGTGCGTGGCCGGGCAGAGCTCCGAGCCCTTGAGCACCACGGTGTTGCCGCAGGCCAGCGGCGTCGCGATGGCGCGCACGCCGAGGATGACGGGTGCGTTCCAGGGCGCGATGCCGAGCACCACGCCGGCCGGCTGGCGCACCGCCATCGCGAGACTGCCGGGCACGTCGGAGGGGATCACTTCACCGCTGATCTGCGTGGTGATCGAGGCCGCCTCGGTCAGCATGCCGGCGGCCAGGTGTACGTTGAAACCGGCCCACATGCCGGAGGCGCCGGTCTCGGCCGCCATGGCGCGTGCGAAGTTCTCGGCGCGCGCTTCCAGGGCGTGGGCCGCCTTCAGCAGCAGCGCGCGGCGCGCGCCGGGTCCGAGCGCGGCCCAGGCGGGGAAGGCCTTCGCGGCGGATTCGACGGCGGCGACCGCGTCGGCCGTGGTGGCTGCGGGTGCGCGTGTGGCCACCTGGCCGTCGAGCGGGTTGCGGCGTTCAAAGGTGGCGCCGCCGGTGGCGGCGGTGCGTTGGCCGTCGATCAGCATGTCGATGCGTTGCATGGGAGTTTCCTGTAAGGGATGAGAGGAGGAAGGGCGTTTCGAAGCACCCGGCTTCAGGTCACACCGAGATAGGCGTGGCGGATGGCATCGGAGGCGAGCAGCACCGCCGCCTCGCCCTCGGCCACGAGGCGGCCGCGTTCCAGCACGTAGCCGCGGTCGGCGATCGACAGCGCCTTGCGCACGTTCTGCTCGACCATCAGCACCGTCACGCCCTGCGCGGCGATGCGCTGCACGATCACCAGCAATTCGTCGATCGCGCGCGGCGCGAGGCCGAGTGAAGGCTCGTCGAGCATCAGCAAACGCGGTGCGCTCATCATGGCGCGGGCCACCGCCACCATTTGCTGCTCGCCGCCGCTCATGGTGCCGGCGGCCTGGTTCGCGCGTTCCTTGAGGCGCGGAAAGTCCTCGAAGGCCTGCGCGAGCCGGCGCGTGCGCTCGGCAGGCGACGCGAGCCAGCCGCCGAGCTCGAGGTTCTCCGTCACGCTCATGTGGGGGAAGAGCTGGCGGCCCTCGGCCACCAGCGCGAGGCCGCGCCGCACGCAGGCGGTGGTGTCGGCCGGCGGCAGCGGTTCGCCGTCGAGCCGCACGGTGCCGCTGCGCGGCAGCAGGCCCTCGATGGCCTTGAGCAGCGTGGTCTTGCCAGCGCCGTTCGGGCCGACGATGACGGTGATGCCGGGCCGCACTTCCAGCGAGATGCCGCGCAGCACCTGGAAGCCGTGGTAGCCGGCGCCCAGGCTGTCGACGTTCAATGTGGCGCCGTTCATACGGTGACCTCCACCATTTCGTCGCCGAGGTAGGCCTCGATCACGCCCGCGTCGCGCACCACCTCGGCCGGCGCCGCGTCGGCGATCTTGCGGCCCTGGTGCAGCACCAACACGCGCTCGACGTGGCGCAGCAGGGTGGTCACCGCATGTTCGATCCACACGACCGTCAGGCCGAAGTCGTCGCGCAGCCCGCGGATGCGCTGCGCCATGGCTTCGACCTCGGCCTCGGTCAGGCCCGCGGCCACCTCGTCGAGCAGCAGCACGCGCGGCCGCGTGCCCAGCGCCATGCCGATCTCCAGCAGGCGCTGCTGCGACGGCGTGACGAGTCCGGCCGGCTGGTTGGCCCAGGCGCCGAGGCCGAGCAGCGACAGGATGTCCCCTTCGGTCTGCAGGCCAGCCGGCGCCTGGCGGTGGCGGCCCGCAAACTGCATGCCGAAGCGGATGTTGTCGGCCACGCTCATGTCGTGGAACACGCGCGGGGTCTGGAAGGTGCGTGCGACGCCGTGTGCCGCATAGCGCTGCGGCGGCTGTCCGGTGAGGTCGGTGCCTGCGATGCGCAGCTGGCCATCGGTCGGCGGGATCACGCCCGAGATCGCGTTGAAGAAGGTGGTCTTGCCGGCGCCGTTCGGGCCGATGATGCCGACGAGTTCACCGGCCTGCAGCGTGGCGCTGACGGCGTCCACCGCCGTCAGGCCACCGAAGCGCACCGTGAGCGCGCGGGCTTCGAGCAGGGGGTCAGCCATGGCCGTTCTCCAGGGGTCGGGTCGGGCGCCGTTGCCACAGCGAGGCGAGGCCGTTGGGCAGGTAGAGCACGCACAGGATCAGCAGCAGGCCCAGCACCATCATGTAGCCGTAGGGCAGTTGCAGCCGCAGCGTCTCGGCCAGCAGGCTGAACACGATGGCGGCGAGCACCGGCCCGCCGATGCTGGCCGTGCCGCCGATGAGCGCGATCAGCACGGTCTGGAAGCCGATGAAGGGGCTGAACACCGCGGGCGGGTCGATGTAGGTCCAGCGCACTGCCATGGCCGCGCCGACCGCGCCCGCGAAGGCGGCGGTGAGCGCAAAGCCTGCCAGCTTGGCGTTGCGCGTGTTCACACCCAGCGTCTGCGCGCGCTGCTCGTCGGCACCGATGCCTGCGAGTGCCAGGCCGAAGCGGCTGCGCCGCACCCACACGGCCGTGGCGATGGAAGCCGCCGCGATCAGCAGCATCGTGAGGTAGACCGTCTCGCTGGAGGGCACGACGGTGAGCACCCGGCCCACGGTGCCCGACACCTGCTTCTCGACGAAGGTGATCGCATGACGGATCAGCTCGGTCATGCCGAAGGTCAGCACCGCGAAGTAGGTGCCGCGCAGGTGCAGCACCGCGGCGCCGATCACCAGCGCGGTGGCCGCCGCGAGCAGTGCGCCAGCGGCGATGACCATCGGCCACGGCAAGACCTCGAGCAGCATCGCGCTGGCGTACGCGCCCAGGCCGAAGAAGGCCGAGGTCGCGAGCGACAGGTAGCGCGTGGCGCCGCAGAAGATCGACCAGCTCGTCGACAGGGCGATGTACATCAGGCAGCTCAGGGCGATGGAGGCCACGAACTCGCTCGCGGCCCAGGGCAGTGCGGCGGCCGCCAGCAGCGCGGCGATGGCCGCAGGTACCCGCCAGCGCATGAAAGAAGAGGAGGGCGAGACAGGCAGATTCATCGCTTGAACAGTCCGTTGGGGCGCCAGATCAGGACGCCGATGAAGACGCCATAGGACAGCAGCATCTTGAGAGAAGGGCTGGTCCAGTGCATGCCCAGCGCCTCCACCAGTCCGAGCAGCAGGCCGCCGGCCAGGCTGCCGACGATGCTGCCGAAGCCGCCGAGCGTGATCACGATCAGCGCCGTCACGGTGTAGGGCTCGCCCATCGAGGGGCTGATCTCGTAGGTCATCGAGAGCAGCGCGCCGGCTACGCCCGACAACCCGAGGCCGATGCCGAACATCAGCGGGTGCAGGCGCCCGGTGTGGATACCGACCAGCTGTGCGCCGGTGGGCGACTGCATCAGCGCGCGCACCGCCTTGCCCAGCAGCGTGAAGCGCAGCAGCACGATGAGCGTGAGGCTCAGCGCCAGCGACACGCCGAACAGCAACAGCTTGTTGGCCGTGAAGCGCATGCCCGCGATCTGCACCGGTTCGGCCAGGTACTCGTAGCCGCGCAGGTCGCCGCCCCACAGCAGCAGCGCCGTGTTCTGCACCACGAACATCAGGCCGAAGCCGACCATCAGGCTGCGGGCCTCGAACAGGTCGACGTTGGGTGTGCGGGCGGCCAGCCGGCGAAAGCACAGCCGGTGCACCACGATGCCCAGGACGAACAGGGCCACGAAGGCCGCGGGCATCAGCAGCAGGGGCGAGATGCCCAGCGTGGTGTGGGCCCACCAGGTGAAGAAGGCGCCCAGCATGAGGAACTCGCCGTGCGAGATGTTCATGATGCGCATCAGCCCGTACTGCAGGTTCAGCCCGATGGCCACCAGCGCGTAGATGCCGCCCGTGATCAATCCGCCGGCGATCAGCTCGGCCCAGGACGTGAAGGACACCGGCCTACTTCCAGGCGGGCTTGGCCGCGACGAGTTTCGCGGTGGCGCGTGCCGGCGGCCAGACGACCTCGAACTCCCCGCCCTGCCATTGCGCCACCGTGCCGGGGATGGACGCGTTCTCGCTGCCCGCGAAGCGGATCGGGCCGAGGATGGTCTTGAACTCGGTCTTCGCGATGTGGTCGCGCAGCGCCTTGCGGTCCAGCCCGATGCTGCCCACGGCCTGCTGCAGGATTTCGAGCCCGGCCCATGCATGGCCGCTGGCCCAGCGGTCGGGCTCCTTGCCGAACTTCTTCGTGTGCGCGTCGAAATAGGCCTTGGCCTCGGGGCTGGTCTTGGCGTTCCACGAGCCCATGCCGAGCACGCCCTCGGTGTTCGCCGCCATCACGTTCTTGTAGAGCTGGAAGGCGGTGCCCACCGAGGCATAGAAGAACTTCGGGTTGAGGCCCACCTCGCGTGCCTGCCGGCTCGCCAGGATCGTGTCGGGCGGGTAGGTGATGCCGATGAAGGCGTCCGGGTTCTGGTCCTTGATGCCGCGCAGCACGGGCGCGAGGTCCTTCACGCCGAGCGGATAGCTCTTGCGTTCGAGCACCTGGATCTGTGTCTTCTTCAACGCACTGTTGAGTGCGGCGAAGTTCTCCAGGCCGAAAAGGTCGTCCATGTAGACGATGGCGATCGTCTTCACGCCGTTGGCCACCAGCAGGTCCACCAGGGCGCCCATCATCTTGTCGGGCTGCTGCAGCAGCGAGAAGAAGTAGGGCAGCTGCATGTCGATCAGCTTGCGCGACAGGGCGGTGGGCGCCAGCAGCGGATAGCCGAAGCGATTGGCCAGCGGCGCGATCGCGAAGTTCGCGCCTGAGCCCCAGGGCGGCAACACCAGGTCGACCTTGTCGCTGCCCATGAGTTTCTCGAAGGTGCGCACGCAGGTTTCGGTTTCGCTGCGGTCGTCGTAGCCGATCAGCTCGATGGGCCGTTTCGCGCCCTTGACGGCGAGCCCGCCTGCCGCATTGACCTGCTCGGCCCACAGCAGGTAGTTGGGCTCCTGGCTGACCTGCGCGCCGGCCGCCCAGGGGCCGGTCCGCGCGATGGCGTAACCGATGCGAACGGGTGCGCTCTGGGCGAGCAGGCGAGGCGCCACGGCGGCGGCGCCGAGGGCGCTGGCGCCCTGGATGAGCGTGCGGCGGGACAAAGCGGACATGGTCGGACTCCTTGACCGGCAGGAGGGCAGCCGGTATCGGGATCGTAGGAAGGGCCCCGCCTTTGCGCTGTGCTGCGGGCGCACGAAGCGCTTGACGCTGAACGCACGGCGGTCCGGGTTAACCCTCTGGAATGGGTGGGCGCTGGGTGTCGGCGCCGGGCAAATAATCGAGCCTCCTCCCTTCTCCCCTGGAAAGGCGCCCATGACCCGTTCGTTGTCGATGTCGACCGACCATGTCGCTGCGCGCGAGCGTGCGCCGCAGTGGCGCGAATGGATCTGGCAGCACTTCGGTGGCCTGGAGTCCGACTTCTACGGCGACACCGGCTTCGAGGGCCACATCGCGGCCGCGCGTGCGGGGGATGTGGTGATGACCAAGCTGGAAGCCAACCGCCATCGCGTGCTGCGCACCGCGGGCATGGTGCGCACCAGCGACCAGGCCTGTCTCAAGATCGTCGCGCCCTGGCAGGGCAGTGCCGCGGTGACGCAGTATGGTCGCAGCGTCAGCGTGCGCAGCGGTGCCTGGACCATCTACGACACCACCGAGGGCTACACCGTCGACAACCCCGAGCGGTCGGACCACCTGATCGTGATGCTGCCGCGTGAGCGCATCCGGGTCGACGGCCATCGGCTGCGGGAATTGATGGCACGGCCTGCCGGCGGCGCAAGCGGCATTTCGCGGGTCGCGCTCGACACCATGCGCAGCACCTACAGGGAGCTGCCTTTCATGAGCGAATCGGCCGCGCGCGTGGCCGGCGAACTGATCGTGCAACTGGTCCAGCTCTCGCTGCTGGAAGCGGCTGGACTGGAGACGGCGAACAGCCAGCGCGCCGCCTTGCGCGACCGCATCCGGGCGCATGTGGCGCTGCGGTTGCGCGACCCCGACCTGTCGATCGACGGCATCGCGCAGGCGCTCAACTGCAGCAAACGCCTGCTGCATGCGGCATTCGCCGAGGAAGAGGACACGCTGGCCGGCTACATCCTGCGCGAGCGCATCGAAGCCTGCATGCGCGCCCTGCGCGACCCGGCGCGCGCCACTCAATCGCTGACCGACATCGCGATCGATTGCGGCTTCGGCAACCTCTCGCACTTCAGCCGCGTGTTCCGTGCCCGAGCTGGACTGAGCCCGAGTGCGTATCGCTGCACGGCGGGGTAGGCGCCCTAGTACTTCGCAATCTGCCGGCCGATCTCGGGCCAGCGGCTGTGCAGCCAAACCCAGGCCACCAGGCCGATGCCCATCATGAGAATCGACGTCACGGCCAGCGCCAACGTCGAATGCATCACCAGGGGCGCGATCACGCCGGCCACCAGGCCGTTGGCGGTCGAGCCGATCACGGCCTGCAGCGACGAGGCCATGCCGCGCCGCTCGGGGTGCAGGTCGAGCACCAGCAGCGTCACCACCGGCACCATCAGCGCCCAGCCGAAGGCAAACAGCCCGATAGGCCACATGGCCCAGGCCGGATGCGCGACGAAGAAGGCATTGGCGGCGACGTTCACCAGCGAGGTCGTCAGCATGATCAGAAAGCCGTCGCGGATCTGACGCTTGGGCGCCACCTTGCCAGCCATGCGGCCGCTGGCCCAGGCGCCGGCCATGATGCCGCCGATGCTCAGCAGGAAGAACCAGAAGAACTGCGTGGGTGCCAGGCCCAGGTGGTCACCCAGGAACGCCGGCGCCGACAGCACGTAGAGAAACATGCCATTGAAGGGCACGCCGCTGGCGAGTGCGAGCAGCAGGAAGCGCGGGTCCGAGCACAGGTCCCAGTAGCCGCGCATCAGATGGCGCGCGTTGAAGGGCTGGCGCTGCGTGGCGTGCAGCGTCTCGGGCAGCAGCTTGTAGTTGGCCGCGAAGAGCACCACGCCGACGGCCACGAGGAACCAGAAAATCGCATGCCAGCCGGCATGCACGAAGAGGAAGCCGCCGACGATCGGCGCGATGGCCGGTGCCACGCCGAAGTAGATGGTGACCTGCGCCATCACCTTCTGCGCCTCGGCCGGCGGGAACATGTCGCGGATGACGGCGCGCGACACGACGATGCCGGCCCCGGTCGACAGGCCCTGCAGCGCGCGGAACAGCACCAGTTGCCCGATGGTCTGCGACAGTGCGCAGCCCAGCGATGCTAGGGTGAACACGGCCAGCCCCCACAGCACCACCGGGCGCCGCCCGAAGCTGTCCGACAGGGCGCCGTGGAACAGGTTCATGAAGGCGAAGCCGAACAGGTAGGCCGACAGCGTCTGCTGCATCTCCACCGGCGTCGCGCCGATGGACTTCGCGATGCCCGAGAAGGCCGGGATGTAAGTGTCGATCGAGAAGGGGCCGAGCATGCCCAGCACCGCGAGCAGGATGGCGAGCGCCCATCGCGGGGCTTTCCAGAGGGTTTGGGCGTCGGGGTTCATGCGTCTCTCGAACAGAACAAAACAAAGCGGACTTGCCGAACGCTGGGTCCGGCAAGTCCGCTTTCAGGGGCGTGGCTGCTGAAACGCTTAAAGCGTGTCGATGAAGCTGCGCAGCTTGTCCGAGCGCGACGGGTGCTTCAGCTTGCGCAGCGCCTTGGCTTCGATCTGGCGGATGCGTTCACGCGTCACGTCGAACTGCTTGCCGACTTCTTCCAGCGTGTGGTCGGTGCTCATCTCGATACCGAAGCGCATGCGCAGCACCTTGGCTTCGCGCGGCGTCAGCGAGTCGAGGATGTCCTTGACGACGTCGCGCAGGCCCGCCTGCATCGCGGCCTCGATCGGCGCCGTGTTGCTGCTGTCCTCGATGAAGTCGCCCAGGTGCGAATCGTCGTCGTCGCCGATCGGCGTTTCCATGGAGATCGGCTCTTTCGCGATCTTCATGATCTTGCGGATCTTGTCTTCCGGGATCTCCATCTTCGCGGCCAGGATGCCGGCGTCGGGCTCGAAGCCGAACTCCTGCAGATGCTGGCGCGAAATGCGGTTCATCTTGTTGATCGTCTCGATCATGTGCACCGGGATGCGGATGGTGCGCGCCTGGTCGGCGATCGAGCGCGTGATCGCCTGGCGGATCCACCACGTCGCGTACGTCGAGAACTTGTAGCCGCGACGGTATTCGAACTTGTCGACCGCCTTCATCAGGCCGATGTTGCCTTCCTGGATCAGGTCCAGGAACTGCAGGCCGCGGTTGGTGTACTTCTTGGCGATGGAGATCACCAGGCGCAGGTTGGCCTCGATCATCTCCTTCTTGGCGTCGCGCGACGAGCGTTCGCCGTCGTTCATGCGCTTGTTGATGTCCTTCAGCTCGGTCAGAGGCACCACGACGCTCGACTGGATGTCGGCGAGTTGCTGCTGCAACTCCTGCACCGGCGGAATGTTTCGGGCCATCACCGTGCTCCACGGCTTGCCGGAGGCCGCCTGCTTCTCGACCCACTTCAGGTTGAGCAGGTTGGACGCGATGCGGTTGCCGTTCTTGTCGTAGCCCGAGAAGTCGCGGATGAAGTCGTCCTGCGGGAAGCCGCACTTGTCCACGATGATGCGGCGCAGCTCGCGCTCTTTCTTGCGGATGTCGTCGACCTGCGTGCGCACCAGATCGCACAGCTTCTCGATGGTCTTGGCCGTGAAGCGGATGGTCATCAGCTCATCGGACATCGCCTGCTGTGCCTTGGTGTACGCCGGTGTGCCGTAGCCTTCCTTGTCGTAGATCTTGTGGATCTTCTCGAACATGTCGGCGATGCGGTCGAAGCGCTCGAGGGCATCGCGCTTGAGCTCTTCCAGCTTCTTGGTCAGTGCCTTGGAGCCGCCCTTGCCGTCGTCGTCGTCTTCTTCGTCGAATTCGTCGAAGTCTTCTTCGGCCACGTAGTCGTCGGCCTCGTTCGGGTTCGAGAAGCCGTCGACGATGGTCGAGATGACGACCTTGCCTTCACGGATGGTCGCGGCCATTTCCAGGATCGCGGCGATGGTCTTCGGCGAGGCGGAAATCGCCTCCATCATGGCCATCAGGCCGCCTTCGATGCGCTTGGCGATTTCGATTTCGCCTTCGCGCGTCAGCAACTCGACCGTGCCCATTTCGCGCATGTACATGCGGACCGGGTCGGTCGTGCGGCCGAATTCGCTGTCCACCGTGGAAAGCGCGGCTTCGGCTTCTTCTTCGGCTTCCTCGACGGTGGTCGCGGTGGGGGCCGTGTTGTTCAGCAGCAGCGTCTCGGCGTCGGGCGTCTGTTCGTAGACGGCCACGCCCAGGTCGTTCAGCATCGTGACCACGACTTCCATGGTCTCGGCATCGACCAGCTTGTCGGGCAAGTGGTCGGAAATTTCGCCCTGGGTCAGGTAGCCGCGGGTCTTGCCCAGCGTGATCAGCGTCTTCAGGCGCTGGCGGCGCTTGGCCATGTCTTCTTCGGACAGGACGGTTTCGTCCAGGCCGAATTCCTTCATCAAGGCGCGTTCCTTCGCCTTGCTGATCTTCATGCGCAGCGGCTTGACCTTCTCGACGGTGGTCGTTTCCGTGCCGGCTGCAGCCGCGGGTTCTTCCTCGGCGAATTCGGCCTCGACGTCGGAGAAGTCTTCTTCGATTTCCTTGGGCTCGTTGCCGGCCTTGGGCTTGCGGCCGCGCTTGGCGCCGGTCGCGGGTGCCGCAGCGGCGCTGGCGGCCTTGGGCGGACGGCCGACCTTCTTGGCGGTGGCAGGGGCGGGTGCGGCCTTCAGGGCGGCGGTCTTGACGGTATCGGCGGTGGGCGTTTTCGTGGGCACGGATTTCACTTTCGTTGCGGCAGTCGCCTTGGACGCGATGGCACTCTTTTTGGCAGGTGCAGGCGAGGCTGCCGCTTTCAACGGTTTGACCGCGGCGGATTTCTTGGCGACAGGCACGGCAGGCTTCTTTGTACTGGGCATACGACCTCGTAGAACAAAAACGAAACAAGCGGAATCACTGGCGCCACTGAACCGGCGCGGGCACGGACACGGGGAACTCGAGGACTTGGAGTCCTCCAGCGAGGAACCGAGTTCCTCAAGAAGCAAGATGTCGGGCGAACATTTGGTGTGCAGTCCTTGCGGTGTATTGACCCGTTTCCCGTGGGGAAGTGCATTGCGCGTGGGGTCGGCCCGGAGGTGCTGCTGTCGCTCTTGCCTCATTCGTCGCGAGACGAAGCCGTAGATTATAGCGTCAAGCCCGATTTCAAGGGGCGGATGCCTGTCAGCCCGCCACGGAAGGCTTCAGGCGGTGGCGCAGTTCCAGCCGCCGCGCCTCCAGGGCCTTGTAGCGTTCCAGCGCGGAGGGGTCGCTTCCCACCGCGGCGATCGCTTCGCTCTGGAGCGCCTTGAGCAGGTCGTCCAGCATGAAGTCGAGCACGTTGCGCAGCTCCTTGGCGGCCCCCGCGGCCTGTTCGCCCTCGGCGTCCGCGATCGAGCCGCCCTCCGGCTCGGTCATGAGCCGCTCCGCCAGGGCCTCGAAGGGTTGGCCGCGCAAGCCTTCTCGCAGGGCCGCCCAGGGTTGCACCCCATGCTCGTGGCACTGGCCGTCCAGCCAGATGAAGAGCTGCCCGTGCTCGCCGGGCAGGTCGCACAGCAGGCCGTGCAGTTCGTGCGACAGCGCCTCCCACTCGTGCATGTTCGACAGCAGCAGGCGCGCCGCGACGTCGGCCCGGCCGGGTGGGCGCAGGCGGGTGCGGCCGATGCTGCCGGTCGGCGCGGGCGCCCGGCGGTCGCCCCAGTTGCCGCGCCCGGGCTTGTCGCCCCAGTCGCCGCGGCCCTTGCGCCCCCGCCGGTCGTAGGTGATGGGTGTGCCGTCGTCTTCGTAGCGCTGCACCTCAACCGCGGCCGCGGGCGGCTTCGGGCCGCTGCGGGCCGGTGCCGCCGCGGCGGCCGGTGCCCAGAGCGAGGTCAGGTCGGCCGCGGCGAGCTGTACGAGTTCGGCGATTTCCCCAAGCAGCTGGCGCTTGAGCGCGCCATCGGGCAGGGCGCTCCACAGCGGCTTGGCATTGCTGGCCATGTGGGCGCGCCCTTCGGCGCTGCCGAGGTCGCAGCCCTCGCGCGCCGCCTCGATCAGGAAACGGCTGAGCGGCGTCGCCTCGTTCACGAAGCGGGCAAAGGCTTCGGCGCCGTGCTCGCGGATGAAGCTGTCCGGGTCGTGCTCGGCCGGCAGGAACAGGAACTTGACGCTGCGAACGTCGCTGGCATAGGACAGGGCGCCGTCCAGTGCCTTGCGGGCAGCGCGGCGGCCTGCCGCGTCGCCGTCGAAGCTGAAGACGACCGAATCGGTGAAGCGGAACAGCTTCTGCACATGCTCGGGCGTGCAGGCGGTGCCGAGGGTGGCGACCGCATTGGGAAAGCCCAGCTGCGCCAGCGCGACCACGTCCATGTAGCCCTCGGTGACCAGCGCGTAGCCACGGTCGCGGAAGGCGGCACGCGCTTCGTACAGGCCGTAGAGCTCGCGGCCCTTGCTGAAGACCGGGGTCTCGGGCGAATTCAGGTACTTCGGCTTTTCGTCGCCCAGCACGCGGCCGCCGAAGCCGATGCATTCGCCTTTGACGTTGCGGATCGGGAACATCACCCGGTCGCGGAAGCGGTCGTAGCGCTTGCCGTCCCCGTTGTCGTCGGCCTCGCCGACGATCACCAGGCCGCTCTCGGCCAGCAGCGGATCGTCGTAGTCGGGGAAGACGCTGGCGAGCGAGCGCCAGCCGGCCGGGGCGTAGCCGATGCCGTAGAGCCGCGCGACTTCGCCGGAGACGCCACGGCCCTTGAGGTAGTCGATGGCGCCCGGCGACTGGCGCAGCTGCTTGCGATAGGCCTCGCCGGCTTTTTCCAGCACCTCGGACAGCGTCGCCTGCTTCTGGCGCTGACCGGCGGCGCGGGCGCGCTCCTCGGGCGAGGCGTCGTCTTCGGGCACTTGCATGCCGTACTGGCCGGCCAGGTCGTGCACCGCTTCGACAAAGCCCATGCCGGCGTGCTCCATCAGGAAGCCGATGGCGTTGCCGTGCACGCCGCAGCCGAAGCAGTGATAGAACTGCTTGGTCGGGCTGACGGAGAAAGAGGGCGATTTCTCGCCATGGAAGGGGCACAGCCCCATGAAGTTCGCCCCGGCCTTCTTGAGCTGCACGTAGCGCCCGACGATCTCCACGACGTCCGCACGGGCGATCAGTTCCTGGATGAAGGAGGGTGGGATGGTCATGGCGGGGAGCGGCAAATCATACGCAAGCGCCCGTTGCCTTGCCGGTTTGCGCCTGCCGGAGACGGGCCGACCGCCGACACCGCCGTGTCGTGCCGCGGCGGCATACTGGCTGGCACCCACCATGATCCGCGCCTCCTTCCTCCATGCTGCGCCGCTGCTACGGCATCCGCTTCACTTCCTGTGGTCGGCGCTCAAGAGCTTCAAGGCGAACCAGGGCCTGCTGCTGGCCGGCGCGGTCGCGTACTACGCGCTGCTGTCGATGGTGCCACTGCTCATCTTGAGCGTCATCGGCCTGTCGCACCTGATCGAGCGCGCCGAACTGCTGGCGACCATCGGCCGCTACCTGGAGTGGCTGCTGCCCAGCCAGTCGCGCGCGGTGGTTACCGAACTCTCGAATTTCCTGGCGCACCGCGACGTGCTCGGCCCGGTGCTGCTGGTCACGATGATCTTCTTCAGCTCGCTGGCCTTCACGGTGCTGGAGAGCGCGATGGCCGTCATCTTTCACCACCGCAAGGCCGATCGCAGCCGGCATTTCCTGGTCTCGGCGGTGATGCCCTACCTTTACATCCTGAGCCTGTGCGTCGGCCTGCTGCTGGTGACGCTGGTCTCGGGCGCGCTCCAGCTCATCGGCCAGGAGAGCGTCGAGCTGTTCGGATACAGCTGGTCGCTGTCGGGTGTGTCGGGCGTGCTGCTGTACCTGCTGGGCATCGCCGGCGAGGTCTTCATGCTGACCTCGCTCTACCTGGTGATGCCGGTCGGGCGGCTGTCGCTGCGGCATGCGCTGCTGGGCGGCGTCACCGCCACCCTGCTCTGGGAGCTGACCCGGCACACGCTGGTCTGGTATTTCTCGACGCTCTCCCAGGTGAGCGTGGTCTACGGCTCGCTCACCACCGCCATCGTGGTGCTGCTGAGCCTGGAGATCGCGGCGACGCTGGTGCTGTTCGGCGCGCAGGTGATCGCGCAGTACGAGCGGCTCGAACGCACCGGCAGCAACGAGCCGCCGGCGGGAGAGAAGAGCGGGATCTAGCGGCGGGCGGGGAGAAACGGGCAGGGCCAGGTGCGGCTCAGCGCGGCGCCAGGCGGATCGCGCCGTCCAGGCGGATCACCTCGCCGTTCAGCATGTCGTTCTCGATGATGTGCTTGGCCAGCTTGGCGTAGTCGGTCGGCGTGCCCAGGCGCGAGGGGAAGGGCACGCTGGCGGCCAGTGCGTCTTGCACCTCCTGGGGCATGCCGAAGAGCATGGGCGTGCCGAAGATGCCGGGGGCGATCGTCATGTTGCGGATGCCGTTGCGCGCCAGGTCGCGGGCGATCGGCAGCGTCATGCCGACGATGCCTCCCTTGGAGGCGCTGTACGCCGCCTGGCCGATCTGGCCGTCGTAGGCGGCTACCGACGCGGTGGAGATCAGCACGCCGCGCTCGCCGGTGGGCTCCGGCTCGTTCTTCGCCATGGCATCGGCGGCCAGGCGGATCATGTTGAAGCTGCCGATCAGGTTGATCGTGACCGTCTTGGCGAACACCGCCAGGCCGTGCGGGCCGTTCTTGCCGACCGTCTTCTCGCCGGTGGCGATGCCGGCGCAGTTGACCAGGCCGACCAGCTTGCCGAGCTGCAAGGCGGCGGCGACCGCAGCCTGACCGTCGGCCTCCTGCGTGACGTCGCACTTCACGAACACGCCGCCGATCTCGCGCGCGACCGCTTCGCCCTTGTCGGCCTGCATGTCCGCAATCACCACCTTGGCCCCGTGGGCGGCCAGCATCCGTGCCGTGCCCTCGCCGAGCCCCGAGGCGGCGCCGGTGACGATAAAAACCTTGCCTTCGATCTGCATGCGTGTGTCTCCTAGTGGGTTGAACGCACGATTATCGAAGAGCCGGACGAAAAAAAGCCCCACCAGGGTGGGGCTTGCATCGGATCCCGAGGGATCCCTTGAGACAGCGCGGGTTCAGCGCTTGCGCGAAGCGGTCTGGGCGGTGCTCTTGGCTGCGTTCACTGCGGTGGTCTGCACCGCGTTGAAGTTGGCTTCGGCGACGTCGCTGGCTTGCTTGACGGCCTTCTGGACCGATTCGAAAGCGTTGTTGGCGGCGGCAACGGCGCTCTTCATCACGGCGATGGCGGTTTCGGAGCCGGCGGGTGCGTTCTTGGCAGCACTGTCGACCAGGCCGACGAAGGCTTGTTGGGCTTCGGCGGCTTTCCCTTCGAATGCCTTGCTGAACTCTGCGCCGGTGCCTTGGGCGATGTCGTAGAGGTGGCGGCTGTAGGCCGAGGTCTTTTCAGCCAGCGGCTGGAACAGGCTGGCTTGCAGCGCGAGCAGTTCCTGGGCGTCCTTGACGCTCAGCATCGCTTGCGTGGTGCTGGCGGCTTCGCTCAGGGCGGCCTTGGAAGCGGTCACGTTCAATTCGACGAGCTTCTCGACGCCTTCGAAGGCCTTGGTGGTCAGGCCGAACAGGGTTTCGAGGTTGGCCTTTTGGGCGGCGAGGATTTGGTCAGCGGTCAGTGCCATGGTGGTAACTCCGGAGGGTTGAAAGATGGATCACGTTTGCGCTGCGCCTGTCTCGTCTATGTTGCGGTGCAGCATGGGCTTGAGTATAGGGAGCTGAGCCAGCCGATCAAGCCTTTTGGCGTGCGCACGGCCAGTTTAGAACCCGGGGTCTAAAAGGGGGTGAGCTTGTCCTGCCGCAAGGTGCTCCCGCCCGGCGCAGCCGCGCTGGCAGAATGCCGCGCCATGACGACGACGCGCCCCCGCCCCCATCGCCGCTCCGATTACCGCGCCTTCCGCAGCATCCCGACGCGCTGGGCCGACAACGACCTGTACGGCCACGTCAACAACGTCGTCTACTACGCCTGGTTCGACACCGCGGTGAATGCCCTGCTGATCGAGCGGGGCGCCCTCGACCTCCATCAGGGCGGCACCGTCGGCTTCGTGGTCGAGACCCAGTGCAACTACTTCGCGCCGCTCGCCTTCCCGCAGACGGTCGAGGCGGGGATCCGGGTTGCGCAGGCAGGCAGTTCCAGCGTGCGCTACGAGATCGCGCTCTTTGCCGAAGGCGCCGAGGCCGCGGCCGCCCAGGGCCACTTCATCCATGTCTATGTGGATCGCCAGACGCGGCGGCCGGTGCCGCTGCCGGACGCGCTGCGCGCGCTGGTGAGCGAATTGCAGGCCTGAACGCAGGCCAGGAAAGGCAAACGGCGCCCGAAGGCGCCGTCGTCGGTGAACCGCCGGAGGGCGATTTACATCTTCTTCATGGCCTTGATGTCGGCCTTGCCCTTGGACTCGTCGGCCTTGGCTTGCTTCACGCAGGCGTTCTTGGCGTCGCCGGTCTGGTCATCGCACTTTTCCTTGGCGACTTCATAGGTCATGGCCACCTTTTCTTCGGCGACCTTGCGCGCATGGCTGTCGCTGGGCTTGTACTGCTGTTCCAGTTCGGCCTTGGCCACCTTCTGCTTGCCATCGGCCTCCTTCACGCAGACGTCCTTGGCGTTGTCCTTCAGGGTGGCGCACTGGGCCTTGGCGACCTTGTGGTCGGCCTCGATCTTTTCTTTCGCGACCTTGTATTCGTCCTTCGTCAGCGCGCCGGCCTGGGCGCCGATGAAGCAGGTGGACGCGATGGCGAGCATGAGCAGATGTTTTTTCATGAGAGTTCTCCGTTGAGTCTGTTGGTGTGGTTTTGAAAAAGGGGAATGCGGGGCGGTCAGGACTTTTCGTACCAGAGCGCGGAGGGCGTGCGGCCTTCGGCACTCTCCCAGGCCTTGACCTGGGTCTCGGCTTCGTCGCGGCTGATGCCGTGGCGTTCCTGGATGCGGCCCAGCAGTTGGTCGCGCTTTCCGGCGATGACGTCGAAGTCGTCGTCCGTCAACTTGCCCCACTGCTCCTTGACCTTGCCTTTGAGCTGTTTCCAGTTGCCTTCAACCGTGTCTTTGTTCATGACGATCTCCTTCTTGAATGGATGAACCACCGGCCGGAGCGCTTCGATGCGGAAAAGCGCTGTGCTGGCGTGAAGGTACTGTAGGCAGGGGTGCGCTGAACGCGCGGTAGGACGCCCCGGGCGGGGCCCGTAGGCACAAGCCGACGGGGACCGTGATAATCGAGCGCACGCTGACCCGAGACACACGCGCAACGCACCATGATCATTCACAGCCTGCTCGACACCGACCTGTACAAGTTCACGATGATGCAGGTGGTGCTGCACCACTTCCCCGGCGCCCGGGTCGAATACCGCTTCAAGTGCCGCAATCCCGGCGTCGACCTGGCGCGCTTCGCCAGCGAGATCCGCGAAGAGGTGCGCGGCCTCTGCTCGCTGCAGTTCCGGGAGCCCGAACTCGCCTACCTGCGCTCGATGCGCTTCATCAAGAGCGACTTCGTCGACTTCCTCGGCCTGTTCCGGCTGAACGAGAAGTACATCGACATCACGCCCTTGCCTACCGGCGAACTGGACATCAGCATCAAGGGACCGTGGCTGCACACCATCCTGTTCGAGATCCCGGTGCTGGCCATCGTCAACGAGGTCTATTTCCGCAACACGCAGAAGCAGCCGAACCTGGCCGAAGGCCGCCGCCGTCTCGAAACCAAGATCGGCCAGCTGCAGGCCGAGGGCCTCTCTGACCTGAAGATCGCCGACTACGGCACCCGCCGCCGCTTCTCCAAGGAGTGGCACGAGGAGGTGCTGCGCACCCTGAGCGGCCGCCTCGGCGCCGTCACCGCGCCGGTGCAGCTGGGCGCCAAGCTGCCGCAGTTCGCCGGCACCAGCAACGTGCTCTACGCCATGAAGCTCGGCCTGATCCCGCTGGGCACCATGGCCCACGAATACCTGCAGGCCTGCCAGGCGCTCGGCCCGCGGCTGCGCGACAGCCAGGTCTTCGGCTTCGAGTCGTGGGCGCGCGAGTACCGCGGCGACTTGGGCATCGCGCTGTCCGACGTCTACGGCATGAGCGCCTTCCTGCGCGACTTCGACCTGTACTTCTGCAAGCTCTTCGACGGCGCCCGCCACGACAGCGGCGACCCGTTCCAGTGGGGCGAGCGCATGCTGGCGCACTACATCGCCAAGCGGGTCGACCCCTTGACCAAGACGCTGATTTTCAGCGACGGCCTCACCGTGCCGCGCACCATCGAGCTCTACCAGCAGTTCCGCGGCCGCTGCCAATTGGCCTTCGGCATCGGCACCAACCTCACCAACGACCTCGGCTACGAGCCGCTTCAGATCGTCATCAAGATGATCCGCTGCAACGACCAGCCGGTGGCCAAGCTGTCCGACACGCCGTCGAAGAACATGTGCGACGACGAGAAATACCTCGCCTACCTGCGGCAGGTCTTCGAGATCGCGTGACCTCTTCCCTGAAAGCGAATTGACCGATGAAGAAGGTCTTGCGCCGTTTGGCGCTGCCGGCGCTGCCCTTGCTGTCTCCGGCCCTGGCGCATGCCGCCGAGTTCGACGGCGCCCGCCTGTCGCCGCTGTGGGGCGTGCCCTTCGCCGGGCTGCTGCTCTCGATCGCGCTGATGCCGCTGCTCGCGCCGTCGTTCTGGCACCACCACTTCGGCAAGGTGGTGGCCGCCTGGGCGCTCGCGTTCCTGCTGCCCTTCGCCGCCGTCTTCGGGCCGGCGCTGGCCGGCACCCAGCTCGTGCATGCGGCGCTGGCGGAGTACATCCCTTTCATCATCCTGCTCACGGCGCTGTTCACCGTGGCCGGCGGCATCCACATCCGCGGCAACCTGCATGGCGCGCCCGGGCTCAACGTGGCGATCCTCGCGATCGGTGCAGTGCTTGCCAGCCTGATGGGCACGACCGGCGCGTCGATGTTGCTGATCCGTCCGCTGATCCGCGCCAACGACAACCGGATGCACAAGGCGCACGTGGTCGTGTTCTTCATCTTCATCGTGTCGAATGTCGGCGGCTCGCTCACGCCGCTGGGCGACCCGCCGCTGTTCCTGGGCTTCCTGAAGGGCGTGGAGTTCTTCTGGACCGCGCGCCACATCCTGCCCGGCACGCTCTTCGTGACCGGCGCGCTGCTCGCGATGTTCTGGGTCATCGATCGCCACTACTACCGCAAGGAAGGCGTGCTGCCGGTCGACCCCACGCCGGACACGCCGCGCCTGGGCTTCGACGGCGTCAGGAACTTCTGGCTGCTGGGCGCCGTGATCGCGCTGGTGCTCATGAGCGGCACCTGGAAGTCCGACGTCGTCTTCGACATCTACGGCACGCCGGTTGGCCTGCCGGGGCTGGTGCGCGATGTCGGCCTGATCGCCATCACGCTGCTGTCGCTGAAGATCACGCCCGGTGCCGTGCATGCCGACAACCAGTTCGGCTGGGGCCCGATGGCCGAGGTGGCGAAGCTCTTCGCCGGCATTTTCCTGACCATCGTGCCGGTCATCGCGATGCTCAAGGCCGGTACCCACGGGCCCTTCGGTGCGGTGGTGGCGGCGGTCACCCGGCCCGACGGCCAGCCCGACCCCGCGATGTACTTCTGGGCCACCGGCGCATTGAGTTCCTTCCTGGACAACGCGCCGACCTACCTGGTGTTCTTCAACACCGCGGGCGGCGACCCGGCCGCGCTCATGACCACCTATGCGAACACGCTGGCCGCCATCTCGGCGGGCGCCGTGTTCATGGGCGCCAACACCTACATCGGCAACGCGCCCAACCTCATGGTCAAGGCCATCGCCGAAGACCGCGGCGTGCGCATGCCCAGCTTCTTCGGCTACATGGCCTGGTCGGGCGCCTGCCTGATCCCGCTGTTCGTCGCCGTCACCTTCCTTTTCTTCCGCTGATCACAGGAGTTGCCCATGTCAAAACCTCACGTTCTTGTCACCCGTGCCGTCTTCCCTGAGACCATCGAAAAACTGAAGCAGCATTTCGAGGTGGAAGCCAATGTGGACGATGCCGACTGGTCGAGCGACGAATTGATCCGCCGCCTGCAGGGTAAGCAGGGTGCCTTCACCACCGGCAGCGTGAAGATCGACGAGGCGGTGCTCGCCGCCTGCCCGGACCTGAAGATCTGCGCCAACATGGCCGTGGGCTACAACAACTTCGACGTTGACGCGATGGCGCGCCACGGCGTGATGGCCACCAACGCGCCCGACGTGCTGACCGAGACCACCGCCGATTTCGGCTTCGCGCTGCTGATGGCGACCGCGCGGCGCATCACCGAGAGCGAGCATTTCCTGCGCCGCGGCGACTGGAAGAAGTGGCGCTACGACATGTTCGCCGGTGCCGACGTGCACGGCAGCACACTGGGCATCCTCGGCATGGGCCGCATCGGCCAGGGCATTGCACGACGCGGCGCGCTGGGCTTCGGGATGGAGGTGATCTATCACAACCGTTCGCGGCTGGACGCATCGATCGAGTCGGAGCTGAAGGCCAGCTACGTCAGCAAGGAAGAACTGCTCAAGCGCGCCGACCACCTGGTGCTGGTGCTGCCGTACTCGCCGGCGGCGCACCACGCCATCGGCGCGGCCGAGTTGAAGCAGATGAAGCCCACCGCCACGCTGGTGAACCTGGCGCGCGGCGGCATCGTCGACGACGCGGCACTGGCCGAGGCGCTGCGCAACAACACCATCGCCGCGGCCGGCCTCGACGTGTTCGAGGGCGAGCCTTCGGTCAACCCCGCGCTGCTGACCGTGCCCAATGTGGTGCTCACACCGCACATCGCCAGCGCGACCATCCCGACGCGCCGCGCCATGGCCGACCTGGCAGCCGACAACCTGATCTCCTTTCTCGGTGGCAAGGGCCCGCTGACGCCGATCGTCTCCACCAAGAAGTAACCGGACCCCGCTCACGTGTCGTCTTCCGAAATCGGACTCTGGATCCTGCTGGGCCTCGCGGCTCTCACCGTCATCCTTCTCGTTGCGCTGTTGATGCGCCGGCCCCCACCCGACCGCCACGCCGAACTGTTGGCGACCCTGGCCGACGGCACCGAGCGCAGCGAACGCGCCTTGCGGCAGGAGGTGGCCGATTCGGCGCGCAGCACGCGCCAGGAGCTGGGCCAGAACTTCGCGAGCTTCCAGGCCGCGCTGGTGCAGCAGGGGGCCGAGGCCACCCGCACCCAGAACGCGCAGATCGACGCCTTCGCGCAGCAACTCACGCTGATGCAGAAGACGCTGGCCGACACGCTCAACACGCAATTGCAGGGCCTGAGCGAATCCAACGCCCGCCGGCTGGCCGAGGTGCGCACGACGATGGAAACGCAGCTGGCGCAGCTGCAGCAGACCAACACTGCCAAGCTCGACGAGATGCGCAAGACGGTCGACGAAAAGCTGCAGAGCACGCTCGAGGCGCGGCTCGGTGAAAGCTTCAAGCAGGTGGCCGACCGGCTCGACCAGGTACACAAGGGCCTGGGTGAGATGCAGACGCTGGCCGTCGGTGTCGGCAGCCTGCAGCGGGTGCTGACCAACGTGAAGACGCGCGGCGTCTTCGGCGAGGTGCAGCTCGAGGCACTGCTCGAGCAGGTGCTGACCACCGAACAGTACGCCAAGCAGGTCGAGACCAAGCCGCGCAGCGGCCAGCGGGTCGACTTCGCGGTGCGCTTCCCCGGCCGCAGCGCTGACGGCGCGCCGGTCTGGCTGCCGATCGACGCGAAGTTTCCGCGCGACGACTACGAGCGACTCATCGACGCCCACGAGCGCGCCGATGCGTTGGCGGTGGAGATTGCCGGCAAGGCGCTCGAGGCGCGCATCCGCAGCGAGGCCAAGTCGATCGCCGACAACTACCTGGCCGCGCCGCACACCACCGATTTCGCGATCCTGTTCCTGCCGGTCGAAAGCCTTTACGCCGAAGTGCTGCGCCGCCCTGGCCTGATGGACGCGGTGCAGCGCCAGCACCGCGTGACGCTGGCCGGCCCGACCACGCTGCTGGCCATGCTCAACAGCCTGCACATGGGCTTTCGTACGCTGGCGCTGGAGCAGCAGGCGTCGGAGGTGTGGAAGGTGCTGGGCGCGGTGAAGACCGAGTTCAACCGCTTCGGCGAATGGGTCGAGCGTATCAAGGAGCAGGTCGCCAAGGCCTCCGACACGATCGACAAGGCCGACACGCGACAGCGCCAGATGCGGCGCGCGCTCAAGGGCGTTGAGGCGCTGCCCGAAGCGCAGGCGCAGGCCCTGCTGCCTGCAGTCGACACCGAGGACGACGGCGCGCCGTGAAGGGCGCAGAACTCCTCCGACTGATCGCCGCGCAGGTCTTCCTGCACGCGACCATGGCCGGCATGCGGCTGGCCACGCCGTTGCTGGCGCTGCAGCAGGGCTACAGCGCCGCGGCGGTCGGCCTGCTGATCTCGCTCTTCGCGCTCACGCAAGTCTTCCTGGCGCTGCCCGCGGGCCGCTTCGCCGATCGGCACGGACTGCGTCGGCCGCTGGCGCTGTCGGTGGTCGCGGCCTCGCTCGGCGCCGGCATCGCGCTGGTGCTGCCGTATTTCCCCGTCATGTGCCTGGCTGCGCTGCTGACCGGCGGGGCCACCGGCGCGACCGTGATCGCACTGCAACGCCATGTCGGGCGTGCCGCGCAAAGTCCCAACGACCTCAAGCGCGTGTTCAGCTGGCTGGCGATCGCGCCAGCGGCGGCGAACTTCGTCGGCCCGTTCGTGGCCGGGTTGCTCATCGACCATGCCGGGCATGTTCCCGCCGACCTGCTGTCGTACCGCGTGACCTTCGCGGTCATGGCGCTGATGCCGGTCGCCTGCTGGCTGCTGGTCCGGACGGCTCGCGAACCCGCGCCGGTGCCTCCGCCGGTCGGCGCCGCAACCACCCGGGCCTGGGATCTGCTGCGCGAACCGCTGTTCCGCCGTCTGCTGTTCGTGAACTGGTTGCAGTCGTCGAGCTGGGACGTGCATGCGTTTGTGCTGCCTATCCTCGGCCACGAGCGGGGCCTGGGGGCGTCGGTCATCGGCACGATCCTCGGCGCCTTCGCCATCGCGGCCGCAGCGGTGCGCCTGGCGCTGCCGCTGTTCGTCAACCGGACCTCGGAGCGCGGCGTGATTCTCACGTCGACGCTGGTGACCGCTTCGCTGTTCTGCGTCTATCCGCTGCTGCACTCGGCCTGGACGATGGCGCTGTGCTCGGTGGTGCTGGGCTTTTCGCTGGGCGCGGTGCAGCCGATGATCATGAGCATGCTGCACCAGATCACGCCGCACGCGCGCCATGGCGAGGCGCTCGGCTTGCGGCTGATGACCATCAACGCGTCGAGCGTTGCCATGCCGATGCTGTTCGGCGCCGCCGGCGCGGTCATCGGCATCGCCGGTGTGTTCTGGATCGTCGGCGGTGTGGTGGCCATGGGCAGCCCCACCGTCTGGAAACTCAAAGCGCGTAGAAGCGCTTGATCGCGTCCCAGGCGTCGCCGGGCGTGTCGACGTACTCGAAGAGCTTCACGTCCTCGGGCGAGATCACGCCTTCGTCGGCCAGGAAGGCGAAGTCGATCAGCCGCTTCCAGTAGTCGGAGCCGTACAGCACGATCGGCACCTGCTTGGCCTTGCGCGTCTGCACCAGGGTGACCACCTCGAACAGCTCGTCGAGCGTGCCGAAGCCGCCGGGGAAGGCCACCAGCGCCTTCGCACGCATCATGAAATGCATCTTGCGGATGGCGAAGTAGTGGAACTTGAAGCTCAGCGCCGGCGTGACGTAGGGGTTGGGCTCTTCTTCCATCGGCAGCGCGATGGCCAGGCCGATGTTGAGGCCGCCACCTTCGTAGGAGCCGCGGTTGGCCGCCTGCATGATGCCCGGGCCGCCGCCGGTGCAGATGAAGAGCTTGTCCGCCGGCTCCTTGTCGTCGCTGTACTGGGCCACCATCTTGCCGAAGGCCCGTGCCTGCTCGTAGTAGTGCGCGTTGCGTGCGAGCTTCTGCCAGCGCTGCGATGCGGCAGCGTCGCCCGCGGCCTCGGCCTGGGCGATCAGGGCGCGGGTCTCTTCCTCGCTGCGGAAGCGCGCACTGCCGAACACGACGACCGTGTTCTCGATGCCGTGCTCGCGCATCTGCAGGTCGGGCTTCATCAGCTCCAACTGCATGCGCAGGCCGCGGGTTTCACGGCGCGACAGGAATTCAGGGTCGGCGAAGGCCAGGCGGGATGGGTCGCGATCCAGCGGCAGCCCCTTGTCCGAATGCGCCTGGAGGGTGGCCCAGGCATCGGCCAGGCGCTTGTCGTGGAGATTGTGGGTCTTGCTGTTCATGCGGTGCTCCTGAGCAATCTTCGGGCCGAAAAGGTGCGGCGCCAACAAAAAAGGCTCCGTCAGGAGCCTTGGTGGTGTGCAGGTCGCTCAGACGCGCTTGCGGTATTCACCCGTGCGGGTGTCGATTTCGATCTTGTCGCCCTGCGCGACGAAGAGCGGCACCGGCACTTCGAAACCGGTAGCGATCTTGGCCGGCTTGAGCACCTTGCCGGACGTGTCGCCCTTGACGGCGGGTTCGGTCCAGGTGATTTCGCGCTCGACGCTGGTCGGCAGTTCGACCGAGATGGCCTTGCCTTCGTAGAACACCACTTCGACGGCCATGCCGTCTTCGAGGTAGTTCAGCGCGTCGCCCATGTTCTCGGCTTCGACTTCGTACTGGTTGTACTCGCTGTCCATGCAGACATACAGCGGGTCGGCGAAGTAGGAATAGGTGCAGTCCTTCTTCTCGAGCACGATCTGGTCGATCTTGTCGTCGGCCTTGAAGACCACTTCGGTGTTGAAGTTGGCCACCAGGCTCTTCATCTTCATGCGCACGGTGGCGGAATTGCGGCCACCGCGGCTGTATTCGGTCTTGAGGACGACCATCGGGTCCTTGCCGTGCATGATCACGTTGCCGGCGCGGATTTCTTGAGCGATTTTCATAACGTTGTCTGGCTGGTTGGCCGCTGCGCGCGGCAGGCCGTGGCGCTATTGCAGTTCTGCCGGTTCGAGAACGAATTCCCGAAATTGCAGTTGAAAAGCGGCGGCAAATTTTGGATAGCCAGCGATTTTAGCGGTTTTCGCAAGGCCAGGCCAAATCGGGCAGACTTCGGTGCGTGATGAACGACGCTCTCAACGGCATCGCGGCCGCCCTGGTAGCCGCCCGCCGCAGCGGCATCGCCGCCGATGAAACCCCCTGGCACGACACGGCCCTGTCGCCGGACGACATCTGCGCGCTGCAGGACCGCGTGGCCGCCGAACTCGGCTGGGATGCGGACCCGGCCGCGCCGAGCACCTGGAAGGGCGGCGGTCCGACGACCACTTCGTTCGCCACCTTCGCGCGTATCCCTGAGTCCTTCGTACTGGCCTCGCCCGGACGCCTCGAAGCGAAGAACTTTCACCGCCTCGGCATCGAGATCGAAGTCGCGTTCCGTCTTGCGCGTGACGTCAGCGCGCCCGACCTCGCCGCCCGCGCCGTGCAAGCGCCCGAGGCGTTGTTCGACGCCATGACCGTCTCCATCGAACTGGTCGACTTCCGCTGGCAGGGCGCCGACCAGGCCCCCGCGCCGCTGCGCCAGGTCGACCTGCAGTCGAATGGCGCCCTGGTGCTGGGCGACTGGGTGCCGATCCGGTCCGTCGACTGGGCGGCGCAGGCCGCCAGCCTGCAGGTCGATGGCAAGGAAGTCGGCCGCTACCGGGGCGCGCACCCGTGCGGGGACCCGATGTGGATGGCGCAGCAGTGGCTGCAGCACGCGGTGGCGCGCCATGACCGCCTGGCGGCGGGCAGCGTGCTCACCACCGGTTCGTGGTGCGGCATGGTCTGGCTCGATGGGCCGGCCACCGTGCGAGCATCTTTCGATGGCATCGGCACGGCGACGCTCACCTTGGCTTAGGGCCGCGCTTCCCGGGGGCCGTGCCTTACCGCGAAGCGCACCAGCTGGCTGGCAAGGTCGTCCTGGGCCTGCAGCCGGGCTCGTGCCTGTGTCGCCGCCTCTTGCCATGCCGCGCGCGTGCCGTCGTCCGGCCACGCGAGCGGCCCATCGGACGCATCGTTCCAGGCCAGATGGAAGGCGCGCCAACTCGTCGGCGCTTCGATCACGTCGAGGAAGGCGTGCAGCTTGACGTGGTGCGCATCGTCGTCCTGCGGATAGATCTGCCAGGCAAAGGGCCGACCGGCCCAGAGCGCACGGACGATCGAATCTTCGCCGCGCACGAAATTGAAGTCGCAGCTCCAGAGCAACTCGTCGTACTGCTGTTGCGGGAGCAATGGCAGGAAGTCGAGCGCGGGCAACGGCGCGGTGCCCGGCAGGGATGCAAGCGCCGCCTGCACCGCTGACGTCGCACGCCCGGCGGTCACCAGCAAGCGCACCGGTGTCGGCGACGCGCCCAGTTGCTGCAGCAGGCGCGGCAGGGCGCGCGGTTCATAACAGAAGAGCGAGACCAGCCGTTCACCCTGGAAGTCGATGCCGTGCCGCGCCAGCCACGCCTTCCGGTCGAAGGCCGCCTGGTGCACGGACAGGTTCGGCTCGCGCAGCAGGCCGCCGGTGGCCGGGCTGAAGCCGGGATAGAAGAAATGCTTGGTCAGCCCTTCGCCGGGCCCCTGGAAGACCGGCGAGGGCAGGCCGTGCAGACGCGCCACATACGGCTCGGCCGACAGGTATTCCAGGTTGATCCACGGCCGGCGCGCGTGGCGCGCGACCTCGGCAAAACGCGCCAGCAGCGCGGCGGCCGGGTCGCAGCCGAAGGCCTCGATCAGCACGTCCGGCAGCGGATCGCGCGTGGCGGCCTCGGCAACGATGGTCGGGTCGGACCAGGGCACCACGCTCACGTTGTCGGCGCCCCCGGGCGCGAGCCAGGCGAGGGCCGACGGGTCGTCGACCCACAGCCGCACCGGCATGCCGCGCCGGCCCAGCTCACGCGCCAGCCGCCAGCAGACGGCGATGTCGCCGAAGTTGTCGATGACCTTGCAGAAGATGTCCCAGCGCATGTTTGCCTCGCCATGAAAAAGCCCCGACGGCCTCACGGCCACCGGGGCTTGACGGCACCGAGCCGGCGCGCTGGCGTCAGGGCGTGAAAGTATCGCCGAGCACGATGCCTTCGCGGCGCGGGTCGGCGCCGCCGGTGAGCACCAGGCCTCCGCTCGCCGGCTTGCGGATGATGGTGCTGATGCCGCTCGACTGGGAACCGGTCGCCACCGTGTGGCCGAGCGCACGCAGGCCGAGGATGAGCGGGTCGTTGTTGCCGCCGTTCGTGATGTCCACGTTCGGATGCTCGCCGCCCACGTTGGTGGTCGGGCTGTTGGTCGCACCGAAGTCGACCAACGAGGTCGCCTGCTGTGCATCGAGGCCCCAGTCCAGGGCGCCCACGACGGTCTTCACCACGTACTGGATGATGGTGCCGCCGCCCGGCGAGCCGGTGGCCATCAGGAAGTCGCCCGGCTGGTTGCCGTTGAACACCAGCGTCGGTGCCATCGTGCTGCGTGGCCGCTTGCCCGGCGCGACGCGGTTGGCGACCGGTGCACTCGTGACCGGATCGATCGGGTTGGCGCTGAAGTCGGTCAACTGGTTGTTCAGCATGATGCCGTGGCTCATGTGGTAGGAGCCCAGCGTCGATTCGACCGTGGTGGTCATCGAGGCCACGTTGCCTTCCTTGTCGACGATCGAGTAATGCGTCGTGCCCTGTTCGACCGTCTTGTCGATGCCGACCGGTGGCACGCCGAAGTCGCCGGCCACCGCGGTGCCCATGCTCTTGCTGAAGTCGATCAGGTTGGCGCGCGAACGCATGTAGGTCTTGTTGAGCAGCGTGTCGGCACTGCCGCCGGGCAGCGGCACGAAGTCGGTGTCGGCCACGTACTTGTCGCGGTCGGCATAGGCCAGGCGCTCGGCCTCGGCCACCAGGTGCACCCCCATCACCGACGGCTTGCCGCCTTCGAGGTCGACCTGCGACGGTGCATGCAGGCCCATGTTGAAGTTCTCCAGGATGCCCAGGGTCGACAGCACGCCGATGCCACCCGAGGACGGCGGCGACATGCTGCACACGTAGTAGGCCCGGTAGGTGGTGCAGACCGGCTCGCGGCGCATCGGCTTGTAGTTCTTCAGGTCGGCCAGCGTGGTCTTGCCGGGCGTGATGACCGAGCCGTCGGCGCCGGTCGTGATCTGGATCTTGGCGACGATGTCCTCGGCGATCTTGCCGGTGTACATCGCATCGGCGCCCTGGCTGGCCATCGCCTTCAGCACGTCGGCGTAGGCCGGGTTGGTGAGCGTCGTGCCCAGCGGCTTCGGGTTGCCCGACGCGTCGAGGAAATAGGCGGCCGCCTCGGCGTCGCGCTTGAGGTTGGACGCCGACGAGGCGATCGCTGCCGCCATGCGACCGCCGACCTTGAAGCCGTCGCTGGCCAGCCGGGTGCCTTCGCCGAACAGGTCTTTCCAGGGCAGCTTGCCGTGGTCGCCGTGCGCCATCTCGAGCATGCGCATCACGCCGGGGGTGCCGATCGAGCGGCCGCTGGCACGCGCGTTGGGCTTGGGCAGCGTCTGGTCGGTCGTGTCGTCGACGTAGCGCAGGTAGTTGGCGGTGGCGGCGGCCGGTGCGGTCTCGCGGCCGTCGTAGGCCTGCACCTTTTTGGTCTTGGCGTCGTAGTAGAGCATGAAGGCGCCACCCGCGAGGCTGCTCGACTGCGGCTCGACCAGACCGAGCACGGCCTGCACCGCGATGGCGGCATCGGCGGCGCTGCCGCCGGCCTTGAGCACGTCGCAGCCGGCCTTGGTGGCGAGCGGATGGTTCGCGACCACCATGAAGGTCTTGGCCGTGACGACCTTGTGGCCGACGACGTAGCCGGACGCCGGCTCCGGTGCGGCCGGGTCACCGGCGTCGCCGGAACCGACCACCACCGGCGTGGCGGTGGTGCTGGTGAGGCAGCTGTTGTCGACCGCAACCGGCGGTGGCGTGGGGGTGGGGGTGGGGGTGGCCGGGGCGCTTCCGTTGTCAGAGCCGCCGCCACAGGCGAGCAGCGTGAGGGCCAGGACGGTCGGACTCAGGGCCCTCCAGGGCAGGTTTCTTTTCATAAGCGTTATCGAGTTGTTATCGTTGAAAAACCGTGCAGGACTGCAGGCCCGTCGAGTGGAGCACATGCCGTGCCAGCTGGGCGTTGTCCGGTGCCAGCGGGGGCGACGCGGCCCGCGAGACAATGGGCGCCATGTCCGACGTGCATTCCGATCAACTGCTCAGCGAAGTCGCAGCCCTGCCCAACCTGCCCGGCGTCTACCGCTATTTCGACGCGGCGGGCGCCGTGCTCTATGTGGGCAAGGCACGCAACCTGAAGAAGCGGGTCGCCAACTACTTTCAGAAGAGCCACGGCGGCACCCGCATCGGCCACATGATCAGCAAGATCGTGCGCATGGAGACCACGGTGGTGCGCTCCGAGGCCGAAGCGCTGCTGCTCGAGAACAACCTCATCAAGAGCCTCAAGCCGCGCTACAACATCCTGTTTCGCGACGACAAGAGCTATCCGTACCTGAAGATCGCCGCGCACACCTTCCCGCGGCTGGCCTACTACCGCGGCGCGACCGACCGCAAGCACCGCTACTTCGGCCCGTACCCGAGCGCCTGGGCGGTCAAGGAGTCGATCCAGCTGCTGCAGAAGGTGTTCAAGCTGCGCACCTGCGAGGACACGGTGTACGCCAACCGCACCCGGCCCTGTCTGCTCTACCAGATCAAGCGCTGCACCGGGCCGTGCGTCGGCTACATCACGCCCGAGGCCTATGCGCAGGACGTGGCGAACGCCGAGGCCTTCCTCATGGGCGACACGCAGGTGGTGCTGAGCCAACTGGAGGCCCGCATGACGATGCATGCCGAGAAGCTCGAATTCGAGCAGGCGGCCGAGCTGCGCAACCAGATGTCGGCGCTGTCGCGCGTGCTGCACCAGCAGTCGATCGAGATCGCTTCCGACAAGGACGTCGACATCCTGGCGGTGCAGGTGCAGGGCGGGCGGGCCTGCGTCAACCTGGCGATGGTGCGTGGCGGCCGGCACCTGGGCGACAGGGCCTACTTTCCGGTGCATGTCGACGATGCCGCGCAGATGCACGACAGCGAGCGCGAATCGGAAGAGGGCACCGATCAGCTGTCGGTCGAGTCGCAGGTGCTCGAGGCCTTTATCGCGCAGCACTACATCGACGTGGCCGTGCCCGCCACGCTGGTGCTGAGCGAGCAGGTCGGCCGCGAACTGATCGAGGCCGTGTCGCAGCAATCGGGCACACGCATCACCGCGGTCTTCCAGCCGCGCGAACAGCGCCGCCACTGGTTGGAGATGGCGCAGAAGAACGCGCAGCTGCAACTGGCGCGGCTGCTGGCCGAAGAGGGCTCGCAGCAGGCGCGCACGCGCGCGCTGGTCGACGCGCTCGAGCTGGCGCCCGACGAGCTCGACAACTTCCGCGTCGAGTGCTTCGACATCTCGCACACCGCCGGCGAGGCGACGCAGGCGTCGTGCGTGGTGTTCGAGCACCATGCCATGCAGAACCGCGAATACCGCCGCTACAACATCGACGGCATCACGCCGGGCGACGACTACGCGGCGATGCGCCAGGTGCTGCACCGCCGCTATGGCAAGCTGGCCGAGGCGATCGCCGCAGAGACCGATGCACCGCCGCCCGGCGATGCGGAAGGGGCCGGCAGCGATGCGCCGCCCGCCACCAAGGCCGCGCGCATGCCCGACCTGGTGCTGGTCGACGGCGGCAAGGGCCAGGTGTCGATGGCGCGCGAGGTGTTCGGCGAACTGGGCCTGCCGCTGTCGCTGATCGTCGGCGTCGAAAAGGGCGAGGGCCGCAAGGTCGGCCTGGAAGAACTGGTGTTCGCCGATGGCCGCGAGAAGGTGTACCTCGGCCGCGATTCGGCCGCACTGATGCTGGTCGCGCAGATTCGCGACGAGGCCCACCGCTTCGCCATCACCGGCATGCGGGCCAAGCGCGCGAAGGTGCGGGTCGGCGGCAGCCAGCTCGAGGACATTCCCGGGATCGGACCGAAGCGGCGGGCGCGATTGCTGCAGCGTTTCGGCGGCATCCGCGGCGTGGCGGCGGCGAGCGTTGAGGACATCGCCTCGGTCGAGGGCATCGCTGCCGACCTGGCCGAAGAGATCTACCGCGCGCTGCACTGAGGGGCTGCGCCGTAGGCCGGTTCCTTCATGGGGCCATGCCACAATCACTCGCATGTTCTGGACGCTCCCCACCATCATGACCTGGACGCGCATCGTCGCGATCCCGCTGATCGTGGGTGTGTTCTACCTGCCGATCGCCGAGCCGATGCGCAACCTCATCGCGACGGTGATGTTCATCGTGTTCGCGGCCACCGACTGGCTCGACGGCTTCCTGGCACGCAAGCTCAATCAGACCTCCGCCTTCGGCGCCTTCCTCGACCCGGTGGCCGACAAGTTCCTGGTCTGCGCTTCGTTGCTGGTGCTGGTGCACCTGAACCGCGCCGACGTGTTCGTGGCGCTCATCATCATCGGCCGCGAGATCGCCATTTCGGCCCTGCGCGAGTGGATGGCGCAGATCGGTGCCGGCAAAAGCGTGGCGGTGCACATGATCGGCAAGGTCAAGACCGTGGTGCAGATGGTGGCCATTCCCTTCCTGCTGTTCGACGGTCGGCTGTTCGATGCCATCGACACCGGCGCCTGGGGCCAGTGGCTGATCTGGCTGTCGGCGGTGCTCACCGTCTGGTCGATGGTCTATTACCTGCAGAAAGCCATCCCGGAGATCCGGGCGCGCGCGAAATGAACGCGCCGGCCCGCCACGCGGGCTGGCTTCGCGTCATGCCCGCCGTCTTCGTGCTCATCTGGAGCACCGGCTTCATCGTGGCGCGCTACGGCATGCCGTACGCGCCCCCGCTCAAGTTCCTGGCGGTGCGCTATGCGCTGTCCTTCATCGCCTTCGCGGCCTGGGCGCTGATCGCGCGCGTCGCCTGGCCGACCACCCGCGCGCAGTGGGGTCACCTGGCAGTCACCGGCATCCTGGTGCAGGCCGGCTACCTGGCCGGTGTGTGGGGCGCCGTGCGTGCGGGCATGGGCTCGGGGCTGGTGGCGCTGATGGTCGGTCTGCAACCGGTGCTCACCGGCGTGTGGCTGTCGCTGCGGGGCGGGCGCATCACCGGCCACCAGTGGGCCGGGCTGCTGCTGGGTTTCACCGGCCTGGTGCTGGTGGTGTCGCGCAAGTTCGGCGACAGCGGCGAAGTGAGTCCGCAGACCCTGTCGCTGGCCGTGGCCGCGCTGCTGTCGATCACCGCCGGCACGCTGTACCAGAAGCGCTTCGTGGCGCCCTGCGATGTGCGCAGCGCGAGCCTGGTGCAGTTCGCGGCGGCAGTGGCCGTCACCGCGCCCTTCGCCACGATGGAGGCCGCGCCCATCGTGTGGAACACCCATTCGGCCGGGGCCATGGCGTGGTCGGTGCTGGTGCTGTCTTTGGGCGGGAGTTCGCTGTTCTACATCCTGATCCAGCGAGGCTCGGCCGCCGCGGTGACGAGCCTGCTGTACCTCGTGCCACCGACCACCGCGGTCATGGCCTGGCTGCTGTTCTCCGAATCGATCACTGCCTTGACGCTCCTCGGCACGGCCGTGACCGCGGCGGGCGTGGCGCTGGTGGTGCGCGATCAGCGCCGGCCCTAGCCGGGCTTCCAGGGCTCGCCGCGAAACTGCTCGGCCAGGAAGTCCACCAGCAGGCGCACACGGCGCGGCACCTTCGGTCGCCAGGGCGCGATCCAGTGAATGTCGGCGTCGGGCATCGCGTACTGCGGCAGCACGCGTCGTAGTTCGCCCGACGCGAGCTGCGGTGCGATGTCCCACAGGCTGCGCAGCATGATGCCGCGGCCGGCCAGGCACCAGTCGCGCACCATCTCGCCGGAATTGCTCGACAGCGGGCCCTGAATGCGGACCCGAACCAACGCGCTGTCCTTGTCGTGCTTGAGCACCCAGTGGGCATGGCCGGCGCTATGCGCCTCCGCGTTCTCGTGCACGACCAGGCAGGCATGGCTGGTGAGGTCGGCCGGTTCGCGCGGCGTGCCGTGCCGGCCCAGGTAGTCCGGTGATGCGACGACGACGCGCTGGTTGCGCGCGAGTCGCCGCGCGGTCCATTGCGAACTGCGCGCGCCCTGCACCGACCACAGCCACACGGCACCGTCATAGCCGTCGGCGCCCAGGTCCGGCAGGCGCTCGGTCAGTTGCAGGTCGATCTGGAGGGCCGGGTGGCGCTGCTGGAAATCGGCCAGCGCCGGGCCGAGCCATCGCCGGCCGAAACCCAACGTGGCGGCGATGCGCAGGCGGCCGCGCAGAGCGGTCTGGCGGTCGCTCAAATCGGCTTCGAGCGCCGCGAAGCCTTCGAGCAGTTTCTCCGCATGCAGACAGACCGCTTCGCCTTCCGGTGTGAGGTGCAGCCGCCGCGTGGTGCGCTCGAACAGCCGCTGCCCCAGGCGTGCTTCGAGCGCCGCGAGTCGCTTGGTCACGACCGAGGGCGCGACGCCGAGGGAGGCCGCGGCGGCGGACAGGCTGCCGCGCCGGCGCACCGTGGTGACTAGTTCGAGATCGGCGCGTTCCATTCCGGCCTTGGGGGAAATAATCAATTCGATGATTGTTGCTTGAAGCCTGCGGGGCGGCAACGCACAATCGCTGCGTGCTGAATGAATTCACCCCCTTCGACATCGAGCGCGACGGCGTGGCGCTGCATGGCCGTATCGGCGGCCGAGGCCCCGCGCTGCTGCTGCTGCACGGCCATCCGCAGACCCACGCCATCTGGCACCGCGTGGCCCCGGCCTTGGCAGAGCGCTTTACCGTGGTGCTGATGGACCTGCGTGGCTACGGCGATTCGGGTCGGCCTGCTTCCGATGCGGAGCACCGGGTCTACAGCAAGCGCGAGATGGCGCACGACGCGATCGCGGTGATGCGGCATCACGGCTTCGAGCGCTTCCAGGTGCTGGCCCACGACCGGGGGGCGCGGGTTGCGCATCGCCTCGCCGCCGACCATCCGCAGTCGGTGACACGCATGCTGCTGCTCGACATCGCACCCACGCTGGCGATGTACAAGAACACGTCGGAAGCGTTTGCGCGCGCCTATTGGCACTGGTTCTTCCTCATTCAACCCCCGCCGCTGCCGGAGGCGCTGCTGGCCTCGGACCCCTCGCGCTATGTGCGCAGCGTCATGGGCGGCCGGCATGCGGGCCTGGCGCCGTTCGCGCCCGAAGCGCTGGCCGAATACGAACGTTGCGCGGCACTGCCCGGCACGGCCGAGGCGATCTGCGAGGACTACCGAGCGTCCGCCGGCATCGACCTGGTGCACGATCGCGAGGACATCGCAGCGGGTCGCCGGTTGGCGCAGCCGTTGCGGGTGCTGTGGGGCGCGCACGGCGTGGTGGGCAAATGCTTCGACGTGCTGGCGCTGTGGCGTGAGCGGGCCGACGACGTGTCGGGCGGCACGGTACCGTGCGGCCACTACATTCCCGAAGAGGCGCCGGACGATGTCGTGCGCGAAGCCTTCTCCTTCTTCCAATCCTGAGACAAAACCTTCCAAGGACTTTCCCATGAGCACCCATCGCATCGCAGTCATCGCCGGCGACGGCATCGGCAAGGAGACCATGCCCGAGGGCCTGCGGGTGCTCGATGCTGCGGCGCGCAAGTTCGGCATCGACCTGGCCTTCGACCACTTCGACTTCTCGAGCTGGGACTACTGCGAGAAGCACGGCAAGATGCTGCCCGACAACTGGAAGGACCAGATCGGCGGCCACGACGCGATCTATTTCGGCGCCGTCGGCTGGCCCGAGAAGATCCCCGACCACATCTCGCTGTGGGGTTCGCTGCTGCTGTTCCGCCGCGAGTTCGACCAGTACATCAACCTGCGTCCGGCGCGGCTGATGCCCGGCATCGTCGCGCCCGTGGTCCGCCGCGACGGCACGCCCCGCGAACCGGGCGAGATCGACATGTACATCGTGCGCGAGAACACCGAGGGCGAATACTCGAGCATCGGCGGCCGCATGTACGAGGGCACGCCGCGCGAAATCGTCGTGCAGGAAACCGTGATGTCGCGCATCGGCGTGGACCGTGTGCTGAAGTTCGCCTTCGAGCTTGCGCAGTCGCGGCCGAAGAAGCATCTGACGAGCGCGACGAAGTCGAACGGCATCTCGATCACCATGCCGTACTGGGACGAGCGTGTCGTCGCCATGGCGAAGAACTACCCCGGCATCACGTTGGACAAGTTCCACATCGACATCCTGACCGCGCACTTCGTGCAACGGCCCGACTTCTTCGACGTGGTGGTGGCGAGCAACCTGTTCGGCGACATCCTGTCGGACCTCGGCCCGGCCTGCACCGGCACGATCGGCATCGCACCGAGCGCCAACCTCAACCCCGAGCGCACCACGCCGTCGCTGTTCGAGCCGGTCCATGGTTCGGCGCCCGACATCGCGGGGCAGGGCATCGCGAACCCGATCGGCCAGATCTGGTGCGGCGCGATGATGCTGGAGTTCCTCGGCCACAAGGACGCGCACGATGCGATCCTCGCGGCGATCGAAAAGGTGCTGGCGCCCCAACGCGGCGCACCGCGCACACGCGACATCGGCGGCACGGCGAGCACCGCCGACCTGGGTCTTGCGGTCGCGCAAGCGCTTTGAAAACCAGTTCACGAAACCCCTCTAGAATCGCCGTCCCCGCGGGGCCGCGCGGCCGTGTGACTTATTGACACCCCGTAGCCCTGTGGTTGTAATCCTCGTTGGCAGTTTGCTGCCGACGCGTCAGCTCTGCCTCCATCCGCATGCCGAAGGTTCCGTCGTGGGGCCGGCCACCGCATCTGACGACCGATCCACTTTTCCTTTGAGGGGCCCTTGTGAACAAGACCGAACTGATTGAGCACATCGCAAAAAACGCCGACATCTCCAAAGCCGCCGCCACGCGCGCACTCGAGTCCACCATCGGCGCCATTCGTACCACGCTCAAGAAGGGCAACTCCGTGTCGCTCGTCGGTTTCGGGACTTTCGCAGTGGGCAAACGTGCGGCGCGCACCGGTCGCAATCCGCGCACCGGCGACGCGATTAAAATCAAGGCCGCCAAGATTCCGAAGTTCCGTCCCGGCAAGGCGCTCAAAGACGCGCTGAACTGAGACACGACTTCCCCGGGGGTGCTTAGCTCAGCTGGTAGAGCGGCGCCCTTACAAGGCGTAGGTCGGGGGTTCGAACCCCTCAGCACCCACCACCCGGCAAAAAGGCGAACACGAGTTCGCCTTTTTTGTTTTGCCTTCGGCAACGTCACACTGAGAGCGTTCAAGCATGTTTGAGTTCTTCCGCAAGTACAACAAGTTCGTCATGGGCGCCTTGTTCGTGCTGATCATTCCGTCCTTCGTCCTGTTCGGCGTCGACCGCTACCAGGGCAACGAAAAGGGCGAGAAGGTCGCTCGCGTCGACGGCCACGACATCACGCGTCCGGAGTGGGACCAGCAGCATCGCAACGAGGTCGATCGCATTCGCCGCCAGGCACCGAACGTCGACCCGGCCCTGCTCGATTCGGACGCCGCGCGCTACGCGACGCTCGAACGCATGGTGCGCGACCGCGTGCTCGCCGTCGCTGCCGCCAAGGCGAACATGACCGTGTCGGAAGAACGGCTCACGCGCCTGTTCGCCGAGGATGCCAGCCTGGCATCGTTCCGCACGCCCGACGGCAAGTTCGACCGCGATCGTTTCATGATGGCCACCGGCCAGACGCCCGAACAGTACGAAGCCGCTGTGCGCTCCGGCATGGCCACGCAACAGGTGATGCTCGGCGTCTCCGGCACCGCGTTCGCGACGCCGGCACAAGCCCAGGCCACGCTGAACGCGTTCTTCGATCGGCGAGAGGTGCAGGTCGCACGCTTCAATCCGGCGGACTTCAACGCCAAGGTCGCGGTGAGCGATGCGGACATCGACAGCTACTACACGAGCCACGCGGCCCAGTTTCAGGCGCCTGAGCAGGCCAGCATCGAATACCTGGTGCTCGACCTGGATGCTGCGAAGAAGAACGTCACGGTGAGCGATGCGGACCTCAAGAGCTATTACGAGCAGAACAGCGCGCGCTTCGGGACGCCGGAAGAGCGCCGTGCGAGTCACATCCTGATCACGGCACCGGCCAGTGCATCGAAGGGCGATCGCGACGCGGCCCGCGCCAAGGCCGAGAAGCTGTTGGCCGACGTGAAGAAGGCGCCGGCCGCCTTCGCCGAGGTGGCCCGAAAGAACTCGCAGGACCCGGGCTCGGCAGAGAAGGGCGGCGACCTCGACTTCGTGGCGCGCGGTGCCATGGTCAAGCCGTTCGAAGACGCCATGTTCGCATTGAAGAAGGGCGAGATCAGCAACGTCGTCGAGACCGAGTTCGGCTATCACATCATCCGCTTGGACGACATCAAGCCGGCCGTTCTGCAACCTTTCGAGCAGGCGCGCGCCGCCATCGAAAACGAGGTGCGCGGCCAGCAGGCCACGCAGGAATTCGCCAAGGCGGCGGAGGCATTCACCGATGCTGTGTACCAGCAGCCGGACAGTCTGCAGCCGGCCGCCGACAAGTTGAAGCTCACCCTCCGCAAGGCCAGCGGCGTGGCCCGCACGCCGGCGCCGGGCGCCGCGGGTGCGCTGGCCAGCGCCAATTTTCTGAAGGCGCTGTTCGCGCCGGACACGCTGGAGCGCAAGCACAACACGGAGGCCATCGAGATCGGCCCCAACCAACTGGCGTCCGGTCGTGTGGTCCAGTATTCGCCGGCCCGCACGACGCCGCTGACCGAGGTCAAGGACAAGGTGCGGGCACAGTTGGTGGCGGAACGTGCCGCGGCGCTCGCCAAGACCGAAGGCGAAACCAAACTGGCCGCCTGGCGCACCAGCCCGGTCGGGGCCGCGTTGGGCGCACCGGTCACGGTGTCGCGCATCGATCCGCAAGCGCAGCCGCAGCCGGTGGTGGAAGCCGCCCTGCGCGCCGATGCGACGCAGCTGCCGTTGCTGACGGGCGTCGATCTCGGCACCGACGGCTATGCCGTGGTGCGCGTGGTCAAGAGCCTGGGCCGCGCCGCCGCGCCCGCGGATGCCGCCAAGCAGGAAAACGAGCAGTTCGCCCAGGCGGTCGCGGCGGCCGAGAACGCCGCCTACTACAACGTGCTGAAGCAACGATTCAAGGCCGAGATCCTGGTGCCGCGTCCGGAGCTGAATCCCCTGGCCGTGCGCTGATTTCTGACGCTATAATCGACGGCTCTGCGGTGGCTGTAGCTCAGCTGGTAGAGTCCCAGATTGTGATTCTGGTCGTCGTGGGTTCGAGTCCCATCAGCCACCCCAAAACGCTTGTATAAAAAGCGCCCGTTGTAAGACGGGCGCTTTTTTTTGTTTCCGGGCTTTGTTGCTATTGCATTCTGAATTAGAATTTTTTCCTTTCCAATCCGACCTGGGACGCTCAATGGCCTCTACCCTCGCTGACATCAATTCGCAGATCAAAAAGAACGAAGAGCACATTGCACAATTGCGCAAGCAAGCGGAAGAACTGCGCAATCATGAACGCGCAGGCGTGATCGAGGAAGTCCGTCAAAAGATTGCGGAATTCGGTTTGACCGCCGCGGATCTCAAGCTGTCCACCCGCACGCCGGGCAAGCGCAGCATGAGCGCCGCGCCCGCCAAGGCGGCCAAGTACCGGGGTCCAGCAGGAGAAACCTGGTCCGGCGGCCGAGGACGCAAGCCACGATGGGTGACGGAAGCACTGGCAGCCGGGAAGTCGTTGTCGGACTACGAGATCAAGTAAGCGGATTGCGGCGACGCCAAGTCGCCCGTCCAAGGAAAAGGCCCGCAGATGCGGGCCTTTCTTTTTGCGCGCGTGGCTTCAGTTGACCATGACCAGCTTGCCCTTGACGCCGCGCGATCCCATGTGGGCGTAGGCTGCTTTCAATTCGGCCATGGGCATCGTGCGGTCGATCACCGGTTTGATCTTCCCCTGGGCATACCAGTGCGCCAATTCCTCCATCATTTGGGCATTCGCCTTCGGCTCGCGCTTGGCGAAGTCGCCCCAGAACACGCCGACCAGCGAGGCGCCTTTGAGCAGCGCCAGATTGAGCGGCAGCGACGGAATACCGCCGCCTGCGAATCCCACCACCAGATAGCGGCCGCGCCATGCAATGGAACGGAAGGCCGGCTCCGCGAAGTCGCCACCCACCGGGTCGTAAATGACATCGGGCCCTTTGCCGCCGGTGGCTTCCTTGATCGCGTCACGAAAACCGGTCGGCAATGCATGCCGGCTGTAGTTGATGCTCCGATCGGCGCCGAGCGATTCGCACAGTGCGCATTTCTCGTCGGTCGATGTCGCGGCAATGACGGTCGCACCGGCGGCCTTCGCGATCTGGATCGCCGCGGTACCCACCCCACCGGCTGCACCCAGCACCAGTACGGTTTCGCCCGCCTTCAGTTGCGCGCGGTCGATCAGGGCATGCCAGGATGTCCCGTAGGTCATGATGAATGCCGCTGCGTCGACGGGGTCGAAGCCCTCCGGCAAAGGCATGCACAGCGCAGCCGGCGCCACGACATGGGTCGCGAAACCACCGGTGCCCGACAGGCAGGCCACGCTCTGTCCGGGCTTCAGGTGTGTGACATCGTCGCCGACGGCTTGCACCACGCCGGCGTATTCGGAGCCTGGCACGAAGGGCAGCGCAGGCTTCATCTGGTACTTGTTCTGGACGATGAGCAGGTCGGGGAAGTTCAGGCTGGCGGCCTGGATTTCGATGAGCACCTGTCCGCGCCCGGGCGTGGGCGTGGGCAGCTCTTTCCAGTTCAGCGCGTCGACGCCGGTCGGGTTTTCGCAAAGCCAAGCGTGCATGCGGATGTCTCCTTCGATAGGTCGCTCAGACGGGGGATGCGGGCCATGATAGGGTGCCCGGAGCGGGGTTCTTGTCCCTGCGGCGACCGGCCCGACGCCTACAATCGCGCGCACTCCCAGACGCCATGAAGATACTCATTTCCAACGACGACGGCTTCCAGGCGCCCGGCATCGTCGCCCTGCACGATGCACTCAAGGACCTCGCCGATGTCGAGGTCATCGCCCCGGAGCACAACAACAGCGCCAAGTCGAACGCGCTGACCTTGGCCGCACCGCTGTACGTTCACCAGGCCCACAACGGCTTCCGCTACGTCACCGGAACGCCGGCCGACTGCGTGCACATCGCGCTCAAGGGCGTGCTCGGCTACAAGCCCGACCTGGTTGTGTCGGGGATCAACAACGGCGCCAACATGGGCGACGACACCATCTATTCCGGGACGGTTGGTGCGGCGATGGAGGCCTACCTTTTCGGCGTTCCGGCCATCGCCTTCTCGCAGATCGAGAAGGGCTGGGCACATGTCGATGCGGCGGCGCGCGTGGCGCGCCGCCTGGTCGAACGCATCGAGCGCGAGCGCATGCTCGAAGGGCCGGCGTGGCTGCTGAACGTCAACATTCCGAACCGGCCTTTCGACGAGCTCAAACCCATCAAGGTCTGTCGTCTGGGCCGCCGGCATGCGGCGGAGAAGGTCATCACCCAGGAAAGCCCGCGCGGCGAGACCATGTACTGGATCGCCGGTGCCGGTGGCGCCAAGGACAGCGGCGAAGGCACCGACTTTCATGCCACGGCCGAGGGGCACGTGGCGCTCACGCCCTTGCAGATCGACCTGACGGACCATGCAAATCTGGGCCAATGGCGCGACACCGTGACGCGGTTGCTGCGGTGATCGCATGCCGAGCGACGGGCGGCGAGCGCGCGCGCTGATGTCCGCCAAGCCACCTTCCAGACCGGGCTTCCCGGTGCGACTGACGCCGACCGCATCGGCCGCAACGCGCGGGCGGCAGCCGGCCGTGCCGGTGCGGCCGCTGGTGCCCACCACGCCGTCGATGGCCTCCGACGCGGTGCGCGCGCGCATGGTGCAGCGCCTGGCGGCGCAAGGCGTCGCCGACACGCGCGTACTGCGCGCCATGGGTGCGGTGGAGCGACATCGCTTCGTCGACAGCGCACTGGTCAACCAGGCCTACGAAGACACCAGCTTGCCGATCGGCCTGGGGCAGACGATCTCGAAGCCGAACGTCGTGGCCCGGATGATCGAACTCCTGCTGGGCGCCCCCGCGCTTGTGGGCAAGCCCAACGAGCGGCTCGGCCGCGTGCTGGAAGTCGGCACCGGCTGCGGCTACCAAGCCACGGTACTGAGCCATGTGGCGACCGAGGTCTACAGCATCGAACGGCTGCGTGGTCTGCACGAGCGTGCACGGACCAACCTGCGGCCGTTTCGGCTCGCGACGGTGCACCTGATACTCGGCGACGGCATGGTGGGTTATGCCAAGGGTGCGCCCTATGCCGGAATCATCGCCGCCGCCGGTGGCGAGGCTGTGCCGGAGGCCTGGGTGGAGCAATTGGCCGTCGGCGGACGCATCGTCGCGCCGACCCACGCTGCCGGCGGCGGTCAGGCGCTGGTCGTGATCGATAAAACCGTCACAGGACTGCAGCGTCGCATTCTTGAAGCGGTACATTTTGTCCCCCTAAAATCGGGGATTGCTTGAAGGACGAACACATGCAGGGTTTTGGCGATCGGCGCTGGTTGGCTGGTTTGATGGTGGCGTCGACGCTCGTGATTGCGGGATGCGCCACGCCGAGCGGTCCTGCGCCGGTCGAAGACCGCGGCACGATGACACGTGCGAACGGCACCGCCGCCCCGGTGCCCGGGGTGCCGCTCGTTACCACCGATGCCTCGGGCAAGCCCTTGCCGGGGATCGAAAACTACGGCAAGCCCGGCTACTACGCGGTGCGGCCCGGTGACACCATCCGGCGCATCGCGAACGAAACCGGCCAGACCTGGCAGAACATCGCGCGCTGGAACAATCTCGACAACCCGGACCTGATCGAAGTCGGGCAGGTGTTGCGAGTCATTGCGCCGGGTGGCACGGCGGTCGCGACCGCGCCTGCAACGGTCGAAGGCAATGGTGTCGTCACGCGGCCGGTGGCGCCGCAGCCGACCATCGCACCGGCCGCACCGGCCGCGCCGGTGGCTGCCGCCAGCGCCCCCGCCAAGCCGGCGGCGCCGCCCGCTGCAGCCTCGGGCGACGAGGACCTCGGCTGGATCTGGCCGGCGCACGGCTCGCTCATTGCTGGCTTCGACGAAGCCAAGAACAAGGGCCTGGACATCAGCGGCAAGGCGGGCGACTCCGTCCTCGCCGCGGCGGACGGGCGCGTGGTGTATGCAGGTGCCGGACTGCGCGGTTACGGCAACCTCATCATCCTGAAGCACAACAACACCTACCTCACCGCCTATGCGCACAACCAGGCGCTGCTGGTGAAGGAAGACCAGTCGGTCCAGAAGGGCCAGAAGATCGCGGAAATGGGCAACAGCGACGCCGATCGCGTGAAGCTTCATTTCGAGATTCGCCGCCAAGGCAAGCCGGTCGACCCGGCGCGCTATCTGCCCTCGCGGCAGTAGCGCCTGCATTCCCTGCGATGGCGGCGCGCCTGATGCGCGCCGCGTGGCATCGGCCGCCTGAGACAATCCCCCATGACCGAAACGACAGAAAAAGGTGGCGTCGCCACCGATGCCCGCGATGAATGGCTGACCGTCGAGTCGCTCGACCTCGACGCGCAAGGCGTGGCCCACAAGGCCGATGGCATGGTGGTGTTCATCGAAGGCGCCTTGCCCTTCGAGGAGGTGCAATTCACCCAGCACCGCAAGAAGAACAACTGGGCCCAGGGCACGGTGAGTGCAATCCGCCGCGAATCGTCGCAGCGCGTGCGCCCCGGCTGCCCTCACTTCGGGTTGCACACCGGCGCCTGCGGCGGCTGCAAGATGCAGCACCTCGATGCGGCCGCGCAGGTCGCGGTCAAGCAGCGCGCGCTGGAAGACAACCTGTGGCATCTCGGCAAGGTGAAGCCCGAAAACATGCTTCGACCCCTGGAAGGGCCGGCCTGGCACTATCGCTATCGGGCGCGGTTGTCGGTGCGCCACGTGGTGAAGAAGGGCACGGTGCTGATCGGCTTTCATGAGCGCAAGAGCCGCTACCTGGCCGACATGGAGGTCTGTCCCGTGCTGCCGGCCGTGGTGAGCGCCATGCTGATGCCCTTGCGTGCGCTCATCGGTTCGCTCGATGCCCACGACACCTGTCCGCAGATCGAACTGGCCTGCGGCGATGCGCCGAACGGCACGGGCCTGGGCGTGATCGCGCTGGTGCTGCGTCATCTCGCGCCCTTGTCGCCGGATGATCTGCAGCGTCTGCGCGATTTCGCGTCGCTGAATCCGGGTGTGCAGTGGTGGTTGCAGCCCAAGGGGCCGGACACCGTTCAGCGGCTGGACACGGGTGGCCCCGAGCTGTCCTATGCCTTGCCCGAATTCGGCGTGACGATGCCCTTCAAGCCGACGGACTTCACCCAGGTCAATCCGCACATCAACCGCGTGTTGGTCGGGCGCGCGTTGCGCCTGCTCGACGTGCAGGGCGACGAGCGCGTGATCGACTGGTTCTGCGGCCTGGGCAACTTCACGCTGCCGCTGGCCACGCGCGCGCGCGAAGTGCTGGGCATCGAGGGCAGCGACACCTTGGTCGATCGCGCCACCGACAATTTCGAACGCAACCGCCCGGCCGTGTCGCCGCGCGGCGCGCTGGCGCCCACGCGCTTCGTGGCGCGCAACCTGTTCGACATGACGCCGGAGATGCTGGTGGCCGACGGCGTCGCCGACAAGTGGCTGGTCGACCCGCCGCGCGAGGGCGCCTTTGCGCTGGCGAAGGCACTGGCCGATCTGCATCAGCAAGAAGGCGGCTTGCCGTCGGGGTGGACGGCGCCTCGGCGCATCGTCTACGTGAGCTGCAATCCGTCGACCCTGGCGCGCGATGCGGGTCTGCTGGTGCACCAGGCGGGTTACCGGTGCACGGCGGCCGGCGTGGTCAACATGTTCCCGCACACGGCGCACGTCGAGTCGATCGCTGTCTTCGAGCGCCCATGAAAAAGGCCCCGACGGGGCCTTGTCTCTTCAGCGTGCTGACTGTCAGTCGCGCTCGCCGCCGAAGATCCCGAGCAGGGCCAGCAAGCTCTGGAAGACGTTGAACAGATCCAGGTACAGGGCCAGCGTCGCGCTGATGTAATTGGTTTCGCCGCCGTCGATGATCTGCTTCAGGTCGTACAGCATGTAGGCCGAGAAGATCGCGATCGCCGCCACCGAGATCGCCATCATGCCGGCGCTGGAGCCGACGAACACATTGATGAGCGCACCCACCATCAGCACCATGGCGCCGACGAAGAGCCACTTGCCCATGCTCGACAGGTCGCGCTTGATGAAGGTGGCGAGCGACGCCATGGCGAAGAACACGCCGGCGGTGCCGCCGAAGGCGATCATGATGAGGTCGGCGCCGTTCTTGAAGCCGAGCACCATCGCGATCAGCCGCGACAGCATCAGGCCCATGAAAAAGGTGAAGGCGAGCAGCACCGGCACGCCGGCGGCGGAGTTCTTGGTCTTCTCGATCGCAAACATGAAGCCGAAGGCGCCGCCCAGGAAAACGATCAGCCCAAGGCCGCCCGTCAGCGAGCGTGTGATGCCGGTGGAAACGCCCATCCAGGCGCCCAGCACGGTCGGCAGCAGGCTCAGGGCCAACAGCCAGTACGTGTTGCGCAAGACACGCTGCCGGTCGGCCTGAGGCACCGTCTGGCCGTAGCCGACGGCAGTATCGAGGGTGTTGACGCGGTCGTTCATGGCAGGGACTCCTGAGTTGGCTGCAGAGCAGGTCGACCCATATTCTAGGACGGCGGGGCCCGGATTCGTGACAAAAACCGCATGTCCCTGTTCACGCATTCGGAGCCGGCTGCCCAGAGGCTCAGGCTATGCTTGCAGTTTTTCAACCCCCAGTCATGCCATGAAGACCAAGTCCTTTCTCGAACTCGCCGATGTCAAGGCCATTGCGGCGGCTGCCGAGGCCGAAGCGTTGAAAAACAACTGGGCCGTGACCATCGCGATCTCGGACGACGGCGGCAACCTGCTCTGGCTCCAGCGCTTGGATGGCGCTGCAGCGCTGTCCTCGCACATCGCGCCGGCCAAGGCGCACACCGCCGCCATGGGCCGCCGGGAAAGCAAGGGCTACGAAGACATCATCAACGGTGGCCGCACCGCTTTCCTGACGGTGCCTGCGGTTCATGGTCTGCTCGAGGGGGGCGTCCCCATCGTCAAGGACGGACAGGTGATCGGTGCGGTCGGGGTCAGCGGCGTGAAGTCGAACGAAGACGCGCAAATTGCCAAGGCCGGCATCGCAGCGCTCGGCCTCTGAGACGCATCCGACTCAAAAGCAAAACGCCGACCCAAGGTCGGCGTTTTCATTGGAGCGGTGTCAAGGTGGAAAAAAAGCTTGGCTAGTCGGCGAACCGATGGCTAGCAAAAAACGACCCTTCGGAGAGTGATCTCCTCGAGTCGCCCCACGATGAAACTTGCGCGAGGGGCGGGCCGATTCCTACTTGGTGAGGATCAGCTTGCCGAGTTTGGTGGCCTGCAGGCGATAGAGCGAGCCGTTGTGCATGATGCCCACGGTCTTGCTGCCGCGCAGCAGGTCGGTGCTTTCGACCAGGGGTACCGGCCGATTGGTCTGGGGGGCGAGCATCCCGCTGCCCGACTGGTCGAGCGATGGGTGGCTCAGGACGGAGAACGCGTTGGGAGTGGCTTGCATCTGGAGTTCCTCTTGTCGAACGATGACTGAATGATAATGATTCGCAATAAAAAAGCAATCATCGCGATCGATTTATTTTTCAGACCTCCAACGGCTTACTTGGCGCTGTCCGGCTCGGTGATGAAGCCGATCTTGCGCACACCGGCTTCGCGCGCGGCGGACATGGCTTGCGCGACGCGCTCGTAGCGCACCGCCTTGTCGCCACGAATATGCAGCTCGGGCTGCGGCGTCTTCGTCGCTTCCGCGGCCAGGAGCGTTTTCAGTGCGCTGTCCTCGATCTTGTTCTCGTTCCAGTAGTAGCTGCCGTCCGCCGCCACGGTGAACAGGATGTTCTGCGGTTTCGTCTGCTCGGGCTCACTGGTCGCCTGGGGCAGGTCGATGTTCACCGCGTGCTTCATCACCGGCACGGTGATGATGAAGATGATGAGCAGCACCAGCATGACGTCGACCAGCGGCGTCATGTTGATCTCGTTCATCACTTCATCGGGTTCGTCTTGGGTTCCGAAAGCCATCTCATGCCTCCCGATGAGCCGCCTCTAGGGAGGCATGCGCTCCCTTGGCAGGCAGCGAACAAATGTGAGCTTGGGGGCACATGTCTTCAGCCCTTCTTGAGCGGAACGATCGTGGCGTCGGTCGACTGGACGCGGGCACCGGTCACGAAGTAGGCGTGCAGGTCGTGCGCAAAGCTGTTGAGCTTGGTCAGGACGAACTTGTTGCCCCGCACCAGCGCGTTGTAGCCCAGCACCGCCGGAATCGCGACGGCCAGGCCGAGCGCCGTCATGATCAGCGCTTCGCCGATGGGGCCCGCCACCTTGTCGATGGTGGCCTGACCGGCCGAGCCGATGCTCATCAGCGCGTGATAGATGCCCCACACAGTGCCGAAGAGCCCGATGAAGGGCGCGGTCGAACCCACCGATGCCAGGATCGCCAGGCCTGATTGCAGCCGCGCGGTGAACTCGTCGATGCCATTGCGCAGTGCGCGCGTGATCCAGTCGCTCACGTCCAGCGCGTCATGCAGATGCGCCTTGGTGTTGCGATGGTGGGCGGCGGCTTCCCGGCCCTCCAGGGCCAGGCCCCGAAACGGGTTGCTCTCGTCCTTGCCCAGCTTGTTCAAGGCGGTCGCGAAGTCCTCGCTGTGCCAGAAGTCCTGCGAATGCTTGGCCAGGCGCTTGTACTTGATGACGTCGAGTGCCTTGATGAAGATGACGATCCAGGACGCCAGCGACATGCCGATCAGCAGCAGTGCGACGGCCTTGGTGACGAAGTCGCCCTGACTCCAGACGTTCATCAGGCCAAAGTGGGAATCCATACGAAACTGCTCCAGAAAAATTAGTTGAGAACCCAGTTGATCGGTACGTTGAACTCCATCGGTTCAACCACGCCATTGCGTTTGCCCGGCACGTAGCGCCAGCTCATGACGGCGGCGCGGGCTGCTTCATCGAGGCGTTCGTAGCCGCTCGATTGCCGAATGCTCGCGCTCTGCGGCAGGCCATCCACGCCGATCAGCACCCGGACGATCGTCTTGCCCTGTTCGCCGAGCCGCTTGCTCATGGCGGGGTACACCGGTTTCGGGTTGTTGAGGTAGTCGGCGTTGGAGGACGGCAATTGCACTGCCGGCGGGGCCGGGGGGGCGGGTGGCGGCGAGGGCGGTGTCGGCGGTGCGGGAGGCGCCGGTGCTGCCAGCGGCGGCGCGGGCGGCTGCGGTTCGATCACGCCCTTGGGCGCGTCGGGTGCCGGCGCGGGGGTGCGAATGGCCATCGGGCGCGGCGGAGGCGGCGCCTTGATTTCCTTCGGGCGTGGCGCTGGTGGCGGGGGAGGCGGTTCCTTGGGCTTGGGCGGATCGATGAACTCGCTCAGGATCTCCACCGGAATCACGATGTCGGCGGCTTTTCGGATCAGTCCGCTCTGCAGCGCCCACAAGGCGGCGACGTGGAAGAGCACGACGCCGCCGGCGATGACGGCATTGCGCGAAAGTCCCAGCACAGTGGGACGGGACGAAGAAAAGCGGTCGGACACGAAATCACCCATCGATCAGGGCATGCACCTGGCACACCCTACTGCAGCACAACCGCTGTCTATTTGCGAAAAATCCACCAGACCGAGCCGGCCACGAAAATCAAGCTGCCCGCGAGTGCCGAGACGAGTTCCATGCGCTGCTTTCCTGAATGGAAGTGGCAAGCTGAATGACCCGGCCCCCATCGCCGTGGTTCAGCGCCGCAACGGGGTGCGAGGCGCTGCATTGCGCAACGACGTCGCGCGCACAGCCCTCGCATTGGCCACATTGCGTTGCCACTCCCAGTTCGAACTGCACCTCGTCGAAGGTCATGCCGGCGCGCGCATGGCGCGCGATTTCCCGGTCGGACACTCGACGGCAGACGCAAACGATCATGGTGGTGAAGGCGCTTTGGCTGGCTGTTGAAAGATGTCCAATTATAAATACGAATTTGTCGCATTTGCAATCACTATCCCTCGTGGCAGCAGGGGCGGCAGATGGCCCCGTCGGCTCAGAGTTCGTCGGTCATGCGCGCCACCTGCCGAGGAAGGGCGCCGGCGCCAGCGTCACATCGATCGACACCGATCGCACCGGATCATCCATGTCGCAAAAAAACGGGACCGAGGTCCCGTTGGCGATCTGTCACTGATGCATGCCCGCCACTATTCGAGTTCGCCCATCTGCGACTGCAGGTAGTTCTGGATGCCGACCTTGCCGAGCAGGTCGATCTGGGTCTCGAGAAAATCGATGTGCTCCTCGGTGTCGTCCAGGATCTTCTGCAACAGGTCGCGCGAGACATAGTCGCGAACCGTCTCGCAATGCGCGATGCCGGCTTTGATCGTCGCCTGTGCGCCGTACTCCGCCTTGAGGTCACAGCCCAGGAGCTCCGGCACGTCTTCACCGACGTTCAGCTTGGCCAGGTCTTGCAGGTTGGGCAGGCCGTCGAGCATGAAGATGCGGTCCATCAGCCAGTCGGCGTGCTTCATCTCACCGATCGACTCCTCGTATTCCTTCTTCGCGAGCTTGTCCAGGCCCCAGTGCTTCAGCATGCGGTAGTGCAGGAAGTACTGGTTGATCGCGGTCAGCTCGTTCTTGAGCTGCGCCTGGAGATGTTCGATGACTTGAGGGTCGCCCTTCATGGTGTTTTCCTTGTTCTGTAAACAGCAATTGTCCGTGTCCGCCGCAGGGGCACGCAAGCAATCCCATGCGCAGCCGGTCTGCATGCGTGTGAGGGTGATAGGCGTTCGTGTTCAGCGCCTGGCGACGTCTTTGGATCCATAGGTCAGACCGATGCAATCGATAGCTCAACACTATTAAAAATCTAATTTTGGTAGCTATACTCATGGCTCACCCATTTCTTCATCTGCACCTCCAAGGAAGCACCATGACCCTGATCAACACCCAAGTCCAACCGTTCAAGACCCAGGCCTATCTCAACGGCAAGTTCATCGAGGTTTCCGACGAGACGCTCAAGGGCAAATGGTCCGTGCTCATCTTCATGCCGGCTGCGTTCACCTTCAACTGCCCGACCGAAGTCGAAGACGCGGCCGACAACTATCCCGAATTCCAGAAGCTGGGTGCCGAGGTCTACATCGTGACCACCGACACCCACTTCTCCCACAAGGTGTGGCATGACACCTCGCCTGCCGTCGGCAAGGCCAAGTTCCCGCTGGTGGGTGATCCGACCCACACGCTGACCAACGCCTTTGGCGTGCACATCCCGGAAGAGGGTCTGGCGCTGCGCGGTACCTTCGTGATCAACCCCGACGGCATGATCAAGACCGCCGAAGTGCACTCCAACGAGATCGCTCGCGACGTGAAGGAAACCCTGCGCAAGCTCAAGGCCGCGCAGTACACCGCAGCGCATCCCAACGAAGTCTGCCCGGCCAAGTGGAATGATGGCGACAAGACGATCGCGCCGTCGTTCGACCTCGTCGGCAAGATCTAAGCGCCTCGCGCCAGAAGGCCCGGGCGCTCATGAGGCCCCGGGTCTTTTTATCCCTGATTGATAGTTTTTGAATATCGAAAGTGAGTCCGCCATGCTCGACGCAGCCACCAAAGCCCAACTGAAGAGTTACCTCGAACGTGCCACCCAGCCGATCGAGATCGTCGCGTCGCTCGACGACAGCCAGGCCTCGGGCGAACTGCTGTCGCTGCTGAAGGACGTCGCCGAGTCGTCGCCGCTGGTCAAGCTGACAGAAAGTCGCGACGACAACCATCGCAAGCCCTCGTTCTCGGTCAATCGCCCGAGCGAGAACCATGGCCCGCGCTTCGCCGGCCTGCCGATGGGCCATGAATTCACGTCGCTGATCCTCGCTCTGCTGCAGATCGGCGGCTATCCCCCCAAGGTCGAGCAGGAAGTGCTCGAGCAGATCCGTGCGCTCGATGGTGACTTCGAGTTCGAGATCTACGTCTCGCTGACCTGCCATAACTGCCCGGACGTCGTGCAGGCGTTGAACCTGATGGCGGTGCAGAACCCACGCATCCGCACGACCATGATCGAAGGCGGCACCTTCCAGGAGGAGGTGAAGGAGCGCCAGATCATGGCCGTCCCCACCGTGTTCCTCAACGGCACGGAGTTCGGCCAAGGCCGCATGAGCCTCGAAGAGATCCTCGCCAAGATCGACACCAGTGGTGTCGAGCGCGAAGCCAAGAAGATCGCCGCCAAGGACCCCTTCGACGTGTTGATCGTCGGTGGTGGCCCGGCGGGCGCTGCGGCTGCCGTGTATGCGGCCCGCAAGGGCATCCGCACCGGCATCGCATCGGAGCGCTTCGGCGGTCAGGTGCTCGACACCCTGGGCATCGAGAATTTCATCTCGGTCAAGGAAACCGAGGGGCCGAAGTTCGCCCTGGCGCTCGAAGAACATGTGCGCACCTATGACGTGGACATCATGAATTTGCAGCGTGCCGCGGCGCTGGTGCCGGGCGACGGCTACGTCGAAGTCAAACTGGAAAGCGGCGCCTCGCTGAAGAGCCGCACCGTGATCGTTTCGACCGGTGCACGCTGGCGCAACATCAACGTGCCCGGTGAGCACGAATACAAGAACAAGGGCGTGGCCTACTGCCCGCACTGCGACGGTCCGCTGTTCAAGGGCAAGCGGGTGGCGGTCATCGGCGGCGGGAATTCCGGCGTCGAAGCAGCCATCGATCTCGCGGGCATCGTGGGCCAGGTGACGCTGATCGAATTTGACACGCAACTGCGTGCCGATGCGGTGCTGCAGCGCAAGCTCCAGAGCCTGCCGAACGTGACGATCCACGCCAACGCGCAGACGACCGAAATCACGGGCGACGGCCAGAAGGTCAATGGCCTGGTCTACAAGGACCGCGCGACCGGCGAAAGCCGGACCGTGCCGCTTGAAGGCGTCTTCATCCAGATCGGCCTGGTGCCCAACACCGACTGGCTCAAGGGCACGGTCGAGTTGTCGAAGCACGGCGAGATCATGGTCGACGCCAGGGGCCAGACCTCGGTGCCGGGCGTGTTCGCCGCAGGCGATGCGACGACCGTGCCCTTCAAGCAGATCATCATTGCGGCGGGCGATGGTGCGAAAGCGGCCCTCAGCGCTTTCGACCACCTGATTCGCACGCCGGCACCGGCCGAGCAGAAGAAGGACGCCGTCGCTGTTGCTTGAGATATGTGGTGAAAATGAGAATGATTCGCATATAATTCGCGGCCCGGACATTCCGTCCGGCCACCGCCAGCCAGACGGAAGCGCCTTCACTGCGCGGGTCCAGCGAGCAGCCAACCAACTGTTCGCTGGACTCCCCCCCATGGCACCACACGCCTTCGATTTCCGTCTTTCCACCCTTTCCTGTCTCATCGCGCTCGGCTTCGGCATGGTCGTGCCGGCTGTTGCCCAGCCAACGAGCGAATTCCGAACCGCCGCACTCGGCGAAGTGGTGGTGAGCGGGTCCAGAAGCGAGCAGAAGAAGGACGACCTCGCCGCCAGCGTCGAAGTGATCGACCGCGACACCATCGAGTCGCAACAGATCCACGACATCCGCGATGCGGTGCGGGACCTGCCGAACGTGTCGGTCAAGCGCGCGCCTGCGCGCTTCGGCCTGGCGGCGGGGAACACCGGGCGCGACGGAAACTCGGGCTTCAACGTCCGCGGCCTCGACGGCAACCGGGTGCTGCTGCTGACCGACGGCATCCGCACGCCGCGCAGCTACGTCTTCAGCGCCAACGCCTTCGGGCGCGACTACTTCGACATCGGGCTGGTCGAACGCATCGAGATCATCAAGGGGCCGGCGTCTGCGCTGTACGGCTCCGACGGGCTGGCCGGCCTGGTGAACTTCATCACCCGCGAGCCCGCCTCCTTCCTGCGCGACGGCAAGACCTTCGGCGGCAGTGCCAGCGTGGGCTACAGCGGTGACGACAACGGCTGGCACACCGGCGTGACGCTCGCCGGCAAGCCCAGCGAGACGGTGCAGTGGCTGCTGTCCGCCAACGTGAACCGTGGGCATGCGCTGGAGAACATGGGCGAGAACAACGCGGCCAACATCGACCGCACCACGCCCAACCCCGAGCGCGGCCGCGGCAATTCGCTGCTCGGCAAGGTCATCGTCACGCCGAATGCCGACCAGCGTCACAGCCTGACGTTCGAGCATGTCGAGAAGACGTCGCGCTACGACCTGCTGTCCGGCATCGCCAAGCCGCCCTACGCCGCCGCTTCGGTCATCGGCCTCGACGCGAAGACCGACCAGGAGCGCAACCGTCTGACCTACGACGGCCGCGTCCGCGTGAACTCGGCGCTGGCCGACAACCTGCAGGCGGTGGTGAGCTACCAGAAGGCCGATTCGCGCGAGTACATCGCCGAAGACCGCTTCACCTCCGCCGACCGTATCCGCGACGTCACCTATGACGAGAACACGCTGCAGCTTGGCCTGCAGGCCGACAAGACGATCCAGATGGGCGCCTGGGCGCAGCGCATCACCTACGGCGTCGACTACACGCTCGCGAAGATCGAGAACCTGCAGACCGGCCTGGTGCCGCCGGCCGGCGAGACCTATCCGCTCAAGCGCTTCCCCGACACCAAGGAGCGCACCAGCGCCCTCTATGTGCAGGACGAGTTCATCCACGACCGCTGGAGCATCACGCCCGGCGTGCGCATCGACCATTTCTCCATCGATGCCGATCAGACCGGATTCAACGCGACGGCCGTGTCGCTGTCGGATTCGGCGGTGTCGCCCAAGCTCGGCGTGCTGTTCCGCGCGGCACCGCAATGGAGTGTGTACGGCAACTACGCGGCCGGCTTCAAGGCGCCCAATGCCTTCCAGGTCAACAACTTCTTCGAGAACGTGACCTCGGGCTACAAGACCATTCCGAACCCGGACCTGAAGCCGGAGAAGAGCCAGAACTTCGAACTGGGCGTGCGCGGCCGCACCGGCATCCTCCACTTCGACGTGGCCGCCTTCACCGGCAACTACAAGGACCTGATCGAGAACGATCGGCTGGTCGGCGGCCGCGGCATCCCGCGCATCGACCCGCTGATCTACCAGTCCGTCAACATCGGCAAGGCGCGCATCAGCGGCTTCGAAGTCAAGGGTGAACTCGACTGGACGACCCGCGGCACCGGCTTCTCGCTGCCCTTCGCCTACGGCCAGACGCGCGGCCGCGACCGCACGATGGACGTGCCGCTCAACTCGGTCGATCCGCAAAAGCTCTACGTCGGGCTCAAGTACCAGGCCCCCGCATGGAGCCTGCGTGCCGACGTCGTCCATCATTCGGCGAAAAAGGGCTCGGACGTCGACAACACCGAAATCGTGGCAGCCACGCGGGTGGCGAACGCCACCCAGTTCGTCACGCCCTCGGCGACCACGCTGGACCTGAGCGCGCAATGGCGCATCCGCAAGGACCTGCGCCTGAACGTCGCGATGGTCAACGCCACCGACAAGAAGTACTGGATGTGGAGCGACGTGCGCGGCGTGGCGCAAAACTCCAACCTGGTCGATGCCTACACCCAGCCGGGCCGACACTTCAACGTGTCGCTGGTGGCTGATTTCTGATCCGAAACGCGAGAAGAACCCGATGAAGAACACCCCGATGCGCAATGAAGAGATCCGCAGTCAGTTCGCAACCCTGCGTGCCCAGAGTCGGCGCCACAAGGACGCCGCCGAGACCATGGGTCTGAGCGAGGGCGCGGCCATCGCGGCGCACGCGGGGGACCACGCGCAGGCGTTGCGTGCCACGCCGCTGCGCGGACCCTGGCTCGAGCTGCTGCAGTCGCTGGAGCTGTGCGGCCCGCTGCTCGCGCTCACGCGCAACACCTCGACCGTGCACGAGAAGACGGGCGTCTATCAGAAGCTGTCGGGCTCCGGCCATGTCGCGCTGGCGCTGGGCGAGGACATCGACCTGCGCCTCTTCCTCGGCCAGTGGCATGCCGGCTTCGCGGTGAGCGAGGCGGCGGCCAACGCCGATCAGCTGCCGTCGTTGAGCCTGCAGTTCTACGACGTGCACGGTGTCGCCGTGCACAAGGTCTTCGCGCGCGACGCCACCGACCGCGGCGCACTGCAGTCGGTCATCGACGCGCACGCCGATGGCTCGCTGACGCCGCTCTTCATGCCGGCCGCACCAAAAAAGGCGCCGCGCGAGGATGCCGCTATCGATGCCGACGGCCTGCGCACCGCCTGGGCGGCCATGCAGGACACGCATGAGTTCTTCGGGCTGCTCAATCGTTTCGAGGTCGAGCGCCAGCAGAGCTTTCGCCTGACCGAAGGGCGCTTCACACAACGCGCGGCGTCGTCGGCGCTGCGGGCGCTGCTGCACGACGCGGCTTTCGAAGGCGTGCCGATCATGGTGTTCGTCGGCAGCCCGGGCTGTATCCAGATCCACACCGGTCCGGTGGTGCGCATCGAGCCGATGGAAATGCGCGGCATGCAATGGCTCAATGTGCTGGACCCCGGCTTCAACCTCCACCTGCGCGAAGACCTGATCGACGCGGTGTGGATCGTGGAGAAACCCACCAGCGACGGCGTCGTCACCTCGGTCGAGGCCTTCGACCGCGAGGGCGGCCTGATGGCGATGTTCTTCGGTGCGCGCAAGCCCGGCGCGCCCGAGCGCGAGGACTGGCGTGCGCTGGTGCGCAAGCTGGAGCGCGTGGGCGTCGCGGCATGAAACCGGGTCGTGAGCCCCTCATGGCCTTTGGCTCTCTTTCCGGCACGAACCGTCGCGATGCGATGCGTTTCCTTGCGGCTTCGTTCGGCGCATTCGCGCTTCCTGCCACCGCGCAAGCCAAGACCCCGCGCCTGGTCACGGTCAGCGGTGCGATCACCGAGGTGGTCTATGCGCTCGGCGCCGAGGCGCAACTGGTCGGCACCGACACCACCAGCCTCTATCCGCCCGCCGCGCTACAAACGGCCAAGGTCGGCTACATGCGCCAGTTGTCGGCCGAAGGCCTGCTGTCGCTGAAGCCCGATGCGGTGATCGCCACCAACGAATCGGGTCCGCCCGTGGTGCTCGAGCAGGTCCGCAGCGCCGGCGTGAAGCTCGAACTCATCGAGGCCGACCACAGCTGGGCCGAGGTGCAGCGCAAGGTGCAGGCCGTCGGCCGTGCCGCATCGCGCGAGGCACAGGCGCGTGAACTGCAGGCCAGGCTGGATGCCGAATGGGCCCAGGTGCAGCAGCGCGTTGCCGCCGCGACCGGGCGCAAGCCGCGCGTGCTCTTCGTGCTCTCGCACAGTGCGAGCCCGCAGGTGTCGGGCGAGAAGACCGCTGCACATGCGGTGATCGGCTTTGCCGGCGGTCTCAACTGCCTGAGTGGCTTCCAGGGCTACCGGCCGATGACGGCCGAGGCCATGGCCAGCGCCGCGCCAGAGCTGATCCTCACCACCCGCCAGAGCATCGAGGCGCACGGCGGCGTCGACAAGTTCTGGCAGCGCCCCGAGTTGGCGCTGACGCCGGCCTACGCGAAGCGGGCGCTCATCGCGCACGACGCCGTGCGCCTGCTCGGTTTCGGGCCGCGCCTGCCCGGCATGATCGGCGACTTGCACGCGCAGTTCCGGTCCGCATGAGCGCGCGCTGGCCTGCGCGGGCGGTGCTCGGAACGGGCGCCGCGCTGCTGGCGCTGGTGCTGGTCGTGGCGGCGTCGTCCGGTGCCTATGCGATCAGCACGTCGCAGTTGCTCGGCGTGTTCCGCGACGTCTGGTTGGGCACGGCGCAGCCGTCACCCGAACACCTCGTCTTCGTGAACATCCGCCTGCCGCGGCTGCTGCTCGGCCTGGTGGCCGGTGCGGGTCTGGGCATGGCGGGCACGCTGATGCAGGGACTGTTCCGCAACCCGCTGGCCGACCCGGGGCTGATCGGTATCAGCAGCGGCGCCGCGCTGGCGGCGGGTGTGACGATCGTGCTGGGTGCCGCGTTCTTCCCCCTGCTGCCGCGCGCGCTGGGCAGCTGGACGCTGGTGTCGATGGCCTTCGGCGGCGGGTTCGCCGTGACGCTGCTGATCTACGGCCTCTCGCAGAGCGAGGGCGGCACGCGCATGGCGCTGATGCTGCTGGCCGGCATCGCGATCAACGCGCTGGCCGGTTCGGGCCTGGGCTTTCTGAGCGTGATTGCGACCGACGAGCAGTTGCGCAGCCTGCAGTTCTGGCTGCTCGGCAGCCTCGGCGGTGCCCGCTGGAGCGCGGTCGCGCTGGTCGGCGGCATCGTGCTGATCGCGCTCGGGGCGGGCATGACGCTGGCGCGTCCGCTCAACGCCATCGCGCTGGGCGAGGCGCAGGCGGCGCTGCTGGGCGTGGATGTCGAGCGCGTCAAGCGCCGTGCCATCTGGGTCACCGCGTTCGCGGTCGGCGCCGTGACGGCGACCACCGGAATCATCGGCTTCGTCGGCCTCATCGCGCCGCACTGGGTGCGCCTGCTGGCAGGGCCCGACCACCGCATCGTGCTGCCGGGTTCCGCGCTGCTCGGCGCGGTGCTGGTGCTGGCCGCCGACACCGTGGCGCGCACGGTCATGGCGCCGACCGAGTTGCCGCTCGGCGTGCTGACCGCGGCCATCGGCGTGCCGATGTTCCTGCTGATGCTGCGGCACTTCAGGGGGCGGCTGTGACGCTCGAGTGCATCGACGTGCGCGTCGTGGTCGGCGCCAAGGCGCTGCTGCCACCGACCACCGCCCGCTTTGCGCCCGGGCGTGTGACGGCCATCCTCGGCCCCAACGGCGCGGGGAAGTCGACGTTGCTGTCGCTGCTGGGCGGGCAGCGCACCCCGACCGAGGGCCGGGTGCTGCTCGACGGCCAGCCGATCGCTGCGCACGGCGCGCCCGCGCTGGCGTTGCGTCGGGCGCTGATGCCGCAGGAAAGCGCGGTGGCCTTCGAGTTCAGTGCCGAAGAGATCGTGGCGTTGGGCCGCTATCCGCACCGGCGTGCACCCTCCAACGACGAGGACGCGATCATCGCCGCCGCGATGGCGCTGACCGATGTGACCGCGCTCGCACCGCGCGTGCTCAACACGCTGTCCGGCGGCGAGAAGGCGCGGGTGCATCTGGCACGTTCCCTGGCGCAGCTGTGGGCGCCGCGGCCCGACGGCACCGTGCGCTGGCTGCTGCTCGACGAGCCGACCGCGGCGCTCGACCTGGCGCACCAGCACGCGGCGATGCGTCTGCTGCGGGAGCGGGCCGGGCAGGGCGTCGGCGTGGTCGCGGTGCTGCACGACCTGAACCTGGCGCGCCGCTATGCCGACGAGGTGCTGGTGCTCGATGGCGCTGGTGCCGTGCACGCAGGCCCCGCGGCCGAGGTGTTGCTGCCGGCGCTGATCGAGCGGGTGTGGGCGATGCCGTGCCAGCCGGTGGAGGCGGCCGACGGGACGGCGCAGTTCCTGTTCGGCTGAGAACGCGTTCCGAGCGCGAGAGCTCAGTAGGTCAGCCGTTGCGGCTGCAGCTCCTGCAGGATGGTCGTCGCGATCTCTTCGATCGACTTGGTGGTGGTGCTGAGCCAGCGGATGCCGGCGCGGCGCATCATCGCTTCGGCCTCGCTCACCTCGTGGCGGCAATTCTCGAGGCTGGCATAGCGCGAATTGGGCCGGCGTTCGTTGCGGATTTCGCTCAGGCGCTCGGGCAGGATGCTGAGGCCGAAGATCTTCTTCCGATGGGGCAGGAGGGCGGGCGGAAGTTGCAGTCGCTCGAAGTCCTCCGGAATCAACGGGTAGTTCGCCGCTTTCAGGCCGTGCTGCATGGCCAGGTACAGCGAGGTCGGCGTCTTGCCGCTGCGGCTGACGCCGACCAGGATCACATCGGCGCCTTGAAGGTCGCGGTTGCTTTGGCCGTCGTCGTGTTGCAGGCTGAAGTCGATCGCCGCGATGCGGTCGTTGTATTCCTTGCTCTTGCTGACGTCGCTGAAGCGACCGATGCGGTGATTCGACTTCATCGCCAGCTCGATTTCGAGCGGCCGCACGAAGGTGCCGAACATGTCGAGCAGCATGCCCTTGCAGCCGGTTTCGATCACTTCCAGCACGTCCATGTTGGCCAGCGTGGTGAAGACGATCGGTCGCCGACCCTCGATCTCGGCCGTGTGGTTGATCTGCCGAACCGCCTGGTGGGCCTTGTCCACGGTGTCGGTGAAGGGCAGTCGGATGTGGCGCGGCTTGATCTCGAACTGCGCCAGAACGGCGTTGCCGAAGGTTTCTGCGGTGATCCCGGTGCCGTCGGAGACGAAGAAAACGGAGCGTGTGGTCATGGTTTGGCGGTTTTGTCCTTCGGCACGACCGGCGGGGGCGCGCCTACAATCCGGCCCATTATCGAGATTCTGGCTTGTGTTTCTGCCTTTACAAACCGCATTTCTCACACCCCGAATTTCTCCATGCCCACCGCGCCCGCACCCACAGCAACGAGAACGATCGTGCAGCGCCGTCCGCATGCGACCACGGTTTTAACTTCTGGAGCTCTCCCATGTCTGCACTTTTCGACGCGACCGCCCTGGTCGTACCGTTTGAAAACCTGAGGATGACCGACGTCGAGTCGGTCGGCGGCAAGAACGCCAGCCTCGGCGAGATGATTTCCCAGTTGCCGCAGGGCGTGCGGGTGCCCACCGGCTTCGCCACCACGGCCCATGCCTTCCGCCAGTTCCTGGCGCACGACGGCCTGGCCGACAAGATCAGCAAGCGCCTGGCGGCGCTCGACACCGAAGACGTGCGCGCCCTGGCCGCCGCCGGTGCCGAGATCCGTGCCATGGTCGAAGCCCAGCCTTTCCCGGCCGACCTGCAGAAGGCCATCGGCGATGCCTTCGCCACACTGAGCGCGGGCAACCCGCAAGCCAGCTTCGCCGTGCGCTCCTCGGCCACGGCCGAAGACCTGCCCGACGCATCCTTCGCCGGTCAGCAGGAGACCTTCCTGAACGTGGTGGGCATCGACGACGTGTTGCACAAGATGAAGGAGGTGTTCGCCTCCCTCTACAACGATCGCGCCATCAGCTACCGCGTGCACAAGGGTTTCGCGCACGACGTGGTGGCGCTCTCGGCCGGCGTACAGCGCATGGTGCGTTCCGACCTGGGTGCAGCCGGCGTGATGTTCACCATCGACACTGAATCCGGCTTCGAAGACGTGGTGTTCATCACGTCCAGCTATGGCCTGGGGGAGACGGTGGTGCAGGGCGCCGTGAACCCCGACGAGTTCTACGTCCACAAGCCGATGCTCAAGGCCGGCAAGCGCGCGCTGATCCGCCGCAACCTGGGCTCCAAGCTGATCCAGATGGAGTTCGCCACGCCCGAGGAAAAGGCCGCCACCGGAAAACTGGTGAAGACCACTGATGTCAAGACCGAGCTGCGCAACCGCTATTCGTTGAGCGATGCCGATGTCGAGCAGCTGGCCAGGTACGCACTGGTCATCGAAGAGCATTACGGCCGCCCGATGGACATCGAATGGGGCAAGGACGGCACCGACGGCCATCTCTACATCCTGCAGGCGCGTCCTGAAACCGTGAAGAGCCAGCAGCAGGGCAAGGCCGAGCAGCGCTACAAGCTACTCGGGCGCGGTGCGGTGCTCGCCGAAGGCCGCGCCATCGGTCAGAAGATCGGCACGGGCCCGGTTCGGCTGGTCTACAACATCAGCGAGATGGACAAGGTGCAGGCCGGCGACGTGCTCGTGACCGACATGACCGACCCGAACTGGGAACCGGTGATGAAGCGCGCCGCTGCCATCGTGACCAACCGCGGTGGCCGGACTTGCCACGCGGCCATCATCGCGCGGGAACTGGGCATCCCGGCGGTGGTCGGCTGCGGCGACGCGACCGATCTGCTCAAGGAAGGCACGCTGGTCACGGTGAGCTGCGCCGAAGGCGACACCGGCTTCATCTACGACGGCCTGCTCGAGACCGAGGTGACCGAGGTGAAGCGCGGCGCCATGCCCGAGATCGACCTGAAGATCATGATGAACGTCGGCAACCCGCAGTTGGCCTTCGACTTCGCGCAGCTGCCGAACCACGGTGTCGGCCTGGCTCGGCTCGAGTTCATCATCAACAACAACATCGGCGTGCATCCGAAGGCCATCCTCGATTATCCGAACGTCGACGCCGACCTGAAAAAGGCAGTCGAGTCGGTGGCGCGCGGTCATGCGTCGCCGCGGGCGTTCTATGTCGACAAGGTGGCCGAAGGCATCGCGACCATCGGCGCCGCCTTCTGGCCCAAGCCGGTGATCGTGCGCCTGTCGGACTTCAAGTCCAACGAGTACCGCAAGCTGATCGGTGGCAGCCGTTACGAGCCCGAAGAGGAGAACCCGATGCTGGGCTTCCGCGGTGCCGCACGCTACGTGAGCGAGGAGTTCCGCGAGGCTTTCCTGATGGAGTGCGAGGCGCTCAAGCGGGTGCGCAACGACATGGGCCTGACCAACGTGCAGATCATGGTGCCCTTCGTGCGCACCTTGAAGCAGGCTGAGCGCGTGACCGATCTTCTGGCGGCGGAAGGCCTTAAGCGCGGCGTCAACGAACTCAAGATCATCATGATGTGCGAGGTGCCGAGCAATGCGATCCTGGCGGACGAGTTCCTGAAGTATTTCGACGGCTTCTCGATCGGCTCCAACGACCTGACGCAGCTCACGCTCGGCCTGGACCGGGATTCGGGCCTGGAATTGCTCGCTGCCGATTTCGACGAGCGCGACCCGGCCGTCAAGGCGATGCTCAGCCGTGCCATCACCGCCTGCAAGTCGGCGGGCAAATACGTGGGCATTTGTGGCCAGGGGCCGAGCGACCATCCGGACTTCGCGCTCTGGCTGGCGGAGCAGGGGATCGAATCGATCTCGCTGAACCCTGACAGCGTCATCGACACCTGGCAGCAACTGGCGAGCCGCTGAGCGGCGAGGCGACCGGCGTCACGGGTGTGGACCCCGCGCAACGCCGGCGCCGGCGCTGGCGGTTCGTGACGTAATCCCCGCGTCAGCCGGCTGTATTTGCAACAAATTGCTTTTTTGCTGTCAAACTGCCCGCTCGAGACACTCCTGTCGAGGGCGCCATGATTCTTGTCAAGACAGACACCGGACAGCAAGTCTTCAAGGACCGGTCGGTCCGGCTGACTCCGCGGCAACGCTCTGCCTTCATCCTATTTGACGGCCGCCGTTCCGTGGGCGAGATTCTCGCGTCGTGCGAAGGCATTGCGCAGGACGACATCGAGCAGATGATCGAGTTGGGCCTGCTCGGGCCTGAAGGTGCACCGTTGTTGGCCCCGTCGGCGCCGGCACAGAGGGCTGCCCCTGCGACGGTGGCGGTGGTGGAAGCCGCCCCCCGGAAGATCGAATTTGAACCGGCGCTCGATGCAGCGCCAGGCGTTCGTTCGTCGCAGCAGCGCTACAAGGATGCGTATCCGGTGGCCACGCAGTTGACCGGCAATCTGGGGCTGCGCGGCTTTCGCCTCAATTTGGCTGTCGAGGGAACGACCTCCTACGAAGAGTTGCTTGCGCTGGCGCCCAAGATCCGCGCCTCCGTCGGGCCGGAGAAGGCGGCGGTTCTCGACCGCGCCCTGGGCATTTGAGCGGCCACCTCGCTCTCGCTTGGCCATGACGGCCGACCTGCTGCTATAATCGCTGGCTTTGCCTTGCCACACTGCGCCGACGCTGCGGGTGGCTTTATCCCTTCTACGGAAGATCCACAAGGAGTGCCATGCGTCATTACGAAATCATTTTGCTGATCCATCCGGATCAGAGCGAGCAAGTTCCGGCCATGCTGGAACGCTACAAGGGCCTGATCACGGCCGGCGGCGGGAAGATCCACCGCGTTGAAGACTGGGGCCGCCGTCAGCTGGCCTACCAGATCAACAAGCTCAACAAGGCGCATTACCTGTGCGTGAACATCGAGGCTGAACAAGCCGTGATGGGCGAACTGGAACACGCGTTCAAGTTCAACGACGCCGTGCTGCGCCACCTGACCGTGGTCAAGAAGAAGGCCGACACCGGTCCTTCGTCGATGATGAAGACGGTCGAGCGCGAAGAAGCCCGCAAGGCGCAGCAGGCCGAATACGCCGCCAACAACAACTGATGGTGTGAGCCCGGTTGCCGCGGCCAATCAGCTGTTGCTGACGGCCTGCGTTGCCGAACTCGGCGCCCTGCGCTTCACGCCTGCCGGTCTGCCTGCTCTCGATATGCGACTCGAACACGAGTCGACGATCGAAGAAGCCGGCAAGCCCCGACAGGTGAAGGCGGCCCTCAAGGCCGTTGCCTTCGGCGCAGTGGCCGAGCGGCTCGCGAAGCAGGCGCTGGGAAGTCTCTGGATGTTCAGGGGCTTTCTGGCGACGCCGGGGACGGCGAAGCATCCGGTGCTGCACATCCAGGATTTTCAGCAAGATTAATTTTCGAAGAGAGGTCCCGAAATGGCCACGTTCAAGAAATTCAACAAAGACAAGCGCCCGAAGCGCAACACCCAGTCGCTGCTGTTCAAGCGCAAGCGCTTCTGCCGCTTCACCGTCGCTGGCGTCGAAGAGATCGACTACAAGGACATCGACACGCTGCGTGACTTCATCAGCGAAAACGGCAAGATCATCCCCGCACGCCTGACGGGCACGCGCGCGATCTACCAGCGCCAACTCAACACCGCCATCAAGCGCGCGCGCTTCCTGGCCATGGTCCCGTACAGCGACCAGCACCGCGTCTAAGGAGCAGACACCATGCAAGTCATTCTTCTGGACAAGGTCGTCAACCTCGGCACCCTCGGCGAAATCGTCAAGGTCAAGGACGGTTACGCCCGCAACTTCCTGATTCCGTCGGGCCGCGCCCGTCGCGCCACCGAAGCCAACAAGGCCGAATTCGAAGCCAAGCGCGTCGAACTCGAAAAGGCTGCGGCCGCCAAGCTGGCCGATTCGCAAGCCCAGGGCGAAAAGCTCGGCGGCACCACCGTCAAGATCACGCAGAAGGCCGGTGTCGATGGCCGCCTGTTTGGTTCGGTCACCAACAGCGACATCGCTGAAGAGCTGAACAAGCAAGGCTACAAGGTCGTGAAGTCGCAGGTGCGCATGCCCAACGGCCAGATCAAGGTCGTTGGCGACAGCACGGTGAGCGTCGCGCTGCACACCGACGTGGTGGTCGACATCACGGTGACGGTCTACGGCGAAAGCGCCTGAGTCCGCCCTTGCGCTTCGGCGCATCGCGAAAGCCGCCTTCGGGCGGCTTTTTCTTTGGTGTTGTCCCTGTTGCTGCACCGGCAAGTCACTGCTTATCCACAGCCTTATCCCATGACGGCGCAGAGTCTGCACCGTAGCATTGGCGCTCCTTCAGGAAATCCATGTCCGCTGTCTTCTCCTACGCCGAAAACGACCCGTCGCCCGACCGCCAGATCGCCCAGTTGCGCATTCCGCCGCACTCCATCGAGGCGGAGTCGAGCGTGCTCGGCGGCTTGCTGCTGGACAACGGAGCCTGGGACCGGATGGGCGACCTGCTGGTCGACGCCGACTTCTACCGACACGAGCACAAGCTGATCTACGCTGCCATCGGCACCCTGATCAATGCGTCGAAGCCGGCCGACGTGATCACCGTCTACGAGCAGTTGCAGAACCTGGGCAAGGCCGACGAGATGGGCGGCCTGGTCTACCTGAACTCGCTGGCGCAATACGTACCCAGCGCGAGCAACATCCGCCGCTACGCGGAGATCGTGCGCGAGCGCTCGATCCTGAGAAAGCTGGTGAGCGCGGCCGACGAGATCGCGACCAATGCCTTCAACCCGCAGGGCAAGGCGGTCGACAAGATCCTCGACGAGGCCGAGCAGAAGATCTTCAACATCGGCGAGGAAGGCTCGCGGATGAAGCAGGGTTTCCAGAGCATGGATTCGCTGGTGGTCGAACTGCTCGATCGCGTGACCGAGATGGCGGACAACCCGAACGACATCACCGGCATCCGCACCGGCTTCTACGAGTTCGACAAGATGACCTCGGGCCTGCAGGCCGGCGACATGATCGTGCTGGCGGCGCGTCCGTCGATGGGCAAGACCTCGCTGGCGATCAACATCGCCGAGCATGTGGCGCTGAACGAAGGCCTGCCCGTGGCGGTGTTCTCGATGGAAATGGGTGCGTCGCAGCTGGCGGTGCGTATCGTCGGCTCCATCGGCCGCATCGACCAGGGCCATCTGCGCACCGGCAAGCTGACCGACGAAGAATGGCCGCGCCTGACCGAGGCCATCGAGAAGCTGCGGACGATCTCGCTGCACATCGACGAGACCCCCGGCCTCACCACGAGCGAACTGCGCGCCAATGCGCGCCGGCTGGCCCGCCAGTACGGCAAGCTGGGCCTGATCGTGGTCGACTACCTGCAGCTCATGAGTGTCTCGAGCAGCATGAACGACGAGAACCGCGCGACGGCAGTGGGTGAAATCTCGCGCGGCCTGAAGATGCTGGCCAAGGAGCTGAAGTGCCCGGTGATTGCGCTGTCGCAGCTCAGCCGCGGGGTGGAAAGCCGCACCGACAAGCGCCCGATGATGAGCGACCTGCGCGAATCCGGCGCGATCGAGCAGGACGCGGACATCATCATGTTCATCTACCGCGACGACTACTACGACAAGAACAGCAAGGAGCCGGGCGTGGCCGAGGTGATCATCAGCAAGCACCGCAACGGCCCCACCGGCACGGTGAAGCTGGCTTTCCTCAAGCCGCTCACCAAGTTCGAGAACTTGGCGAGCTTCGGAAGCAGCGACGACTACTGAACTGCACGTTTGCGCTCGCGCTGCTCGGCCTCGACCCGGCGCAGCATGTCGGCCATCGTCTTGCCGGGCTCGTCGCGAAAACGTTCGTCGAGCACTGTGACGGTGCTCATGCGATCGACACGAAAGCCGCGGAAGTCGCCACGCAATTCGCACCAGGCCGACAGCGTCCACACCTTGCCCCAATAGAGGCAGCCGAGCGGCCGCACGGTGCGCTCGGTCGCGTCGCCCGCCAGGTCGCGGTAGGACACCCGCAGCTTGTTGCGCGACTGCACCGCTTCACGCAGTGTCTGCAATTGCATGCGCGTGGCATCGTCGAGGGCCATGGCGGGCGCATACATGGTGAGCGCCTCGGCCGACACGCGCGCGGCCGGCGGCAGCACCGACAGGATCTTGCCAAGCCCGGTTTCAATGGCGCGTGCCATCGCCGGGTCGACCCATGTCTGTGCCACGCGCGCTGCGGCGACGAGGGCCGTCGCTTCTTCCTGGGTGAACATCAGCGGCGGCAATTCGAAGCCGGCGCCCAAGCGATAGCCGACGCCGGCTTCGCCCTCGATGGGGACGCCTTGGTGCTGCAGGTCGGCCACATCGCGGTACACCGTGCGCTCCGAGACTTCGAGCCGCTGCGCCAGGAACGCGGCCGTGGTGAGCCGTCGTCCGCGAATGAGCTGCACGATATGGAACAGGCGGTCGGCGCGGCGCATCGGATCGATTCCTGGTCTTGGCGCTTGGGTGTGTCGAGGGCTGCGTGCCTGACCTTCAGTCGAGCGAGTGCAGGCCGACGGCGTTGCCCTCGGTGTCACGCAAGTGGGCAATGAAGCCCATTCCCTGCGGCAGTGCTTCCTTCGGGGAAACGATGGCGCCTCCGGCGGGCGCGATGCGCTCCAGCACGGCGTCCAACCGAGTGCAGCTCAGATAGATGCGAATACCGCTGCCCAACGGAGCGCTTCCCTTGGCGTTGGCCTGCAGCGCGCCGCCGACGCCCGGCCGCTCGTACTTGAACACCGCCAGCGGTGCGCCACCGAAGTCCTGGCGCTGCAATTCCTGGCCGAGCACGGTTTGATAGAAGGTCTGCGCGCGGTCCAGGTCGCTGGCGGGGATTTCGAACCAGCTGAGGGCGTTTTGCATGATCGACTCGCTTTCGTTTCTGTTGATGAAGGAGCCGGGATGGTGCACGCCGGCTCCTGACAGCGTCTTGTCAGGAGCGTGTCGCGACGGACGAAAAAAAGCCCGCACGGCCTGCAGGCTGCGCGGGCTCTCTGGAGCCATGGTGCCCTGCTGTCTCAGAGCACTTCGCTCGCGAAGTCGGCCAGCCGCGAGCGCTCGCCGCGCGCCAGCGTGATGTGCCCGCTGTGCGGCCAGCCCTTGAACTTGTCGACCGCAAACGTCAGGCCCGAGGAGCCTTCGGTGAGGTAGGGCGTGTCGATCTGCGCCAGGTTGCCCATGCAGATGATCTTGGTGCCCGGCCCCGCACGGGTGATCAGCGTCTTCATCTGCTTGGGCGTCAGGTTCTGCGCCTCGTCGATGATCACGTACTTGTTCAGGAAAGTGCGCCCGCGCATGAAGTTCATGCTTTTGATCTTGATGCGGCTGCGGATCAGCTCGTTGGTGGCCGCGCGGCCCCATTCGCCAGCGCCGCCGCCGTCGCCCTTGGCCAGGAACTCGAGGTTGTCGTCCAGCGCGCCCATCCACGGGCCCATCTTCTCTTCCTCGGTGCCGGGCAGGAAGCCGATGTCTTCACCGACGCTCACCGTCGCCCGCGTCATGATGATCTCGGTGTAGCGGCGGTCGTCAAGCACCTGCGTCAGGCCCGAGGCGAGCGCCATCAGCGTCTTGCCGGTGCCGGCGGTGCCGGTCAGGGTGACGAAGTCGATCTCCGGGTCCATTAGCACGTTCATCGCGAAGTTCTGCTCGCGGTTCTTGGTCGACACGCCCCACACCGCGTTCTTGCCGGAGCTGTAGTCCTTCAGCGTCTTGAGCACGGCTGTCTTGTCGCGGATCTCGGTGATCCGTGCGTACATGCTTGGCTCGCCGGGCGCTTCGAAGTACACGAACTGGTTGATGTACAGGTTCGGCACGATCGGGCCGCTGATGCGATAAAAGGTGCTGCTGCCGCTCTGCCAGCTCTCGACCGTCTTGCTCTGGCGCGTCCAGAAATCGGCCGGCAGCGCGTACGAGCCTGCATACAGCAGGTCACCGTCCTCGAGCGTCTTGTCGTTCTGGTAATCATCGGTGGCCAGGCCCAGCGCACGCGCCTTGACGCGCATGTTGATGTCCTTCGACACCAGCACCACTTCCTGCTTCGGAGTGCCCGGGCGGTCCTTCGCGTAGAGGTCGCGCAGGGCCTGCACCACGCCCAGGATCTGGTTGTCGGCCTTGCCCTGCGGCAGGCTGGTCGGCAGCGTGTAGTCGAGCGGAGCGGTCTGGAAGAACAGCTTGCCGCCTGCCTGGCGGTGGCCCGTGGCGTCCAGCTTCAGGCCCTTGACGATGTCGGCGTCTTTGGCGCCAGCCAGTGCGTCGAGCGTGCGGCTGGTCTGGCGGCCGTTGCGCGCCACCTCGGTCGTGCCCTTCTTGTGGCCGTCGAGTTCTTCCAGCACGATCATCGGCAGGAAGATGTCGTGCTCCTCGAAGCGGAACAGGCACATCGGATCGTGCAGCAGCACATTGGTGTCGAGCACGAAAAGCTTGGCCGGGCCGGTGGATTTGCCACGTCGGGCGCGCGTGCCCTCCTGAGCAGGCCGATCGCCGCGCGGACGCGCAGCCTGAGTCTGCGAAGAAGCCGGCGCAGGCGAGGGCGCCTGCACGGGCGCGGGGGCACGCTCTGCCCGCACCGGTTCCGGTACGAGCTCGGGCCGGGGTGCCGGCCGCGGCTTGGTTTCGATCTGCTGCGCCACTTCAGGCGCAGGTGGGCGTCCGCCGCCCGACGCCGGGCCGCGCTCGTCGAACAGTTCCATGGCGCGCGGACCGGCGTCCGGCGCGTCGTCAGCGTGTCGGCCGCCGCGGCGCGGTGCCTTGGCCGACGCGTGTGCCGGCGCGTCGAGCGCGTCTGGCGAAAGAAGGGCTGCACGCTTCGTGGGGGCGGGAGGCAATGGCATGGGGCTGTGTGCTCGCAAAAAAGTGGATGCCAGAAAACGAAAAAGCCGCCTGAAGACCCGGGCGGCTTTGTTCGATGGATGCGGTCGTGGAGCTCAACGGCATGAACCCATTATGCACATTGCGTGTGTCGCGTCAGGCGTGCGTGGTGCTTCGCCAACAGGCCTGTGCGTAACCGCACGCAAATGGCTGCTCAGGCTTCCTTCTTGAGGGCCTTCACGGCCTTGAGGACGTCGTCCACATGGCCAGGCACCTTGAGGCCACGCCATTCGGCCTTCAGCACGCCGTCTGCGCCGATCAGGAAAGTGCTGCGCTCGATGCCCTTGACCTTCTTGCCGTACATGATCTTGTTCTTGACCACGCCGAACATGTGACACATCTTTTCCTCCGTGTCAGCGATGAGTTCGAAGGGCAACTCGAGCTTGGCCTTGAATTCGTCGTGCGACTTCATGTTGTCGCGCGACACGCCGAACACGGTGGCACCGGCCTTCACGAAATCCTTGTAACGATCGCGGAATTGCATCGCTTCGGTCGTGCAGCCGGGCGTGTTGTCCTTCGGGTAGAAGTACATCACCAGCACGTGCCCGAGGTGCGAGGTGTTCGAGACCTTCAGGCCGCCGGTGGCGTTGGACTCGAATTCGGGGATGGGTTTGTTGACAACGATCGCCATGAAACTTGTTTTCTCCGTTGGGTTCCAATCGCACGGCTGCAGCCGGAGCGTTGGAGGATTGGTCGTTGCTCACTGAGGGCGGATCGCCGGTTCGCAACCTGCGATTTTAGCGCGAAATGGCCTCTAATCGCCAGCGTTCGGGCGCTCGACGACCAGCGCCGCCAGGACGTGCCGTCCTTCGGCGGCCAGGATGTTGTAGGTGCGACAGGCCGCAGCGGTGTCCATCGTCTCGAGGCCGGTACGTTGCGCGATCAGCGGGCGCAGCCACGCGGGTTGCGGAAACCGGATCCGTGTGCCGCTGCCGAAGATCACCGTTTCGGCACCGAGGCCCGCCAATTGGGCGAAGTGTTCGGGGCCAAGGTCTTCGAAGCGCGTGCAGTCCCAGACGAAACGCTCGCCGCGCGACCCGAGCACCACGCTCTGCTCGACGCGCTCGTTGTTGATGGCGACCCAGCCCGGGCCGTGTGCGGTGAGGGTCTGAACGTCGGGTCTATCGGGCTGGAGCTTCATCGGCGCGCTGGGGGAACTGTGGTCAAATTATAGGTTTTCCCCTATGTAGGCACGCCCCGGAGGGACTTTGAAGCAGCTCAAGAAATCGGCCAAGCTGGCCAATGTGCTCTACGACGTGCGCGGGCCGATCGTCGATGCCGCCCGCCAGATGGAAGAGGACGGCCAGAAGATCATCAAGTTGAACATCGGCAACATGGCGCCGTTCGGCTTCGATGCGCCCGAGGAAATTCAGCAGGACATGATCCGCAACCTGCCGGATTCGGCCGGCTATTCGGACAGCAAGGGCATCTTCGCCGCGCGCAAGGCGGTGATGCACTACACGCAGCAGCAGGGCATCGAGGGCGTGACGCTCGACGATATCTACCTGGGCAACGGTGCGAGCGAGCTCATCGTGATGGCGACCAATGCGCTGCTCGACGATGGCGACGAACTGCTGGTGCCGATGCCGGACTACCCGCTCTGGACCGCCGCGGTCTCGCTGTCGGGCGGCAAGCCGGTGCACTACCTCTGCGAAGAAGACAACCACTGGCTGCCGAGCCTGGCCGACATCCGCGCCAAGATCACGCCGCGCACGCGCGGCATCGTCGTGATCAACCCGAACAACCCGACGGGCGTGCTTTACCCCGACGAACTGCTGCGCGGCATGGTCGCGATCGCGCGCGAGCACCACTTGGTGCTGCTGGTCGACGAGGTCTACGACAAGGTGCTCTACGAGGACGCCAAGCACACCGCCATGGCGAGCCTGTCGACCGACGTACTCACGCTCACCTTCAATTCGCTGTCGAAGGCCTACCGTTCGTGCGGCTACCGTGCGGGCTGGATGATCGTGTCGGGCCCAAAGGCCAACGCGGCCGACTACATCGAAGGCCTGAACATGCTGGCCAACCTGAAGCTCGGCTCCAACGTGCCGGGCCAGTGGGCGATCCAGACCGCGCTCGGCGGCTACCAGAGCATCAACGACCTGGTGAAGCCGGGTGGCCGCCTGCGCCGCCAGCGTGATCTCGCCTACGAGCTCATCACGGCCATCCCCGGCGTGACCTGCGTGAAGCCCGAGGCCGCGCTCTACATGTTCCCGAAGCTCGATCCCGTGATGTACCCGATCTCGGACGACCGGGATTTCTTCATGCAGGTACTGCGCGAAACACGCGTGATGCTGGTGCAGGGCTCGGGCTTCAACTTCCCGGACCAACAGCATTTCCGTATCGTGTTTCTGCCGCATGAGGACGACCTGCGCGAGGCCATCGGCCGCATCGCAAAATTCCTTGAGCGCTATCGCAACTACAACGCCTGACGCTGTGTCCCACCGGGCACAGACGCTTTCCTGACCTGACTCTCCAAAGAATGAAACCCATCCAAGTAGGCCTGCTCGGCATCGGCACCGTCGGCAGCGGCGTGTTCGAAGTGCTGCGCCGCAATCAAGCCGAAATCAAACGCCGTGCCGGCCGCGGCATCGAGATCGTCGCAGTTTCACGTCGCGATGTCGCCAAGGCCCGGGCGCTCGTGGGTGACGCGGCCGAAGTGTTTGCCGATCCGCGCCAGATCATCGCCAACCCGGACATCGAGATCGTCGTCGAACTGATCGGCGGCTATGGCATCGCAAAGGACCTCGTGCTCGAAGCCATTGCGGCCGGCAAGCACGTGGTGACCGCCAACAAGGCGCTGCTCGCAGTGCACGGCACCGAGATCTTCGCGGCGGCCCAGCAGAAGGGCGTGATGGTCGCCTTCGAAGCGGCCGTGGCCGGTGGCATCCCGATCATCAAGGCGCTGCGCGAAGGCCTCACCGCCAACAGCATCCAGTGGATCGCCGGCATCATCAACGGCACCACCAACTTCATCCTGTCCGAGATGCGCGACAAGGGCTCGGACTTTGCCACCGTGCTGAAGGAGGCGCAGCGCCTGGGCTATGCCGAAGCCGACCCGACCTTCGACATCGAAGGCGTCGACGCCGCCCACAAGCTCACGCTGATGAGCGCCATCGCGTTCGGCATTCCGGTGCAGTTCGACAAGGCGCACGTGGAAGGCATCACCCAGCTGGCCGCGCAGGACATCAAGTACGCCGAGCAACTGGGCTATCGCATCAAGCTGCTGGGCATCACGCGCCGTGCCGCCGGCGGCGTCGAACTGCGGGTGCATCCGGCCCTGGTGCCGGCCAAGCGCCTGCTCGCCAATGTCGAAGGCGCGATGAACGCGGTGGTGGTGCACGGCGATGCCGTGGGCACCACGCTCTACTACGGCAAGGGCGCCGGCAGCGAGCCGACCGCCAGCGCCGTCATCGCCGACCTGGTCGACATCACGCGCCTGCACACCGCTGACGCGGCCCACCGCGTGCCGCATCTGGCCTTCCACCCCAACGCGATGAGCGACGATCTGAAGGTCGTTGCGATGCGCGAGGTGGTCACCAGCTACTACCTGCGCCTGCGCGTGGCCGACGAGGCCGGCGTGCTCGCCAAGGTCACCGGCCTGCTGGCCGACGCAGGCATCAGCATCGACGCCGTGCTGCAGCGCGAAGCCGACGAGATCGGCGGCGAAGGCTCCACGCAGACCGACCTCATCATCCTCACGCACGACACGCGCGAAGGCACGCTCGACGACGCGATGGCACAGCTCCAGGCGCTGCCGACGGTGCTGGCACCGATCGTGCGCATCCGCAAGGAAGAGCTGTCCTGATGCGCTACCTGTCCACCCGTGGTCACCCCGACCGCCGCCGCTTCTGCGACATCCTGCTCGAGGGCCTCGCGCCCGATGGCGGCCTGTACCTGCCCGAGCACTATCCGCAGGTCGATGCGGCCCTGCTCGCGAAGTGGCGCACGCTGCCCTATGCCGAACTGGCCTTCGAGATCCTCTCGCTCTACATCGACGACATCCCTGCCGAAGAGCTGAAGGCGCTGTGCGCCAAGACGTACACCGCCGAAGTCTTCGGCAGCGACGAGATCGTGCCGCTGCGCGAGCTGGAAGACGGCGTGTACCTCGAAGGCCTGTCGAACGGCCCGACACTCGCCTTCAAGGACATGGCGATGCAGTTGCTCGGCAACCTGTTCGAGTACGAACTGGGCCGCCGCGGCGAGAAGCTCAACATTCTGGGCGCGACCAGCGGCGATACCGGCAGCGCAGCCGAATACGCCATGCGCGGCAAGAAGGGCGTGCGCGTCTTCATGACCTCGCCGGAGGGGCGCATGAGCCCGTTCCAGCAGGCGCAGATGTTCAGCCTGCAGGACCCGAACATCCACAACATCGCCGTCGCCGGCGTGTTCGACGACTGCCAGGACATCGTGAAGGCGGTGTCGAACGACCTCGGCTTCAAGCGCAAGTACAAGATCGGCACGGTCAACTCCATCAACTGGGCGCGCTTGCTGGCGCAGGTCGTCTATTACTTCGCCGGGTATTTTCAAGCGACCTCGGGTCGCGTCCAGGCGACACCTGAGCAGGTCAGCTTCACCGTGCCCTCTGGCAACTTCGGCAACGTCTGCGCCGGCCACGTGGCCCGCATGATGGGCCTGCCGATCCGCACGCTGGTGGTCGCCACCAACGAGAACGACGTGCTCGACGAGTTCTTCCGCACCGGCGTCTACCGCGTGCGCGCGGCGGCCGACACGCACGAGACATCGAGCCCGTCGATGGACATCAGCAAGGCCAGCAACTTCGAGCGTTTCGTGTTCGACCTGCTGGGCCGCGACGGTGCCCGTACCCGCGCGCTGTTCCAGGACGCGCTCGCTCGCGGCGGCCGCTTCGACCTGAGCGCCGACCCAGTCTTCGCGCAAGCCGCCACGCGCTTCGGCTTCGTCAGCAGCCGCAGCACGCACGCCGATCGCCTGGTCACCATCCGCGACACCGACAAGCGTTTCGCGGTGGTGGTCGACACCCACACCGCCGACGGCCTGAAGGCAGCGCGCGAGCACCTCGTGCCGGGCGTGCCGATGATCGTGCTGGAGACCGCGCTGCCGATCAAGTTCGCCGCCACCATCGTGGAGGCGCTCGGGCATCAGCCCGACCGCCCGGCGAAGTTCGAAGGCATCGAGATGCTGCCCAAGCGCGTCGTCAAGCTCCCAGCTGACGCGGAAGCCGTGAAGGCCTACATCGCGCAGCATTGCGACGAATGACCGCGCCGACCACCGCATGAACGTCATCGGCTTTGCCGGTTATTCCGGCGCAGGCAAGACCACGCTGGTCGAACGATTGATCCCCGTGCTCCGGCTGCAGGGCCAGCGCGTGTCGGTGGTCAAGCATGCGCACCACAAGTTCGACATCGACCACCCGGGCAAGGACACCTATCGCCACCGCGAGGCCGGGGCCTTCGAGGTGGTGGTGGCCTCCGACAAGCGGCTGGCGCTGATGCGTGAGTTCGAGCAGCCGGCCCAGCTGTCGGTGCACCACCTGATTGCCGAGCTCTACGACGGTGTCGACTGGGTATTGGTCGAAGGCTTCAAGCACAGCGATCTGCTGAAGGTCGAGATCTGGCGCGAACCGGTGCCGGGCGAGCCGCCGCGGCCAGCCCAGTATGGCGACGATCCCTTCATCGTGGCCTTGGCCACCGACCGCCCGCACGCGCTGCCGCGTCCGACCCTGATCCCGGTGTTCGATCTCGACGACGTCGATGCGCTCGGGCAGTGGCTGCTCGACAATGCCGATCGTTTCGTCTACCGAGCCGATGACCATGTCCCGACCCTCTGAACGCGCTCTGCTGATGCCGCTCGACGAGGCCCTGGCGAGCTTGCTTGCCAAGGCGACGCCGCGGCTGGAGGCCGAGAGCGTGTCGACCTTCGAGGCCGACGGCCGCGTGCTGGCGCAGGATGTGGTCTCCGGCCTCACCGTGCCGCCGCGCGACAACAGTTCGATGGATGGCTATGCCGTCCGGGCGGCCGACTGCGCCACCGTGGGGGAGGTGCTGACCGTGGCTCAGCGCATCCCCGCCGGCAGCGTCGGCACACCGCTGGCGGCCGGCACCGCGGCACGCATCTTCACCGGCGCGCAGATACCCGAAGGCGCCGATGCGGTCGTCATGCAGGAGGACACCGGCACGCTGCCCGAAGAAGGTTCGCTCGGCCGTGTGCGCATCGACACCGTGCCGGCCGCCGGCCAGTGGATCCGCCGTGCCGGCGAGGACGTGGCCGCCGGCGATGTCGTGCTGGCGCGCGGCGAGCGCCTCACGCCCGCCGCGCTGGGCCTGGCGGCCAGCATCGGCTTCGACCGCCTGCAGGTCGCGCGCCGGCCGCGCGTCGTGCTGCTGTCCACCGGCGACGAACTGGTCATGCCGGGCGAGGTCGCCCCCGAGGCCATGAAGCCCGGCGCCATCTACAACTCCAACCGCTTCTTCATGCGCGCCTTGCTGACGCGCCTGGGCTGCGACGTGAGCGACCTGGGCATCGTGCCCGATCGGCGCGACGCCACCATCGACGCGCTGCGCACCGCGGCCGAACACAACGACCTGATCGTCACCACCGGCGGCGTGTCGGTGGGCGAAGAAGACCACATCAAGGCGGCCGTCGAGGCGCTCGGCGAATTGCAGCTGTGGTCGCTTTCGATGAAGCCCGGCAAGCCCTTCGCGTACGGCCGTATCGGCAATGCGCACGTGACCGGGCTGCCCGGCAACCCGGTGTCCAGCTTCCTCACCTTCCTGCTGCTGGTTCGGCCCTTCCTGCTCACGTTGCAGGGCGCGACGCGGGTGGCACCGGCGCCGGTCGCGATGCGCGCAGACTTCGACTGGCCGCGCGCCGATCGCCGCCGCGAGTTCCTGCGTGCGCGTCGTAATGCAATGGGCGGGCTCGACCTGTTCCCCAATCAGAGTTCAGGCGTGCTCACCTCGGCCGTCTGGGGCGACGGCGTGATCGACACGCCGGCCGGTCAGCCTTTCAAAAAGGGCGACACCGTGCAGTTCATTTCCTTCGCTTCCCTGCTGGCCTGAGAGTCTTTGATCATGAAGATCGACATCCGCTATTTCGCCTCGGTGCGCGAAGCCTTGGGCAGTGGCGAAACCATCCAGACGCAGGCCGCCACCCTGGCTGACCTGCGTGACGAGCTGATCGCACGCGGCGGCCCGCATGCCGGCGCGCTGGCGCGGGGCAAGGCCGTTCGCATGGCGATGGACCAGGTCATGCGCCCGGAGTCGGCGGCGCTGCACGACGGCAGCGAGGTGGCATTCTTTCCCCCAGTGACGGGCGGCTGATATGGCAGGCCCCCGCGTTTCCATCCAGACCGACGACTTCGACCTGCAGCAGGAGATCGCCGTGCTGCGCGCCGGCGATACGCGCGTCGGTGCGGTCTGCAGCTTCATCGGCACGGTGCGTGACCGCAACGATGGCAGCGAGGTGTCGTCGATGGAGCTGGAGCACTACCCCGGCATGACCGAGAAGGCCATCGAGGCCATGATCGACGAGGCGCACCGCCGCTTCGACATCCTCGGCGCGCGCGTGGTGCACCGCGTCGGCCTGCTGCAGCCGCTCGACCAGATCATGATGGTGGCGGTGGTCTCGGCGCACCGTGGCCAGAGCTTCCAGGCCTGCGAATTCCTGATGGACTACCTCAAGACCCAGGCGCCGTTCTGGAAAAAGGAACGGACGCCCGAAGGCGCCCGTTGGGTCGATGCGCGCGTCGCGGACGATGACGCGCTGAAGCGCTGGGGCATCCAGGCCGGCAACGCGTGAATTGCAGCGGGCCGATCAGCCGATCGGCGGTGCACCGCCTTCGCCTTGCCTCACCCGCTTGCCGCCCGTGTTGCTGCACGCGGCTGTGACTTTCCGGCTGAAGCCAACGCCGACGGTTCAGCGGGACTCGACCTGAACATATTCGCCATACTTAGCCCTGTCCCTTTTGCCTACCTTGGCGCACAAGCGGCCATCGCATAGCGTGACATCTGCCTGGTTGTAGGCCCTCAGTAGATCGGCGGACAACTGGCTTTTTCGAATCTCCTCGTAGTAGTGCCAGGACAACCATCCTCCGCCTGCCAGAAGAAGCACCAAGCTGCCCAGTGTGATACCGGCAACTTTCCAGACCAAATGCTTGTGCAGCGTTTCAGCGCGCAGCAGTTGTGTGGTGAGTGCAGTCGATGCTCGCTGCAACTGCTCGCCCGCCTCGCGCAAACGCTGTTCGTAGGCGGCGACGGGCCGCTCGATTCCGGATCGGACGCTGCCCATCACCTCGTCGGGAATGCGGCGCAAATGCGCGTCGGCCGACTGCCGCACCATGCCCGGCACCTGCTGCGCGAGCTGCTGCAACTGTCCGCTGGTGTGCTCGCAGCGACGGTCGAATTGCTCGACAAGCGCTGCAATCTTGCTGACCAATACCATGCTCTTTTCTTCGTTCATTTCTTCCCTTTCGCTCCCGTTCGATGCAATGGCGATTTGATCCTGGGTGTCACATGCGCATGACGGGGCCACTGACCTGCTGCGCGGCTTGCTGCAGTTGGGCTTGCTGCTGTGCGGCCCATTGCTCCTGCCGGTCGACGGTCGCGACCGCTTCGGCACGCACCTCGTGCCCGGGTGGTAGATCGGCCAGGGTCTGGGTCATCTTGCGGAAGGACGCGTCGTCGCCCGACTGCGCGGCCGCGAGCATGCGGTCCAGATAGGCGGAGAAGTCGGCTGTGGGCGAGAGCTCCCGCTGCGCGTGTGGCGCGCCAGGAGAAGGGGCAGCTTCCTGGTCATGCGGGTCGCCGGATTTCGTCGGGGACGGTCCCACGGGGCCGGGAATCACCGGCACGTGTTGATGGCTGTTGGGCGTGCCTGGCGGAGTGTTGGTGTGATCGAAATGATGCGGCGCCGGTGGCAACTGGCTGGTGTCGTAGTAAGGCTGCGGCGTGCCGGGGTCTTTTCCGATGGTGATGCCGTTGCGCTCCATCAAGTCTTCGCGCAGCCCCAGGCGTGACATGTCGATCTGCATGTTCGGCTTTTGGCCGTTGACGGGCTGGGCGAAGTCTCGCTCCATGTCGATGGCGCGGCCGACTGCATGGGTACCGTAGTAGTTTCGGTAGTCGGAGTCGCCGTGGAAGCCAATGCCGGTGGTTTGGTTCTCCGGTACGCCGGGTGTGCCCTTGGGCGGCTTGTCGAAGTAATACAGACCCGCTGCGGCAATGTTGGCGGGGGTTGGCGACAGCGTGGCGTCGGGGTTGAAGGTCAGGCCGGGGCGGGGGTGAGCGGAGTTGGTCGATTCGTTGAATTCGACGAAATCGAAAACCCTGGAACTCTTGGTTTTCAGCATGTAATCGAGTCCAGCCGTTGGCGCGATCTGCTGCTGCCGGCTCAACAACGCATTCCATCCCGCAATCTGCGCGCTGGCCTCATCCTCGCGCGAAGCCTGAGTCAGCTTGCCGATGGGTCCGGTGTAGTCGTGCGCAAGGCTATTGCTCTGGGCGATCTGCCGGGCTTCGGTGCTGAAGGACTGGTTGGCCGCAGTCATGCCGGCATGGTTGAAGGCATGCTGGGTTTCATGGCCCAGCACGAAGGTCATGTCGACCGAATTGAATCGAGACGCAGGTACCGCCAAACTGCTCGGCGGCAAGCTCATGGTCTTGGTGTCGCCGTTGTAAGTGCCGCCGGCCACCGTGCCCCTGAGCGGCGCAAAGTGCTCCAAGGGCGCTTCCTGCCCCGGCCCCGGTGGCGTGACCGCCTTCTTCATCTCCTGCGCCAGTGTTGGCGAGCCATTGAGGGTCGACTGCAGGTTGTTCAGCATTTCCTGCGTGATCGGGCGGCGGAGCTTGCTGACGGGATCGTCGTAGTCGCTGTGGGCAAAGCGCAGCGACATGTCCTGCAAGCGCAGCGTTGCGCTCAAGTCTGCACTGGTGGCGGTGCCGGTAGGGGTGAAGCTGCTGGCCGGCAGGGCGACGACGCCGGAGGCCTTCTCATAGGTGCCCGTCAGATTCGATTTGCCGCCGCCCGGCGACAAGGCAAAGCCCCTGAGGTGGCCGTCGGCAGCGTCCTGGTTGAGGCGTTCCAGCAACCGGGCATCGCTGGCGGCGGTGGCACGCAACTGTGCTTCCTGCGCGGGCGTAACACCGGGTTGGGAAGCGAATTGGGAGAGGGCTATCTCCAGTTGGGGATTGAGGTCGGTCATGGCCTTTATCCTTTGCCGAAGCGGCGGACATCAATCTTCTCTACGCAGGCGTGATGCAGCTTTTCGTTAGGAAAGTCGGCTTCGCGTCGACGCATGATCTGCACTACAACGTCGTTGCGCGTAAAGAAATAAACGGGCAGGCGTCGGAATTGAGGAGGCGAGGGCTCTAACAGCCCTGTTTGCTCGTTAGGGCGCGGATAGGGATGTAAGGCGTCGTACTGCGCCAAGTCCTCCCGTTCCTGGAAACCCATGTTCTTCAGTGCCGTCACATAGGCGTCGTAGTCCATGGCGCAGACTGGCCCCATGTCTGCAGGCTCCTTCTTGTTGTTGAATCGATAGGTGACGCCCTTATAGTCCGGATCTCGAGGGTTGTCGTCATAGTCGAAGACGTAGTACCAATCCGACGCTGGCAAATGCATTCCGAAAGCGTGCGATGTCCCTGATGGCATTTCGTGAAGAGGCAACCGCATCACCTCCTGAACCCTCGCCAACGACAACTCGTCGAAGGATGTGAGGCTGTCGATCAGCTTGAGCATTCGCCGTCCCATTTCTTCTGGCGTGAAATCAGGGTATTCGTCCAACGTATGAGGACGGTAGGTTCCTGCAGACATGGTCATGGGCGTGGTCTCTTTGAATGAGGTGGGCGGGGCCTGGACGCACGCGCTCAGGGCCAGTGCTGCAAGCATCGTCAATATGAGCTTGCGGGCAATCATCGGGATGCGTCCTGGTTCAGGCGCTCCAGCAAGCGGGCATCACTGGCGACGGCCGCACGCAGTTGTGCTTCATGCGCGGGAGTGAAGCCGGGTTGGGCGGAGAATTGGGAGAGAGCCGCTTGCAGTCGCAAATTGGGGTTGGCCATCGGTTAATCCTTGCCGTATCGACGGACGCTGATCGATTCCGCGCAGGCGTGACGCAGTTTCTCGTCAGGAGCATCGGCCTCGCGTCGGCGCACGATCTGCACCACAACGTTGTTACGCGTGAAAAAATAAGTGGGCAGACGCCGGAATTGAGGCGGTCGATCCTCAATCTGCCCTGTTCGCTCGTCGCGACGCAACGGGAGATGAAGGGCGTCGTACTGGGCCATGTCCTCCCTTTCCTGAAAGCCCATGCTCTGCAGAGCCGCCACGTAGACGTTGTAGTCCATGGCGCAGACTGGGCCCATGTCGACAGTTTCGTTTTCGCCGAGGAACTTATAGGTAATGTTCTTCGACTCTGACAATTGGGGATGGTCATAGTAGGAGAAGACGTAGTACCAATCCGGCGCTGGCAAATGCATTCCGAATGCGTGCGACGACCCTGATGGCATTTTGTGCAGAGGCAACCGCATCACCTCCTGAATTCGCTCCAAAGACAGCTCGTCGAAGGATGTGAGGCTGTCGATCAGCTTGAGCATTCGCCGTCCTATTTCATCTGGCGTGAGATCGGGGTACTCGTCCAACGAGTGGGGACGATAGGGTCCTGCGGACAGCGTTGTGGGCGCCGTCGCTTTGAGTGGGGTCGGCGGGACGTGGACGCAGGCACCTAGCGCCAATGCCGAAAGGATTGGGAAAGTGAGTCTTTGAAAGATCATGGTTGTGCGGCCTCCCCGGTCACACGTGCGCTTTGTTTTTTACGCTGCCCGATCTTATTCGGCAGAGGCGAGCCAGGAGCGTGCGGATTTCACGCTCGGACGTGCCACTGTCGCGGCGCCTCAGGGGAAGGGGCGTGCCGCACTGTGAGGATTCGGGCTGACAACGCCCGATCCGTGAACAGTTATTGCGGCTTGAAGCCGCTCGCCTGGATGATCTTTTCCCAGGCGCTGGTGTAGGTGCGCACGCGGCCGGCGAACTGGCCTTGCGATTCATACGCGACGTTCAGGCCCATGTCGGTCAGCTTCTTCTTCACGTCGGGCATGGCCAGCACCTTCTGCAGCGCCGTGCCGAACTTGTCGATCACCGGCTGGGGCGTGCCCACCGGTGCGAACAGGCCGTAGTAGGGGTAGTCGTCCAGGTTGGCGAAGCCCAGTTCGGTGAAGGTCGGGATCTGCGGCAGCAGCGGCTGACGCTTGGCGCCGATGACGGCCACGATGTGCACCTTGCCGGCCTTGTGGTTCTCGATGAAGTCGGGCACCGAGGCGATGCCGGCGGTGATCTGGTTGCCCAGCATGTCGGCCGTCATGGGCGCGCTGCCGCGGTAGGGAGCCGCCTGCAGGTCGAGCTTGTACTTCTCGCCGATCAGTTTGACCAGGAACTCGGGAATGGAGCCGGGGGCCGGCACGCCGATGGTTTCCTTGCCGCCGCGGGCGGTCTGCACCCACTTCACGTACTCGTCCATCGTCTTGGCAGGCGTGCCACCGGACACGGCCAGCACGTTGGCGAAGGTGGCGAAGCCGGCCACGGGCACGAAGTCGGCGGCCGGGTTGAAGCCGGGGTTCTTGACCACTTGCGGGAGGATCGAGATGCTGTGGTCGTGCGTCAGGAACAGGGTGTGGCCGTCGGCCGCTGAGGCCTTCAGGGCCTGGGCCGCGATCTGCCCGCCGGCGCCGGCCCGGTTCTCCACCACGACCGGAACGCCGAGTTCGTCCTTGAGTTTTTCGCCGAGGGCGCGAGCGATGGCATCACTGCCCGCACCGGCTGGGAAACCCACCAGCAGACGGATCGGCGTACCGCTTTGCGCCTGCGCAAGGCCCGACAGGCCCAGGGAGGCTACAACAAGGCCGAGCGCCAGCGCCCGGCGAACCGGTTGAGCGCGCTGCGTTGAAAAAACCATGATCGACTCCAATCCAATGAGATAAGCGGACGGCGGTGCAATAGCCGTGCCTGATTTTGTCCGTGCTCTTGAACGGTGCGCGAACGCTCCTATTTTGAAGGCAAGGAAATCACACCATGCGCCAAGACAAATTCACCACCAAGTTCCAGGAAGCGCTGGGCGATTCGCAATCGCTCGCGCTGGGCAACGACAACGCCTACATCGAGCCGGTTCACCTGCTCGCGGCCATGCTGCGCCAGGACGAGGGCCCGCGCGCGCTGCTGGAGCGCGCCGGTGTCAACGTGCCGGGCCTCACGCAGGCGGCCGAGGCCGCCATCAAGAAGCTGCCGCAGGTGCAGGGCCATGACGCCGTGCAGGTCGGCAACGAGCTCAACAAGCTGCTGCAGGCGACCGAGAAGGAAGCCATCAAGCGCAACGACCAGTTCATCGCCGGCGAGCTCTTCCTGCTGGCGCTGGCTGACAGCAAGGCCGACGTCGGCCATCTGGCGCGCAGCCAGGGCCTCACGCGCAAGTCGCTCGAAGCCGCCATCGACGCGGTGCGCGGCGGGCAGGGCGTGAACAGCGCCGACGCCGAAGGCCAGCGCGAGGCGCTGAAGAAATACTGCATGGACCTGACCGAGCGCGCACGCCTCGGCAAGCTCGACCCGGTGATCGGCCGCGACGAGGAGATTCGCCGCGCGATCCAGGTGCTGCAGCGCCGCACCAAGAACAACCCGGTGCTCATCGGCGAACCTGGTGTCGGCAAGACCGCCATCGTCGAAGGCCTGGCCCAGCGCATCGTGGCGGGCGAGGTGCCCGATTCGCTCAAGGGCAAGCGCGTGCTGTCGCTCGACATGGCGGCGCTGCTGGCCGGCGCCAAGTTCCGCGGTGAGTTCGAAGAGCGTCTGAAGACCGTGCTGAATGAACTCGCCAAGGACGAAGGCCAGACCATCGTCTTCATCGACGAGTTGCACACCATGGTCGGTGCCGGCAAGGCCGAGGGCGCGATGGACGCGGGCAACATGCTCAAGCCGGCGCTGGCGCGTGGCGAGCTGCATTGCGTCGGCGCGACCACGCTCGACGAATACCGCAAGTACATCGAGAAGGACGCCGCGCTGGAGCGCCGCTTCCAGAAGATCATCGTCGGCGAGCCCTCGGTCGAAGCGACCATCGCCATCCTGCGCGGCCTGCAGGAAAAGTACGAAGTGCACCACGGCGTGCAGATCACCGACCCGGCGATCGTCGCCGCGGCCGAGCTCTCCGACCGCTACATCACCGACCGCTTCCTGCCCGACAAGGCCATCGACCTGATCGACGAGGCCGCGGCCAAGATCAAGATCGAGATGGACTCCAAGCCCGAGGTGATGGACCGTCTCGACCGCCGCCTGATCCAGCTGCAGATCGAGCGCGAAGCCGTGCGCCGCGAGAAGGACGAAGCCTCGGTCAAGCGCTTCGGCCTGATCGAGGACGAGATCGTGAAGCTGCAGAAGGAGATCGCCGACTACGACGAGATCTGGCAGGCCGAGAAGGCGCAGGCCCAGGGCAGCGCGAAGATCCGTGAGGACATCGACAAGCTCAAGTTCGAGATCGAGGAGTGGAAGCGCAAGGGCGATTTCAACAAGCTCGCCGAGCTGCAGTACGGCCAGCTGCCGGCGCTGGAGAAGCGCCTGCGCGAAGCCGAGGAGAACGAGGCGAGCAAGGGAAAGTCCAGCGCGCCCACGCTGCTGCGCACGCAGGTCGGCGCCGAGGAGATCGCCGAAGTCGTGGCCCGCGCCACCGGCATCCCGGTCGCCAAGCTGATGCAGGGCGAGCGCGACAAGCTGCTGGTGATGGAAGACAAGCTGCACGAGCGCGTGGTCGGCCAGGACGAGGCCATCGGCGCGGTCGCGAATGCGATCCGCCGCTCACGCTCGGGTTTGAGCGACCCGAACCGCCCGACCGGCTCCTTCCTGTTCCTCGGCCCGACGGGCGTGGGCAAGACAGAGCTGTGCAAGGCGCTGGCCGGCTTCCTGTTCGACAGCGAAGACCACCTGATCCGTGTCGACATGAGCGAGTTCATGGAGAAGCATTCGGTTGCGCGCCTGATCGGCGCGCCGCCCGGCTACGTGGGCTACGAGGAGGGCGGCTACCTGACGGAGGCCGTGCGCCGCAAGCCCTACAGCGTGCTGCTGCTCGACGAGGTGGAGAAGGCGCATCCGGACGTGTTCAACATCCTGCTGCAGGTGCTCGACGACGGCCGCCTGACCGACGGCCAGGGCCGCACCGTGAACTTCAAGAACACGGTGATCGTGATGACCAGCAACATCGGCTCGCCGATCATCCAGGCGATGGTGGGCCAGCCGAGCCAGGACATCAAGGACGCGGTGTGGGATGAGCTGAAGAACTACTTCCGCCCCGAGTTCCTGAACCGCATCGACGAGACAGTGGTGTTCCACGCGCTCGACGCGAAGAACATCGAATCGATCGCGGCGATCCAGCTGAAGGTGCTGCAGGCGCGTCTGGCGAAGATGGACCTGGCGCTCGATGTGTCGCCGGCAGCGCTGGCGGAGATCGCCAAGGTCGGCTTCGACCCGGTGTTCGGTGCGCGGCCGCTCAAGCGGGCGATCCAGCAGCGCATCGAGAACCCGCTGAGCAAGCTGCTGCTGGACGGCAGCTTCGGGCCGAAGGACACGATCCGTGTCGAGACCGACCCGATCCAGTCCCCCGGGCAGTTCTCGTTCACGAAGGGCGGGGAACCATCGGCCGGGGCGCTGGCCTAATGCCGATGATGAATTTCATCCTCCGCTTCGTTCTCTTCTGCCTGGGACTGGTCTTCGCGGCCAGCCTGGCCGTCGCCGTGCTGCTGCTGGCGGCCGTGTGGGGCCTGCGCTACGGCTGGGCGCGCCTGACAGGCCAGCCGGTCGCGCCGTGGAGTGCCACGCTGGGTGGGCGCTTCAACCCGCGCAGCGGCTTCGACCGCTTTCGTGCGGCGCAGCAACCCGCCGCGCCGACCGCGGCCGACGTGGTCAGCGCCCGGGCACGGGGCGAATCGTCGCGCAGCCCGGTCGCCCTGGGCGACGTCGGCGAAGTGACCGACGTCCGGGCCCGCCCCGCCCCGCGCGGCGAGTGAGTCGCGGCCGGCTGGGCCGGCACTGCCCGTAGACTCCGCCCATGAACGTGCGTTTTCTCGAGGCTTTTGTCTGGGTTGCCAAGCTCGGCAGCTTCAAGGCGGCCGCCGAGAAGATGCACACCACCCAGGCCGGCATCTCCAGCCGCATCGCCACGCTGGAAGAGCAGTTCGGCGTGCGCCTGTTCGACCGCGAGCACCGCGGCGTGCTGCTCACCTACCACGGCACTGAACTGCTGCCCTACGCCGAGCGCATGCTCGAGCTGCAGGCCCGCATGGTCGCCGCCATGGGCCAGACCGACGCCTTCTCCGGCATGCTGCGCATCGGCGTGATCGAGACCGTGGCCCACACCTGGCTGCCCGACCTGTTCTCCCGCTTCGCCGAGAAGTACCCCAACGCCACGCTGGAACTCATCTCCGACATCACGCCGCGCCTGCGCGACGATTTGCTGCGGGGCACCATCGACTGCGCGATCCTGTCGGAAGAGATCACGCCGGGCTTCATCGACAACCGCCGCATCGCCAACCTCGCGATGCGCTGGGTCACCAGCCCGTCGCTGGCGCTCAAGTTCCCGTCGCGCAAGCTGCTGTCCTTCGCCGACATCGCCGAGCAGCCCATCATCTCCTTCAACCGCGAGTCGAGCGTCTATCGCAACATCGCGCAGAACGCGAGCGGCTGCGCCAACCTGCGGGTGAGCTACTTCTCGTCGCTCGGCGCCATGGTCGATCTGGCGCGCACCGGCTTCGGCACGGCGCTGCTGCCGCTGGCCGTGATCCAGCAGGACTTGCGCCAGGGCAAGCTGGTGGTGCTCGACGTCGACCCGGTGCCGATCCCGCTGCCGTTGGTCGCCAGCATGCGGCTGGAACCCGCGTCGCCCCTGGCCGAAGCGCTGATCAGCATGGCGCAGTTGTCGTGCGAGCAGTTCATCGCGACCTGCCGCGACGACGTGCTCGCGCCCTGATCCGGCCCACATCGCGCCCGAAGCTGGGGCGGCCGGGTGCGCCACGGCTGTGCATCACGAAACGCTATAGGTCACCGAAAGAATTTCCCGTTTGACCCTGCGAGGGCGTGCGACAACACTGCGCGCCATGCACAGATCCATGACGGCCAAAAGACATCGCGAGTTCTTCGCAATCCGTCCCGACGACGCGTCCACCGAATGGTCGCCCGTGGCCTGCTCGGCCGGGCGCATCGACGAGATCATCCTGGCCGACAACCTCGACACGGCTGCCGGCACCGGCTCGCGCACGCGGCTGGCCCGCTGGTCGGCCGGCGCGCTGATCGATCGGCGGGTGGTCCACGACTTCCATGAAGAGGTCTTCATCGTCGAAGGCGAGCTGGTGGTCGGCTGCGACGCCGAAGGCGAGGGCGGCGAAGCCTTCGGCCCCTACACCTTCGCCTGCCGCCCGCCGGGCGCGGTGCACGGCCCCTTCGTCTCACGCACCGGCTGCGTGATGTTCGAGATCCAGTACTACGGATGAGCACCGCCAATTCTTCCCTCGCCGCCCTGGCGCCTACCGGCCGCGCTGCGCGCCTGCTGGTGCGCAGCGGGCGCTACGGGGGCCACACGGCCGGCATGGCGCCGGGCCACGTGCAGGGCAACCTCGCGATCCTGCCGAAGGCGCAGGCCGACGACTTCCTGCGCTTCTGCCAGCGCAACCCCAAGCCCTGCCCCTTGCTGGCGGTGTCGGAGCCGGGCGACCCGGCCTTGCCCACGCTGGGTGAGGACATCGACATCCGCAGCGACCTGCCGCTCTACCGCGTCTGGCGCGACGGCGTGCTGGTCGACGAGGTGCGGGACATCGATGCGCTCTGGCGCGACGACCTGGTGAGCTTCGTCATCGGCTGCTCCTTCTCGTTCGAAGAGGCGCTGCTCGAGGCCGGCGTGCCGCTGCGTCACGTGGCCGAGGGTCGCAACGTCGCGATGTACCGCACCAACCTGCCGACCGTGCCCGCGGGCATCTTCCAGGGGCCGCTGGTCGTGTCCATGCGCCCGATGAAGGCGGCCGACGCGATCCGCGCGGTGCAGGTCACCTCGCGCTTTCCGCAGGTGCATGGCGCGCCGGTGCACATCGGCCGGCCCGACCTCATCGGCATCGCCGACCTCGGCGCGCCTGACTTCGGCGAGCCGGTCGCGGTGATGGACGACGAGCTGCCCGTGTTCTGGGCCTGCGGCGTGACGCCGCAGGCCGTGGTGATGGCTGCCAAGCCGTCGTTCTGCATCACGCATGCGCCGGGTTGCATGCTGGTGACCGACCTGCTCAACCACCGCATCGCCAGTTTCTAGTCGCTGTCTTTTCTTCTTTCTTCAGGAGTTTCCGATGAAGCCTTCGCTGTCTTCCCTCGCATCCGTCGCCGTGGCCGTCATGCTGCTCGCCGGTACCGCCGTCACCGCCGTTGCCCAGGTGCCGGCCGGCCCCAAGATCGCCGTGCAGGCCATCACGCAGGTGGCGCCGAACCTGCCCCAGTACACCAAGGTCGACCAGCCGCTGCTGCGCGACGGCATCAACAAGGCCACCAACGGTCGCGTCGAGGTCACGCTGTCGTCCTGGCCCGAACGCAACGTGAACGGCCCTGAAGTGCTGCGCCTGGTGCGCTCCGGCCAGGTGGACATCGCCGCCGCGCCGCTGACCACCGTGTCGGGCGACGTGCCAATGCTCGACGGCGTCGACCTGGCCGGCATGAACGCCGACATTGCGCAGGCCCGCAAGGTGGCCGACGCGATGGTGCCGGTCGCCAACAAGGAACTGGAGCGTCTGGGTATCAAGCTGGTCGCGACCTATCCGTTCTCGGGCCAGATGCTGTTCTGCCGCAAGCCGGTCGCGAGCCTGGCCGACCTCAAGGGCCTGAAGGTGCGCACCAACGGCCCGTCGGCGTCGGACCTGATCAAGTCGCTCGGCGGCCAACCGGTGTCGCTGGCCTTCGGCGAGGTCTACACCGCGCTGGAACGCGGCACGGTCGACTGCGGCATCACCGGTGCCGGTTCGGGCAACGGCGTCAAGTGGCCCGAAGTCACGACGCACCTCTACACGCTGCCGCTGTCGTGGTCGACCTCGGGCTACTTCGTGAACCTGGCCTGGTGGAACAAGCTCGACCCGGCCGTGCGCGCCCAGTTCGAGAAGACGATGAGCGAGGTGCAGGAAGCACAGTGGAAGCTCGGCGTCGAAGCCACCAACGACGGCATCGCCTGCAACGTCGGCCGCGCCGACGGCTGCAAGCTGCACACGCTGATGAAGAAGCCGATGGTCGAAGCCAAGCCTGAAGCCGGCGTGACCGCGTCGCTGCAGAAGCATCTGGCCGACGACGTGCTGCCTGGCTGGATCAAGCGCTGCGGTGACCGCTGCGCTGCGGTGTACACCGAGGTGATCGCCCCGATCACCGGCATCAAGTACGTGGCCAAGTGATGTTCCGTGCGCTCGAATGGGTGAGCGCCAAGGCGATGACCATCGCCGGTTGGTGCTACCTGGTGATCACCCTGCTGATCTGCTTCGACATCGCGGCCCGGCGCCTGCTGGGCTTCTCGACCGAGGCGACGACCGAAGTCACCGGCTACCTGATGGCCATCGGCATGAGCTGGGGGCTGGCGGGCACGCTGTTCGAGCGCGGCCATGTGCGCATCGACGTGCTGGTGCAGAAGATGCCGCTGAAGGTGCGCGTCTGGCTGCACTTGGCGTCGCTGCTCGCCCTGCTGGTGGCCACCGGCTTCTTCGCCTGGGGCGCCTTCTCGCTGGCCAAGGATTCATGGGACTTCGGTGCCACCGACCTGTCGGCGCTGCACACCCCGCTGGCCATCCCGCAGGGCCTGTGGGCCGCCGGCCTGGTCCTGATGCTGCTGGCCGTCGTCGCGCTCGCGGCCCGCGCCGCGCGCCAGCTGGCGGCCGGTGATGCCGACGGCATGGACCGCATGCTGATGGCGCGCACCTACGTCGACGAAGCCGCCGAGACGCTCGAGGCCGTGGCCGAAGCACAGCAAGGCATGCAACAACCTGCCGTTTCCACGGCCACAGGAGCTTCGCGATGATCGCCATCGTCTTCATCGTCGCGATCGGCCTGCTGATCGGCGGCGCTTCGCTGTTCGGCATGCACGACCATGCGGCGGCCATCGCCACCTCCGGCGTGCCCTGGTGGGCGCTGGCCTCGGTGCTGGTGGCCTTCATCGGCTTCTTCGCCGGTGGCATCTACGTGGGCGCCGCGCTCGCGGTGCTGTCGCTGCTGGCAGGCTATGCGCTCTCGGACCGCCCCTTCTGGAACTTCATCGGCGAGATGATCTGGAGCCCGTCGACCAACTTCGTGCTGGTGTCGGTGCCGCTCTTCCTGCTGATGGGGGAGATCATGCTGCGCGCCGGCCTGTCGGAGCGGCTCTACCGCGCGCTCAACATCTGGATGGGCCGCCTGCCCGGTGGCCTGCTGCACACCAACATCATCTCCTGCGGCGTGTTCTCGGCCGTGGCCGGCTCCAGCGTGGCGACTGCCGCGACCATGGGCTCGGTCGCGCTGCCGTACTTCGAGAAGAGCCACTACCCGCCCAAGCTGGTGCTGGGCTCGCTGGCCGCCGGCGGCGCGCTGGGCAACCTGATCCCGCCGGGCATCACCTTCATCATCTACGGCCTGATCACCGAGACTTCGGTGGGCGCGCTGTACCTGGCGGCGGTGGGGCCGAGCATCCTGGTGGTGGCGCTGTTCACGGCCGTCATCCTGTACTACAGCTACAAGCTCAAGCTGCACGGTGACGAGGCGTCCAAGGCCATCACTTGGCGGCACCGCATCGCCAGCCTGTCGGACCTGGTGCCCACCGCACTGCTGATCGGCCTGGTGCTGGGCACCATCTACGCCGGCTGGGCCACGCCCACCGAATCGGCCGCGCTCGGTGTGGCGGGCAGTCTGGTGCTGGCGCTGGTCGACCGCAAGCTCAAGTGGAAGATGCTGGCCGAGTCGATGAAGGCAACTGCGCGCACCACGTCGATGATCGCGTTGATCCTCTTCGGCGCGTACTTCCTGAACTACATCCTGTCGTCGCTGGGCATCCCGCAGATGCTGGCGAAGTTCCTCACGGGGCTGCCGTTTCCGGGCTGGGTGATCATGCTGGTGATCATCGGCTTCTACCTGGCGCTGGGCACCTTCATGGAAGGCATGTCGATGGTGATCACCACCATTCCGCTGCTGTTCCCGGTGGTCACGGCGCTGGGCTACGACCCGATCTGGTTCGGCGTGGTCATCACGATGCTGGTGGAGATCGCGATGATCAGCCCGCCCGACGGCACGGTGCTCTACGTGCTGCAGGGCATGCGACGGCAGCCCGGGCCCATCACCGATATGTTCGCCGGCGTCATGCCCTTCATGGCCGTCTACATGCTCGCGATCATCGTGCTGATGGTGTTCCCCGCCATCGCGCTGTGGTTGCCGGCCTATCTCATGTGATCCCCTTTTCGCGGAGCCTTCTTTCATGTCCCTGACCCTTTCCTTCGCCTGCGAATCCGTGACGGCCGACGGCACCCGTGCCACGCAGCTGTTGTCGGTCGTGCCGCGCCAACTGGTGATCGCCGGCTGGACCGGCCGCGACGCTGCCGCCATCGAACACCACATCGAAGAGCTCGAAGCCATCGGCGTGCCGCGCCCGTCGAGCGTGCCGCTGTACTACCGCGTCGGCGCCGGGCTGCTGACGCAATCACCCGTCATCGAGGCGCTTGGCGCCCAGAGCTCCGGCGAGGCCGAGCCGATGCTGTTCTTCGCCGACGGCGAGTGGTGGCTGACGGTGGCGTCCGACCACACCGACCGCCAGGTCGAGACCTACTCGGTCGTGGTGTCCAAGCAGATGTGCGCCAAGCCCGTAGCGACCACGGCCTGGCGCTGGCGCGACGTGGCCGGCTACCAGGACGAGCTGCAGCTGCGCTCGCGCATCCTGGAAGACGGCCAGTGGATCGACTACCAGAAGGGCAGCTTCGCCTCGATCCGCCCGCTGGCTGCGCTGCGCGACGGCATCTACCAGGCCGAGGGCGGCGCCGAAGGCCGATTCATGACCTGCGGCACGCTTGGCGCCATTCCCAACGGCAAGGGCGAAGGCATTCGCCCGGCGACCGAGATGGAGCTGGAGATCCACGACCCGCGCTTGAAGCGCAGCATCGTGCACCGCTACGCCGTTCAGGCGCTCGAGGTGGTCGCCTGATGGCCGCCGCCGCAGGCCTGGACATCGCGACGCTGCGTGCCCGCGTCGCGCGTGGCGCGCTGTCGCACGAAGCCGTCGTCGCGCAGGCGCTCGAGGGCGCGTCGTCCGACGCTGCAAAGAACGTCTTCACGCGGCTGTACGGTGATGCCGCGCTGGCCGCGGCGCGCCATGCCGATGCATCGCAGCGCGCCGGTGTGGCGCTGCCCGCGCTGGCCGGCTTGCCCGTCACGGTGAAGGACCTGTACGACGTGGCCGGCGAGACCACCATGGCCGGTTCCGTCGTGTGCGAGGGCGAACCCGCCGCGGTGGCGGATGCCGTGGCCGTCGCGCGCCTGCGCACGGCCGGCGCGGCGATCGTCGGCAAGACCAACATGACCGAGTTCGCCTTCTCGGGCGTCGGCATCAACCCGCACCACGGCACGCCGCGCAACCCGGCGGACGCCGCGGTGGCGCGCATTCCCGGCGGCTCGTCGTCGGGTGCGGCGGTGTCGGTCGCGCTCGGCCTGGCGGTGGCCGGGCTGGGTTCCGACACGGGGGGCTCGATCCGAATCCCGGCCGCGCTGTGCGGCCTGGTCGGTTTCAAGAGCACGCAGTCGCGCGTGCCGCGCACCGGTGCGTTCGAGCTGGCACGCTCGCTCGACACCGTCTGCGCCATGACGCGCAGCGTGGCCGACTGCCTGCTCGTCGACGCCGCCATCGCCGACATGCCGCTCGCGGTGCACCGCCGCCCGCTGCAGGGCATGCGCCTGGCGGTGCCGCGCACGATGATGTTCGACGGCATCGAGCCTGCTGTCGCGCTGGCCTTCGAGCACGCGCTCGGCGTGCTGTCGGCCGCCGGCGCCATCGTGGTCGACCTCCCGCTCGCCGAGCTGGCCGAGATCACGCAGATCAACGCACCCGGCGGCTTCTCGCCGGTCGAAGCCTCGGCCGTGCACCGTGCCCGCATCGGCGCGCAGCGCGCCCGCTTCGACCCGCGCGTCGCCGCCCGCGTCGACCTCGGCATGTCGGTGAGCGCGGCCGACTACATCGTGATGCAGGACCGCCGCCGCGACTGGATCGCCCGCGTCGAAGGCGCCATCGAAGGCTTCGACGCACTGCTGTGCCCGACAGTGCCGATCGTCGCGCCGGCGATCGAGGCGCTGGCCACCGACGAGGCCTTCTTCAAGGCCAACGGCCTGCTGCTGCGCAACACCTTCGCCATCAATTTCCTCGACGGCTGCTCGTTCAGCCTGCCGTGCCAGCGCTCGGGCGAGCTGCCGGTCGGCCTGATGCTGTCGTCGGTGCGTGGCGACGATGCACGGCTGGCTGCAGTGGCGCTGGCGGTCGAAGCGGCCCTGCGGGGTGATTGAGGCGCGCTCGTGGTGGGCGCGCGCAATTTTGGACGTGAACGCAGCTAAGCAGGGAGCGCCTGTTTGAGTGCCATGCCGGCGAGCCGCGCGGTGGCCAGGAGGCGGTCCAGGCTTTGCCCGTGGCGGGCGCTGGCCGAGAGTCCGGCCATGGTGGTGCTGACGAAATCCGCCAGCCGATCCGCTTCCTGCGGATAGCGCTCGGCGATGCTGCGGCGAATCACGTCTTGCGCAGCCACATGAAAGCCGCAGGCCGCGTCGCGCGCCTCGGGGTCATTGCAGCGTGTGCCCTCCAGCACCAGACAGCCCGTCGCGGTGGGGTCGGCGGCGTAGCTGCGAGCTGCCTGCTCCAACACCTCTGCAAGCGACACGGCCAACGGCCGGTCGACACCCAGGATCTGCAAGAGCGGGATGGCACCGGTCGCGGCATAGCGATCGAGGATGCGTGCGTACAGGCCGGCCTTGCTGCCGAAGGCCGCGTAGAAGCTGGGCGGGTTGATGCCCAGCGCCTTCGTCAGGTCCGCCACGCTGACAGCGTCGTAGCCGCGCGCATGGAAGAGGCACTGTGCGGTCGCGACCGCTTCATCCGGGTCGAAACCGCGTGGCCGACCACGGGCACGCAAAATATCTGTAGTCATGATTACAAAATCCTTGACAAGGGGCAGGGTGCATTATGTATCATGCACTACATTAATACCCAGGAGTGATCCATGTCAGCGTTCAAGGACAAGTCGGTTTTGGTGCTCGGCGGCAGCCGGGGAATTGGGGCGGCTATCGTCAGGCGCTTCGTGGCGGACGGCGCGCAGGTGGCGTTCACCTACGCCGGCTCGCCCGAAGCGGCGCAGCGCCTGGCTGCCGAAACAGGCAGCACCGCGTTCTTGACGGACAGTGCCGATCGAGACGCGGTCATTGCCCGCGTGCGGGACAGCGGCCCGTTGGACGTGCTGGTGGTGAATTCCGGCATCGCCATCTTCGGCGACGCGCTGGAGCAGGACCCCGATGCGGTGGATCGCCTGTTCCGCATCAACGTCCATGCGCCGTACCACGCCTCGGTGGAGGCGGCGCGGCAGATGCCGCAAGGCGGGCGGATCATCGTGATCGGATCCGTGAACGGTGACCGCATGCCGGTCCCCGGCATGGCGTCCTATGCGCTGAGCAAATCCGCGCTGCAAGGACTGGCGCGCGGGCTGGCCCGCGATTTCGGCCCGCGCGGCATCACGATCAACATCGTGCAGCCGGGCCCGATCGATACCGACGCGAATCCGGAGAACGGGCCGATGAAGGACCTGATGCACAGCTTCATGGCGATCAAGCGCCACGGCCGTTCGGAAGAGGTGGCAGGCATGGTGGCCTGGCTGGCGGGGCCGGAAGCCGGCTTCGTGACGGGAGCGATGCACACGATCGACGGCGCCTTCGGGGCCTGATCGCCGTCATCGGCGCCTTCCCGCATCCATCAGACGTACAGCCGCTCGATCTCGCTCGCGTAGCTCTTGTAGATCGCGGAGCGCCGCACCTTCATGGTCGCGGTGACGTCGCCGTCGTCGTGGTCCAGCTCCTTGGCGAGCAGGTGGAAGCGGCGGATGTGCGACACCTGCGCCAGCTTGCCATTGCCGCGCGCCACCTCGTCGCCGATGAGTTTCAGCACGTCGGCGTGCTCGGTGAGCGAGCGGAAGTTGGTGAACGGAATGCGCTGCGCCTCGGCCCATTTGCCGACCGTCTCGTAGTCGATCTGGATCAGCGCGCCGACGAACTTGCGGCCCTCGGCCACGATCACGCATTCCTTGATGTAGGGGCTGCCCTTCATCGTGTTCTCGATCTCCGACGGCGTAAGGTTCTTGCCGCCGGCGGTGATCATGATGTCCTTGAGCCGGTCGACGATGCGCAGATGGCCATTGGCTTCTTGCCGCACCACGTCGCCGGTGTGCAGCCAGCCGTCGCGGATCGACTGCGCCGTCGCCTCGTCGTTCTTGTAGTAGCCGGCGAAGACCATGTCGCCGCGCAGCAGCAGCTCGCCGTTGTCGGCCACGCGGTGTTCCACGCCCAGCGTCGGCGGCCCGACGGTGCCGACCACCATGTCGACGGGCCGGTGGCCGGTCACCATGCCGCTCGACTCGGTGAGGCCGTACACCTCGACCAGCGGCACGCCCAGCGTGCGAAAGAAGCGCACCACGTCCGGCGGAATCGGCGCCGCGCCGGTCAGCGCCACCCTCACACGCCGCAGGCCGATGAAGTTCTGCAGCGCACGCAGCACCAGCCAGTAGCTCGCGGCATGGGCCGTGCGGTCGGCGAGCGACCAATCCGCGCGCGGCTTGGCGGCCAGTGCCTCGCAGCGTTTCCAGGCGCGGTCGAACAGCGCGCGTTGCAGGCGACCCGTTTCCTGCAGCTTGATGCTGATCGACGCGTGCAACTTCTCCCAGATGCGCGGCACGCCGAGGAAGATGCTGGGCGCGACTTCGCGCAGGTCTTCCTGCACGGTGCGGATCGATTCGCCGAAGTTCACCTGCGAGCCAAGGTAGGGCGGCACGAAGGCCGTGAGCATCTGCTCGGCCACGTGGCACAGCGGCAGGTACGACAGGTGCGTGGTGTCGCCGTCCAGGCCGAGCCGGTCGACGATGCCCGGCACCACGCCGCGGATGTTGCGGTACGACAGCATCGCGCCCTTGGGTTTGCCGGTGGACCCCGAGGTGTAGATCATCAGCCCGACGTCGTCGAGCGTCTGCGCGCCGAGCGCCATGTCGACCAGCGCGCCGCCGCCGTGCGAAGCGGACGCGACGCCGAGCCGCTCGACCTCGGCGAAGGTCGTCACCATCTCACGATGTTCCGGCGCCAGGTTGCGCAGGCCCTTGGTCTCGATCACGACGATGCGCCGCAGGCGCGGCAGCCCGTCGAGCGACTCGATCACCTTGTCGGTCTGCTCCTGGTCCTCGCAGACGATGACTTCGATGTCCGCGTGGCCCACCACGTAGGCGACTTCGCTCGCCGGGCTGGTCGGGTACACGCCGACGGTCACGCCGCCGACGAGGCCGGTGCCCATCTGCGCCAGCACCCATTCGGTGCGGTTCTCCGACAGCACGCCGACATGGCCGCCGGCCGCGAGCCCGATCGCGCGCAGGCCGAGCCCGACGTGCATGGCGCGCTCGGCGTAGGCCTGCCAGCTCAGCGGCTTCCAGATGCCGAAGTCCTTCTGGCGGATCGCGATGTGCGACGGCTTGAGCCGCGCCTGTTCGCGCAGCATCTGCGGGAGGGTGAGTTCGGGAAACTTCACGACAGCCATCTCTTTCGCCGCTTGTAGTGCTTGATGGCCTTGAAGCTGCGCGCCTCGCCGCTGCCGCCCACGCCCAGGTAGAACTCCCGCACGTCGGGGTCCGACGCGAGCCGTTCCGCGCTGCCGTCGATCACGATCTTGCCGTTCTCCATGATGTAGCCGCGGTGCGCCACGGCCAGCGCGACCGTCGCGTTCTGTTCCACCAGCAGCATCGACACGCCGCGTTCGGCGTTGATGCGCGCGATGATCGTGAAGATGTCCTCGACCAGCTTGGGCGACAGGCCCAGCGAGGGCTCGTCGAGCAGGATGAGCTGCGGCTGCGCGACCAGTGCCCGGCCGATGGCCAGCATCTGCTGCTCGCCGCCCGAGAGGTAGCCGGCCAGGCCCTTGCGCCGCTCGTGCAGTCGCGGGAAGTAGCTGTAGACCGCGTCGAAGTCGGGCTTGGCGTCCTTGCGGCCGGTCAGTGCGTAGGTGGCGGCGACGAGGTTCTCCTCGATCGTCAGGTCCTCGAACACGCGGCGGCCTTCCATCACATGGCTGAGCCCGTCGCGCACCAGTTGCTGCGGCAGCCGGTCGGCCGTGCTGCGGCCATTGAAGTCGATGCGGCCGGCCTCGACCTCGCCGTCTTCCAGCGCGAGCAGGCCCGAGATGGCCTTCAGCGTGGTCGACTTGCCCGCGCCGTTGCTGCCCAGCAGCGCCACGATCTCGCCGCGCGGCACGGCCAGCGACAGGCCGCGCAGCACCTGCACCACCTTGTTGTAGACCACCTCGATGTTGTTCACACCGAGAACGATCTCGCCCGCCATGACCGCGTCTGCTTCCATCGGCTTACTTGCTGAGGTTGATCCAGTCGGACGCGGGCACCATCTTCTGCGCCTTCATGTCGGCCTTGTAGACGCGGCCCACGGGGATCGAGTTGCCGCTGATGGTGATCGGCGTGCCGATCAGGCCACCGGTGTCGAAGTCCTTGATGGTGTTGAGCGCGGCCTTGAGGTTCTTGCCATCGAGCGGCTTGCCGGCATCGAGCGTGCGCTTGGCCGCCTCGGTGAAGAGCATCGCGGTGAGGAAGCCCTGCGTGTAGGCCGTGCTCTGGTACTCGGGCCGCATCGCGCGGATTTTCTCCAGCATCGGCGACCTGGCCGAGGTGTCGTAGTAATAGCGGTAGGGCATCACGCCCATGAAGCCGTCGGCGCCTTCGCCCATCTTCATGACGGTCGAGCTGTCCATGGTCCAGAAGGTGCCCATCCACTGGCTGGTCATGCCCATCTGCTTGCCCTGCTGCACGAATTCCGGGATCGGCGCGAGCACGTAGCCGTGGAAGATCGTGTAGTCGGGCGCGGCGCGGCGCAGCTTGATGACCTCGGTCGACACGTCGACGCTGCCCGGCGGCGTCATGAGCTTGATCGGCACCGACAGGCCCAGCTTCTTGGCGGCGGCTTCGCTGGCCTCGATCGGGTCGCGGCCGAACTCGGAGTCGGAGTACACGAAGGCGACCTTGGCGCCCGGCTTCTCCTTGGCGATGTGGCGCAGCAGGATGCCGAACTGCTCGGTGTAGTCGGGGCCGACCAGGAACTGGTTCGGGTACTTGGCCGGGTCGTTGAGCTCGGTCGCGAAGGACGCGCCCGCCATCAGGATCTGGCCGTTGCGGTCGAGCTCGGGGTTGATGGTCTTCGAGAAACCGGTCGAGTCGCCGTAGTAGAGGTTCACCTTGTTCTGGCTGGTGATCTTCTTGAACGCCGCGACCGACACGTCGACCTTGTAGCCGGTGTCTTCCGGCACATAGCGCAGCTTGCGGCCCTTGATGCCACCGGCATCGTTCACGATCTTCACGTAGTCGGCCATGCCGGCGTTGATGCCGATGCCCGCGAAGGCGAACACGCCGGTCATGGGGATCGAGCCGCCGATGACGATGTCTTCGTTGGCCTGCGCCTGGGCGAAGGGCGCGGCGAGGGCCAGGCCCGCTGCAAGCAGCAGGGCGCGGCGGCGGGGCGAGAGCTTGTGTGTCTGGTTCATGCGTGTCTCCTGGGGGTCTAGTTTCTGAACGGCCATAGATGAAAGAAGCGGCGCGTGCGCCGCCACACTTCTGCGAGCCCGTGCGGCTCGAACACCAGAAATCCGACGATGAGAAGACCGAAGACGACGGTGCGCACCGGCGAGAGGAACACCGTCATCTCGGTGCCGCCCGGCAGGATGTCGACGATGAGCTTCAGCAGCTCGGGCACCATGGTCATGAACACCGCGCCGAAGATGCCGCCGAGGATCGAGCCCATGCCACCGACGATGATCGCGGCCAGGAAAAAGATGGACATCAGCAGCGGAAAACTCTCCGGCGTGACCACGCGGAAGAAGTAGGCCCACAGCCCGCCGGCCACGCCGGCGTAGAAGGACGAGAGGCCGAACGACAGCAGCTTGTAGCGCAGCAGCGGAATGCCCAGCACCTCGGCCGAGATGTCGCGGTCGCGGATCGCGATGAAGGCACGCCCCACGCGTGTGCGGAACAGGTTGGCCGCGCCGAGCACCATCAGGATCATGACGGGCACGATCAACCAGTAGAGGCGGAAGGAGGTGTCGAGCGCCATGCTGAAGAAGGTCGCGGGCGGCAGTGAGAGACCACTGGTGCCACCGGTCAGCTTGAGGTTGGCGAACAGAAAGTGCGTGATGAACGACGCGGCGATGGTGGCGATGGCCAGGTACAGGCCTTTCACGCGCAGCGACGGAATGCCCACCACCAGGCCACCCAGCATCGCGACCACGCCGCCGGCCAGCAGGTTCAGCAGGAAGGGTGTACCGAGTCGCGTCTCGAGGATCGCCACCGTGTACGCGCCGAGGCCCATGAAGGCAGCCTGGCCCAGGCTCACCAGGCCGGTGTATCCGGTGAGGATATTGAGGCCCGTGGCGCTGGCCACGTTGATGGCGACGAGGCAAGCGAGGTAGAGCCAGTAGTCGCTGGCGACGAAGGGGAACAGCAGCAGCAACGCGGTGCCGATGGCGAGCCATACCTTTTGCGTGCGCGAGTCGAACAGCGCGGCGTCGGCTGCGTAGCTTTCCTTGAGGGTGCCGATTCTCATAGCCGTTCTATTTCATGGGTGCCGAACAGGCCGTAGGGCCGAACCATTAGCACGAGCACCAGCACGATGAAGGTCGCCAGCAGCTTGTACTCGCCGCCCAGGAACGCCCCGGCCAGCGCCTCGATCAGGCCGATGAAGATGCCGCCGACGAGTGCGCCCAGCACGCTGTCGAGCCCGCCGACGATCACCACCACCAGCACCGACAGACCGAACACGCCCATCGACGACGAGATGCCGCCGATGGCGCCGACCATGATCCCGGCGACCGAGGCGATCATCGCGGACGCCACCCACGCCAGCGAGAACACGCGCGGCACGTTGATGCCCATCGAGTAGGCGGCGGCCTGGTCCGATGCCGTGGCGCGCAGCGCGACGCCGCCGCGCCAGAAACGGAACACCAGCAGCACCGCGCCGATCAGCACAGCCGCGATCAACGCGCCGTAGAACACCTTGGGTGCGAGGAAGGCATCGCCGACCATGATCGGCGCCTTGGGCAGGAACTCGGGCAGGCGCCGCTGGTCGGCGGTCCAGATGATCTCGACGAGGCCGACGAGGATGGATGCCAGCCCCACCGTCACCATGAACACCGAGATGGGCGGCTCGCCCAGCAGCGGCCGGATCATCGTGCGTTCGACGATGGCGCCCAGCAGGCCGGTGCCGATGACCGCGCCGATCACCGCCATCCAGATCGGCAGCGCGAAGCTCGCCGCGAAGGTGAAGAACAGGTAGGCGCCGACCATCAGCATCTCGCCGATGGCGATGTTCACCACGCGCGTCGCCTTGTAGACCAGCACGAAGGCCAATGCGGCCAAGGCATAGAGCCCACCGCTGGCGATGCCGGTCAGGCTGATCTCGAAGAGGTAGGGCCAGTCGATCATGCGGCCTCGCTCGCAACGGCTTCGCCGCGCAGCTTGCGGCGCAGGTCGCCCACGTCGCCCGCGCCGAGGTAGGCGCGGATCACCTCGGGGTCGGCCTGCACCTGGGCCGGCGCGCCCTGTGCGATCACCTGCCCGAAGTTCAGCACCACGACATGGTCCGACAGGTCCATCACCATGCCCATGTCGTGCTCGACCATCAGCACTGTCACGCCCCATTCGTCGCGCACGTCGAGGATGAAGCGCGCCATGTCCTCGGTCTCTTCACGGTTCATGCCGGCCACCGGCTCGTCGAGCATCAGCACCTTGGGTTGCATGGCCAGCGCACGCGCCATCTCGACGCGCTTCTGCAGGCCGTAGGGCAGGGCGGCGACCGGGGCGTGGCGGATGTGGTCGATCTCGAGGAAGTCGATGATGCGTTCCTCGACATCGCGGCGCAGCTCGGCCTCTTCGCGACGCGCGCGGCCGACGTACAGCAGGGCGTCGAAGACGTTGGTCTTCAGGTGCGAATGGCGGCCCAGCTTGATGTTGTCGAGCACCGTCATGCCGCGGAACAGTGCGATGTTCTGGAAGCTTCGCGCCAGGCCCAGCTTGGCGCGCTGGGGGGGTGGCATGCGGGTGATGTCGTTGCCTTCGAACACCACGCGTCCGGCGGCCGGCCGGTAGAAGCCGGAGATGGTGTTGAAGAGCGAGGTCTTGCCTGCGCCGTTGGGGCCGATCACCGCGGTGATGGAGCCCGGCTGCACGCCGAAGCCCACGCCGGTGAGTGCCTTTACGCCGCCGAAGGCCAGCGTCAGTGCCTCGACCTGCAGCACCGGCGATGCAGAGTTGGGGGCGTGGCCGGCGGACAGTACGGACATGGTGGCGGAGCTTGCACGTGCGTGCGGAAAAGATGGCTAGGGTTTGCGCGACCGGCGAGGAAATCTACTTGTCCGTAGAATTTCTACTCGCCGGTAATGTCACCGTTCGCCGCAGGTCGCGGCATCCGGACTTTCCCGTGCCCACCTTTCTCGCCATGGTCACTTCCGCCCTTCGTACCAACGCCTCCGCATCGCCCTGGGAGCCTGCGAGCACCCGCGCGCAGCAGCGCGAGGTCAAGCGCAACGCGGTGCTGCAGACCGCGGCGCAGCTCTTCAACGAACGCGGCTTCCACGCGACCTCGCTCGACGACATCGCCGAGCGGCTCAACGTCAGCAAGCCCACGCTCTACTACTACGTCGAGAGCAAGGACCAGATCCTGCTCGAGTGCGTGCGCACCGCGCTCGACCTGATGCGCGACGGCATCGAGGCGGTGCGCGCCGCCGGTGGCAGCGCCATCGAACAGCTCAAGGCCTGCATGCGCATCTACACCGGGGTCGTCACGCAGCACTTCGGCATGTGCGTGATCCGCATCGGCGAAGACCCGCTGCCCGAGCCGCTCAAGACCGAGCTGCGCCGGCTCAAGGCCGGCATCGACCTGCAGTTCCGCCGGCTGATCGCCGACGGCGTGGCCGAGGGCTCGCTCGCGCCGTGCGACCCCAAGATGGCTGCCTTCATGCTCGCCGGCGCGTTGAGCTGGGTCGGCCGCTGGTACCGCAGCGACGGCCATCTCTCGCCCGAGGAGATTGCCGACCAGGGCATCGACCTGCTGCTCAACGGCGTGCTGCGGCGCCGGGTGGCGGTACGCAAGAGGGCGGTTGCACCAACGGCCACTGCGGAAAAGGCAACCAAGGCGGCCAAGGCGCCTCGCAAGAAAGGAAAAGCATGACCCCCTCCGAGCCCTCGCTCCTCGTCGGCCGCGACGGCGACGTCGCCACGCTGCGCTTCAACCGTCCCGACGCGCTCAATGCCATCGACGTGCCCATGGCGAGGGCCTTCCTTGCCACTGCGCGCGAGCTCGCCGCGGACAAAGGCGTGCGCGCCGTGTTGCTGAGCGGCGCCGGCAAGGGCTTCATGGCCGGCGGCGACCTTGCCGTGCTGCAAGCCGACCCATTGCAGGGCGCGGCTGACCTGATCGGCCCGCTGCACGAAGCGCTCACGGTGTTCGCCGGCATGGACGCACCGCTCGTCGCACAGGTGCATGGGGTGGCGGCTGGTGCCGGCCTGAGCCTGATGCTTCAGGCCGACTTCGTGCTGGCGGCGGAGGGCACGCGCTTCAACCTGGCTTACGTGAACATCGGCACCAGCTGCGACGTCGGTGCCTCGTGGGCGCTACCGCGGCTGGTGGGCTTGCGCCGCGCGCTCGAAATCGCGATGCTGGGCGAGATGTTCGATGCCGCCGCCGCCGAGCGCATGGGCCTGATCAACCGCGTGCTGCCCGCCGCCGACCTCGAGCGCGAGTCGATGGCATTTGCGCAGCGCCTCGCCAAAGGTCCGACGGTGGCGCTCGGCCGGCTGCGCCGGCTGATGCGTACTTCGTTCGAGCGCGACCTGCCCGACCAGCTCGACGCCGAATCCGCGGCGTTCCGGGAGTGCGCCGTGACCGACGATTTCCGACTCGGCATCGACGCCTTCTTCGCGAAGAAGACGCCCGTTTTCACCGGCCGCTAGGCCGACACCTTTCCATCTTCAGGAGCAACCCATGAGCATCCAGGACATCTTCGTCGTCGGCACCGCCCGCACCGCCATCGGCACCTTTGGCGGCGCGCTGAAGGACGTGCCCAACACCCAACTGGCCACCACCGCGGTGAAGGCCGCCATCGAGCGCAGCGGCGTGGCGGCCGACGCCATCGGCCACGTCGTGCTGGGCAACGTGATCCCGACCGACGTGAAGGATGCCTACCTCAGCCGCGTGGCCGCCATCGACGCCGGCTGCCCGATTGAGACGCCGGCCTTCAACGTCAACCGCCTGTGCGGCTCGGGCCTGCAGGCCATCGTGTCGGCGGCGCAGGCCATTGCGCTGGGCGACTGCGACATCGCCATCGGCGGCGGCTCCGAATCGATGAGCCGTGGCCCGTACTTCGACACCTCGGCGCGCTACGGCATGCGCATGGGCGACGCGGTGCTGGTCGACTACATGCTCGGCATCCTGCACGACCCGTGGGAGAAGATGCACATGGGCATCACCGCCGAGAACGTCGCCGCGCGCTACCAGATCTCGCGCGAGATGCAGGACGCGCTCGCCGCGCAGAGCCAGCAGCGCGCCGCCGCCGCCATCGCGGCCGGCCGTTTCAAGGAACAGATCGTCCCGGTCGAGGTGAAGACGCGCAAGGGCGTCGTGCTGTTCGATACCGACGAGCACGTGCGCGCCGACACCACCGTCGAATCGCTGTCGAAGATGAAGCCGGCCTTCAAGAAGGACGGCCTGGTGACGGCCGGCAACGCCTCGGGCATCAACGACGGCGCTGCTGCTGTGGTGTTGGCGAATGGCGACCGCGTCAAGGCGCTGGGCCTGAAGCCGATGGCGCGCCTGGTGGGCTATGCGCACGCGGGCGTTGAGCCGGCGTACATGGGCATCGGCCCGGTGCCGGCCACGCGCAAGGTGCTGGAGCGAACGGGCCTGAAGGTGGGCGACCTCGACGTGATCGAGTCGAACGAGGCCTTTGCGGCGCAGGCCTGCGCGGTGATTCAGGAACTGGGCTTCGACCCGGCCAAGGTGAACCCGAACGGCTCGGGCATTTCGCTGGGCCACCCGGTGGGCGCGACCGGCGCGATCATCACGACGAAGGCGATCGCCGAGCTGCACCGCACGGGCGGGCGCTATGCGCTGGTGACGATGTGCATCGGCGGCGGGCAGGGCATCGCCGCGATCTTCGAGCGCGTCTGAACGCGCCACGCGTCACTCAGGCGCTCTTGCTGCGCGCAGACTTCCGGCCTTCGGGCCGGGCTGCGGTTGGCGGTGGTGCGCTCGCATTGGCCTGCTCGATCCACGACAGGGTGTCGACATAGGCCATCAAGCGATTGAGGTAGTCCGGCGATGCGTCGCGCATCAGCGTGATCGCGCGGTGCACCAGGTGCTGCGAGTTGAGCGGCCCGGCGTTCTCCGGCACCTTGGCCTGCGATTGCGTCAGCCGCCGGTCGGCACTGAGGCGCGACCAGGTGCTGCGGAAGTAGCGCAGCGACTTGAGGTCGGAGGTGCCCGCCGTCGCGCTGCCTTCCGCGACACCCGTCCGCGTGGCGACGTGCGCCAGCAGTTCCGTGAGGCCACTCGCGACGGGCGCTGAAGGCGGCGTCTTCTTCTTCGTCTCGGCGGCCTTCGCCAGGTCGGCGTCGTGCACGGCCAGCAGATGCTTCAGCCGCTCGTCGAGCAGACGGCGTGCTTCGCCCTCGTGCGCTGCCGCACGCCGGGCCATCGCTTCGAGAAAGCGGAAGCGCACCGGGTCGAGCCGATCCGCGCCACGCGCACGCCACGCGTCGAGCGTCTCGGTGGCCGTCGAATCGCTGTCAGCCACGAGGCTTCGCGACGATGTCGTTCGACGGCTTCGGCGTGGGCGCCATCTCCACCCGGCGGTTCTTCGCACGCCCTTCGGCATCGGCGTTCGACGCCACCGCCTGCTCCGAGCCGAAGGCCGCGGCGAACACCGACGCCGCGGGCATGCCTTCCTCGATCAGCGCGCGCGTCACGGTCAGCGCGCGTTGCGCCGACAGCTCCCAGTTGTCGGCGAAGAGGCGGGCATTGCCGCGCATCTGCCGGTCGTCGGTGAAGCCGCTGATCATCAGGATCTCGTTGCGCTCGCGCAGGTAGCGTGCCAGCGGGCCGGCCAGGCTCTTGAGCACCTGGCGGCCTTCGGGCTGCAGGTCTGCGGAATTGAACGCGAACAGCACGCTGCCGCTGATGCCGATGCGCCCATTGGCGATCGTCACGCGGCCAGCGGCGAGCGGGCCGGCCAGCGCTTCTTCCAGCGCCTGCAGGCGCTTCGCCGCGACCTGCCGTTGCTGTACCTCGGCTTGGAGCTTGCTGGCCAGGTCGAGCTGCATGCCGATGGCGTAGACGAGGATCAGCACGAAGGCGCCGACCAGGCCGGCCATCAGGTCGCCGAACACGGCCCAGACGGGCACCGTCTGCGCCACGCCGGCGCCGTCGGCCTCGTCGATGTCGTCGCGCATCATGCGTCGCTGGCCGCGGGTTGCCGCGCGGCGATCTGCTGCAGGTCTTCGACGATCTGCTTCTGCGACATGATGCTCAGGTCGATCACCTCGCGGGCCTGCGCCACGTAGTAGGCCAGTTGCTCGTCGCTGCGCGTGATCGACTTGCCCAGCGCGCCTTCGATGCGCTGCAGGTGCGCGACCAGCTTGTCGTTCGATTCGCCGAAGCGCTCCACCGCGAAGCCGAAGGCCTCGCCCAGGCTGGCGACCTCGACGGCGCTGCCGGTGATCTGCGCGCCCACGTTGGCGAGCTTGTCGGCCTGTTCGCCGATCTGGTCGGTGAGTCGACCGCCCACGCGTTCCAGCAGGTCGGCCGACGATGCGACCAGCGTGTCGATGGCGGCGCGCTGTTCGGTCGATGCATGGTTGACCGCATCGAGCAGCGTGCCCAGCGTCTCGAGGATGCGAGCGCGTTCCTCCAGCATCGTGTTGTCGCGCGCCATGCTGTCCGACAGTTGCGTGCGCAGCTCGGCCACCACTTCCGCCGCGGCGCGTGGTGCTTCGGATGCGGCCTGCAGCAGGCCGGTGACTTCGGTGATGGTGTGCGTCGCCTGCGCCTCGGTGCGCTCGGACATCTCGCGCACGGCCAGCGTCAGCGTCTCGCCGAGTGCACGCTGCTCGCGCACCGTGTGTTCGCCCGCGTGCTGCCATTCCTGGCGCAGCGCGGCGGCCATGGCTTCGAGCGCCTGGGTCCATGCCGTCAGCCGCTGCGCGTCGCGCGATGCGATCTCTGTCTGCAGGCCGGCATGCGCCTGATCGACGCTCTGCAGCAGCCCGGCCGCCTGCTGCACGAAGCTGTCGGCGGCGCGCGTCAGCGCCTGCTGCGTGTCGGCGGCCAGTTGCGCGCTGGTGCGCTCGTGTTGCGCGAGGGCGCCTTGCCAGTGGGTCGACACTGTGCCGACCGTCTCGTCGAGGCGGGTCGACACGCCGTCGACCAGCGCGGCCGAACGTTGCGCGAAGGCTTCGCTGAACCCGTCGAGCGCCTGTCGCAGGTCGCCGGTCATCGCTTCGTTGGTCTGGCGGTGGTCGGCCAGCGCGGCCTTCCAGGTGCTGGTCACGTCGCCGGTGGCCGCGTCGAAGCGGGCCGACACACCGTCGAGTTGCTGCTGCACCGTCTGCGCCACGGCGCCGTGCAGCGCGGTGGTCTCGCGCGCGATGCCGGCCATCGCTTCCTCGATCACCGGCCGGATGGTGGCGCCGGCCAGGCGGGCGCTTTCGATCAGGCTGTCCTTCAGCGCGCGGTCGACCGACGCGGCCAGGCCGGTGTAGGCGCCGCCGGCTTCGGTGTGGAAGCGGTCCTGCCCGGCGAGCAGGCGTTCGCTCAGCGCTTCGCTCTGGCGCTCCATCGCGGCGGTCATGGCGCTCAGTTGGGCCACCAGCTCGGGCATGCCCTGGGCCTGGCGTTCGAGCAGCTGGAACGAGGCCTCGCGCTGGTGCGCCAGCGAGAAGGGGCGCAGCGTGGTCGCGATGCGCGTGTCGAGCTGTTGCCCGGCCTGCAGCCGTGCGCGGCGGCACAGGGCCGACATCAGGCCGAGCATGGCCGAGGCCGCCACGCCGGCCACCGAGGTGCCGAAGGCCAGGCCCAGGCCCTTGACAGGTGCGGAGAGCGAATCGCGGATCGACTGCAGGTCGGTCGCACCTTGCAGCGCGGCGCCGGTGCCGTTGAGCGTGACCACCATGCCGAGGAAGGTGCCGAGCATGCCCAGCAGCACCAGCAGGCCGGCCAGGTAGGGCGTGAGCGCCGGGCCGGGCAGGCCGACGCGTTCGCCTTCGACGCGCAGGCGCACCGCGTTCTGCAGCGAGGCGTCGAGCCGGTCGAGCCACGGGCCGAGACGGGCGGGCGCTTCGGTCAGGCCCTGCAGCGCATCGGCGAGGCCCATGGTGGCGCGGTGGTAGCGGCGCAGTTCGAGTGCGCCGATCACGTAGAAGGCGGCGATCAACGCGGTGATGGCCAGCGCCAGCGGATGGTGGCCGATGTAGCCGACGCCGACCCAGCAGATGGCCGCGAGGCCGGCGGCGAAGACGAGGGGTTGAAGGAATCTGTTCATGAACACCTAGTGCGATCGCAAGGCTTCCAGGAGCCCGTCGACCGGTTGAAATCGAAAGTCCAGTTCCGCGAGCAGCAGATCGCGGATGTCCTGGTGAAAGACCGACAGCCAGACCTGCGGCGCAGCGTCGGTCTCCGATGCGTCCGGCGCCGGCATGGCCGCCTGGCGCAGGCCCTTGAAGCGCTTCTCGAGCATCGCGGGCACCGTCGCGAGCAGGCTGTGCTCGCGCGCCTCCAGCGCCTGTTCCATCACGGCGTCGACCGTGGCGAGCTTGGCCATCTCGGCCGAGCGCGCCGCCAGCGCACTGCGCAACTTGGCACGCAACGGGCCGACGCCGACCTCCATCGCCTGCTGCCGCGCCTGGTAGCGCAGCCGGTAGGGCGCGAAGTCGATGGCCGTGAGCACCGGCGCGTCGTCGTCGGCGTTCGCGAACAGGCTGTCTTCGCGGATCGTTCGGGCCAAGGCGTCGCGCACCCGAGCGCATTCGACCTCTGGCGTGCTTGTGGCGGCCTTGGCGCGTGCGGCCGGGGCGTTCAGCACCGTCGACAGCGCGATCGCGTCGGTCCAGCCCAGCCACTGGCTCAGGCGTTCCGCGGTGGACGCCGCAGGCGCGCGCACGTCGGCTTCGTTCCAGCGCGCGAGCAGGCGAACCAGCGACGAATCGGCGAAGGCGGAACGCCGGGGGACTTGCACCATACGCGAGCTTCGAAAAACCCGGCAGTCTACACCGCGACCCCTGCCGAGCCGGTAACGTTTGGTCGAGCATTCCGGGGGCGGCGCCGGGACCGTGCTTCCCGGACAATCGCCGCATGACCCCGAGCCGCCGCCCCCTGGAGATCGACCCCGACGAGGTCGAGATGAGCGCCATCCGCGCGCAGGGCGCGGGCGGCCAGAACGTGAACAAGGTGTCGAGCGCGGTGCACCTGCGCTACGACATCCTGGCCAGTTCGCTGCCGCCGGACGTGAAGGAGCGCCTGCTCGCCCTGCGCGACAGCCGCATCACGCAGGAAGGCGTGCTGGTGCTCAAGGCGCAGCAGCACCGCACCCAGGAGATGAATCGCAGCGATGCGCTGGCACGGCTGCAGGCGCTGGTCGACAGCGTGGCGACACCGCCGCGCGTGCGCCGCGCCACCAAGCCGACCTATGGCTCCAAGCAGCGGCGGCTGGAAGGCAAGAGCCAGCGGTCGGAGGTCAAGAGCCTGCGAGGGCGGGTTCGGGACTGACATCTGCGGCTGCACGCAATGCCGCCAGCGCCTCCGCATCGGTTCGGTAGCTGAAGAACAGCGCACCGGGCTTCAGCAGCCCGGCACGTTCCAGCACCTGCTGGGCCGGCAGCTTGAGGCCCGACAGATGCAGGCGCACGCCCTGCGATTCGAGCAGCCGCCGGATGTTGCCGAAGACTTCGGCGCCGGTCAGGTCGACGCGGTTGATGGGGTGCGCGAACAGGCACACATCGGTGAGCCCCGGCCGCTCGGCCAGGGCCGCGGTGATGGCGTGCTCCAGCGTGCTGGCCGAGGCGAAGTCGAGCTCGGCATCCATCCGCAAGGCGTAGAGATTCGGCGCCAGCGGCGGCAGGTGCCACAGGTGCCGGTCGCGCAGGCTGCCGTCGGCGTGCAGGCCTACTTCGATGATGCGCGGATGCAGGTGCCGGTACATGTAGTGCGCGAGCGCCGCCAGCAGCCCGCCGAGCACGCCCCAGTAGATCGACGGTGCGGTCGCGATGGTGAGTGCGAAGGTCGCGACCGCGATGGCGGCCTCGATCCGCGAGATGCGCCACAGCGCCACGAAGGCCCGGGGCTTCATCAGCCCCAGCGTGGCCGTGACCACCACCGACGCGAGCACGGCCTGCGGCACATGGAACAGCAGCGGCATCGCCCACAGCAGCGCGGCGGCCACGACGATCACGCTGAACAGCGTGGACCACTGCGTCTTCGCCCCGGCATACAGCGTGATGGCCGAGCGCGAGAACGAGGAACTGGTGGGGAACGAGCCGGTGAGGCCCGAGGCGATCTTGCCGAGGCCCTGGCCGATCAGGTCCTGGTTCTCGTTCCAGAGCTTGCCCGCGCGCGCGTTGTCGACCTTGGCGCTCGACGCCGTCTCCAGAAAGCTGACCAGCGTGATGAGGAAGGCCGGCAGCAGCAGGGTGCCGAGTTCGGTGGCGCCCAGCCCGCCGGGCCAGTAGAACGACGGCAGGCCCGAGGGCAGCGCGCCGATCACGGCACCGCCCCGGAGCGCATAGCCGACGGCGACGCTCGCCGCGGCGCTGACGGCCACCAGCGCCATCGTGGTGGGGAAGCGCGGTGCGATGCGCTTGCCGGCCCACAGCATGGCCATGCCACCGAGGCCGAAGCCGATCGCCATGACATCCGGCGGCGGCCCCTGCAGCAGTTGCGCGTAGCTGCGCCCGGTGAAGCCGAGCAGCGCGGGCAGTTGCGACAGCGTGATGAGCACTGCCGCGCCCTGCGTGAAGCCCATCAGCACCGGTGAATTCACCAGCCGCAGCAGCCAGCCGAAGCGCACCACGCCCAGCAGCAGCTGCATCGCGCCCGACAGCAGCGTGAGCCAGACCGCGAGCGCGACCCATTCGCGGCTGCCCGGGACGGCCAGCGGCGTCAGCGAAGCACCGACCAGCAGGCTGGTGAGGGCGGTCGGCCCGACCGACAGCCGCGCCGACGAACTGAACAGCACGGCGATGAGGGCAGGGAACAGCGCCGCATAGACGCCGGTGACCAGCGGCATGCCGGCGAGGGCAGCGTAGGCGACGCCCTGCGGAATGACCATCAGCGCGACGGTGATGCCGGCCGAAGCCTCGTTGACGAGCAGTGCGCGGTCGGGACGCGGCCAAGCCAGGAAGGGGAGCCAGCGCAGCAGCCGGTCGCGGTTCATCGCCATGGTGACGGCGCGCAGAAGTGTTCGAGATGCACCGCGGGATTATCTGGGCTTCTTGTGCTGGAACGCGGTGGGCGAGCGGCCGGTCGCGGCCTTGAACATCGCGCAGAAGGCGCTGTCGGTGGCATAGCCGCTGGCGGTCGCCACCTGGCTCACCGCCATGCCGCGCGCCAGCAGCGGCAGCGCATGCGCCATCACCGCCTGCTGGCGCCATTGCTGCCAGTTCATGCCCAACTGATCGCGAAAGAGGCGTGCCACGGTGCGCTCGCTGGCACCGATGGCGCTGGCGCGTTCGGCCAGCGTGGCGCGGTCGGCCGGGTTGCGCAGCAGCGTTTCGCACAGTTGGCGCAGGCGCTTGTCGGCCGGCAGCGGCACGTCGATGCGGATCTGCGTGGCGCGTTCGATCTCGTCGATCAGCAGCGGCGCAATCATCCGCTCGCGGTGCGGCGCCTGCGGGTCGGCCGGCGGTCGGCCGTCGGGCGCGGTGTCCAGCGCCAGCATCAGGGCGCGCATCAACGGGCTGATCTCCAGCACCTCGCAGCGCTCCCAGGGCGGTGCCAGCCAGCTGTGGACGTACACCGTGCGCAGCTCGGCGTCTTCGATCAGCGTGATGCTGTGCGGCACGTCCGCCGGCACCCACAGCGCGCGCGAGGGCGGCACGATGTAGCTGCCGTCCCGCGTGCTTAGCCGGATCACGCCGCGGGTCGAGAAGGTGAGTTGCGGCCAGGGGTGCACATGCAGTTCGACGAAGGTATCGGCCTGCAGGAAGTGCTCCTTGGCGCGCAGCGGGCGCACCGCGTCGGGCGCGTAGAGGTGCGGGGTGAGGGGCTCCACCACCGTGGTGGTCGACGGAGGGTTCTGCGGCCGTGATCGAGGAGATTCGGCATTCGGTTCAGCAACTGTCATGGTTTCGACAAATGTTGTCTATCTATCGCCATTCTGCCGCGTCTGCTCGGCCTACGATCAATGCCTCCGATCTTCCGCACGTCGCCATGTCCCAAGCCCCTGCCGCTCCTCCCAACGCCGCGAACACCTTGCGCACGGACGCACAGCTCATCGGCCTGGTGGGCCTGGCCCATGCGATCAGCCATTTCAGCCAGCTCATCCTGGCACCGCTGTTCCCCTGGCTGAAGGACGCGTTCAACGTGAGCTACACCGAGCTGGGCGCGGTGCTCACCGTGTTCTTCGTGGTCTCGTGCCTGGTGCAGGCGGCTTCGGGCTTTATCGTCGACAAGCTGGGCCCGCGGCCGGTGCTGTTCGTCGGGCTCGGCCTGCTCGGGCTGGCCGGTTTCGGCTATGCGATGGCGCAGAGCTACTGGATGCTGCTGGCCAGCGCGGTGGTCGGTGGCGTGGGCAACGGCGTGTTCCACCCGGTCGACTACACGCTCTTCAACCGCAAGGTCGCGCCCACGCGGCTGGGCCATGCGTACAGCGTGCACGGCATCACCGGCAGCCTGGGCTGGGCGCTGGCGCCGGCCTTCGTGGTGCCGATCGCGCTGGCGACATCGTGGCGCGTGGCGCTCGCCGCGGCTGGAGCGCTGGCGCTGGCCGTGCTGGTGGTGCTGTGGCTGTACCGCAGCGTGTTCTCGCTCGACGTGAAGGCGGTGCAGAAGGCCACCGGGCAAGACGCGCATCTGCCGACCGCCGGGCAGTTCGACTTCCTGCGCATCCCCGCGGTGTGGATGTGCTTCGGCTTCTTCTTTTTCTACGCGATGGTCATCAGCGTGGTGCAGACCTTCGCGCCGGCCGCGGCCGGCCATCTGCACGCCGTGCCGGTGGCGCTGATCGCGGTGTGCCTGACGGTCTACATGGTCGCGAGCGCGGCCGGCATGGTGGTCGGCGGCTTCCTGGCATCGGACCCGTCGCGCTGCGAGCGCATCGTGGGTGCGGGCTTCGGCATCGCCGCCGCGTTGGCGTTGGTGCTGGCCTTCGCCGACTTCGCGCCGGTGCTGGTGCCGGTGCTGTTCGGCGCGATGGGTTTCGCGTCGGGCATCGCCGGGCCGTCGCGCGACCTGCTGGTGAAGAAGTCGACGCCAGCCAATGCCACGGGTCGCGTCTACGGCGTGGTCTACGCCGGGCTCGACATCGGGCAGGCGGTGGCGCCGCTGGTCTTCGGGCGCCTGATGGACAACGGCCGCTATACGGCGGTGATCGTCGGGCTGGCGCTGGTGCAGGGCGTGCTGATCGCCAGCGCCTTCAACGTGCGCCGCGTGCGGCGCGAGGCGCTGGTGCCGGCCTCGGCCTGAGCGGCGCTTGGAGCCCCTCTCGCTCTACCTGCTGGTCGCGCTCGGCGCGGCCGTGGCGGGTTTCGTGCAAGGCCTGTCGGGCTTTGCGTTCGGCCTGGTCGCCATGTCGATCTGGGCCTGGACGGTCGAGCCGAAGCTCGCGGCCGTGCTGGCCACCTTCGGCGCGCTCACGGGGCAGCTCATCGCCGCTTTCTCGCAGAAGCGCCGCTTCGACAAGCGGCTGCTGCTGCCCTTCGTCGTCGGCGGGTTGGTCGGCGTGCCACTCGGCGTCTGGTTGCTGCCGCGGCTCGACGTGACCGTGTTCAAGGCCTGCCTGGGCGCGCTGTTGGTGATCTGGTGCCCGGCCATGCTGATGGCGCGCAACCTGCCGCGCATCACCGCCGGCGGACGCGTGGCCGATGCGGTGGCCGGCCTGGCCGGCGGCATCTGCAGCGGCGTGGGCGGCTTCGCCGGTGCCATCCCCACGCTGTGGTGCACGCTGCGCCGCATGGACAAGGACGCGCAGCGCGCCGTCATCCAGAACTTCAACCTCGCGATGCTGACCGTCGCCTTCGCGCTGCACCTGGGCGCCGGCAACGTGGGCCTGGCGATGCTGCCGATGCTGGCCATCGTCGCCGGTTGCGTGCTGGTGCCGGTGCTGCTCGGTGCGCGGCTCTACGTCGGCATCAGCGACGCGGCCTTCCGCCAGATCGTGCTGGGGTTGCTGACGGTGTCGGGCGTGATGCTGCTGGCGTCGTCGCTGCCGACGCTGCTGCAGCGCTGACCGAAAGGCCTGCTTGCTCAGGCGGCCAGCAGCGCGTCGACCTGCCGCAGCCCTTCGATGGTCTTGATGCAGGCGTCGGCCGCCTCGGTGCCCTTCACTGCGAAGTGCGCGTGGAAGTACTTGCGGTGTTCGACGTGTTCGTGGAAGTGGTGCGGCGTGAGCACGGCCGAGAGGATCGGCACGTCGGTCTCGAGCTGCAGCGACATCAGCGTGCTCACCACCGTGTCGGCCACGAACTCGTGGCGGTAGATGCCGCCGTCGACCACCAGCGCACAGCCGACGATGGCCGCATAGCGACCCGACAGCGCCAGGCGCTTGGCATGCAGCGGGATCTCGAAGGCGCCGGGCACGGCGATCACGTCGATGCGATCGCGCGCGAAGCCCTGGCGCTCCATCTCCGCGAGGAAGGCGTGGCGAGCCTGGTGGACGATGTCGGCATGCCATTGCGCCTCGATGAAAGCGACGCGCTGCGGCTCGGAAGCCGAGATGGCCGAAAGGGGAAGGTCGTTGATCTGACTCACGGTGTGCCTCTTGAAAGCAGGTTTCCTGAATCAGGGCGCACGAAGCCGGTGGCCGGCCACGCACGACGAAACGCGCGCAGCCATGCCGACGGTCCGCGCTCTCTTTCATCCGGACTGTGACCGTCGGCCCCGGATTCCAACCGGGTCTGCTGACCCTGCGATGCATGACGCAGCGCAGGCGCTCGCGGGCTTGTGCGAACGAGTCGCCGTCACCGCCGGTGGGGAATTTCACCCCGCCCTGAGAACGCATGTCCCGGCTCGCGCCGGGGCGGTGTGAATTCTAGGCACGCTGCGAAACGCGCGCTGTCGCCCATGGGGCAAAACCCTTGAGCGCGGCGAGGTGGCTTGTTCAGCGCGCTGCAAGAAACTCCGTCATGCGCTGCATTTCGTCGTCGAGCGCCGCGCGAAACGCGGCACCTGTCGGCTTCTTGCCGGCATAGCCAAAGCTCGGCTGCAGCGATCCTGCCCGTGCGGACACGTTGGCCCAGCCGAGCACGCGTTCGTGCTGCAGCATCGGCAATGCGTAGTAGCCGAATTGTCGCTTCGGTTCTGGCGTGTAGGCCTCGAACTTGTAGGTCCATCCCCAGAGCAGCTCGAAGCGGCGGCGGTCCCACACCACCGGGTCGAAGGGTGCGAGCAGCCGGATGGCATCGTCGGGTGCATGGCGGCGCGAGGCGGGGTTCTCGTCGGCTGGCCAGTACCAGACCGTACCGTCGATGCGGCAACTGGCCAGCGCCTCGCGCGCGAGCCGCAACGCGGCCTGCGTTTGCACCGACAGGTGCGGCGCGCCGTAGCCGAGCAGGCGCACGAGGTAGGTCAGGCTGGCGGCCGGCAGCGGTGCGTACTTGCGCACCACGAGGTCGATCAGTGCGGCGGCGCGTCGTGCGCGGCCGGCCGGGCTCTCGTCCGCAGGCAGATGCGTCATGGCTTGGTACACGCGCGTGCCGTTGTCGCGTCGCAGCACGCGCAGCAGTCCGCGGTAGTGCAGGCCGTCGAGCAGATGGGTGCTCGCATTGCTCGAGCCGCCCCAGTAGTTCTGCATGCGGCCGTGCGCGAAGTGCGCGTCGACCTGGCGTGGATGCACCGGCCCGTGCTCGCGCACGTAGGCGAGCACATCGGCGGCCTTGCGCTGTGTCTCGGCGTCCCACGCGCGCTTGGCCTCGCGCGGATGCATCAACGCCAGGTGTTCGCGCGGCAGGAAGCCGTAGTTGACGAGGCAGTCTTCCTCGACGGCGAGCCGTGTGTAGCGGGCTTCGAGATCGCCGGCGCGGTAGTCCTTCACGCGGTGACGCAGGGTCAGGTCCTGGGCGCGTGCCGGTGCGCGGATCGGGTCGGCCTGCACGAAGCCGAGCTGCCGGATGGCGCGCGGCAGCGTCGTGGGCTTGAAGAGCGTGCGGGTGATGGCATAGCGCCGCAGGTCGTCGACTGTCGGGTTGGGCATGGAGCGAATTTTGCAGCCTCGAGTTCGGTACGGCTCGAGAGCGACCACGCGTGCTCCTCTCGGCTGGGCGCGATCCGGTACTTCGTCTGCGTAGCAAATTCGGTCAAGACACGACGCAGTGCTGTTGACATGATGCAGGCATGAACAGCCCGTCACCCCTTGACCTTGACCCGCTCCCGGGCGTCGTCGCGTGGATAGAGCAGCAGCTCGACCGGTCGTTGACGCTGGAGCAGGTTGCGGCGCGGGTCGGCCTGTCGCCGTATCACTTCTCACGGCTGTTCACCGCGCGCATGGGCCGCAGCGTGATGGCCCATGTGCGCGGCCGCCGACTCGTCCGCGGGGCCCGACGGCTCTGCGACGAGCCGAACCTCAAGCTCGTCGACCTGGCGTTCGACTGCGGATTCGAATCCCAGGAGGCGTTCACGCGGGCGTTCAAGCGCCTGTTCGGCGTCTCCCCGGGCCGGTTCCGCACCGGATTCGCGGTCGAACCCATCGAAGGCCAATATCCCATGAACCTCCCTACCGACCAGAACACATCCGTCGTTTGCCTGCGAGGGCTGGTAGCGATGCCCGCTTTCCGCGTCGCTGGCCCGGCGCGCCGATTCGACGAGGCCACCAAGGCGGAGATTCCACAGCTGTGGTCCGCGTTGATCGGCGCTCTGCCAATCGCAGGCCAAGCCGAGAGCTGGGCGACCTACGGCGTTGTCTCCCATGTGGACAAGGCGGAGGGCAGCTTTCAGTACATGGCGGGTGTCGGTGTGGAGTCCGCCTGCGCGCCGCCGCCGAGCTTCTCGACGATGGAGATCCCGGCTGCGACCTATGCCGTGTTCCGCATCACGCTCGATGGCACGGCGCTGCACCCGCAGATCAAGCAGGCGATGGCGGCGATCTGGGGCGAGTTGATCCCAGCCTCGCGCTTGACGGTGATCGAGGGACCCGACTTTGAGCTCTACGATGGCCGCTTTGATCCGCAGAAGCCAGGGTCGTTCATCGACTTCCACGTCCCCGTGAAAGTCTGATCAGCGCCCATCGACTCACCGAGGCCGCTCCGTTCCCGGGACGGAGCGCGGCTTGCCAAAGGCGGGCTCGCGCCGTGCGGGCATGCGCTCGTCCGACGAAAATCAGACCGCAGTTTTGTGCCGTGAAATGCAGGTGTCGAGCGTTTCCTCGCCACTGCGCTTCCACCAGTCGAGCACCGAGAAGATCTCGACTTCGCTGAAGCCGTCGAAGCCCGCGGCCTCGACCCAGCCGCGGATCTTCTTCAGCTCCACGATGCCGTCGCCCATCATCCCGCGGTCGGCGAGCAGGTCGCGCGTCGGCGTGAGCCAGTCGCACACGTGGTAGGCCAGCAGCCGCTGGCCGTCACGTCCCTCCGGGCCGGTGCCCGCACGCGCGATCTGCTGCTGCAGCTTCGGGTCCCACCACACGTGGTAGATGTCGAGCGCCACACCGAGCATGCCGGTCTTGCCAGGATCGAGTTCGTCGCAGACATCGAGCGCGTGTTCCAGCGTGTTGATGCAGGCACGGTCGGCCGCCTGCATCGGGTGCAGCGGCTCGATGGCCAGCGGCATGCCGACCTCGCGGGCGTACTCGAGCGACGCAGCGATGCCGTCGCGCACCTCGTTGCGGGCGCGTGCGATGTCGGTGTAGGCGGCCTTGCCGTCGAGCGCGCCGGGCAGGGCGCCGACCACGAGCACCAGGCAGGGCGCGTTCAGTGTCTTCGCTTCGTCGATGGCGCGGCGGTTGTCGTCGAGCGCGGCCTTCAGACCGGCCGCATCGGGCGCAGGGAAGAAGCCGCCGCGGCAGTAGCCCGACAGGCCGATGCCGTGGGCCTTCAACTGTGCCGCCACCTTGTCGAGGCCGACCGCCGCCACCTGGTCGCGCCACGGGCTGATGGCACGGATGCCGCGTTCGGCGCACTGGTCGATGATGCGGTCGAGCGGCACTTCGGCGCCCGATTGCTTGCGCACCGTCGCGGTGTTGATGGAAAGCCAGTCGTGGTCTTGCGAGAAGTCGCGCATCGGAATCTCAGTGTTCGTCGGTGAAGGTGGAAGGGGGCAAGGTCCGCTCTCGGCGCAGCTGCCGCAGGATGGCGGCGTTGTCGAGCTCGCCATCGCCCGCGGCGACGGCGGCGCGCATCAGCGCGGCGTGGGTTTCGGACAGTGGCAGGCGCTGCCCCGTGCGTTGGCCATGGTCCAGCATGAGGTCGACGTCCTTCAGATGTTGACGGATGCGCGACTGCGGCGCGAAGTCTTCGGCCACCATCATCGCGCCCTTGGCCAGCGCGGCGTCGGAACGCGCCGGCGTGGCCAACACGAGTTCGAGAAAACGCGCCGGTGCGATGCCCATCGATTCGGCCAGCACCATGCCTTCGGCCAGGGCAGCACGGTTGAGGCCCAGCACCAGGTTGGTCGCCAGCTTGGCGCGCGCACCGGCCCCGGCGCCGCCGACATGGATGCGCTTCGACGACAGCGCCGACAGCCAGGGCGCCAGCGCCTCGATCGCTTCGGCGTCGCCACCCAGCAGTAGCGTGGCCTCGCCGGCCGCAATCTGGCTGCTGGAGCCCGACAGCGGGGCTTCGATGAGGTCGATGTGGCGCGCGCTGAGCCGTTGTGCGAGGGCCTCGAGCGCCTCGGGGATGCCGGTCGAGCAGTCGATGACCGCGGCCACCGCACCGCCTGCAAGGAGGCCGTCAGGGCCTTCGATGGCTTCGATGGCGCCGGCCGTGTCGAACACGGCAAGCACGACGACCTGGCAGTCGATGCCGAGTTCGCGGGGCGATGCGGCGACGCGCAGCCCTTGTGTTTGCAGTGCCTCACGCGCCTCGGAGCGGATGTCGAAACCGACGACCTCGAAGCCCGCCTGCTTGAGCCGCAGCGAGAGCGCGGTGCCGACCAGGCCGAGACCGACGAGGCCGACCGGCAGCGAGCGGTCGAACACACGCTGCGGTGCGTTGGGAGAAGGCGAGGTCACAGCGAAGCCCCGCCGCAGATCTGGATCTCCTGGCCGGTGATTGCAGCCGCATCGGGCGACAGCAGGTAGGCCACCAGCGCAGCGATCTCCTGCGGCTGGATCAGGCGGCCCAGCGGCGGAACGCGCGGCGCGGCCGACTGGCGTGCCGGGTCGTCGAGCATGGCCGTGGCGGTGGCGGCCGGCGAGACGACGTTCACCGTCACGCCATCGGCAACGACCTCCGCGGCCCAGCTGCGCGCCAGCGCCACGAGCGCGGCCTTGGTGGCCGCATACTGGCTGCGTCCGGCCATGCCGCGCGCGACGCGGCTGCCGACCATCACGACGCGGCCATGGCCCGCCTGCTGCATGCGTGGCACGAGCACGCCGGCGATGCGCGTCAACGCATCGACATGCAGCTGCCACATCAGCTGGCCCGCGTCGGCGTCGAGCGCGCCGAGCGGTCCCACGCGCAGCACGCCGGCGGCATGCACCAGCGCGTCGATGGCGCCGCCTTCCAGCGTGGTGTGGCTCGCCTGCTCGGTGGCCGCGCCGTCGCGCAGGTCGACCGCGACCGCCGTGAAGGCAGCGTGCGCAAGCGTGGCCGGCGCCAGGTCGAGACCGGTGACGTGCCAGCCATCGTCCAGCAGCCGCCGGGCGATGGCGAACCCAATGCCCGAACTGCTGCCGGTGACGACAGCGTGCCGCCGGTCATTCGACACGGATATTGCCTTCCGTGATGATCTTCTGCGACGCGGCCATGTCGTCGCGCTGGAACTTCGCGAAGTCCTCGACCGAGCCTGGCGTCAGCAGCAAGCCCTGCGGCGTGAGCTTCTCGCGCATGTCGGCGCTGGCCAGCGCCTTGTTGACCTCGGCGTTCAGGCGCTGCGTGATGTCGCCCGGCAGCTTGGCCGGGCCCCACAGGCCGTACCAGCTATAGAACTCGTAGCCGTCGATCGTCTCGCCCACCGTGGGCACGTCGGGCAGACTGGCCGCGCGCGCCTTCGAGGTCACCGCGACCACGCGCAGCATGCCGCTCTTGTGGTACTGCAGCGAGCCGAGGATCGGGTCGATGAAGCCGTCGATCTGTCCGCCGATCAGGTCCTGGAAGGCGGGCGCTGTGCCCTTGTACGGAACGATCAGGTAGTCGAGCTTGCCGGCGCGCTTGAGCATCTCGGTCGAGAGGTGGCCGGCCGAGCCGATCGAGCCGACCGCGAAGGTCATCTTGCCGGGATTCGCCTTGGCGTAAGCGACCAGCGATTTCACGTCGGTGATCGGCAGGTTCTTGTTGATCGCCACCGAGAGCGGCGCCTTGGCGACCAGCGCCACCGGCGTGAAGTTGGCGACCACGCTGTAGGGCACCGACTTCATCGTCATCGGCGCCGTCGTGAAGGTCGAGGCGTTGAACAGCAGCGTGTAGCCGTCGGCCGGCGCCTTGGCCACGTTGTCGGCGCCGATGGTGCCGTTGCCGCCGGGCCGGTTCTCGACGATGAAGTTCTGTCCGGTTTGCTCGCCGAGCTTCTGCGCCAGCAGGCGGCCCACCGTGTCGAGCGTGCCACCGGGCGGGAAGGGGATGACGACGCGCACCGGCTTGGTCGGCCAGGCTTGTGCGAACACGCCACCGGCGACGGCGGCCAGCATCACGGGCACGATGGCCTTCAGCAGGAATCTCTTCTTCATGGTCTTGTCTCCGGTTGTTGTCTGAAGCGTCGATTCGGTCAGGCGTCGACGCCGTGTATTGCCAGCAGCGTCTTCATGCGCTGCACCGCCAGCTCGGGCTTCTCGAGCACGCTGGCTGCATCGGCCAGGCGGAACAGTTCGGCGAAGTGCTGCAGCGAACGCGTGCTCTGCTGGCCGCCGACCATCGTGAAGTGCGTCTGGTGGCCGTTGAGCCAGGCCATGAACACCACACCCGTCTTGTAGAAGCGCGTGGGTGCCGCGAAGATGTGGCGCGACAGCGGGACCGTCGGGCCGAGGATGGCGTGGAACTTCTCGACGTTGCCCTGAGCGAGTTCGCCGAGCGCCGAACTCGCGGCAGGCGCGATGGCGTCGAAGATGCCGAGCAGCGCATCGCTCTGGCCGTGCATCGGCTCGCTGCCATGGCCGTCGCCCGCAATCAGCTCCGCATAGTTGAAGTCGTCGCCGGTGTACATCCGCACGCCCGAGGGCAGGCGCCGACGCATCGCGATCTCCTTGTCCTTGTCGAGCAGCGAGATCTTGATGCCGTCGACCTTGTCCGGATGCGCCGCGATGATGCCGACGGCCGTGTCCATGGCGGCGTCGACGTCGCTCGTGCCCCAATAGCCGGCCAGCGCAGGGTCGAACATCTCGCCGAGCCAGTGCAGCACGACGGGCTGCTTCGCCTGCGACAGGATGCGGTCGTACACGCGCTCGTAATCGGCCGGGCTCTTCGCGACGCGTGCCAGCGCGCGGCTGGCCATCACGATCAACTTGCCGCCGAGCTTCTCGATGGCGGCCATCTGTTCTTCGTAGCCGCGGATCACGTCGTCGACGCTCTTCACCTCGTCGAGGTTCAGGTGGTCGGTGCCGCAGCCCGAGGCGACCAATGCACCAGGCACATCCTTCGCTGCATCGAGCGAGCGGCGGATCAGTTCCAGCGAGGTCGGCCAGTCGAGGCCCATGCCGCGCTGCGCGGTGTCCATCGCCTCGGCCACGCCCAGGCCGAGCGACCAGAGGTGCTGGCGGTAGGCGATGGTGGTGTCCCAGTCGACGGCGGCCTGCAGCCACGGATCGACCACGGCGAGCGGATCGGCCACGACGTGCGCGGCCGAGTAGGCGATGCGGTTGAACTTGACGCCGGCCGCTGGCTTCACGGGCACGCTGCCCTTCAACGTGTACGGTGCCAGGGACAGGTTCGCGGTCGGCAGGGTGAGGGTGAGTGCCATGGCGCTGCTCCTCAGACCTTCAGCGCGGGCACGTCGACCCAGCGGCGGTCCTTCCACGATTCGAGCGCGGCCTCGACCAGTTGCACGCCCTTGGCGCCTTCGGGCAGCGTCCACTTGTACGGCTCGTTCTCGACCACGTGGCGAATGAAGTGCTCCCACTGGATCTTGAAGCCGTTGTCGTAGACCTGCGAGTCGGGAATGTCCTGCCACTGATCGAAGAAGTTCATCGTCTGCTTCTCGTCGGGGTTCCACACCGGGCGCGGTGTGGCCACGCGCGACTGCGCACGGCATGACGAAAGTCCAGCGACGGCCGAGCCGTCGGTGCCGTCGACGTGGAAGGTGACGAGGTCGTCGCGGCGCACGCGTGTCGCCCAGCTCATGTTGAGTTGCGCCACCACCGGTTCGCCGTTGTGGCCGATCAGTTCGCAGGTGGCATAAGCCGCGTCGTCTGCCGTGCACTCGTAGGGCTTGTCGCTTTCGTCCCAGCGCTTCGGGATGTGCGTCACACCCAGGCAGGACACCGACTTCACTTCGCCGAACAGGTTGTCCAGCACATAGCGCCAGTGGCACATCATGTCCAGGATCATCCCGCCGCCGTCCTCCTTGCGGTAGTTCCAGCTCGGACGCTGAATCGGTTGCAGGTCGCCTTCGAACACCCAGTAGCCGAACTCCAGGCGCACGCTCAGCATGCGGCCGAAGAAGCCGGCGCGGCGCAGCATGTCGAGCTTGCGCAGGCCCGGGAGGAAGAGCTTGTCCTGCACGGCGCCGTGCTTCAGGCCCGAGCCTTCCGCCAGCCGCGCAATCTCGACGGCTTCGTTCAGGTTGGTCGCGATCGGCTTCTCGCAATACACGTGCTTGCCGGCGCGGATCGCCTTGGCCAGCAGCGTGGGGCGCATCTGCGTGGTGCCGGCGTCGAAGAAGATCGTGTCGTCGGGGTTGGCGAGCGCCTTGTCGAGGTCGGTGCCCCAGCGTGCGATGTCGTGCTTCTTGGCGAGGGCCTCCATCTTCTCGGCGTTGCGGCCGATGAGGATCGGGTCGGGCATGACCCTGTCGCCGTTCGACAGCGCCACGCCGCCCTGCGCGCGGATGGCGCAGATGGAGCGGATCAGGTGCTGGTTCATGCCCATGCGTCCGGTGACGCCGTGCATGATGAGTCCGAGTCGTTGTGTAGCCATGGTGGTTGCGTGGTTCTGAGGTTATTGGGTGGGTTGCAGGCCAGCGGCCTTGACGAGTGCAGCGTTGCTCTTGATCTCGTCCTTGATGTAGGCATCGAACTGCTCGGGCTTGAGCGTCCAGGCATCGGCGCCGAGCTTGAGGAAACGCTCCTTCACTTCGGGCGATGCGAGTGCCTTTTCGACTTCGTCGTGCAGGCGGTTCACCACGTCTTTCGGTGTTTTGGCCGGCGCCATCATTCCGATCCAGAAGTTGAATTCGGAACCTGGCACGCCGGCTTCAGCCGTGGTGGGCACGTTGGGCAATGCAGCGGCGCGCTTGGGCGAGCCGACGGCCAGCGCCAGCAGCGTGCCTTCCTTGATCTGGCCGATGACCGGTGCGATGGGCGAGAAGTAGTAGTCGACGCGGCCCGACAGCACTTCGGTCACCGCCTCGCCCGATCCCTTGAAGGGAATGTTGGTCGCATCGATCTTCGCGGCCATCTTGAACTTCTCGGCGTTCAGGTGCGTGGCGCTGCCCTGGCCGGCCGAAGCGAAGTTGATGGTGCCCGGCTTGGCCTTGGCCGTATCCACCAGTTCCTTCAGCGTCTTGATGTTCTTCGCAGGCGAGATCACCAGCGCGTTGGGCAGCGACGAGATCGGCGTGATGCCGACGAAGTCGCCGACGGTGTCGAACGGCAGCTTGGCGAAGGTCGAGGGGCTCACCGTGTGCGACGACGAGTGGATCATGATGGTGTAGCCGTCTGGCGCGGCCGTGGCCACGGCCTGCTGGCCGATCGTGCCGCTGGCGCCGCCGCGGTTGTCCACCACCAGCGTCTGACCCATGCTCTGGCTCATCTTGTCGGTGATGGCGCGGGCAATGATGTCCGTGGTGCTGCCGGCGGCGAAGGGCACGATCACGCGGATCGGCTTGTTGGGGTAGCCGTTCTGCGCGACGGCGCCTGGGGTGGTCAATGCGGCGAGGCACGCCATCGAGGCGGCCGCGGCGATGCGGGCGAAAGTGGTCATGGATGTCTCCGTTCGTCTCTGAGTCGGTTTGGTCGAATGCCGGGGAACTCGTTAATTCACCAGTTGGTGAATTGAGTGCAATTTTCGGCCGATGGCGCGCTACGGTCAATCGCCGTGCGGAAGGTCCGAGTCAGGGATTACCCGAGCGCTGATGCGCATCGCGCGTGGGCGTCGTCAGGTTGTGTTGCGAGGCCGCGAGGGGCGCGCCGCGGCAGAAGGAAGCGACAAAGCGCGCGTCAGCGCAGGACGTAGCCGAGCACCATCTCGGTCATGTGCGACAGGCGTTGCGCCAGTGCCTTGGGCGCCTTCAGGTCGCGGCCGAAGATGGCCGACAGCGTGGCGTTGTTGGAGAGATAGAAGTAACAGATCGACGCGATCGAGATGTAGAGCTGGATCGGATCGACGCCGTCGCGGAACAGGCCTTGCTGCCGGCCACGCTCGAGCACGTCGGCCAGCAACTGCACCAGCGGCGAGTTCATTTCCTGGATGCGTGCGGACTGCTTCAGGTGCACCGCCTGGTGCAGGTTCTCGCTGTTGAGCAGCGTGATGAACTCCGGGTGCTCGAGGTAGTAGTGCCAGGTGAAGGACACGAGTTGGCGCACCGCTTCGACCGGGTCCATGGCGTCGAGGTGCAACGCCTGTTCGGCCGCGCGGATGTCGGCGTAGGTGCGTTCGAGCACCGCGAGGAACAAATCGTCCTTGTTGCCGAAGTAGTAGTAGATGAGGCGCTTGTTGACGCCGGCCTGTTCCGCGATGCGATCGACGCGTGCACCCGCCAGGCCGAATTGCGAGAACTCCTCGAGCGCTGCGGTGAGGATCGTCAGCTGTGACTTGTCGGCGTCGCGAAGGCGCGGGGGCGAGGAGGGGGAGGCCATGGTTCTGGTTCTAACTAACCGGGACGGGAATTATGGAGGGTGCTGCTGGGTGAGGAGGCAGGCGCGCACGCTGGCGGCCGACACGGGCTCGCTGACCGAGATTCCGCTCGACCCCCAGGTGATCACCACACGGGGCACGCTGAGCGCGATCACGAAGGCTGCGCAGGGCAGGGGCTGAGACACCGCGAAGCGCGAAGAATGCAGACGAAAAAAAAGCCGGCGGTTGCCGGCTTTTCGATGCAGCGCACGGGGCGCCGCGGGGGCTCACTTGACGTGCTTGCCGATCAGGGCGGCGAGCTCGAACATCGAGACCTGGGCCTTGCCGAAGATTTCCTTCAGCTTGGCGTCGGCGTTGATGTTGCGCTTGTTGGCCTTGTCCTGCAGGTTGTTCTTCTTGATGTAGTCCCACAGCTTGCTGACCACAGCGGTGCGCGGCAGCGGCGTCGAGCCGACGACGGCGGCGAGTGCCGGGCTGGGGGTCAGGGCCTTCATGAACGCTGCGTTGGGCGTGCGCTTCTTGGCGGGTGCAGCCTTCTTCGCAGGTGCCTTCTTGGCCGGAGCGGCCTTCTTGGCGGGTGCAGCCTTCTTGGCCGGAGCAGCCTTCTTCGCAGGTGCTGCCGCCTTCTTGGCCGGAGCGGCCTTCTTCGCGGGAGCCTTCTTGGCCGGAGCCTTCTTTGCAGTTGCCATGGTTGATTTCCTTTTTTGGTTGGTTTCACCAATGAAAAGCTGCGTCTCCACTGGCAGAGCGCATGCTAAAGGAGAAAAAACGCGTTTCCAAGGGAAAACGGGACTTTTTCATTGGGGGCTGTTGTTTTTTCAGAGGGGAAAGCGCTGCTTTCATCGCTCTGGGCGCGCGTGTCGCGTGCTCAGTGCGCCATCGGCGTCGACGTGCGTGATGGCCAGGTGGCGAGAACGACGCCCGCCAGGGCCATCGCGAAGGCGCCGATCTGCGGCATGCTGAGTGTTTCTCCGAGCACCACGACGCCGACGACGGCAGCGCTGACCGGCAGCATCACGGTGAACACGCCGGCCTGCGCGGCAGGCACGCGCTGCAGGCCAGTCATCCAGAGCCACACGGTCCAGATGCTCGCGGCCAGCGCGTACACGACGAGCAGTGTCCAGATGCCTGCGCTGACGGCGTCGAAATCGAAACGCAGCGCGAACCAGATGCCGAAGGGCGTTGACAGTACGAAGCCCCAGAGGTTGATGAGCGACGAGATGCGCTTGGGACCGAGTCGTCCGGTCAGCGACTTCCCGATGACGGCATACGACGCTTCGCAGAGCACCGCGCAGAAGACCAGCACGTTGCCGAGCCACGGCATCGACGCGCGCGGCGCTGCGCTGTCGGCGGGCGCATGCGCAGGCGTCAGTGCCAGCAAGCCGATGCCGATGGCTGCGCAACCGATGGCCATGCCGATGCGCCAGCCGATGCGCTCACGCAGGAAGAGCCAGCTCGCCACCGCGACCACGGCGGGGATCGACGCCATGATCACGCCGGCCGACACCGCGCTCGTCAGGCTCACGCCGAAGAGCATGCAGATCGAGAACATGAAGTTGCCGAGGAAGGATTCGAGAAACACGAGCCCGCGCGTGCGCCGCGTCATCGGCGCTTCGTCGGCCGGCCGGCGCAGCCAGTGCGGCATGGCCAGCGCGGCGATGCCGAAGCGCAACCAGGCGAGCAACAGCACGGGAAAGGCGGCGACCAATGGCTTGGAGAGCGCCACGTACGCGCCCACCAAGGACATGCTCAGGGCAAGACAGCCATAGGCGACGAGGCGGCGTGGATCGTTGGCGGCGGGGCTCACTAGACTGGCGATCGATGCTGGAGATTGGATTTCGATGATGCCCCAACCCGAAGAAGCGACCCGCCCTGTGTTCGTCTATGGCACCTTGCGCCGCGGTGAACGCAACGACATCGCACGCTACCGCCCAGTGCCGCTGTTCGTCGGCCAGGCGTCGATCGGCGGTTGTCTGTACGACCTCGGGGCCTACCCCGGGATCGTTCTGGGCGAGGGCGGCCAGGTGGTGGGCGAGGTCTACCGCATCACGGCTGCGGTCGAGGCCGCGCTCGACATCCTCGAAGAAGTGAAGGCCGACGGATCGGGCGAATACCGCAAGCGGGACGTGCCGGTGGTGATGGCCGGTCAGTCGTTGAACTGCCTGGTCTACGAGATCCATCCGGAGCGCCTGTCCGGTCGGCCCCTGATCCCCGGCGGTGATTGGCGTCGCCGCTGAGCCGGCGTTTCATTGTCGGAAACGCCTTTCGCGATGTGCAATGCGTTGATGCTGCGGCGCACTATTTTTTCTCGATATGAGAAAGAGAATTTCGCATTGAGGGAATTGCGAGTTAAGTGGTTGTTTTGGTTGAAGAAAATATATGTCTTATATAAGACATAAGACAGAGGTCTGCGGCATACAGTGAATGCCAAGGCCCAGCGCCTTTCCCATTCAATCAACCGCAACGGAGTCACCATGCCGCAGACCCTCACCGAACAACTCAGCCGTGAACAGCAGATCGCCGCCCTGGAGAAAGAGTGGGCCACCAACCCGCGCTGGAAGGGCATCAAGCGGGGCTATACCGCTGCCGAGGTCGTGCGGCTGCGTGGCTCGTTCCCGATCGAGCACACGCTCGCACGCCGTGGTGCGGAGAAGCTCTGGGACCTCGTGCACAGCGAGCCCTATGTGAATTGCCTCGGCGCGCTGACCGGTGGCCAGGCCATGCAGCAGGTCAAGGCCGGCATCAAGGCGATCTACCTGTCGGGCTGGCAGGTCGCCGCGGACAACAACAGCTACGCATCGATGTACCCGGACCAGTCGCTGTACCCGGTGGATTCGGTGCCGACCGTCGTCGAGCGCATCAACAACACCTTCCGTCGTGCGGACGAGATCCAGTGGTCGAAGGGCACCAACCCGGGCGACGCGGGCTACGTCGACTACTTCGCGCCGATCGTGGCGGACGCCGAGGCCGGCTTCGGCGGCGTGCTCAATGCCTTCGAATTGATGAAGGCCATGATCAAGGCCGGTGCCGGTGGCGTGCACTTCGAAGACCAGCTTGCGTCGGTGAAGAAATGCGGCCACATGGGCGGCAAGGTGCTGGTGCCGACCACCGAAGCCGTGCAGAAGCTCATCGCGGCGCGCATGGCCGCCGACGTGTGTGGCACGCCGACACTGGTCATCGCACGGACGGATGCCGAGGCTGCCGACCTGATTACCAGCGACTACGACGACAACGACAAGCCCTTCATCACCGGCGAGCGCACGGCCGAGGGCTTCTATCGCACGAAGAAGGGCATGGACCAGGCGATCAGCCGCGCGGTGGCGTATGCGCACTATGCCGATCTGGTGTGGTGCGAAACGGGCACGCCGGATCTCGAGTTCGCCCGCAAGTTCGCCGAAGCCGTGCACAAGGTGCACCCGGGCAAGCTGCTGGCATACAACTGCTCGCCGTCCTTCAACTGGAAGAAGAACCTCGACGACGCGACCATCGCCAAGTTCCAGAAGGAACTGGGCGCCATGGGCTACAAGTACCAGTTCATCACGCTCGCCGGCATCCACTCGATGTGGTTCAACATGTTCGATCTGGCGCAGGACTACGCGCAGCGCGGCATGTCGGCCTATGTGGAGAAAGTGCAGGAGCCCGAGTTCGCGGCGCGCGAGCGCGGCTACACCTTCGTGTCGCATCAGCAGGAAGTCGGTACCGGCTACTTCGACGAGGTGACCACGGTCATCCAGGGCGGAAAGTCGAGCGTGACGGCGCTGACCGGTTCGACCGAGGAAGAGCAGTTCCACTGATCCGGCCCGTCGTTGCGTCCAAGCCCGGCCTGAGCGCCGGGTTTTTTTCGTGGCTGCGGATAGAATCCAAGGCTTCGTTTGACCCACAAGAGCGAGAAAGGCACCTGGTTATGACACCGCGAACTACGACCGCTGCATTCGGCCGCGCTTCCTTCGAAGGAACGCGCCGGTAGTCCGCGCACGCTGGTTCGACCAGCTGTCCACCAGAAAAAGCGCGGTCATCACCGCGCTTTTTTGCTTTTCAATCCAAGGTTTTTTCCATGATCCAGATCACGCTTCCCGACAATTCGCAGCGCGAGTACCCCGGCCCGGTGTCGGTGGCCGACGTCGCCCTATCCATCGGCCCCGGCCTGGCCAAGATGACGGTGGCCGGCAAGGTCGACGGCAAGCTGGTCGATGCCAGCGACATCATCGACCACGATGCCAAGCTGCAGATCATCACGCCGAAGGACGAGGAAGGCCTCGAGATCATTCGCCACTCCACGGCCCACCTGGTCGGCCACGCGGTCAAGCAGCTGTACCCGACGGCCAAGATGGTGATCGGGCCGGTGATCGACGAAGGCTTCTACTACGACATCTCGTACGAACGGCCTTTCACGCCCGAGGACATGGCGGCGATCGAAGAGCGCATGAAGGCGCTGATCGCGCAGGACTACGACGTCGTCAAGAAAATGACGCCGCGCGCCGAGGTGATCGAGGTCTTCAAGTCGCGTGGTGAGGACTACAAGCTGCGCCTGGTCGACGACATGCCCGACGAGCAGGCCATGGGCCTGTACTACCACCAGGAATACGTCGACATGTGCCGTGGCCCGCACGTGCCGAACACGCGTTTCCTGAAGGTCTTCAAGCTCACGAAGCTGGCTGGCGCTTATTGGCGCGGTGACGCCAAGAACGAGCAGTTGCAGCGCATCTACGGCACGGCCTGGGCCGACAAGAAGCAGCTCGAGCAGTACATCCAGCGCATCGAGGAGGCCGAGAAGCGCGACCACCGCAAGCTGGGCAAGGAACTCGACTTGTTCCACATCGACGAAGTGGCGCCGGGCGTGGTGTTCTGGCACCCCAAGGGCTGGGCGGTGTGGCAGCAGGTGGAGCAGTACATGCGCGCCATCTACCGCGACACGGGTTACTGGGAAGTGAAGGGTCCGCAGATCCTCGACAAGAGCCTGTGGGAGAAGACGGGCCACTGGCAAAACTACCGCGACAACATGTTCACGACGGAGTCGGAGAAGCGCGAGTACGCCCTCAAGCCGATGAACTGCCCGGGCCACGTGCTGATCTTCAAGTCGGACCTGCGCAGCTATCGCGACCTGCCGCTGCGTTACGGCGAGTTCGGTCAGTGCCACCGCAACGAACCCAGCGGCGCGCTGCACGGCATCATGCGCGTGCGCGGCTTCACGCAGGACGACGGCCACATCTTCTGCACGGAAGACCAGATCCTGGAAGAGTGCGTCAACTACACGGCGCAACTGCAGAAGGTGTACGCCGACTTCGGCTTCACGGACATCCTCTACAAGGTCGCGACGCGGCCCGACAACCGTGTCGGTTCGGACGAACTGTGGGACAAGGCCGAGCACGCCGTGATGGAAGCACTGCGTCGGTCGGGTGTGGACTTCATCATCTCGCCCGGCGACGGCGCCTTCTACGGTCCCAAGATCGAGTACACGCTGAAGGACGCGTTGGGCCGCCAATGGCAGTGCGGCACGATGCAGGTGGACTTCAACACGGCCGAGCGACTGGGTGGCGAGTACGTGACGGAAACGAGCGGTCGCGCGCATCCGGTGATGCTGCATCGCGCCATCGTCGGCAGCCTCGAGCGTTTCATCGGCATGCTCATCGAACACCACTCCGGCGCGCTGCCTGCGTGGCTCGCACCGGTGCATGTCGCGGTGCTCAACATCAGTGAAGGACAGACCGACTACGCTGCTTCAGTGGCGAAAACGTTGCAGAATCAAGGGCTTAGAGTTCAGCTCGATCTGCACAACGAAAAGATTACGTATAAAATACGGAAGCATTCGTTGCAAAAGCTCCCATACATCCTCGTCGTAGGCGACAAGGAGAAGGAAGCAGGTGCCGTCGCAGTGCGCGCCCGAGGCAATGTTGACCTCGGTGCCATGTCGGTAGAGGCGTTCTCCCAAAAGATCGCCGACGACATTCAACACAAACGCTGATTTTCTCGAGAGGTCCGTTTGTGGGCGTGGATTCGACGGTGTTAGCTACAGTTTCTGTAGCAATTTGATTGAAGGATTCTGACCATCGCTACTGCATTTCGCGACCGCCGCCACCGCGAGGAACGCCAACACCGCCTGAACCGGGAAATCATGGCCCCGGAAGTCCGCCTGGTCGGCCCGGAAAACGAGCCATTGGGTGTCATGAGTATTTCCGAGGCTCTGCGTTTGGCCGGTGAGGCCGATGTGGACCTGGTCGAAGTGGTGGCTGCGGCCAATCCGCCGGTCTGCCGACTGATCGAGTACGGGAAGTTCAAGTACCACGAGCAGAAGAAAGCCGCGGAAGCGAAGTCGAAGCAGAAGGTCATCGAGGTCAAGGAAATCAAGTTCCGGCCCGGTACCGACGATGGCGACTACAACATCAAGATGCGCAATATCAAGCGCTTTCTTGAAGAGGGCGACAAATGCAAGATCACGCTGCGCTTTCGCGGCCGCGAGATCACGCACCAGGAGCTTGGGCTGGCCTTGCTCAATCGCATTCGCGACGAGCTGGCCGACGTGATCACCGTCGAGCAGTTCCCGAAGCTGGAAGGTCGCCAGATGATCATGATGATCGCGCCGGGCCGCAAGAAGCCCAACGGCGGCAAGCCGGCGACCGAGGCTGCCGCTTCGGCACCGGCCACAGCCTGAGCTTGTAGAAGAAGGTTTTGAAGGGTTTTCGCGGTTGCCCCGGTCTTCGGACCGAGGCGGCGGCGGGATAAAGAAGTGTCTCGGGGCCAACAAGCCTGTGGAGTATCCGCAGCGCCTCACGAGCACAAATTAAAGGAGCATGAACATGCCCAAAATGAAGACCAAGAGCAGCGCGAAAAAACGTTTCCGCGTTCGTCCCGGTGGCACCGTCAAGCGCGGTCAAGCCTTCAAGCGTCACATCCTGACCAAGAAGACCACCAAGAACAAGCGCCATCTGCGCGGTGCAGTGACGGTTCACGAAACCAACATGGTTTCGATGGCTGCCATGCTGCCCGGCATGGGCATTTAATTCAGACGAACAGGAGTAACACATGCCTCGCGTCAAACGTGGTGTAACGGCTCGCGCCCGCCACAAGAAAGTTCTCGCCCTCGCCAAGGGTTTCCGCGGTCGCCGCGGCAATGTCTTCCGCGTCGCCAAACAGGCGGTGATGAAGGCGGGTCAATATGCCTACCGTGACCGCCGCACCAAGAAGCGCGTGTTCCGTCAGTTGTGGATCGCGCGTATCAACGCCGCGTCCCGCGAACTGGGCATGACCTACAGCCAGTTCGCCAACGGCATCCGCAAGGCCGGTATCGAGATCGACCGCAAGGTTCTGGCCGATATCGCCGTGCACGACAAGGCCGCTTTTGCCGGCATCGTGGAGCAGGTCAAGGCCAAGCTGGCTGCTTGATCCCGCACAGCAGTCTGTCGCTCTTCGGGGCGGCCGTCTGCGCCCACGGCACAAGGGCTGGCGCTTGAAAAAGCACCAGCCCTTTTTTATTTTCCCCCTCGAAGAAATGTCATGAACGAGTTGGACTCCCTGGTCGACACCGCACGGGCCGCCTTTGCCCACGCCAAGGCGCCCGCCGATCTCGAGAACGCCAAGGCGCTCTTCCTCGGCAAGGCCGGCCGCATCACCGAACTGATGAAGGGCATGGCCCAGTTGCCGGTCGACGAGAAGAAGTTGCGCGGCGCGGCGATCAATGTGGTCAAGCAGGCGATCGAAGCGGCCCTGACCGAGCGTCGCCAGCAGCTGGCCGATGAAGAGCTCGCGGTGCAGCTGCGCGCCGAATCGCTCGACGTGACCCTGCCGGGGCGTCGGCCTGCCGGCGGCGGCCTCCACCCGGTGAGCCGCACCCTCGAGCGCATCGAGGCGATCTTCTCGAGCATGGGCTTCGATGTGGCCGACGGCCCGGAAATCGAGAGCGACTGGCACAGTTTCACCTCGCTCAACAACCCGCCGAACCACCCCGCGCGTTCGATGCAGGACACCTTCTATGTCGACATCAACGGCGATGACGGCATTCCGTACAACCTGCGTCCGCACACCAGCCCGATGCAGGTGCGCTACGCCCACCAGCACATCAAGAAGTACGCGGCCCAGTTCGACGGCGCCGCGGGTGACGCGACCGGCGCCACGAAGGCGCCCGAGATCCGCGTGATCGCACCCGGCCGCACCTACCGCGTCGACAGCGACGCCACGCATTCGCCGATGTTCCATCAGTGCGAAGGCCTGTGGCTCGGCGAGAACGTCAGCTTCAAGGACCTGAAGGTCGTCTTCACCGACTTCTGCCGTACCTTCTTCGAGAGCGACGACCTGGTGCTGCGCTTCCGCCCCAGCTTCTTCCCCTTCACCGAGCCCAGCGCCGAGATCGATATCCAGTTCCAGAGCGGCCCGCTGGCCGGCCGCTGGCTCGAGGTCGCGGGCTCCGGCCAGGTCCACCCGAACGTCGTGCGCAACATGGGACTCGACCCCGAGCGCTACATCGGCTTCGCCTTCGGCATGGGGCCGGACCGGCTCACGATGCTGCGTTATGGCGTGAACGACCTGCGGCTGTTCTTCGACGGCGACCTGCGCTTTCTTTCCCAATTTCAATAACGCAGTTCCAGCAACCCGTCCAGAGCAACGTCCCAAAGAGAACAACGAGATGCAATTCCCCGAGTCCTGGTTGCGCGAGTTCTGCAACCCCCGGCTGTCCAGCGCCGAACTGGCCGAGACGCTCACCATGGGTGGCTTCGAAGTCGAAGAGAGCCGCCCCGCCGCGCCCCCCTTCAGCCACATCGTCGTCGGCGAGATCAAGGAGGCCGTGCAGCACCCCAACGCCGATCGCCTGCGCGTGTGCCAGGTCGACGTGGGGCAGGGCGCCTTGCTCAACATCGTGTGCGGCGCGCCGAATGCGCGCGTCGGCATCAAGGTGCCGTGCGCGCTGGTCGGCGCCGAACTGCCCCCGGCGGACGACGACAAGGATGGCAAGCCCTTCCTCATCAAGCTGGGCAAGCTGCGCGGCGTGGAGAGCCAGGGCATGCTGTGCTCGGCGAGCGAACTCAAGCTGAGCGAAGACCATGGCGGTCTGCTCGAACTGTCGGCGGATGCGCCCCTTGGCGCTGATGTGCGCGATGTGCTGCAGCTCGACGACACGCTGCTCACGCTCAAGCTGACGCCGAACCTGGCGCACGGCCTGTCGGTCTACGGCATCGCGCGCGAACTGTCGGCCCTCACCGGTGCGCCGCTGAAGACGCCGGCGATCCCTTCCGTCACGCCCAAGCTCGCCGACACGCTGCCCGTGACGGTGCTGGCGCCCGAACTCTGCGGCCGCTTTTCCGGCCGCATCGTGCGCGGCGTGACCACCACGGCGAAGACGCCGGCCTGGATGGTCGACCGCCTGGCACGCTGCGGCCAACGCAGCGTCACGCCGCTGGTCGACATCTCGAACTATGTGATGTTCGAGTACGGCCAGCCTTCGCACATTTTCGATCTCGACAAGATCCACGGCGGCCTCACGGTGCGCTGGGGCCGTGCCGGCGAGCAGCTCAAGCTGCTCAGCGGCAACACGGTGACCGTCGATGAAAAGGTCGGCGTGATCGCCGATGACGAGGCCGTCGAATCGCTTGCCGGCATCATGGGTGGCGACGCGACCGCCGTGTCCGACGACACGAAGAACATCTACGTCGAGGCTGCCTTCTGGTGGCCCGAAGCGATCCAGGGCCGTTCGCGCCGCTTCAATTTCTCGACCGATGCCGGCCACCGCTACGAACGCGGCGTGGACCCGAGCCGCACGGTGCAGATCATCGAGCGCATCACGCAGCTCGTGATCGACATCTGCGGCGGCGAGGCCGGCCCGATCGTCGACGAGACGCTGCGCCTGCCCGAGGCCAAGCCGGTGACCCTCCGGGTCGCCCGCGCAGCCCGTGTGATCGGCATGCCCGTCACGCAGGCGCAATGCGTCGATGCGCTGCGCCGACTTGGCCTGCCGATCGAGGAAGGCGAGGGCACGGTCATCGTCACGCCCGCGCCGCACCGCTTCGACCTGCTGATCGAGGAAGACCTGATCGAAGAAGTCGCGCGCCTCATCGGCTACAGCAACCTGCCGACCACCGCGCCGCTCGCGCCGATCACCGCACGCGTGCGGCCGGAAGCGCAACGCAGCCGTTTTGCGGTGCGCCATCGCGTCGCGGCATTGGGCTACCAGGAAACGATCAACTTCAGCTTCGTCGAGGCGCATTGGGAGCAGGACCTCGCCGGCAACGCGAATCCGATCAAGCTGTTGAACCCGATCGCCAGCCAGATGAGCGTGATGCGCTCGTCGCTGATCGGCTCGCTGCTGCAGGTGCTGAAGTTCAACCTCGACCGCAAGGCGCCGCGCGTGCGCGTGTTCGAGGCGGGCCGCGTGTTCCTGCGCGACGACACGGTCGAGACCACCGACAGCACCGTCAAGGGCATTCGCCAGCCGATGCGCCTGGCTGGCCTGGCCTGGGGCGACGCCGAAGCGACGCGCTGGGACGGCAAGCCGCAGCGCGTCGACTTCTACGACGTGAAGGGCGATGTCGAGGCTTTGCTCGCACCGCGCGTGCCCAGCTTCGAGGGGGCCGAGCACCCGGCGCTGCACCCGGGCCGTGCGGCCCGCGTGCTGGTCGACGGACGCGTCATCGGCGTGGTCGGCGAACTGCATCCGCGCTGGCGCCAGAAGTGGGACTTCGCGCAGGCGCCGATCGTGTTCGAACTCGATCTGGACGCCGTCACTGCGCGCCCGGTCCCTGTGGCCAATCCGGTGCCCAAGCACCAGGCGGTGGAGCGCGACATCGCCGTGCTGGTGGCCGAGAGCGTCACGCACGGCGCGCTCATGAAGACCATCGCGGGGGCGTCGACCGGCGGGCTGCTGCGCGACGCCGTGCTGTTCGACATCTACCGGCCGCAAGCCGCGCGTGACGGCGCGGTGGCATCGGGCGGATTGGCCATTGGCGAAAAGAGCATGGCAGTGCGCCTGAGCTTCCACAGCGACAGCGCGACCCTGACCGACGAGCAGGTCGACCCGGCGGTGCGTGCAATCGTCGACCGACTCGCTGCCGAGCTCGGCGCACGCCTGAGAGGATGAACGCCATGGATTTCACGCTCGAAGCCCTCGAAACGCCGGCGCTGACCAAGGCGCACCTGGCCGAACTGCTGTTCGAGCAGATCGGCCTGAACAAGCGCGAATCGAAGGACATGGTCGAAGCCTTCTTCGAATTGGTATCGGCCAGTCTGATCGAGGGCACCGACGTCAAGATTTCCGGCTTCGGTAACTTCCAGATCCGCGTGAAGGCGCCGCGCCCCGGGCGCAACCCGCGCACCGGCGAGGCGATCCCGATCGGCGCGCGCCGCGTCGCCACCTTTCACGCCAGCGCCAAGCTCAAGGAACAGATCCAGGCGGGCATGGCCGACGAGCTTGAAAGTACCGATGAAGCGGCTGATGCGACCGCCTGGCGGGTCGGAGTGGAATAAGTGCTTGTTGCGCCGTGTGCGCGTGGAGTAACCTCTTAGGTTTCGCGCGCACGATCTTGATTTCAATGGAGAAAACGCTCCCCCCCATCCCCGTCAAACGCTACTTCACCATCGGTGAAGTCGGCGAACTGTGTGGCGTCAAGCCGCATGTGCTTCGGTACTGGGAGCAGGAATTCACGCAGCTGCGCCCGATGAAGCGGCGCGGCAATCGACGCTACTACCAGCACCACGAGGTGTTGATGATCCGCCGCATCCGGGACCTGCTCTACGACCAGGGCTTCACGATCAGCGGTGCACGCAACAAGCTGCAGGAGCTCACGCAGTTCGAGCGCGATCGCCGCAAGGCGGGCGGCCCGAACGGCGAGGTGATGGTCGAGGGCGTCGAGGCCACCGACCTCGACCCCGAAGAGTGGGAAGCTGCGATCCACCAAGTGCAGCCTGCCGATGCACCGTCCTCCGACGCCGGCCCCTGGCAGCAGCTGCGCCGCGAGTTGTTCGAAATTCGCGAACTCCTGGCCACGGGGCACTGATCTCGCCGGCTATAATTGCGGGCTTCGGTGTGTGGCGCAGCCTGGTAGCGCACTTGCATGGGGTGCAAGGGGTCGAAGGTTCGAATCCTTTCACACCGACCAAAAACAGTAGTTATCAACGGCTTACGCTCACAAGGCGTAGGCCGTTTTTCTTTGCTTTTGGAAAGTTCGATGGCTTCCTGACATACCTTGACAAACGTGCCCCGGCCGCGCCTGTTCTTGGGATCTGGAGTTGTGCAGCGGCCTCTAATTTGCCGCCTTGAATGCAGCCAGGAACTCGTCGGACGCCACCTGGTCCGCCAGTTCTCGCAACTTCGCAGCCGAGGCTGAGCCGAGGGCCAATTCCACTTGCTTGTTGGCTGTGGACCAGCGAAGCACGCCTTCTGAAAGTCGCGCTTTGCCGAGCGGTGTGAGGACGCCATGTTTGGTCCGCCGGTCGTCCGTGTCCTGGCGCAATTCGACCAGTCCATCGCGCACCAGCGGTCTGAGCGCATGGGTCAGGGCCGAGATCTGGATGGCCAGTTGGGCCGCGAGCTCCTGCAGCGTCGGGCCTTGCGGATAGGCGACCATGAGCCTGTCGATCTGGCCGATCAGGGCGAGTTGCGTGGCCTTGAGATCCAGGGGTGAGAGCGCTTCGTCATACAGCTGACCGAGTCTGCGTGCCGCCCGGCGCAGCGATGTGTTCGTACAGGCCCATTCGCTCAGGAGGCCCAGCTCGCAGCTGGAGGGCAACGCCCCGTCGTCTGCTGTATCCACAAGACCCTTGCTATTACCCATATCGTTCAAATGGTTGAGTGCTGCACTATCGACGGCGACCGAGAGGATTGCTCTTACATTTGAGCCCTCAACCAAAGTTGGTTGAGCACACAATCGTATGGGATAACCTCAATGACAGTTCTCAGTTCTAACAAAGTCGCGGTCGTGACCGGGGCTTCTTCCGGGATCGGCGCCGTCTATGCGGATCGGCTGGCAGCGCGCGGCTTCGATCTCGTCTTGGTCGCTCGGCGCGTTGACCGCCTCGAAACGCTCTGTGCACAGCTCGCGAAGGCGCACGGCATCCAGGCCGAAGCGATGGTGGCCGATCTCAGCGAAGACCAGGATCTGGCACGCCTCGAAAAGCTGCTAGCCACCCGTGCCGACGTGCGCGTGTTGGTGAACAACGCCGGCATCGCGCGGCTGGGGCCGGTGGCTCAGCGGTCGGCAGCCGACGCGCTGTCCCAGATCAGCCTCAACATCACCGCGCTGACGCGCCTGACGCAAGCGGTGGTGCCGGTCTTCATCGCGAGAAACGAGGGGTTGATCATCAACATCGCTTCCGTGTTGGCGATCCATTCGCTGGCCATCAGCGCTGTCTACAGCGGCACCAAGGCCTTCGTCCTGCAATACAGCCGAGGTCTGCAGGAAGAGCTGGCGGGCACCGGGGTGAGGGTTCAACTGGTGCTGCCGGCATCGACGGCCACCGAGATCTGGGACCTGTCGGGCGTCCCGCTGGCGGCTCTCAACAAAGAGGCCTTGATGACGACCGAGCACATGGTCGATGCGGCACTGGCGGGATTGGACCAGGGCGAAGCGATCACCTGGCCGTCGGTCGCCGATGCGGCGCTGTGGGAGAAGTACGAGGCAGCGCGCTCCGAATTGTTCGCGGCCACCCAGGTTGGAACGCCGGCCCCGCGCTACCGGCTCGGCTGAGCCCTCAGGCCACGATCCCGGCTCTCTCTTCTTCTCTTTCCTCTCCCAATTCCTCCAGGACAGCTCAATGCTTTTCGACGCCTTCTCCCTGCGCGCCACCCCGCTCAAGAACCGCACCGTGATGTCGCCGCTCACGCGCAGCCGCGCGAGCGACGACAACACGGCCAACAGCCTGATGGCCACCTACTACGCCCAGCGCGCGAGCGCCGGCCTCATCATCACGGAAGGAACCTCGCCGTCGCCCAACGGCTTGGGCTATGCCCGGATACCGGGTCTGTTCAATGACGCCCAGGTGCAAGGCTGGAAGCTGGTGACCGACGCAGTGCATGCCAAGGGCGGCAAGATCGTCGTGCAGCTGATGCACACCGGCCGGGTGTCCCACCAGGCCAACCTGCCGGCCGGCGCCGAAGTGCTTGGACCCTCACCCGAGACCTGTCCTGGCGAGATGTGGACCGATATGCAAGGCAGCCAGCCGCACACGCCGCCGCGCGCCATGACAGAGGCCGACATCCAGGCCGTGATTGGCGAGTACGCAACGGCCGCGCGCCTTGCCATCCAAGCCGGCTTCGACGGCATCGAATTGCACGCGGCCAACGGTTACTTGCTCGAGCAATTCCTGAACGCCAACGTCAACCGACGCACCGATGGCTACGGCGGCACGCCCGAAGGGCGCAACCGGCTGGTGCTCGAGGTCGCCCGTGCGACGGTGAAGGAGATCGGCGCCGAGCGAGTTGGCATCCGACTGTCGCCTCACGGCGTGGTCAATAGCACCGGCGCATTCGAAGGCGTGGACGAACAGTGCCTGACGCTGGTGAAGCAACTCTCCGCGCTGGGCCTCATGTATGTTCACGTCCTGGACCATTCGGCCATGGGCGCCCCGCCCGTCCCCGCAAAGCTGAAGACCGATTTGAAGGCGGCGTTCCACGGCCCCTTCATCCTCGCCGGCGGACTCAACAAAGCCAGCGCACAACAGGTGCTGAGCGAAGGCCGCGCGGACCTGACAGCCATGGGCAGGCCTTTCATCGCCAACCCTGACCTGGTCGAGCGCATGCGCCAGGATGCGCCGTTGAACGCTCCTGCCCCGGACACGTTCTACACGCCCGGTGCCAAGGGCTACACGGACTATCCGGCGCTCGCGGGTTGAGCCTCAAACGTCCCCGATTGCACCCTCAAACGCAAAACTCGCGGGCCTAGGAACTCCTTGGCCGCTCCACACGATCCGGAGAACGATTTGAGTACCTGCACACCCGTCGGTATTGGCAAGCGCGCCCTGGTGACCGGCGCATCCAGCGGCATTGGCGCGGCCATCGCGCGTGAGCTCGCGGCGCTCGGCGTTGATCTCGTGCTGACAGCGCGGCGCCGCGACGCACTCGATGCGGTCGCCGCGACCTGCAAGGGCGTGAAGGTCGAGATCGCCACCGCAGATCTCGGTAAGCCCGGTGCCGTGCGTGCGTTGTGGGACGACGCGACCGCCGGCGGCCCGATCGACATCCTGATCAACAACGCCGGGTTCGGCTATTTCCGCCGGTTCGACGAGGTCGACTGGGCGCGCGACGCGGAGCTCGTCCAGCTCAACATGACCTCGCTGGTCGAGCTCGCGCGATGCTTTGTCGACGCGCGTAAGACAAGCACCGGACCCGCGCACATGGTGAACATCGCGTCGACCGGCGCGTACCAGTCCGTGCCGAACATGGCGCTGTACGCAGCGTCGAAGGCGTTCGTGCGCAACTTCAGCGAGGCCCTGCACGACGAGCACCGCGGCACGCCGCTGTCGGTAACCTGCATCTGCCCCGGTGGCACCGAAACCGCGTTCCATGCCGAATCCGGCGGGGGCGACTACTCATGGATCGCGAACGCGTCGATGAAAAGCGCGGAGTTCGTGGCACACGCCGCCATCCGGGCCATGCTGCGCGGCAAGCGCACGGTCGTTCCCGGCCTGTTCAACAAGCTGTCGTGCTTAACCGTGCGCTTTGTGACGCGGCGGTTCGCATCGCGGGTGGCGACTCAGGTGCTCGGCAAGCCGCGGTTCGTGCTACCGGCGCGTACATCACTCTGCCGCCTGCAGCGCTGCGAGGATCCTGTCGCGGCAGACCGAAAGAATCTCGTCGGCGAGCGGCGAATCGTCGGGGCAGGCGCGCGACATGACGATGGCGCCGACCGCATGCGTCAGTAGGTCGAGCGACCTGGCTCGCGCCTGACCCGCGTCTGCATCGTCCAGGGACGCGTCCTCGGACCGAAGTGCAGCCAGCAGGCTCTCGATGCCATCCGCAAATGTCGCCCGGACCGTTTCCGACTGGCGCGCCACATCTCCGCCCAGCGCGGCCATCGTGCAGCCGGCCGCGCGGCTGTCGCGGTGCTCGCGAGAGAGGTAATGCCGCACGAATTCCGACCTGTCCACCCCCGCGGTCAGCGCCGCCGTCTGCGCGATCCCGCAGGCTGCCGATTCCGCCATCAGCTCGGCCTTGGAGCGGAAGTGCTTGTAGAAGCCGCCGTGGGTGAAGCCAGCGGCGGCCATCAGATCAGCGATGCCAATCCCGTCGTAGCCGTGCTCACGGAACAGTGTGGACGCCGTCTCGACCACGTGTGCCCGGTTGGCCTGCGCCTGCGCCTTGGTGACCTTCATCTTTTGTCCGCGGTGGTTTGTGCCTGTCTGAAGAAGCCACTATACATTGATGTCAATCATCATCAAAGCCTGGACAATTTTGATGATGTTTGACATCATTGCGTCGAGTTCGGTTTTTGAAGCTGGACGACATGACTGAGAAGGCGTGCTCGAACGCCGACCAACCAACAGACAACTGCAAAAGATATCCATGACCATGCTTCTGACCGACCTCGCCACCGGTGGCATTCGCGTCCGTCTTTCCCTCATTGCGCTGTCCGCGGCGCTTATTTCGCCTCTGGCAGGGGCCAACGACACGACTGCAGTTGCCGGCAGCTCGCCTGCCGCGACCCTGGTGCAAGGGGCGACGTGGGTGAGCGTGCCCACGCAGAGCGTGTCCGCCGGCGGTGTTGACTTCTCTTACCGTGAGCTGGGGCAACGCAACGGCAGCACGCCGGTGGTGCTTCTCGGTCACTTGGCCGCGGTCCTCGACAACTGGGACCCCCGTGTCGTCGATGGGTTGGCCGCCAGGCATCACGTGATCGTGTTCGACAACCGTGGCGTCGGCGCATCCACGGGCACGCCGGCGAACACCATCGAACAGATGGCGGACGACGCTATCGCCTTCATCAAGGCCAAGGGATTCAAGCAGGTCGATCTCTTCGGCTTCTCGATGGGAGGAATGATTTCGCAGGAGATCGTGTTGAAAGAGCCCGCGCTGGTGCGCAAACTGATTCTGGCCGGCACCGGACCGGCCGGTGGCCTGGGTATCAGCACGGTGGCTGGCGTGGCGAACTACGACCTGCTCCGCGCGACATTCACCGGCCAGGATCCGAAGCAGTATCTTTTCTTCACGCGCACGTCGAACGGCATCGCGGCCGGGAACGCCTACTTGAAGCGTTTGCAGGAACGCACCGCGGACCGCGACAAGGACATCAGCATCGGTGCTTATGTGGCGCAACTGCAGGCGCTCCGTGCGTGGGGGCAAAAGCGGCCGGCCGACCTCTCGGTGATCAGCCAGCCCGTTCTCGTGGCCAATGGCGATGACGATCGAATGGTGCCGACCAGCAATTCGCACGACCTCGCCCAGCGCCTGCCGAACAGCCAGTTGGTCGTCTACGCCGATGCGGGTCATGGTGGGGTGTTTCAGTACCACGAGGACTTCGTGCCCAAAGCGCTGGCATTTCTGGCCAAGTGATTCGGCGAAGTTTTCACAACCACACCAACCCCCCGAAGCCCCTCGACAGCTGAGCACATGACCGACACCCATCTCACCACGCCCACGCGCTTCGCCGATGTCGACGGTACGCGATTCGCCTACCGCCGCTGGGGCAATGCCGATTCCGGACAACCGCCCCTGCTGCTCCTGCAGCATTTCCGCGGCGGTATGGACCACTGGGACCCGTTGATGACGGACGGTCTGGCCGAAGGCCGCGAAGTCATCCTCTACAACGGCCGCGGTGTCGCTTCGTCCAGCGGCCAGCCGCGCACCCGTATCGAGGACATGGCCGACGATGCGGCCGCCTTCGTTCGCGCGTTGGGCTTGCAGAAGATCGACGTGCTGGGCTTCTCGCTGGGCGGCTTCCAGGCGCTGGACCTGACCTGGCGCCATCCCGAGCTGGTGCGCAAGCTGATGCTGCTGGGCACCGGCCCGCGCGGTGGCGACCCGGACATGGAGCCGCAGGTGCTGACCACGGCGCCACGCCCGGTTCCCACCTTCGAAGACTTCGTGTACCTGTTCTTCGGCCGATCGAAGCAAGCCGAGCAGGCCGCGCGCGACTTCTGGCAGCGGCGGCATCAGCGCGTCGACCAGGACCCGCCGTCGTCACCCGAAGTCGCCAAGGCGCAGATCGAAGCCAACATGCTGTACCTGCCCAGGCTGTCGGAAGACGACCCCTTTTCCTACCTGCGCGGCATCCAGCAGCCGACCTTCATCCTCAACGGCGTGCACGACGTGATGATCCCGACCGTCAACTCGTTCTACATGGCCCGCAACCTGCCGAACGCGCAATTGTTCATCTACCCGGACTGCGGCCATGGCGCGCAGTTCCAGTGCCCGGAGCGCTTTCTGCATCACGCGGTGCGGTTCCTGAGCGAGTGACGGCCACGGCACGCATCGACCCCCATTCAAGATCCAGCATCCAGAAAGCCCTCCCCATGCTCAAGTTCAAGTTCCTGCTGTGGGCGTTCACGCAGCTCCTGAAACGACAGATCAAGAACAACCCCGACTGTGCGCGCTACGTCGCAGGCAAGAGTTTGGTGTTCCAGATCCGCACCGCATCGGGCGGGGGCCGTCACTACGTCATCCGCGATGGCGCCATCCGATCCGCGGTCGGCCTGGCACCGAACCCCCAGTTCACCCTGAACTTCACTGACGCTGCCAAGGGCTTCACGATCCTCTCGGCCAAGGACAGCCAGGCGGCATTCCTGAGGGGCCTGCGCACCAAAGACTTGACCATCAGCGGCGATTTCCAAGAGGTGATGTGGTTTCAGGGCCTGACTGCATTCTTGCAGCCGCCGAAGATCGTCTCCCCCTACGACCGCACCGCTTTCTGAGCCAAACCATGACATTCAAAGCACTGCTGACCACCAAGACGGGCGACGTGATTTCCACCGCCCTGGTCGACTTCGACGAAGCCAACCTGATGCCGGGCGACGTCACCGTCGCGATCGACTATTCGACCGTGAACTACAAGGACGCGATGGCGGTCAGCGGCCATGCACCGGTGATTCGCCAGTTCCCGCTGATTCCGGGCATCGACTTTGCGGGCACCGTGGAAGCCTCGTCGCACGCAGGCTTCGCGGTCGGCGAACGCGTTGTCGCCAACGGTTGGGGCCTGAGCCAGACCCACCATGGTGGTCTGGCGCAGAAGGCGCGCGTCAATGGCGACTGGCTGGTCAAACTGCCCGACGTGTTTTCGACGCGCGATGCCATGGCCATCGGCACGGCGGGGTACACAGCCATGCTGTCGGTAGTCGGGCTCGAGCATGCGGGCGTGACGCCGGACAAGGGCGACGTGCTGGTCACCGGAGCCGGCGGCGGCGCCGGCTCGATCGCGATCGCTTTGCTGTCCAGGCTGGGTTATCGGGTGGTCGCATCGACCGGGCGGCTGGAGGAGACGGACTACCTGAGCGAGCTCGGGGCGGCCGAGGTCATCGACCGCCGCACGCTGTCCGAGCCGGGCGCCCCGATCGCCAAGGAGCGCTGGGCCGGCGCGATCGACTCGGTGGGTAGCCACACGCTGGCCAACGTGCTGGCGCAGACGCGCTACCGCGGAGCGGTGGCGGCCTTCGGGCTCGCGCAGGGTGCAGACCTGCCCGGTTCGGTGCTGCCCTTCATTCTGCGCAACGTGACCCTGGTCGGCATCGACTCGGTGAATGCGCCGCGGGACGTGCGGCTGCAGGCATGGGCACGCCTGGCCACCGATCTGGACCTGGGCAAGCTCGCACGTGCCACGCAGGTGGTCGGCCTGGCCGAAGTCCCAGGCCTTGCCGGCCGGGTGATTCAAGGCAAGGTACGCGGCCGCACGGTCGTCGACGTCAACGCGTGAAACCCCCCCTTTTGCTACGCCGCCTTCCCGCAGTCATTTGGAGCTAGAACAACATGAAAGCCTTCATCATCGATCGCTACGGCAAGAAAGAAACTGGCCGGATCGCCCAAGTACCGGAGCCCGAACTGCGGGACGATGACGTTCTGATCCAGATCCACGCGGCAGGCGTCAATGTGCTCGACATCAAGATCAGGAGCGGGGAGTTCAAGCTTGTCCTGCCCTATCGCATGCCCCTCGTGCTGGGCCACGACGTCGCCGGCAAGGTGGTCAAGGTCGGCGCGCGCGTGCGGCAGTTCAAGCCGGGGGACGAGATCTATGCGCGGCCGGATGACTTCCGGATCGGCACCTTCGCCGAGTACATCGCCGTCAAGGAGCAGTCGGTGGCGCGCAAGCCTTTCAATCTGAGCATGGAGGAGGCGGCCTCGATCCCGTTGGTCGCTCTGACAGCCTGGCAGGTGCTGGTCGAGATCGCCCAGCTGAAGAAGGGGCAGAAGGTCTTCATCCAGGCGGGCTCCGGCGGCGTGGGGACCATCGCCATCCAGTTGGCCAAACATCTGGGCGCATTCGTCGCCACGACCACCAGCACGAGCAATGTCGATTGGGTCAAGTCACTCGGCGCCGATGTCGTCATCGACTACAAGAAGCAGGACTTCGCCACCGAACTGCGCGACTACGACGTGGCGCTGAACAGCCTGGGCAGCGACGAGTTGAAAAAGTCGCTGCAGATCCTCAGGCCGGGCGGGCATCTCGTCTCCATCTCAGGTCCACCCACGCCCGACTACGGGGCAGAACAAGGCCTTGCCTGGCCGTTGAGGCAAGTGCTGCGTCTACTGAGCTACGGCATCCGCAAGAACGCCAAGCAGCGCGGCGTCACCTACTCGTTCCTTTTCATGCGCGCCGACGGGGGCCAACTCGGCAAGATCGCTTCGCTGATCGAATCGGGCGCTATCCGACCCACGGTCGACCGCGTGTTTCCGCTGGATACCACGGCCGATGCATTGGCTTACGTCGAACAGGGACGTGCCAAGGGCAAGGTCGTCGTCAAGGTCAGGTGAGAGGCCAGTGCAGCCCCGAGCACTGCCGACACCTTTCGTTTCGATTGCGTCGGGCCGATTTACTTTCGTCAATGCTTACGCATTTAGGTCCAAAGCACTAACATCGAATCCTTCACAAAGGAAGGGAAAAAGTGCTCATGGACGTCGTCTTTAACATCAGCCCGCTTGGCATGGAGGGGCTCGGTGTCACTCTTGTTTCCCTTGTACGCAACTGCAGCCAGCCGGAGAAGTTGCATTTGCACTTCCTGTCATCGGGCCTCGGTCCGCGCGACAAGGACAACGTGCGCCGACTGCTTGCCGGCGAGAGCTTCGGCGGCGAAATCAGCTTTATTGACTTCGATGCCCAGAAGGAATTCGGAGAGTTGCGCCCCCTGCATGGGGACTGGACTGCGTACGGACGGCTGCTGATTCCGGAGCGCATCCAGGCGCCGCGCGCGCTCTACCTCGACTCCGACCTGGCCGTCCGTCTGGACGTGCTGGCGCTGGAGAAGGAAGTGGCATTCAACGGAGAGTTCATGGCCGCCGTCTTTGGCTGCACCGTCGAATGGACGATCGATCAGCGCTTCCTGAAGGAACATGCCGGGCTCCAGCCCGACACGCCCTACTTCAATTCCGGGGTGGTCTTCTTCGACCTGGACGAATGCCGCCGACGCAACGCCGCGCAGACCTGGAGAAACTTCGCCAGGCAGCATCGCGACAGCCTCACATCACACGATCAGACCGTGCTCAACGCCTATGCCAACGGCCGCTTCGTGCAGCTGCCGGCCCGTTACAACACCGAGTGGCCGCCCGCGTACCAGCAACCCGGCGAGATCGAAAACGCCATCATCCACTTCTCGGGCTCCCCGAAGCCGTGGGACCTGACCGGCCCTTGGCTGCATCGAGGGCATTCGCTCTGGCACTCTTATCGATCGGCTTTCTGGCACCAGCAGTACGGCCGGTTCAATCGACCGAAATGGGGCCGAACCTGGATGATCAGGCACTCCATCGCACGCGTGCTGAAGGACCGGCTTCTGCCCAAAAGCCGCGCCTGAGCGGCTGCCCGGCCGGCGCGTCCGTGGCCGTCAGGCCGCGGATCGGTTGCCTGCAGGCAGCGGTCGGTGGGCCTCGGCGGGCCGCATGTCGGTGATGCGCTTTTCGAAGTGCACGAAGATGAAGCGTGACAGCACCAGGCAGGCCGCCAGCCCCACCACCTTCGACAGCACATTCACGGTGGGGTGGTCCCGGCTGTTGCCGAACAACGCATAGACCGTGAACAGCACGGGGATGTGGCTGAGGTAAATCGAGTAGGACCACTGGCTCAGGTGCGTGACCGGCGTGCGCAATGCACGCAGCCAGCCGTTCGGGGCGGCCAGGCGCTGTATCCACGGCAGCATCAGCGCAAACGAGGCGGGCGCGAGCACGAACGTTGTCCGGTAGACACCGGTGCCGTCGAGGTCGAGCGCGTACAGCACGAAGAGGGTGAGCGCCAGCGCCGCACCGGCCAGCATGCTGGCCAGGCGCAAGCGGCCGTTCCATGGCCGGCGTGCGACCAGGAATGCAGCAGCGACTCCGTAGAAGATCGCGTCCAGGCGGGGCAGCGTCATTCGCCGCACCTCGTCGGCCGGCGCGTGCAGCAGCACGTACTCGCGCAACAGCGGCGGCACCACCATGAACACCACGGTGGTCACCAGGAAGGCCGAGCGCTTGCGCAGCCCGGCGGCCGTGAAGGCAAGGAGCATCAACGGGAAGGTCAGATAGAACCATTCCTCCACGGCGAGCGACCAGGACACGCCGTAGAAGGAGTTCTCGCCGGACATCATGTTCTGCAGGAAGAGCAGGTGCGCCGCGAAGTGGTGCAGGGTTGGCAGGCTCCCGAAATGCGCATGGAAGGGGAGCGCCACAACCAGGAAGAGCAGGTAGTTCGGAACGGTGCGATACCAACGGCGCATCCAGAAGATGCGCACGTCCTCGAAGGACCACCGCGGCGTGGTGAGCAGCGAGCGATACAGGATGCCGCCGATCAGGTAGCCGCTGAGCGCGAAGAACATCTCGACCCCGAAGACGCCGACAAACTCGAGCTTCTTGGCGAAGTGGGAGGCGAGAACGAGTGCGACTGCCGCGACACGCGCAAGGTCGAGTCCGAAACTACGGTTCATGGGGATCCAGGGGGGGAGAAGCCCGGCACCATCGGTGCGGGCCGGGTGTCAGTGGGTCGTGGTCGTCGCAGGGTGTGCGATGGGCATGGGGCCACCCGGTGCATCGGAGCCGGGCACGGCCTCATGCACACCGCGGTCAACCGGTAGGAAGGTGATCATCGAGCTGCCAGGTGATTCAATGCCGATGGGCGCGAGGGCTTCGGGCGCGGCCAGCGCGCCGAACGACGCCGCCAGGTGGTCGAGCATCAGCCGCAGCAGCTTGGGCTGGTACTGGCGCGACAGGTAGACCGCATGGATTCCGAGGATCTCGGGCTCGTAGTCGGGCAGCAGGCGGATCAGCGTGTTCGCCGCCAGATCGTCGCCGACCAGGTAGGTGGGAAGCAGTGCGATGCCCGTGCCGCGGATCGCCGCCCGGCGCGCCACCGTGGGCTCGTTGGTCTGCAGAACCCCATGGAACGGCGCCTTTACCAGGCGCCCGTCCTGCCACAACCGCAGTTCGTTGTGGCCGACGTAGCTGTGGGTGATGCAGCGGTGCGTGCTCAGGGCCTCCGGCGAGGCGGGCAGGCCGGCGGCCGCCAGGTAGGCAGGAGAAGCGCAGAGTACCGAGCGGCATTCGCCCAGCCGGCGCGCCACCAGCGATTCGTCCAGCTGGTTGCCGATGCGGACGGCGAGGTCGATGCGGTCTTCCACCAGGTTGACAGCGCGCTCCTGCACCAGCAATTCGATCTCGACCTGGGGATGCAGCGCGAGGAACTCGGCGATCACATCGGCCAGGCGGGCCTGGGCGAAGGAGGCGCTGGCCGTGATGCGCAGCCGGCCGCGCGGCGCGCTGCGCCGGGCGCCGGCGGCGGCCTGCGCTTCGCTGCTCAGTTCCAGCATCTGGCGGCAGCGCTGCAAGGCCTCGGTGCCGGCTTCCGTCAGGCTGACCCGCCGGGTGGTCCGGTGCAGCAGCCGGACGCCGAGCCACAGCTCCAGGCTCTCCAGGTTGCGCGACACCATCGCGCGCGACATCCCGAGCGCCTTGCCGGCCCCGGTGAGGCTGGCGCGTTCGGCGATCTCGACGAAGACCTGCATGGCGGAGAGGCGGTCCAATTGGCTCGTTCCAGTAGACAAACAATTGATCAGTCTACGGTTTATCAATCAATTTGGAGTCAATAGAGTCAACCCTTTACATCTCTCACAAACTGGGACAGCCATGAATTTCCGCTCCAAGACCCTCGCCCGCCTGCTGGCGCCCCTGGCACTGACCATGGGCGTGGTGGCCCACGATGCCGCCGCGCAGGCCGCCCCGCTGACCCTGCAGGTCTACAACGCCGACGCGGGCAGCTTCCACGTCAACGCCGTGCTGGTGTCGGGCAAGGCCGACGCGGTGCTGCTCGACACCGGTTTCAGCCGGGCCGATGCGCTGCGCATCGCGGCGATGGTGCTGGACAGCAAGAAGACGCTCAAGACCATCTACATCAGCCAGGCCGATCCCGACTACTACTTCGGCATCGAGGTGCTGAAGCAGTACTTCCCCGATGCCCAGGTCGTCACGACCGCGCCCACGCTGAAGAAGATCCAGGCGACGCTGGCCACCAAGCTGCAGGTCTGGGGTCCGCGCATGGGCAGCAACGCGCCGAAGGCGGTGCCGCTGCCGGCCGTGCTCGAAGGCAACACCATCGCCCTGGAGGGCGAGACGCTCGAGATCAAGGGCCTCGACGACAGCCTGCCGCATCGCAGCTACGTCTGGATTCCGTCGCTCAAGACCATCGCCGGCGGCGTCAACGTCTACGGCGGCCTGCACCTCTGGACGGCCGATGCGCAGACGGTGCAGGAGCGCGCCGACTGGAGCAAGAAGCTGGGCGTCATGGCCGCGTTGCAGCCGGTCCGCGTCATCCCCGGCCACGGCCTGCCGGGCACGCCGCAGGATGCATCGCAGCTGCTCTGGAGCCAGGCCTACCTGGCCCGCTTCGAAACCGAACTGCCGAAGGCCGCCAACAGCGCTGCGCTGGTCGACGCGATGAAGAAGGCCTATCCCGATGCAGGCCTGATGGTGGCGCTGGACATCGGCGCCAAGGTCAACAAGGGCGAGATGAAGTGGTGACCCGGCTCCACTACCTGTACGACCCGCTCTGCGGGTGGTGCTACGGCGCCGCGCCGCTGATCCAGGTGGCCCGCGAGCTGCTCCCGGTGCAGGCGCATGCGGGCGGCATGATGGCCGGTGCCCAGCGCCGCGCCGTCACCGCCGAACTGCGCCGCTTCGTGGTGGAACACGATCGGCGCATCGCCGCGGCGAGCGGGCAACCCTTCGGCGGGGCGTACCTGGACGGCCTCTTGTGCGACACGGGTGCGGTGCTCGATTCCGAGCCGCCGATCACCGCCATCCTGGCGGCGGAGCACGTCGCGCAGCGCGGGCTGGACTTGCTGGCGCGGCTGCAGCGGGCGCACTACGTCGAATGCATGCGCATCGCCGAGCCCGAGCCCCTGCGCGCGCTGGCGGTCGACATCGGCATCGACGGCCTGGCCTTCGAGCGCGCCTTTGCACTGGCCGAAGGTGCCGTCACGCAGGCCCACATCGACAACAGCCGGGCGCTGCTTGGCCGCCTCGGCGCCAGCGGCTTTCCGACGATGGCGCTGGCGCAGGACGATCGGATGGTCGTGCTGGACATCGGCCGCTATCTCGGTCGCCCGGAAGCCTGGCGCAGTCTGCTCGCGCAGAAGGTGACGATGTCGGAAGCCGCGCCCGGCGGGGATTTCACAGGCACGCTGAAAGGATGCGCTTTATGACCGCTGCAATGTCCCACCTCGAGATCGTCCGTGCCCACTACGAGGCCTCCGCACGCGGCGACGTCCAGGCCATGATGGCCCATGTCTCGCCGCAGGTGCGTTGGACCGAGATGGCCGGCTTTCCCTGCGCGGGCGTCTGGATCGGCCCGCAGGCGGTGGTCGACAACGTCTTTGCCGTGCTCGGCAAAGCCTGGGAAGGCTATCGCTTCGAGCTCGAACTGCTGATCGACGGTGGCGACCGGATCGTCGGCACCGGCAGCTACCACGGTACGTACCGCGCCACCGGCCAGCAGATGCAGGCCCGCGTGGCCCACGTCTGGACCTTGAGCGCAGGGAGCGTGGTCGCCTTCGAGCAGTTCACCGACACGCTGCTGGTCGACCGCGCCATGCGCTGAGCGCCCCCGCCCGGTTCCGTCCGGGCATCTCCCTATGTGCGCCTCCTGGCACGACCATAAACTGGGCCGCCCTGTGCGCGGTCCCGATGTCGCAGGAAACCACCAGGAGATCCGCATGATCCGCTCCACTGCAACCTCATCCGGTTTGCCCGTGCCATTGATGCCTTTCATGCCTTCCCCACGCTTCGCGGCGCTCGGCTCGGCATTGGTTGCCGCCCTGGTGGTCGCGGGTTGCGGCGGTGGCGACGGCGACAAGGAGCCACCGGCGGTCGCAAGGACATGCGCGCAGCTCAACGGCATGACGATCCCGGCGTCCGCCATCGGTCTGGAGACCACCGGCGCCACCGTGACCAGCAGCGCCGTCGTCCCGGCGGCAGGCACCGGCAATGCGGCCGTCGGCGAATACTGCAAGGTACTGGGCGACATCAAGCCCGTCGACGCCACCGCGCAGAGCATCAAGTTCCAGCTGAACCTGCCGGCGGCCTGGAACGGCAAGGCGGTGATGTTCGGCGGCGGCGGCTACAACGGGACCATCGCCACCGGCGCCGGCAACGTACCGGCCGGCCCCGCCGACAAGCCCACGCCGCTGGCCCGTGGCTACGCGACGTTCGGCAGCGACTCGGGCCATCAGGCCAACCCGCTCACCACCAGCCGCGACGGCAGCTTCGGCGCCAATGACGAGATGCTGCGCAACTTCGCCGGCGACGCGATCAAGAAGACCCGCGATGTCGCCGTGGCGTTGATCCAGGCACGCTATGCCGACAGGGTGCAGCGAACCTACTTCGCCGGCGGGTCGACCGGCGGCCGCGAAGCGCTCATCGCCGTCACGCGGTGGCCGGGCGACTACAACGGCGCGATCGTGCTCTACCCGGCGTGGAATGCAGCGGCGCTCGATCTGCAGTTCGGCCGCATCGCACGCGCCCTTGCACAGCCGAACGCCTACCCGAGCCGCGCCAAGCGCAAGCTGCTGCTCGACGCTTCGCTGGAAGCCTGCGATGCGCTCGATGGCGTGGCCGATGGCCTGATCAGCAACGTCAGGGCTTGCAACACGAGCTTCAATCCGCGCACCGCGGTCCTCCGGGGCGCGGCGCTGCGCTGTGCGGGTGGTGCCGACCTCGGCGACAGTTGTCTGTCCGATGCCCAGATCACCGGCTTCGAAGTGACGAACACGCCGCTGGTGCTCAACTACCGGCTCGCGAGCGGTGAGACCACATACCCCGGCTTCAACACCTGGGGCACCGATTTCGGCGTGCCCGGCACGAGTCCGCTGCAGCCGACGGTGCTCACGCTGTCGCTCGGCACCGAGCAGCCGGCCAATCCGATGCCGCCGGTCACAGCCACCACGTCCCCGCCGTACGGCAGCACCTTCTGGGATCAATGGGTCAAGTTTTTCGTCACGCGCGACCCGAACGCGAATCCGCTGTCGCTCGATCCGGAAAATCCGGGCGCACTGCAGGCGCGCATCGTCGCACTCACGGCGTTGCAGGATGCGAATGGCACCGACCTGTCAGCGTTCAACGACAAGGGCGGCAAGATCCTGATGGCGCATGGCGCGCACGATGCGCTGGTCAGCACGCGGGCGACCGAGCAGTACCTGGAACGGCTCCGCAGCACGATGGGCACGGCGCAGCTGGATCGCTTCCTGCGCTATTACGAGATCCCGGGTTATGGCCACGCCGTCAGCAGCGTTTTCAACGCGGCATGGGATTCGTTGACCACGCTGGAGAACTGGGTCGAAGGTGGCGTTGCGCCGCCGGCCCAGGTCGTCGCCGATACCGCTGGCGTGCCGGGACGCACACGACCGTTGTGCGTGTATCCGGGCTATCCGCGCTACCGGGGGACGGGCGACGTGAACGTGGCGGCCAGCTTCACCTGCGCCACGCCTTGAGCCGCGCGGTCCGGCCAGCACCGATGCCTCCAGCCGGTGCTCAGCGCCGCATCGTGTCGCGCTGCGTCACCGGCGGTGCGTCGTTGCCCCACGATCCGCGCACGTAGGTCAGCACGGCTGCGATCTCGTTGTCGTCGAGCACCTGGCCGAAGGGTGGCATGCCATGGGGCCGCGGATTGCCGGCGGTCGAGGGCAGGAAGCCACCGCGCCGCACCACCTGGATCAGGTTGAGCGGCGTCGCGAGCTGCACCGCGCGGTTGCCGGCCAGCGGCGGAAAGGCGCCTGGCACGCCCTGGCCTGCGTCGCCGTGGCAGTAGGCGCAGCGCTGGTCGTAGATGCGGGCGCCGCGTTCCATCGTGCCGGCATCGCGCCGCACGGGCGCGTCGACGGCTCCGTCGGCGCCGGGCGTCGTGTCCGGCAGCTTCTTCAGGTACAGCGCCATCGCCGTGAGGTCGGCCTCGCTGAGGTGCTGCGTGCTGCGGAACACCACGTCGGCCATCGGCCCGCTCACCGAGGCGCCGGCCGCGGTGCCGTTCTTGAGCAGCGCCACCACGTCGGCCGTGGCCCAGTCGGCCACCGAGGCTTCGCGCTTCGATGCGAGCGACGGCGCATACCAGTTCTCGGCCGGAATCAGGCCGCCCGACAGGCCGCGCTTTTCCTCCGTGGCCCCGAGCAGGTTGCGCGCGCCGTGACAGGCGATGCAGTGGCCGAGGCCTTCGACCAAGTAGGCGCCGCGGTTCCATTCGGCCGACTGATCCGCCGCGGCGACGAAGGTCGACGGCGTGAACGACAGCGCGCGCCACACGGCCAGCGCCGCCTGCGTGTTGTAGGGGAAGCGCAGGCGATGCGGCGTGTTCGGCGTCGTCGCGGGCGGCACGCTGCGCAGGTAGGCATAGAGCGCGTCCGAATCGGCACGGGTGATGCGCGTGAAGTTCGGATAGGGGAAAGCGGGATACAGCAGCCGGCCGTCCTTGGACCGGCCGTTGTGCATCGCGCGCCAGAACTCGCTGGCGCTCCAGTCGCCGATGCCGTGCTGCAGGTCGGGCGTGAGGTTGCTCGCATGGATGGTGCCGAAGGGCGTGCCGATGCCGAGCCCGCCGGCGTAGGCCGCGCCGCCACGGACGGTGTGGCAGCCGGCGCAGTTTCCGGCCAGCGCGAGGTAGCGGCCGCGCTCGACCTGCGTCGGCGTCGCCACGAAGCGGGCGTCTGCGCCCGCGGTCAGCGGGGCCTCGTCGCGCAGGTTGAGCACGATCACCGCGGCCGTGCCGAGCAGCAGCGCGGCAACCGCGCCGATGAAGAGATAGACGCTGCGCCGCAGCAGGCTCGTCTTCATCGGGCGGCCGCCGTCGGCAGGGCGCTGCAGGGCATCGGCAACGGGCCGGGCAGGGCGGCAACCGGCTTGGCGCGGTCGGGCACCGGCTGCACCGAGAGCCAGCTCGCCACGGCGTTCACGTCGTCGGTCGTCAGCCGCTTCCCCACCGCCGCCATGCAGTCGGGCGCCAGCGCATGGCGATCGTCGGTGAGCCAGGCGCCCAGTTGCGACGACAGATAGAGACGCGGCAGGCCCACCAGCGGCGGAATGCCCGGCAGCACGCCGGTGAGCGTCGCACCGTGGCACTGCGTGCAGGCGGGAATGCCGCGCACCGCGTCGCCCTGCAGCGCCAGCGCCTTGCCGCGCGCCAGCGTCGCTGGGGATGCATCGCTGGCGGCCTGCACGGTGGGGTAGGGCAGGTCGAGCGCGGCGAAATAGTCGGCCATCTCGCGCAGGTAGTCATCCGACAGATGCTGCACCAGGTGGACCATGTCGGCATTGAAGCGCCGGCCGTCGCGGAAGCTCAGCAACTGGTTGTACAGGTAGCCCGCCGGCTTGCCGGCCAGCCGCGGGAAGAAGGCGGCGTTGCCGCTGGCGCCCTCCCGGCCATGGCAGGCGATGCAGGCCCCGACCCGCGGCGTCATGCCGTCGGCAGCCCCGGCACGCACCACAGGGGCAGGCTCGGCGGCGAAGGCCAGCACTGGCAGGCTGCAGAAGGCCAGCAGCCAGAGCCGGCGCAGCAGGCGGTGGCCGGTGCGGGCCGATGGCGGGGAGTGGCGCAGAAGTCTCAAGGCAGGCGAAGCTCGTGGGGAAGGCCGCCCGACGCGCGAAATCGCCGGGGTGTGGGGGCTATTGTCGGCTTCGACACGGGTGACCGTCTGGCCGGCGGCCGGGCTGAACTGAGCTGAACTGAACTGAACTGAGCTGAGCTGTCGCACTACAGTCGGCCCATGCACAAACATCTGTCGGAAGCCGCGGGCCTTCAGCGGCTCGCCTATGGGGCGGCCGCGGGCGTGGCCTTCGCCCTGCTGCCGTGGCCGATCAGCGGCATCGCACGCGGACTGGCGGCCTGGAGCTTCGGCAGCGCGGTGTACCTGGCGCTGGCGTGGTGGCTGGCGCAGACTTTCGATGCGCAGCGCACCCGCGCGCGCTCGCAGTCGCTCGATCCGCCGAACGTGCTGATCCTGATCGTCATGCTCACCGCGGTCGGTGCCTGCATCGCAGCCATCACGCTGCTGTTGCAGCAGGTCCAGCGGATGGTCGGCGTCGAACGGGCCGCCTACATCGCGCTCGGGCTGCTGGCACTCGCCAGTTCGTGGCTGCTGATCCACACCATCTACGCCTTCCATTATGCGCACCGCTACTACCAGGCCGAGCTGCAGAAGACCGACGCCGGCCCCGGTCTGGATTTTCCCGGCAAGCTGGACCCGGACTACTTCGACTTCCTCTACTTCTCGTTCGTGATCGGCATGACCTCGCAGGTGTCGGACGTGCAGGTCACGTCGCGCGCGATGCGCCGCATCACGCTCGTGCACGGCGTGCTGTCCTTCGCCTTCAACATGCTGGTGCTGGCGCTGTCGATCAACGTGGTGGCCGGCGCCATTTGAGCGCTCAGGTGCGCGTCGTGGCGTGCCGGCCGACATTGACCAGGCCGGTCGACAGGGCCACGCCGCAGACGATCACCGCGGCGCAGATCAGCATCCACCCGGTCACTGCTTCGCCCAGGAACACGGCGCCGTAGAAGACCGCGAACACCGGCACCAGGAAGGTCACGGTGAGCGCGCGGGCCGGGCCGGCGCGCTCGATCAGCCGGAAGAACAGGATGTAGGCCACGCCGGTGCTGGCCACGCCGAGCACCGCGAGCGCCAGCCAGGCGCGCAGGCTGGGCATCTGCGATGGCCAGAACCACAGCGCGGGCAAGGCCAGGAACAGCGTCGCGCCGAGCTGGCTGCCGGCCGCCGTCGCCAGCGGCGGCACGCCACTCAAGTGACGCCGCGTCGCGCTGGCGGACACGCCATAGCAGAGGCAGGCCGCGAGGCAGGCGAGCACTGCCCACAGGGCGGCATGGTCGCCGGCAGCGCCGGCATGCAGGCCGGCGCTGCGGCTGGCCAGCATCGCCACGCCGGCGAAGCCGATCACCAGGCCGAGCAGGCGCGACGCGCTCGGCCGTTCGGCGAACCAGGCCCACGCGACCAGCGCACCGAACATCGGCACCGTGGCATTGATCACCGCCGCCAGGCCGCTGTTGATTGTGAGCAACGCGAAGCAGAAGAAGGCGAAGGGCAGGCCGGAGTTCAGCACGCCGATCAGCAGCGTCGGCTTCCAGTGCCGCACCAGCGCCGGGCCGTGGCCACGCAGCAGCATCAGGGGCAGCAGGAAGAGGGCGGCGATGCCAACCCGCAGCGCGGCGGCCGGCAGCGCGCCGAATTCCGGTGCGGCGATGCGCATGAAGAGGAAGGACGCGCCCCACAGCGCGCCGAGCATGACCAGGTCGAGCAGCCACGGCTTGTCGGCGGGGGCGGCTGCCGGCTGGGCCGTGGCGGTCGGTGCGGCATCGCTGCGGTGCGTCGTTCGGTTCACGCTGCTCACAGGGCGCCTTCCCGGGCGAGCAACGCGGTCTTGCGCTCCAGCCCGCCGGCATAGCCGGTGAGCGAGCCGTTGGCGCCGAGCACACGGTGGCAGGGCACGATCACGCTGATCGGGTTGCGCCCGACCGCGGCACCCACGGCACGCACCGCGGTGGGCTTGCCCACCTGCAGGCTCAGCGCGCCGTAGCTCGTGGTGGCGCCGGACGGAATGGCGCACAGAGCCTGCCACACCGCCTGCTGGAAGGCGGTGCCGTGCGACAGGTCGAGCGGCAGGTCGAAAGCGTCGCGGGTGCCGGCGAAGTAGTCCTGCAACTGGGCCGCCGCCGCGCGCAGCACCGGATGCGTGTCGTCGGCTTGCCAGCCGCTCATGTCGGGCAGGTGTCGCTGCCGGTCGAACCACAGGCCGGCCAGGCCGTCGTCGGTGGCGGCCAGCGTGACGCCGCCGAGCGGGCTGTCGGCACGCAGGGTGCGCAGCAGGGGGGTCTTGAATTTCATGGGGGGTCTCCGGGGCGTTCCTTCAGGCGGGCAGGCCATCCGGTACGGGGGTGTCGAGGGCCGGCGGTGCAGTCACGCGCTGGGGCATCGGCGCGGGCAGCGTGTGCCAGGCCCGCAGCACCGCGTAGCTGCGCCAGGGGCGCCAGCACTGCGAGGCGTCGGCCGCCTCGCGTGCCGTGCTCACGCCCAGTGCCTTCTGCAGCGCGACGTCACCGGCCGGAAAGGCGTCGGGCCAGCGCAGGGCGCGCATCGCGATGTACTGGGCGGTCCAGTCGCCGATGCCGGGCAGCGCCTGCAAGGCGGCCAGCGTGGCAGGCACGTCGGCGCCGGGATGCAGCCGCAGCCGGCCGTCGGCGGTCTCCCGGGCCAGCGCCTGCAGCGCACCCTGGCGCTGCCGCACGATGCCGAGTCGGCCGAGCGTGTCGCCGCTCGCCGCGGCCAACGCGGCTGGTGAAGGAAAGAGCCGGGTCAATCCCGCGACCGGCGTGTCGATCGGCTCGCCCAGCGTTTCGACCAGGCGCGAGCCGAGCGTGCGCGCCGCGGCCACCGTGATCTGCTGGCCGAGCACCGCGCGCACCGCCAACTCGAAGCCGTCGACCGTGCCGGGCACGCGCAGGCCGTCGCCGGCGGGAAAGGCATCGTGCAGCAGCGCGTTGATGGCCATCGGCTCGGCATCGAGGTCGAGCATTGCCCGCACCCGGCTGATGACCACCGGCAGCGCGCCGGCCAGCGAGTCGCTGACCCACAGGCGCAGCCGCTCGCGGTCGAGGTCGAACTGCAGCTCCAGCCAGCCGGCGTGCAGTGCGCCGGCATGCGGCAGCCGCAACGTGCGGGCGAAGCGCTGGCCGCTGGCGTCGAAGGCCTCGACACCCTGCAGCGCGCGGCGCGCGAAGAAGCCGAGCACGGCCGAGGCGTCGTACGGCGGCCGGAAACCGAGTCGCACCTCGATCGCGCGCTCGTTCCGTTCGCCGCTTGCGCCGCCCGCACGCCGCAGCGCGCTCGGGTTGAGCCCGTAGTGCGCCACGAAGGCGGCGTTGAAGCGCCGCACGCTGGCGAAGCCGCTGGCCAGGGCCACCTGCGCCATCGGCAGGGTGGTGTCGGCGATGAGCTGCTTGGCGGCGAGCAGCCGCCGCGTCTGCAGGTACTGCAGCGGCGAGACGCCGAACTGGGCCTCGAAGATGCGGCGAAGATGGCGGTCGCTCACGCCCAGTCGTGCGGCGATGCGGGCGGCGCCCGGGCCATCCTCGCTCCAGGCGTCGGGCTCGTCGATCAAGCGTGCTGCCTGCAGCGCGAGGATGCGCGAGGCGTCTTCGGTCGACCAACTCGCCGCGCGCGGCGCCAGCTCGGGCCGGCAGCGCAGACAGGGCCGGAATCCGGCCGCTTCGGCCTGGGCCGCATGCTGAAAGAAGCGGCAGTTCTCGCGCCGCGGCAGCTTCACCCGACAGACCGGCCGGCAGTAGATGCCGGTGGAGGTCACGGCGGTGAAGAAGCGGCCGTCGAAGCGGGCGTCGTGTGTCTTCATCGCCAGATAGCAGGCATCGCTCGCCAGGCCCGCGCCAGCGACGGGGGTGTCGAGGGATGCATGCGTGGTCGTCATGCGATCGATCATACGTTTCGACCTGGGGCGGAATAGCCATTTCCGGACATCTGGCAGACGGAGGCCATGCCTACAATGGGCGCCGTTTTGAGAACTTTCAGGGCACACCCATGCAACTCAGCGCTTCGATCTTCAAGGCTTACGACATCCGGGGCATCGTCCCCAGCACGCTCGACCCCGAGATCGCCGAGGCGCTGGGCAAGGCCTTCGGCAGCGCGGCACGTGCCGCCGGCGAAAAGTCCGTGGCCGTGGGCCGCGACGGCCGTCTGTCGGGCCCCTCGCTGGTCGAGGCGCTGATCCGCGGCCTCGTGGCCACTGGCGTCGAAGTCATCGACGTCGGCGCCGTCACCACGCCGATGCTGTACTTCGCGGCGCACACCCTCGCCACCAGCGGCATCCAGGTCACCGGCAGCCACAACCCGAAGGACTACAACGGCTTCAAGATGGTGCTGGCCGGCCGCGCGATCTACGGCGACGAGATCCAGGGCCTGCGAAAGGTGATGGAAGCCGACAGCGCCACGCTCGCCCCCGGCGGCAGCGTGCGCCAGGTCGACGTGACCGAGGCCTACACCCAGCGCATCGTCGGCGACATCAAGCTGGCCCGCCCGATGAAGATCGTGGTCGACTCGGGCAACGGCATCGCCGGCGCCTCGGCCCCGGCCATCCTGCGCGCCATCGGCTGCGAGGTGACCGAACTCTTCAGCGAGGTCGACGGCAACTTCCCCAACCACCATCCCGACCCGAGCAAGCCCGAGAACCTGAAGGACCTGATCGCCGCGCTGGCGGCCGGTGACGCCGAACTCGGCCTGGCCTTCGATGGCGACGGCGACCGCCTGGGCATCGTGACCAAGGAAGGCAACAACATCTACCCGGACCGCCAGATGATGCTGTTCGCGCGGGATGTGCTGTCGCGCGTGCCGGGCGGCACCATCGTCTACGACGTGAAGTGCTCGCAGCGCCTCGGCCCGGCCATCGAAGCCGCCGGCGGCGTGCCGATGATCTACAAGACCGGCCACTCGCTGATCAAGGCGAAGATGAAGGAAATCGACTCGCCCCTCGGTGGCGAGATGAGCGGCCACATCTTCTTCAAGGAACGCTGGTTCGGTTTCGACGACGGCACCTACGCCGGCTGCCGCCTGCTCGAGATCCTCAGCAAGAGCCCCAACGCCAGCGCCGTGCTCGACGGCCTGCCGACGAGCTTCTCGACGCCCGAACTGAACGTGAAGTGCGCCGAGGGCGAGCCGCACGTGCTGGTCGACCAGCTGATCAAGACGGTGAAGTTCGACGCGCCCGCGCAGATCTCGACCATCGACGGCGTGCGCGTCGATTGGCCCGACGGCTTCGGCCTGATCCGCGCATCGAACACCACGCCGGTGCTCGTGATGCGCTTCGAAGGCCAGACCGAGGCCGCGCTGCATCGCATCCAGGACGCCATGCTGGCCCTGCTCAAGACCGTCAAGCCCGACGCGCAGCTCGCCGAAGCGGCGCACTGACCCGGCCGAGCGTGCGTTCGTTGTCGCTGCGCCTCTACGGCGCGTTCACGTCCCTGGTCCAGCCGCTGGTGCGGCGCAAGCTCAAGCGGCGCGCCGAGGCCGAGCCCGGCTATGCGGTCGCCGTCGAGGAGCGCTTCGGCCACTATGACGAGGCGGCCGTCGGCACCGGCTGGTGCTGGGTGCATGCGGTGTCGCTGGGCGAATCGCGCGCGGCCGGCATTCTGATTGCCGAGCTGCGGCGCCAGCACCCGGGCATCCCGATTTTGCTGACCCATGGCACGGCCACCGGCCGTGAAGAAGGCGCCAAGCTGCTCGAGGCGGGCGACCTGCAGGTGTGGCAGCCCTGGGACACGCCGGCGGCAGTCGCGCGTTTTCTCGATCGATTCGCGCCGAGCATCGGCGTGCTGATGGAAACCGAGGTCTGGCCGGTGATGGTCGCGGCCTGCCGCGAGCGCCGCATTCCGCTGGTGCTGGCGAACGCACGGCTCAACGAGAAATCGCTGGCCTCGGCCGAGCGGCTGGGCTGGCTCGCGCGGCCGGCGTACTCGAGCCTGACGGCCGTGTGGGCGCAGACCGAGGCCGACGCGCACCGGCTGGTGTCGCTCGGCGCCAAGGTGGCCGGCGTCTACGGCAACCTCAAATTCGACGCCACGCCCGATGCACGGCAGCTCGCGGCGGCTGCCAAGTTCAAGGGCCAGTTGCCGCGCCCGCTGGTCGTGCTGGCCAGCTCGCGCGAGGGCGAGGAGCAGATGCTGCTCGACGTGCTCAAGCGCTTCGGCGCCACCCGCCCCTTGCCGCCGGAACAGCCCGGCATCGACTCCATCGCACGCCAGGTCGCAGCGGTGCAGTGGATGATCGTGCCGCGCCATCCGCAACGCTTCGACGAAGTGGCCGCGCTGATCGAATCCAACGGCTTCGGCGTGGCCCGGCGCAGCGCGGCCGGCGCGCCGACCGCAGCCGAGATCTGGCTGGGCGATTCGCTCGGCGAGATGGCGCTGTACTACGGGCTGGCCGATGCAGCGCTGCTTGGCGGCAGCTTCGAGGCGCTTGGTGGGCAGAACCTGATCGAGGCCGCGGCCTGCGGCTGCCCCGTCGTTCTCGGCCCCTCGACCTTCAACTTCGCCGAGGTGGCCGAGCTCGCGGTCGCGGCCGGTGCCGCGCTGCGCGTGCAGACCATGGAGCAGGCGGTGCGCGCCGCGTTGTCGCTGGTCGGCGATGCGGTCCGGCGCGAGGCGATGGTGCAGTCGGCCCACGGCTTCGCGGCGTCGAACCGCGGTGCTGCCGAGCGCACGGCAGCTGCGGTGCTGGCGATCGCCGAAGGCGCTGCGGCGGCTCCGCCGCCTTCGGCCGATGCGGTGCCGGAAGAGCGGGCCGATCCCACCCTGGATTGATTGCCGCTCAGCGCGGCGGTGCTGCCGTCGCAGAGAGCGTCGAATTGATCGCCTGCAGATCGGCCGGTACCAGCGTCCCGTTCGCCTGGCGCAGCTTCAGGTTGCCCAACAACACGTTGTAGCGCGCCAGCGCCAGGTCGCGCTTGGTCTGAACTAGCAGGCTCTCCGCGTTGACACGTCGATGCTGATGCGCTTGGGACGGCGTTGCCCAAACCGCGCCTGCAGCAATCCAAAGGCATTGAGCCGCAGTCCAGGGGTGGCTTGCCAGCAAGGAACGACCCTCCAGCAAACCAGCCAAGCGACTGGCTTGGGGGGAGCCCGCTGACTCCGCGTCGGCACATCGCACGAAATGAAACTTGGAAACCGTGCGATTCAATGCGACTTCAATGTTTGAAAATGTAACTAGAGCGCAAATATGCAACAAGGCGGCGACTGAAAGTGCCCTAAACCAAACGAGATCCTTGGAGTGCGGAGTGGTCCCGAGACCCCAGCCTGTTCAAGGGCGAAGCGACCGCTGCGCTTGCAGTGGCAGGCGGAGCATTACCGGCCGCTTATACCGATGGACGAACGCGGCAATGTCCCTGCATACGTATTAATTGACATTTCAAATTCTAAAAACATAAAAGTTAATTTCTGTGGAAAAGCACCTTCCAAACCCCTTGGGTGCGGCAAGAAACAATTAGACCATATTACAAAATCTTACATGCTAATTTGACGGGTCAGCTAGAACTCAGACGGTGGCAATTCAATGAAGTCGTCCAATAAAACGTAAGTTCTATGGGAGGAAAGGTGCAATGGATCGTTTCCGACTAATTGATGATTATCTTGGCGACAGTCAACTTGATTCAATTCAAGGATTTTTCCAAAGCAATGTCTTTTGGAAGTTTGGGTGGCAGTCGGACAGAGATAAAACTCCGTTCGGGCATTGGAACCACGATTTCCTAAAAACCCCTCGCACAAATCAGGAGAATTGCGAGCACATCTTGCTCGAAAATTCTGAACTTTTCGAGATCCGTGATCTTTGGCTGAGATTGAAGGAAGAACACCTTCCTGGACACGCGTTGGTTCGCTGCTATGCCAATGCTCATACATTCGGCGTTGAAGGCTATCCGCATGTGGATAGCCGCAGCCCAGGCAATTACACAACCATTTTCTACATCAACCCAATCTGGAAACCCGAGTGGGCGGGAGAAACAGTATTTCTCAATGATGCTGGTGATATTTTCCAGGCCGTTCTTCCCAAGCCAGGACGGGGCGTAATATTTGATGGGCAAGTTACACATGCAGCTCGTGGTTTGACACGTCTTTGCCCGGCAATGCGCGTGACGCTCATGTTCAAAACGAGAGCGCCGGGGAGCGAAAGTGATCCCCAATAGATTTAAGAACTATTTACTCGAGCACGGCGCGGGGAATACCTCACACAGCGGAGCCACCCTTTGGAGCCATTTGAGTGGAGTGCACCGGATTTTGTCGACTAGTGGTGCCGACGCGCGCGTGTGTATGGCCGGCTTGTTTCACTCGATTTATGGAACGACCGTGTTCGGGCACGTCACAGTCAATCAAACTAAACGCCCTGAGGTCCGAGAGTTGATTGGAGGCTATGCGGAGGATCTGGTCTGGCATTTTTGCACTCTCCCCCGACCAAAATTATTTGAGGACACTCTCAAAGGAAAAGATTGCAGCTGGATAGAGGCGCTGAAGCTTGACTATTCTCGGCAAGAGTTTTGGTGCCATTTGCTTCAACTCGAGTGCGCAAATCTTTTGGAACAAAAAAAGTTATACCGATTCCAAGTTCTGGTGCGTCATGCACGAGAAATAGGGATGCTAGACCGGGAGGGTTTCTCAGTCTAGTCAACCTGCCTCAGGGAGAGGCGCTTTAGGAGTTATCCATGAACTTTGAAAAAAGCGAAGAGGTAAGAACGACAACCCAATATTGGGGCTATCGTGAATTGTCACCCGATGAGCTCCTGTTCGTTGGCGGCGGGGATGACGGTGGTGGAGATGGGGGCGGTGGTGGGGACGGCGGCGATGGCGGTGGATGCGGCGCCGGAGATTGCGGGGATGCCGCTGGATGCGACGCTGGAGGTTGCGGGGCGGACGCGGCCGGACCGACCGCTGGTCAGGCAACAAGTGCTATTGGCACCGCAATCGGTGCCATTGGTGCTGCAATCGGCGTCGCGGTAGCCGCCACCCCGGCCGGTGCCGCAGTTGCCGCAATGGGCGCACTTGGAGCCGGATTAAGCGCAGCTTCGAATCCAGGGATGGGAGGTGCAGGAGGAGCGGCAGGAGCTGCGAACGGCAACCCCATGGGAGACACAAGTGGGTATAGCGATGGTTGGTAGCTGGCAGTAGGCCGAGCGAGAGTAACCGCGTGCACTTGACGGCGTCAATTGCACGCGTCCACATAAGACCTAAACATGCATTTTCTTAGATTGAGCACGATAAGGTATTGCGTGTTTTTGTTGGCTGTTCTGGTTTTTCTTCGCGCAAGGGCGTCGGAGCCCGATGTCCCGTTGATTTTTTCACTTGAAATGGACGGGCGCGACCGAGGGTGTCTTATTGCGACTTCGCATCTTGCAGTCGTTCCTGCATTGGAGAATGCACTGATAATGAGCTGCGAAAGAAAAGCGCGTGCTCTTGTGGTGGAGTCCAATATTGCAAATGGCGGCATTTTATCGTGGGAAGGTTATCGGAGAAAAAGCGGCGATCCTGGCTTTAACAGCCTCTCTGAAAAAACCATTCAGAAAATCCGCCCTGCTCTGCGTGCTGCTCAATACAGCGATTCCGAGATCAATTATTTTTTTAGACTGCATCCGATCGCGGTCTATCGGGCGTTGCAATATTCGAAAGTTCTTGCGCCGAGTGTGGGCATGAAGCCGAATATCGACGCCCAGCTAATTCGAGTTGCGCAAGAAAAAAAGTTTAAGATCATTGAAGCGGAGGGGCTGGCTGAATATTACTCCTCCGAGCGGCGCGCCGGGATTTCTCAAATCGACGAACTAATCTCTCTGATGTCCGATTTGATGCTCGATAACAATAAAATAAGGGCATATAAAAATGCGGTAGACAATTATGCGTCCAATTTCAGTGCCCAACCGGACGTCAGTACTGCTCGAGAAAAGGCGCTTTGGTTTAATACGGTTATGCTTGGCTTGCCAAGCTACACCATCGCGCTCGATGTGGATGATCGAAATCCCTTCATCGGGGAGAACATCGTAAAGGCCATTCATTCAGAAGAAGTCGTGCTGATATTGGTTGGGGCCGCGCATCTGGGAGGAAAAGCTGGCTTGATGGTTTTTCTCGAAAAAAAGAATGTAAAGATGACTCGTCTTCAGTAGCGAGGCGTCCTGCGAATCAATATATTATTCAAATTTGAGTTGACGGTATTCTGGAGATGCCAATGACTTTTTTCCTTGCCGCCTCTATCGCCTTTTCCGCTGCTATATTGATAATTTCGACGTACGAGATTTATCCGGGAAAAAAGAAGTTTTCCAGAATGCGTCAAGGCCTGCTGATGCTTGCCATCGGCTTCAGCTCAATTAGCCAATTTCTCTATATTTTTACTGGTCCGCCGGAGGGCGATCAAGCCGTCCGGACTGTTCGTCTATTGGCGCAATATTTAACCGCTGGTGCCGGGATCTTAGGGGTTTTTTACGGTCTGTATCTTCTGTTTTCAATTTCAAAGCAAGGAACAGAAAAAGTCAATGAGGAGTAAGCCCAATGTGCTGGCGCAGTGGGCCACTATCGATGGTAAAAACACCCTTTTCCTTTTTCCGTCAAGAAGTGCTCGACCACAAACGAGATACATGGTTGGGCGAAATATCGCTCGCGCGACCGATTTCTTTTTGTTTTTTTGCGGTGCTTTTTTTCTTCATCGCATTAAGTGTTGTCGCCTATTTGGTCTTGGGTGAATATACAAAGAAGGCTCGTGCGTCGGGTTATCTGGTGCCTGATCAAGGCCTTCTCAAAATTTACCCTCAGCAGACGGGTGCGGTTGCATCGTTGATGGTCGTTGAAGGCCAGATTGTCAAGAAAGGAGATCTCGTTGCGATCATTTCCACAGAGCGCACCAGCATGCAGGGCAATACCCAAATTGAGATTGCCAAGCAACTCTCGCTGCGAAAGATGAGCTTGGTCGAGGAAAAATCAAAAACACGCCAGCTTTACGCGGAGCAAATAGGCTCCGCGAGAAAGCGACTGTTGCAACTCGCACAGGAGCAGGAGCAGTTGAGCCGGGCAGTCGCAGCACAGCAGCAACGTGTGCAACTCTCACAGAGCGGCGTTGATCGCTACACGCAACTGGCAAGTGAGAAATTCGTTTCTGAGCTTGCGTTGCAGGAGAAACGAGGCGACTTGCTGGACCAGCAGAACCGCCTTCGTGATTTTCAGCGAAACAAGATCGCGAGTGAGCGCGATGCCGTGGCGCTTCAGGCTGAACTGAATAGTCTCCCGACCCGAGAGCGCAACGATATCGCCGGATTGGACCGCTCGATTGCGGAGATCACTGCGAACGGGCTTGAGAACGAGGCGCACAGGGAATCATATGTTCTCGCTCCCGCGGACGGCATGGTGACCGCCTTTCAAATTGACCGCGGCAAGCAGGCCAGCCCTGCTCAACCGCTCATGAGTTTGATTCCTGCGGGTACACAGATTCGGGCCGATCTCTACGTCCCCAGTCGTTCCGTGGGGTTTGTCCGAATAGGGGGCGCGGCTCGACTGCAATATCAAACGTTTCCGTATCAAAAATTCGGCAGCCATCAGGGGCAGGTCGTCAAGGTGTCGCGCACGGCAGTGCCCGCTCAGGAACTACCGTTTCCGGCGTCCGCGACCGATGTTTACTACGTGATCACAGTGCAGCCTGACGAAGAATATGTTGTTGCCTACGGCAAGAAAGAGCACCTGCAGGTTGGAATGCAGGTTGACGCCGACATTTGGCTCGACCGGCGCACATTGCTCGAATGGATTCTTGAGCCGTTGTACAGCGTGTCGGGCAGAGTCTGATGAATGTTTTCGAAGGGCTGAACCTCGGCTTGGGCAAGAAGCTGCCCTTGATACTTCAAACCGAAGCTGCGGAATGCGGTTTGGCATGCCTCGCTATGGTCGCTTCGTATCACGGCTATCGCACCGATCTTTCAAGTCTGAGACAGCTGTATTCCGTGTCTCTCAAGGGCATGAACCTGCCACACCTGATTCAAGTGGCCGGTCGAATGGGCCTGTCGTGCCGGCCGGTGCGCGTGGAGTTGGAAGTACTTCAGCGGCTGACCTTGCCGGCAATCTTGCATTGGAATCTGAACCACTATGTGGTCCTGAAGGAAGTCCGAGGCGACAAGGTAACTATCCACGATCCGGCGGTCGGATTGCAGACGCTGACATTCGCCGACGTCTCCAAGCGCTTCACCGGCGTGGCGATAGAGGCAGAGCCCGCGCTCAATTTCAAGAAGCGAACCGAGCGCCAGTCAATCCGGATACGAGGATTGATGGGCCGCGTTCGCGGTCTCAAAACTTCCCTCCTTCAGGTGTTAGTGCTGGCGCTCGCCCTGGAGATCTTCGCGCTTGTGGGACCGTTCCTCATGCAGTGGATCGTCGATGATGTCTTGGTATCTGGCGACAAGGATCTGCTTACGGTCATCGTCATTGGCATCTTGTTGCTCGGCATTCTTCGAACCGCCGTATCGCTGGTGCGCTCGTGGGTTTTGCTCCATATGGGAACCAATCTGAATCTCCAATGGGTGGCGAATGTCATGGAGCACCTGCTTCGATTGCCCACTGCGTTCTTCGAAAAGCGGCACGTGGGCGACATCGTTTCTCGCTTCGGCGCGATTTCAATAATTCAGCAGACACTCACGACCAGCTTTGTATCGGCTCTGCTAGACGGTTTGATGGCCATCACGACGATGGTCATGATGCTGATCTACAGTCCGTTGCTTGCGCTCATTGCATTGGGCGCTGTGGTGCTTTATGGAGCATTGCGCCTGGTGCGTTACGACTCTTTGCGTAGCGCCTCCGAAGGCCAGATCGTTCGACTCGCGCGCCAGCAGTCACATTTCATGGAGACCATCCGTGGCGTTCAGGCGATCAAGCTCTTCAACCGGCAGGCGGATCGCAAGACGCGATTCCTCAAAATGGCAGTGGACAGTACCAATGCAGGCATCGAGATCCAGCGTCTGAACATCACGTTCCAGACGATCAACGCGTTGCTTCTTTCTGTGGAGGGCGTGCTGATTGTCTGGCTCGGCAGCAGGTCCGTCCTTGATCGTACGTTCACCATTGGCATGCTGATGGCCTTCATCTCGTACAAGGATCAATTCACCACCCGCATCAGCGGCCTTATTGACAAGGGCATTGAGTTTCGAATGCTGCGACTGCAGGCGGAGCGCCTTTCCGACATCGTTCTCCATCCACCCGAAAACGACCTGCCCCAGCCTTTCTTTTCCTCCGACACGATTGAGCCCAGCATCGAGTTGCGCAACGTCCGTTTCCGCTACGCCGACGGTGAGCCGTGGATTCTCGATGGCCTGAGCTTGCACGTCGCAAGTGGTGAGTCGGTGGTCCTCACAGGCCCCTCCGGTTGCGGCAAGACCACTTTGCTCAAGATCATGTTAGGGCAGTTGCTTCCCATCGAAGGAGAAGTGCTGATCGGCGGTATGCCGCTGACGCAAATCGGATTGACCTGCTACCGCACTCTCATTGGCGCGGTCATGCAGGATGACCGTTTGTTCGCTGGGTCACTCGCCGACAACATCTGCTTCTTCGACACTCCACCCGATCAGCCTTACCTCGAAGAGTGCGCAAAGCTGGCCCGCATTCATGCAGACATTCTCAAGATGCCAATGGGCTACAACACCTTGGTCGGCGACATGGGCACAACGCTATCGGGCGGCCAGAAACAACGGATCATGCTTGCCAGAGCGCTCTACAAACGGCCGAGCCTCTTGTTCCTGGACGAGGCGACCAGCCACCTGGATACGGGCTTGGAGAGCGAGATATCGGCGGCTATTTGTGGCCTTCAACTCACGCGAATCGTGATTGCACATCGCCCGGAGACCATCGCTGCCAGTGGAAGAGAAATTTCACTCGGAATACAAACCAAAAGCGGACAGATTCCTGTTGAAGCAGGAGCTCCTTCGGATACTCAGGGTGCTGGTGGGGCTGCAGAACATGCGCAGTGAGCCGCTTGGAGGTTAGCGTCAATAGCAAGTCGGCATTGCTCGTGAACATGTCGTCCGATCTGAGCTGGCGGCCCGCGAGACCTCAGCGGACCGGCGGATTGAGGGTGACCGGCTGCGGCGGGGCCGTCGGCATCGCAGGCGCTGCCAGTGTCGAATTGATCGCCTGCAGATCGGCCGGTACCAGCGTCCCGTTCGCCTGGCGCAGCTTCAGGTTGCCCAACAACACGTTGTAGCGCGCCAGCGCCAGGTCGCGCTTGGTCTGGAACAGCTGGCTCTGGGCGTTCAGCACGTCGATGTTGATGCGCACACCGACCTGGTAGCCCAGCCGGTTCGCGTCGAGCGCGCTCTGGCTCGACGCCTCGGCCGCTTCGAGCGCCTGTACCTGGCTGGCACCGGAGATCAGCCCGAGGTAGGCGGCGCGCGTGGCCTGGGTCACGCTGCGGCGCGTCGATTCGAGCGTGGCACGCGACTGGTCTTCGAGCGACAGGGTTTCGCGGATGCGGTTCTCGGTGGCGAAGCCGGCGAACAGCGGCATGTTGAACACCACGCCGACGCTGGGGCCGCGGGCATAGGTGCCGACGGTGGTGGTGGCGTTGCCCTGCGGATAGCGCGTCAGGTTGTAGCCCAGCTGGGCGTCGACCGTCGGCTTGTGGCCGGCTTCGGCCTTCTGCACCTCGAGCCCGGCGACGTCGACGCCGAGCCGGGCCTGGCGGATGGCAGGATGCACCGCCTCGGCTTGCGCCACCCAGGCGCCCATGTCGGCGGGCGTCGGCGCGGGCAGCGTCGCGGCGCTGGCCAGCGGCAGCGGCGCGCTGCCCGCCTGGCCCACCAGTTGATCGAGCGCGAGGCGCTTGACCTGCAGGTCGTTGTCGGCACTGATTTCCTGCGCGACCACCAGGTCGTAGCGCGCCTGTGCCTCGCGCGAATCGGTGATGGTGGAGGTGCCGACCTCGAAGTTGCGCTTGGCGAAGGCGAGCTGCTCGGCCACGGCGGTCTTCTGCGCACGCACCAGCGCCAGGGTGTCCTGCGCGCCGAGCACATCGAAGTAGGCCTGGCTCACCCGCACGATCAAATCCTGCTCGGCGGTGGTGAGCACCGTCTCGGCGATCTCGGCCTGACGCTTGCCTTGTTCGTAGGCCGCCCAGGCGGCCGGGCGGTACAGCGGCTGCGTGGCGTTCACGCCCACCGTCTGCGTGGTGTAGTCGCGCGGCCCCGACGATGAGGGCGCCCCCGAGATCACGTCGATGTCGAGGTTGGTGCGCGACACGTTCCCCTGCAGGCCCACTTGCGGCAGCACGCCCGCCTTGGCCTGCGCCGCCCGCGCCAGGCTCGCGTCGTACTGCGCGCGTGCGCCCTGGTAGGTGGCGTCGTAGCCGCGTGCCGCGTCGTAGAGCGTCAGCAGGCTCTGGGCGCCGGCGGGGGAGGCGAATGCTGCTGCCATCACGGCTGCCATCGCGGCTGAAACAGGAAGAAGCCGGGGCAGGAGCATGCGGTCCTTGGGAAAGATCAGTAGCGCGGCACGCCGGCGTCGCGGCTGGCCGACCAGGCGTCGATGCCGCCGGCCACGTTCGCCACGTCGCCGAAGCCGTTCTGGCTCAGAAAGGCCGCCACGCGCTGGCTGCGTGCGCCGTGATGGCACAGGCAGGCAATGCGCGCGGTCGGGTCGAGTTCTGCCAGGCGGCCGGGAATCTCGTTCATCGGAATCGCGACCAGCGTGAAGCCCTGCGGCGCGACGCTGGCCGTCTGGAGTTCCCACGGCTCGCGTACGTCGAGCAGCACCGGCGCGGCGGCGCTGTCCTGGGCGAACCAGGCGTCCAGATCGGCGGGGCGGACCTGGTCGACCATCAGAAGCGGAACGGCGAAGGTTCGGGGAAGTTCAGCAGGCGGGGCGCAATGGTGTCCCAGGGCTGCGTCGTTTCCCACTTGCCTTCGCTCACACGGGTCACGAAATGGGCCCGCATCATCGGCTCTCCGCCGACGATGGCAACCAGCCGGCCGCCGATGTTCAGCGAGCCCAGCAGGTTCTGCGGCACGCGGGCGACCGAGCCGCTCAGCACGATCACGTCGAAGGTCGGGCCGCTCGGCAGCGGCTGGGCGCCGTCGGCGTGGCGCACTTCGACGTTCTGCACGCCGTTGCGGCGCAGCGTCTCGGTGGCCCGTGCGGCCAGCGTGGCGTCGATCTCCAGCGTCAGCACCTTGGCCGCGCGGTGGGCGAGCAGGGCGGCCATGAAGCCCGAACCGGTGCCGATCTCGAGCACCGATTCGTGCTTCTGCACATGCAGGTCGTTCAGCATGCGTGCCTCGATCTTCGGCGCCAGCATCGTCTGGCCCGGCTCGGTGGCGTCGGCCAGCGGCAGCTCCATGTCGAAGAAGGCCAGGGCGCGGTGCGCGGCCGGGACGTAGTCCTCGCGGCGAATTTCGGCCAGCAGTGCGAGCACCTGCGGGTCGTGCACGTCCCAGGGGCGGATCTGCTGCTCGATCATGTTGAAGCGCAGGCGCTCCTGCGAGGCGGGGGTGTTCATGGGATTTCTCTTTTCCTAGTGGGCTCAGGCAAACCCATGATTTTAGGTGGCGTGCGGTGACGTCGGCGGATGCAGGGACAGGCCGCGGATGACGATCTCGGTCTGCGTCGCGACGTATCGGAGCGGATCGAGTGCGATGTCGTGGTCGATCCAGGTCGGGTTGTGGCGTGCCAGGAACAGGAAGACCATCGGCGCGATCACCGAATAGATGGCGTGGTCGACGTCGACCGGCAGGAACTCGCCACTGTCGATGCCGCGCCGCAGGATGCGCCGCATCAGCGCATGCCCGGGGCGCACCACTTCGTGCTGGTAGAAGGCCGCCAGTTCGGGAAAGTTGTTGCCTTCGCTGAGCATCAACTTGGTCAGCCCGGCCACCGGCGTGGCGCCCACGCGTTCCCACCACACCTGCGTGCAGTGGCGGAGCATGTCGGCGGTGCTGCCCTCGAAGGTGTCGAACTCCTCGTTCCATTCGGGGAAGCGGCCGGCCAGGTTCTCGGTGATCACGGCCCGCAGCAGGTCTTCCTTGCTCTGGAAGTAGAGGAAGAGGGTGCCCTTGGACACACCGGCCCGGGCCGCCACCTCTTCGGAGCGCGTCGCGGCGAAGCCTTTTTCGACGAACAGCTCGAGCGCGGCCTGGATCAGTTCGCCGGGGCGTGCCTCCTTCCGGCGTTCGCGCTTGGCGCGGACCGGGCAGAGCTTGTCGTTGAGAAAACGGGGCATCGGCGTTAATGACTGACGGGTTAGTAATGTAGTGACCCGTATCCGGTGCGTCAAGCCGCGACAATAGCGGGCTTCGCGTTCTGGAACCGACCATGACAACCACCCCCAGCCCGGCAAACACCACCGACACCATCGTGCTCGGCGGCGGCTGCTTCTGGTGCACCGAAGCCGTGTTCGACCGGGTGCGCGGCATCGTCGACGTGGAGTCCGGCTATTCCAACGGCGAGACGATCAACCCGAGCTACGAGCAGGTCTGCACCGGCCGTACCGGGCACAACGAAGTCGTCAAGCTGGCCTTCGACCCCGCCCAGATCACGCTGCGGGAGATCCTCGAGATCTTCTTCGTCGTGCACGACCCGACCACGCTCAACCGCCAGGGCAACGACGTCGGCACGCAGTACCGCAGTGGCATCTACTACCTGAACGACAGCCAGAAGCAGGTGGCCGACGACGTGATCCGGGAGATCGCCGACAGCGGCACGTACCGGGCGCCAGTGGTGACCGAGGTGCTGCCGCTCGCGAACTACTCGACGGCCGAGGCCTACCACCAGGATTACTTCGTCAACCACCCCAACCAGGGCTACTGCGCCTTCGTGGTGGGCCCCAAGGTCGAGAAGTTTCAGAAGACCTTCGCCGCGCGCGTGAAGGACTGAGGCAGACCGATGCACTTCGTCCGCCCCGCTGTGTACCGCACGCCGCTGCTGATCGCCCTGGCGGTCGCGCTGTGGCTCGCGTCCACGCTCGGGCTGATGCACAGGGTGGTGCACCTGCCGACCTCGCCGGCCGTGGTGCATCTGCACACAGCGTCCACGTTGTCGGCCGTTTCGTCGCAGGGCCATGACCACCGCGGCCTGCTCGCACTCTTCGGTGTGCACGCCGACGCCGACTGCCGGCTGTACGACCAGCTCGCCGGTGGCGCCGCGGCGTTGTCCGTTCCTCTCGTGGTGCTGCCCATCGCCTTGCCGATGGCGCGCTTCCACTACTTCCTGGGCGAAGCACTCGCCCGCTGGGTCTCGCTCTTCGATGCGCGTGGCCCGCCGCTGACTCGCTGAATTCCTCTGGTCATTCGTCTGGCTGCGCCCTGTGAAGGGCTGCGGTCGGCCTTCCATTGTTTCAACGAGTCCGCATCCATGATCTCCAATTTCAGCCGGCACGCCGTCAGCGCCGCCGCCTTTTCCTTCATCGCCCTGAGCGCGCATGCACAGACCGCCAGCTCCACCGGCACGGCTGCGCCGGCCCCGAGCCTCAAGGAGGTCACCGTCACCGGGAACCCGCTCGGCGCGTCCGACCTGATCGCACCCACCGAGACGCTGCAGGGCGACACGCTGCTGCTGCGTTCGCGCTCCACACTGGGTGAGACGCTCGACGGCGTGCCGGGCGTGAGCAGCAGCTACTTCGGCCCCAACGCGAGCCGCCCGATCATCCGCGGCCAGGACGGCGACCGCATCCGCATCCTGCAGAACGGCGGCAGCGCGCCCGACGCCTCGGCGCTGAGCTACGACCATGCGGTGCCGGTCGATGCGCTGGTCACCGACCGCATCGAGGTGCTGCGCGGCCCCTCGGCGCTGCAGTACGGCGGCAGTGCCGTGGGCGGCGTGGTCAACGTCATCGACAACCGCATTCCGACCGAGCCGATCAATGGCTTCGGTGGGCGCGCCGACCTCGGCTACGCTACCGGCAGCCAGGAGCGCAGCGGCGGGGTGGTGCTCGAGGGCGGCAACGACCGCTACGCGTTGCACGTCGATGCCTTCGACCGCAAGTCGGACGACGTGCGGGTGCCGATCGATCTCGAATGCGCCAAGCCCGGCTCGCCCGGGCTGGCGCGCCGCATCTGCAATTCGCAGAACAGCGCGCATGGCGGCGCGGTCGGCGGCACGTTGTTCTTCGACCGCGGCTGGATCGGCGCCTCGGCCAGCACCTACCGCAGCGACTACGGCACGGTGGCCGAGGACGAGGTGACGATCGGCATGAAGTCCGACCGCTACGCGCTGGAAGGCGAGTGGCGGCCGGGCGGCTTCTTCACCAGCATCCGCACCAAGTTCGGCCACACCGACTACCGCCACACCGAGTTCGAGGGCAGCGAGGTCGGCACCACCTTCGCCACCATGAGCAACGACCTGCGCATCGAGGCGCGCCACCAGAAGATCGGCAACGTCGAAGGCATGATCGGCTTCAGCAGCGAGCGCAATCGCTTTTCGGCCGACGGAGAAGAGGCCTTCGCGCCGCACAGCCGCACGCGTGCCAATGCGCTGTTCCTGCACGAAGAGCTCGCCACCTCGTGGGGCCGCCTGAGCTTCGGTGCGCGCACCGAGCAGGTGAAGGTCGAATCGCTCGGCTACCCCGACGACCTGTCGATCACGCGCTTCGCGACGGGCGAGCGCAGCTTCAACCCGCACAGCGCGGCACTCGGCGCCCTGGTCAACCTCACGCCGCAATGGCAGTTGACGTCGAACCTCGCGTACACCGAGCGGGCGCCGAAGGACTACGAGCTGTTCGCCAACGGCCCGCACGTCGCGACCGCGGCCTGGGAGGTGGGCGACCCGTCGCTCGAGAAGGAGCGCTCGATCGGCTTCGACCTCGGCGCGCAGTGGAAGAACGGCCCGAACAACGCGCGGGTCAACGCCTACGTCACGCGCTTTCGCAACTACATCGGGCTGAACGCCACCGGCGTTCAGCGTGACGGCGAAGGCGAGGCCGTGACCGACCCGGCCGCCGAGGACACGCTGGCCGAGTACGCCTACGGCGGCGTGCGCGCCCGCTTCACCGGCCTCGAGGCCAGCGGCAACCTGCGCCTGCTGGGCAACGAGGGCTTCGCCGCGATGGAACGCAGCGGCACGCTCGACCTGCAATGGCGCGGCGACCTGGTGCGCGCCACCAACACCGACACTGGCGAGCCGCTGCCGCGCATTTCGCCGGTGCGTGTCGGCGCCGCGCTCGCCTACGGCGACGGCCCGTGGACCGCGCGCTTCGGCTTCGACCGCTATTCGGCGCAGCACCGCGTGCCGGAAGACGGCACACGCGAGACCGCAGGCTACACGCTGTGGAACGCGGCGCTGGCCTATCGGATGAAGGTGACGGGCGCGACGCTGACCTGGTATGCGCGGCTGGACAACATCACCAACAAGCTGGCCTACAGCGCGACCTCGATCCTGACCACGACGGTGTACCCGGCGGCACCGCTGCCGGGCCGTTCCCTGAAGGTCGGCCTGCGCGCGAGCTTCTAGCGCCAGACAGCGACCCAACGCAGCGAGCCGCTATGCTCGCCGCGGTGAATTCGCCCGTCCTTTCCGCGCTGCTCCCTGTCGTTCTTCTCATCGCCGCGGGCTACCTCGCTGGCCGCCGCCAATGGGTCGGTGCCCCTGCGGTGAAGGACCTGTCGAACCTGGTCTTCCTGCTGCTGGCGCCGGCGCTGCTGTTCCGCGCCATGAGCACGGTGCACGTTGAGGCGCTGAGCCTGCGGCCGGTCGCGGCCTACTTCATCGCCGCCGGCGTCATCTTCGCGGGCATGCTGGTCTTCTTGGGGCTCACCCGAAGCGCGGCGGTGCTCGCGATCACGGCCACCTTCAGCAACACGGTGATCATCGGCGTGGCCCTGGTCGACCTGGCCTACGGGCCGGCCGGGCTGGTCGTGCTGCTGACCCTGGTGTCGTTGCATTCGCTGGTGCTGATCACGGCCGCCACGCTCATGATCGAACTCATCGTCGCGCGCGAGCATGCCGTGGCCAGCGGCGCCGCGGGGCGCCCGATCGTCTGGACCGTGGCCCGCGCCGTGCGCAACTCGGTGCTGCATCCGGTGCCGCTGCCGATCATCGCGGGCCTGCTGTTCGCGCAGACCGGGCTCACGCTGCCGGTGGCCGTCGACAAGCCGTTGATGCTGCTTGGCCAGGCCTTCAGCCCGGTGGCGCTGGTGCTGGTCGGCATCACGCTGGCGCTGACCCCCGTCGGCACGCATCTGCGCGGCGCGCTCGCGCTGGCCGTGGTGAAGAACGTGGTCCACCCGCTGCTGGTGGCCGGCTTCGGCTGGCTGCTGGGCGTGCGCGGCCTGCCGCTCACGGTGATGGTCGTGGCCGCGGCGATGCCCATCGGCGCCAACGCCTTCCTGTTCTCACAGCGCTACAAGGTGGCCGAAGAGCAGGTGACGGCGGCCGTCGTGGTGTCGACCGTGCTCGCGCTCGTCACGCTGTCGGCCGCGATGGCGCTCGCCGCGAATTTCTAGAGACGCCAGGCGCGCGGGCTCAGGCCGCCGCGACCGGCGTGCACTGCCGGATCCAATCGGGAATTTCCTCGGGCGGCATCGGCCGTCCGAACAGGTAGCCCTGCAGTTCGTCGCAGTGCGCCGCCTGCAGCAGCGCGGCTTCCTCGACGGTTTCGACACCTTCGGCCACCACGCGCAGACCCAGGGTGTGGCCCAGGCCCACGATGGCGCGCACGATCGCCAGGTCAGTCGGGTCGTCGAGCATGTCGTGCACGAAGGAGCGGTCGATCTTCAGCTTGTCGATCGGGAAGCGGTTGAGGTAGTTCAGGCTCGAATAGCCGGTGCCGAAGTCGTCGATCGACAGCTGCACGCCCAGCGACTTCAGCGCACGCAGCTGCGCGAGCGACTGCTCGGCCGCGTCCATCAGCGTCGATTCGGTGATCTCGATCTCGATCGACGACGGCACCACGTCGTGCGCCGCCATCGCATCGCGCAGCACGCCGGTGAGCTCGCCGTCACGCAGCTGCAGGGCCGACACGTTGATCGACACCGGCACGGTGCCCAGCCCCTGCGCGCGCCAGGCCGCCTGCTGGGCACAGGCCTGCGCGATGACCCAGGCGCCGATGCCGACGATCTGCCCGCTCTCTTCGGCGATCGGAATGAATTCGGCGGGCGACACCGGGCCGAGTTCGTCGTTGCGCCAGCGCAGCAGCGCTTCCACCCCAACCAGCGCCGCACTGCGCGCCTGCACACGCGGCTGGAAGCACAGGCTCAACTCGTTGCGCTCGATGGCGCGGCGCAGGTGCGATTCCAGCTGCAGGCGCTTTTGCGCACGCGCGTCCATGTCCGGCGTGAAGAAGTGCACCATGTTTCGCCCGCCGGACTTGCTCTGGTACATCGCGACGTCGGCCTGCCGCATGAGCGAATCGATGTCCTGCGCATCGTCGGGGTACATCGCGATGCCCGCGCTGCACGACACGTGCAGTTCGGCCCCATGCAGCTGGTAGGGCCGCCGGATCGCCGGCACCAGGCACTGCTCGACGATGTCGCGCACCTCGTCCGTGTCCGCCACGTCGGCCAGCACGATCACGAACTCATCCCCACCCAGGCGGCTCACGGTGTCGCCGGGTCGAACGGCTTCGACCATGCGGCGGGCGACCGCGCGCAGCAGCGCGTCGCCAACGTGGTGGCCGAGGGAGTCGTTGATGTTCTTGAAGCGGTCCAGGTCGATGAACACCACACCCAGGCGGCGGTCGTGCTTGCGGGCCTGCTGCATGGCGGTGCCCAGCCGTTCGATGCACAGCGAGCGGTTGGGCAACTCGGTCAGCACGTCGTGCAGCGCCAGGAAGCGGATGCGTTCCTCACTGCGCTTGCGCTCGGTGATGTCGATGGAGGTGAAGATGTAGTGCGAGATGCGCTCGGGCCCGTCGCGCACGACACTGGCGACCAGCCAGGCCGGGTAGTTGCTGCCGTTGCGGCGGCGTACCAGCACCTCGCCCTGCCAGGCGCCGCGCTCGTCGAGCAGGGGCCAGAAGTCACCGTAGGTGGCGCCTTGGCCCAGCAACAGCCGCTCAGGCTTCTCGCCCTCGAGCTCGCGCGTGTCGTACCCGGTGAGCCGGCCCAGCGCGCGGTTCATCGTGAGGATGCGGCGCTCGGCGTCGATGATCATGATGCCTTCGGTGGAGGCTTCGAACACCTTCGACCACAGTTCCAGCCGCTGCTCCATCACCTTCAGCTGGCTGATCGGCGTGAAGGCCGTCAGCAGCGCGTCCTGGCCCTGGTAGCTGAGGCGCCGCGCCGACAGCACCGCCCACGACGAGACGCCGCCGCCATGCCAGCACACCTCGAATTCGTCGACGCTGCCGCGGTCGGCGAGCCTTTGAAAGAAGCGGCCGCGGATGCCCGGGTCGAGCCCGGCCGCCCACGGGTCGATCTGCCGGCCGCCCAGCCATTCCTGCGCCGGCGGATTCGCGCTGAGCACCTCGTGCCCGGGAATGGCCGTGACCATGAGCGGGATCGGAATGGCGGCGACCAGGTCGCGCTGCGCCTCCGCGGCACGTGCCGAGGCCGCCAGTTCCTGCTGGGCGCGGCGCTCGCGGTCGAGCTGGGCCAGCATGTCGTTGAAGCCGAGCACCAGCCGGCCGATCTCGTCGCCGCTGTCCCAGCGGGCGCGCAGGCTGTGGTCGCCGGTGCGGCGCACCGTGTCGACCACCAGCGAGAGGCCGCGCAGCGGCCGTGAGATCTGGCGGGCCACGTAGAACACCGCGCTCAGGATCACGAGCAGCAGGAAAAGCGCGGTGCCCAGGTGCATCCACATGCGCTGGAAGAAGCCGCGTTCGCGCGCGTCGAGCAAGGTGTTGAGTTCGACGGCGGCATCGGCCCAGGCGGTGTCGAGGCTGGCGAACAGCGCCTGCTGCGCGGTGTCGAAGGGGGCGAGCCCGAGGCTGCCGTCGTCCATGGCGTGGCGCGCGGCTGCGCGGAAACGGTCGATGCTCGCCACCAACCGTGCGCGGGAGCCGTCGAGGCGCGGCTGCAGCGGGCCGGACGACGCGGCGAAGGCTTCACCGTAGTCGCTGGTGATGGCAGCGGCGACGGCATCGACGCGGCCTTCGAGGATGAAGTATTTGGTGCGCGATTCGGTGGCATCGAGCTCGCCTGCACCGTGGGAGTGCAGGCGCGCGCTCATTTCAGACGTCAGCTCGAGCAGCTCGGGGAAGCGCAGCAGGATCAGCGACATCGTGTAGTAGCTGTCGAGGTCCGGGTCGAGGATCAGGTTCGACTGGTTGCCCACGCGCGTGACCAGCGCGCGGCCCGCCTCGAGCGCCGCCCGGGTCGTGGCACGGCCGGGCGATGCAGCCAGCGCGGCCACGGCCTGGCGCCAGCGCAGGCTCGCCTCGGCGCTCTGCATGCCGGTGCCGAGGGACTGCTCGATGTCGGCCAGGGTCTGCGGCGGCGCCAGCGTGGCGTTGCGCCAACCTGCCACCGCCATCAGCGTGGGGCGTAGCCGTTCGATGTACGCGGCGCCGGCCTTCTCCTTGCGGCCGAAGTCGATGGCGATGAACTTCTCGTTGATGAGGATGCCGCTGATGAAGATGACGGCCGTCAGGTCCAGCAGGTAGATCAGGAGAAGCTTGCGGCCGACGGTGAGTCGGCCCAGCCGGCGGGAGAGGAATTGCAGCATAGGTGTCGAACGTACCCTACGCAATCTGCATGCCGCGGCCCCCCGCGGCTTTCGACTGATGGTCGTGCCGTGTCGCCTCTCAGCCGGCGTGCGATGCGTGCGCCGTCGGCGCCACCTGGAGGCCGCGTGGGCTGCGGGCCTTCGCGCCCGCGTAGCGGTCGAGCGACAGACCTTCGGTGTCGATCTCGGGGCGCTGCCCCAGCACCAGGTCGGCCAGCAGCTTGCCGGAGCCGCAGGCCATGGTCCAGCCCAGCGTGCCGTGGCCGGTGTTCAGGTAGAGGTTCGGGAACTGCCGCGTGGCGCCGATGATGGGCGTGCCGTCGGGCGTCATCGGCCGCAGGCCCGTCCAGAAGGTGGCGGCTTCGAGGTCGCCACCGGGGAACAGGTCGCGCGTGACCATCTCGAGCGTGGCACGGCGCTGCGGCTTCAGGCCGAGGTCGAAGCCCGACAGCTCGGCCATGCCGCCGATGCGGATGCGGTCATCGAAACGCGTGATCGCGATCTTGTAGGTCTCGTCGAGCACCGTCGACACCGGCGCCAGCGATGCATCGACGATCGGCGCGGTGAGCGAGTAGCCCTTCACCGGGTAGACCGGCAGATCGAGGCCCAGCGGCAGCAACAGTTCGCGCGAATAGCTGCCGAGCGCGAGCACGTAGCGGTCGGCCGTGACGGTCTCGCCGTCGACCTCGATGCCGCGGATGCGCTGGCCGTCGTGCAGTACGCGCGTGGCCGCTGCGTCGAAGCGAAAGTCGGCGCCGGCCGCCTGGGCCAGCGCGACCAGCGCGGTGGTGAAGCGCTGGCAATCGCCGGTCTCGTCGCCGGGCAGGCGCAGTCCGCCCACCAGGCGGTCACGGGCCTGCATGAGCGCGGGCTCTGCCTGGACGATGCCGTCGACATCGAGCAGTTCGTAGGCGACGCCACACTCTTCGAGCACGGCCGTGTCGCGCTTCACCGCCGCGAGCTGCTCCGGCGTGCGAAAGAGCTGCAGCGTGCCGCCGGTGCGGTGCTCGTAGGCGATGCCGGTGTCCGCGCGCAGTGTGCGCAGGCAGTCGCGGCTGTACTCCGCGATGCGCATCATCCGCTCCTTGTTCACCGTGTAGCGCTCGGCGGTGCAGTTGCGCAGCATGGCGGCGATCCAGCGCAGTTGGAAGAGGGTGCCGTCGGGCTTCACGGCCAGTGGCGCGTGCTTCTGGAACATCCACTTCATTGCCTTCAGCGGAATACCGGGTGCGGCCCAGGGCGTCGAGTAGCCGGGCGACACCTGGCCGGCGTTGCCGAAGCTGGTTTCCAGCGCCGGGCCGGGCTGGCGATCGATCACCGTGACCTCGGCGCCTGCGCGGGCGAGGTAGTACGCAGTGGTGGTGCCGACCACGCCCGAGCCCAGGACAATAACTTTCACGATGCATCCAGCAGAGAGAAAACTGGACTTTAGAAGGGCCGACGCCGCAGTTTTCACGGATTTGAAGGGCTGGCACCGCGACAATTGCGGTTCCTTCATTGCTTTTCATGCGGGTGCCGAAGAATGATCGACCTCGACCGAATCGACCGAAAAATCCTGGACGCGTTGCAACGCAACGGGAGAATTTCCAACACCGAACTGGCCGAACAGATCGGGCTTTCGCCCTCGGCCTGTTCAGAGCGGGTGCGCCGGCTGGAGCGCGAACGCGTGATCACCGGCTACCACGCGCGGGTGGCGCCGAGCGCGGTCGGCCGCACGCTCCTGGTCTTCGTGGAGATCAAGCTCTCGGCCAAGTCGGACGACCTGTTCGAACAGACCCGGCGCGAGCTGATCCACATGCCCGAGATCATGGAATGCCATCTGGTGTCCGGCAGCTTCGACTACCTGCTCAAGTTCCGCATCAAGGGCATGGAGCAGTACCGCCAACTGCTCGGCGGCATCCTCAAGCGGCTGCCGGTGTCGGCGCAGTCGAACAGTTATGTGGTGATGGAGGAGTTGAAGGAAGACACGTATCTGGTGGTCGACCCCTGATGCCGTGGGCCACGCCAGCGAACGCTTGTGCTGCCTCAAAGAAAAAAGCGCTGTTGCCATCCTGGGATGACAACAGCGCTTTATCTGTATTGGTGCCGGAGAGATGAATCGAACACCCGACCTTCTCATTACGAATGAGCTGCTCTACCGACTGAGCTACACCGGCGAAGCCTGCGATTATAGCGGGTCGTGGTAGCGGGTCACGCGCTCGACTTCATTTTTTGATCCCAGAACCACACTCACGCGTTCGTGCAGCTTGCCCGGCTGGATGTCGAGGATGCGTTCGCGGCCGTTGGTCGCCATGCCGCCGGCCTGCTCGACCAGCCAGCTCATCGGGTTGGCTTCGTACATGAGGCGCAGCTTGCCCGGCTTGCCCGGCTCGCGCTGGTCCCACGGGTACATGAAGATGCCGCCGCGCATCAGGATGCGGTGCACGTCGGCCACCATGCTGGCGATCCAGCGCATGTTGAAGTCCTTGCCGCGCGGGCCTTCGCTGCCGGCCAGGCACTCGTCGATGTAGCGCTTCACCGGCGCATCCCAGTGCCGCATGTTGCTCATGTTGATCGAGAACTCCTTGGTGTCGGCCGGGATCTGGATGTTCTCCTTGGTCAGCACGAAGGAACCCTGCTCTCGGTCGAGCGTGAACATCGCGACGCCGTCGCCCACGGTCAGTACCAGCGTGGTTTGCGGGCCGTAGATGCAGTAACCCGCCGCCACCTGCTTGGCACCGGCCTGCAGGAAGTCGGCTTCCGACACGCCGGGATGGTCGTCCGGCTTCTTCAGCACGCTGAAGATGGTGCCGATGCTGACGTTCACGTCGATGTTGCTGCTGCCATCGAGCGGGTCGAACAGCAGCAGGTACTCGCCCTGCGGGTAGCGGTTGGGCACGACGTAGATGCTGTCCATCTCCTCGCTCGCCATGGCGGCGAGGTGGCCCCCCCATTCATTGGCTTCGATCAGCACCTCGTTGGCGATGATGTCGAGCTTCTTCTGCACCTCGCCCTGCACGTTCTCGCTCTCGGCGGTGCCGAGCACGCCGCCGAGGTCGCCCTTGTTGACGGCCTGGCTGATGCTCTTGCAGGCGCGCGCCACCACTTCGAGCAGCAGGCGCAGTTGGCCGGGGATGTGGCCGTCGGCACGTTGCTGCTCGACCAGATAGCGGGTGAGTGAGATTTTCTGTTGCGACATGGTGGGTCCTTGTTGTCAGTCGGCCAGTGCGCGGTTCACCACTTCCTGGGTGTCCTTGCTGAGCTCGGGTTTGGCGGCCACGCGGGCGATGGCCTCGCGTGCAGCGCTGCGGTAGGGTTCTGCCAGTTTGCTCCAGCGGTCGAGCGAGCGAGCCAGCCGGGCGGCGACCTGCGGGTTGATCGCGTCGAGCTCGCAGACCCGCTCCGACCAGAACACATAGCCGGCGGCGTCCGGGCGGTGGAAGGCGCCCGGGTTGGCACTGCAGTAGCTGAAGATCACACTGCGCGCCCGGTTCGGGTTCTTGAGCGAGAAGTCCGGGTGCTTCATCAGCTGCTTGACCAGCGGCAGCACGTTGCCGCCGCGGTCCGGCGAGCCGGCCTGCAGCGAGAACCACTTGTCGATCACCAGCGCCTCGTCGTGGAACAGCGCATGGAAGCGCGCCAGCGCCTGCGCGGCCAGCGCGTGGCCGGACGACACCAGGGCCGCCAGTGCGTTGAAGCGGTCGGTCATGTTGCCGGCGTCCTTGAAGCGCTGCAGCGTCTTGCCCGGCCACACCGAGTCGCCGGATTCGCGCGCCGCCAGGCACAGGTGCGTGAGCGCCATGCCCGACAGTGCGCGGCGCCCGGCCGACCCGGCATCGGGCGTGTAGGCGCCGGTGTCGTGGTGTTCTTCGTACGCCGCTTCCCACTGCGGCTGCAGCGCGGTGGCCAGCTGGGCACGCATCGCTTCGCGCACCGCGTGGATACGCTGCGGGTCGACCACCGGCAGCTGCTCGGCGATGTAGGTTTCCGACGGCAGCGTGAGCACCAGCTCCTTGAAGGCGGGATCGAGCTTCGGGTCGCGCAGCACGGCCGACATGGCGTCGACGTACGCCGTGTCGAGCACCGGCGCGCCGGGTGTGGCGCTCTCGTCGATGGCCTTCAACGCGCTGCGCAGGGCCAGGCGCTGGCCGGCTTCCCAGCGATTGAACGGGTCGGGGTCGTTGGCCAGCAGTGTGAGCAGCTGCGCGTCGCTGTAGTCGAAGTCGAGGATCACCGGCGCGCTGAAGCCGCGCAGGATCGATGGCACCGGCTCGGCATCGACGCCGACGAAAGTAAACTGCTGCGCCGATTCGGTCAGCACCAGCGTGCGCGTGCCGCGCACCACATCGACCTCGCCATCGAGCTGCAGCGGGAGTTCGCGGCCCGTGGGGTCGAGCAGGCCCAGGTTCACCGGAATGACGAAGGGCAGCTTGAGCGCCTGACCCGGCGTCGGGGCGCAGCTCTGCTCGAAGCGCAGCGTGTAGGTGCGCGCGTCGGCGTCGTAGTGCCCGGTCGCTGCCAGGCGCGGCGTGCCGGCCTGGCTGTACCAGCGCTTGAACTGCGGCAGCAGGCGCGACAGGTCGGAGTCGAGGTTGGCATCGGCGATGGCCTGCGCGAAGTCGTCGCAGGTCACGGCCTGGCCGTCGTGGCGCTTGAAGTACAGCGAAATGCCGGCCTCGAAGCCCTTGCGGCCGACCAGCGTCTGCATCATGCGCACGACCTCCGCACCCTTCTCGTAGATGGTGACGGTGTAGAAGTTGCTGATCTCGATGTAGCTGTCGGGCCGTACCGGGTGCGCCATGGGGCCGGCGTCTTCGGGGAACTGGGCGGTGCGCAGCACCCGCACGTCCTCGATGCGCTTGACCGCGCGGGCCGACGCATCGGCGCACAGGTCCATGCTGAACTCCTGGTCGCGAAAGACCGTGAGGCCTTCCTTGAGCGAGAGCTGGAACCAGTCTTGGCAGGTCACGCGGTTGCCCGACCAGTTGTGGAAGTACTCGTGGCCGACCACGCTTTCGATGTTGCCGTAGTCGGCGTCGGTGGCAGTGGCCTGGTTGGCTAGAACGTACTTCGTGTTGAAGATGTTCAGGCCCTTGTTCTCCATCGCGCCCATGTTGAAGTCGCTGGTCGCAACGATCATGAAGCGATCGAGGTCCAGCGGCAGGCCGAAGCGGGTTTCGTCCCACAGCACCGAGTGGATCAGCGAGTTCATCGCGTGCTCGGTCTTGTCGAGGTCGCCGGCGCGCACATAGACCTGCAGCAGATGGTCCTTGCCCGCGCGCGTGGTGATGCGCTGCTCGCGCGCCACCAGCTTGCCCGCGACCAGCGCGAACAGGTAGCTCGGCTTGCGGAAGGGGTCGACCCACTTCGCGAAGTGGCGGCCCTCGGGCAGCTCGCCGCTGTCCATCAGGTTGCCGTTCGACAGCAGCACCGGGTAGGCGGTCTTGTCGGCGCGCAGCGTGACGGTGTAGCTCGCCATCACGTCCGGACGGTCGAGGAAGTAGGTGATGCGGCGGAAGCCCTCGGCCTCGCACTGGGTGAAGAAGGTGTTCTCGCTGACGAACAGGCCCATCAGCTTGGTGTTCTTCACCGGGCAGCAGGTGGTGAAGATCTCCAGCTCGAAGCTGTCGGGCAGGTTGTCGATCACCAACTGGTCGGACTCGATGCGAAACGAGGCGCCCTGGCCGTCGACCAGCACGCGCGCCAGGTTCAGCTCGTCGCCGTCCAGGCGCAGTGGCCCGTTCGGCAGCTCGGGGTTGCGGCGCAGGCGCATGCGGTTGAGCACGCGCGTCTTGGCGGGGTCCAGGTCGAAGGTCAGGTCGACGGTGTCGATCCACCAGGCGGGGGCAACATAGTCTTCGCGGCGGATCGCCAGCGGCTGTCCTTGTCCATCACGCAGTTGCAGCATCGGGTGTCTCCAGAAAATTCGTTGGGGCGAGTTCGTCGTCGTCGCGCGCCATCAGACGCCCTGCTTCAGGGACGCTTCGATGAAGACGTCGAGGTCACCGTCGAGCACTTTCTGCGTGGCCGAGACTTCAACGTTGGTGCGCAGGTCCTTGATACGGCTGTTGTCCAGCACGTAGCTGCGGATCTGGTGGCCCCAGCCCACGTCGGTCTTGCTGTCCTCGAGCTTCTGCTGCTCTTCCTGGCGCTTGCGCATCTCGAAGTCGTACAGGCGCGAGCGCAGGCGCTTCCACGCCACGTCGCGGTTGCTGTGCTGGCTGCGGCCGTCCTGGCACTGCACCACGATGCCGGTCGGGATGTGCGTGAGCCGCACCGCCGAGTCGGTCTTGTTGATGTGCTGGCCACCCGCGCCGGACGCGCGGAAGGTGTCGGTGCGCACGTCGGACGGGTTGATGTCGATCTCGATCGAGTCGTCGATTTCCGGGTACACGAAGATCGAGGCGAAGCTGGTGTGGCGCCCGCCCGAGGAGTCGAACGGCGACTTGCGCACCAGGCGGTGCACGCCGGTCTCGGTGCGCAGCAGGCCGAAGGCGTAGTCGCCCTCGACCTTGATGGTCGCGCCCTTGATGCCGGCGGTGTCGCCCGGGGTTTCGTCCTCGATCTGCGTCTTGAAGCCTTTGCGCTCGGCGTACTTGAGGTACTGGCGCAGCAGCATGCTGGCCCAGTCGCAGGCCTCGGTGCCGCCGGCGCCGGCCTGGATGTCGACGAAGGCGTTGAGCGGGTCGGCCGGGTTGTTGAACATCCGGCGGAACTCGAGCTGCTTGATGTCGGCTTCGAGCAGCGCGGCGTCATCGGCAATGGCCTGCAGGCCGTCCATGTCGCCGTCGGCCTTCGACATTTCGAAGAGCTCGGTGTTGTCCGACAGGCCGCTGGTGAGGCGGTCGAGCGTGACGACCACGTCGTCGAGCGATTTCTTCTCGCGGCCCAGTTCCTGGGCCTTCTTCGGGTCGTTCCAGACGTTGGGGTCTTCGAGCGAGGCGTTGACCGTCCTCAGGCGTTCGGCTTTGGCATCGTAGTCAAAGATACCCCCGTAACTCGAGGGTGCGAGCGCTCAGGTCTGCCAGCAAAGCGCCGATTTGGTTGATCTGTTCTGCGTCCATGGGGAAGTCCTCGGGAAAAATACGATAGCCCGGCGGCGCCGGGAGCAACCCGACATTTTCTCACGGCGCGCATGGGCCCATCGGCGACGCGGCCGGGCGGTGGCTCAGGCGTCGCCCGCCGGGGCGTGCAACGGCAGCGTGACGCGGAACAGCGCGCCTTCGCCCGGGGCGCTCTCCAGCAAAATCTCGCCGCCGTGCGCCCGCACGATTTCGCGCGTGATGTAGAGCCCCAGCCCGAGCCCGGCGGCGTGCTTGCGGCTGTCGTCGGTGCGCTCGAACTGCTCGAAGATGCGGCCGTGGTCCTCCGGCGCGATGCCGATGCCGCGGTCGCGCACCGACAGCGCGGCCCGGTCGCCGTCGCGCACCACCCTCACCGCCACCGGGCTGCCGCGGCCGTAGCGCAGTGCGTTGGTGATCAGGTTGGTCAGGACCTGCTCGATGCGGAATTCGTCCCAGATGCCCTCGATGGGTTGCGGTGCGTCGATCTCCAGCGTCGAGCCGGCGGCATCGGCCTGGATGGCCAGGCTGTCGGCGACCCGTCGCGCCAGGCCCGCCAGGTCGACCGGCTTGGGCCGGATCGACAGAGAGCCGCTGCGCAGGCGCGACACGTCGAGCATGTCGTCGATCAGCCGCACCATGTTCTGGATCTGGCGCTGGTCGCGCTCGATCATGGCCGGCAGATTCTCGGGCGCGAAGGGCGCGAGGTTGCCCTTGCCCAGATGCAGCTTGCGCACCTGCGTCTCGAGGTAGAGCGTGTTGAGCGGCGTGCGCAGTTCGTGCGAGACCATCGACATGAAGTCGTCGCGCATGCGCACCGCCCGCTCGAGGTCGGCCTGTGCCACCTGCAGCTTCTCGACCAGGGTGGCCTGCTCGCGGTGCGCCGCGGCGAGCGCCTCCATCTCGTGCTTGAGCGCCTTGCGGTGGCGGTGCAGGTCGACGAAGACGTTGACCTTGCTGGCCACCACATGGGGGTCGAGCGGCTTCTGCAGGAAGTCGACCGCGCCGCTTTCGTAGCCCTTGAAGGCGTAGTTCATCTCGCGGCCGGCGGCGCTCACGAAGATGATGGGAATGTGGCGCGTGCGCTCGGTGCCGCGCATCATCTCGGCCAGCTCGAAGCCGTTCATGCCGGGCATCTGCACGTCGAGGATGGCGAGGGCGAATTCGTGTTCGAGCATGAGCGCCAGCGCCAGTTCGGCGGAGGTGGCCTGGAACACCGGCCGGGCGGGGCCGCGGATGAGCGCCTGCAGCGCCAGCAGGTTCTCGGGAAGGTCGTCGACGATCAGCAGCTTGCTTTCGACGTCAATCGGCATGGAGCGCATTGAATTCCATCAAGAGGGTACGCAGCGCGTGCAAGGGCAGCACGCGGTCGGGGGTGTGGAGGGCGAGCGCCGCACGGGGCATGGTATCTACCTCGGCTTCCGAGGGCTCCTGCACGGCGGTGAATCCGCCGGCGGCATGAATCCTTCGCAGCCCGGCGGCGCCGTCGGCGTTGGCGCCGGTGAGCAGCAGGCCGGCCACGTCCGGGCCGTAGGCGTCGGCCGCCGAGGCCATGAGCAGGTCGATCGACGGGCGCGACCAGAGCACCGGCGGCTCGCAGCTCAGCGAGAACTCGCGCGAGTGCTCGATCGACAGGTGGTAGCTCGGTGGCGCGAAGTAGAGGGTGCCGGCCGCGACGGGCGCCTTGTCCTCGGCCTCGCGCACCGGGATCGAGAGCCGTTGGGCGAAGACCTCGACCAACCGGCTCTCACGCCGCTCCGGCAGGTGGATCACGGTCACCAGCGGCAGGTGCCAAGGCTGCGGCAGATCGTGCAGCAGCGTGGCGAGCGCGTCGACCCCGCCGGCCGACGTGCCGATCACCGCCGCGTCGATGCGGCGCAGGGCGCGCTCGAGCGTCGTCACGAGGCCTTGCGGTAGATGCGTTCGGCACGCGACAGCGTGTCGAAGCGGGTGGCGAAGGCCGAGAAGTCGATGCTCTCCTTGGCACCGAGGCCGAGAAAGCCGCGGTGGCACAGCGACTCGTGGAACAGGCCCAGGGCCCGGTCCTGCAGCGCGCGGTTGAAGTAGATCAGCACGTTGCGGCACGACACGAACTGGGTTTCGGCGAAGACGCTGTCGGTCGCCAGGCTGTGGTCGGCGAAGACCGCGTTCGCGCACAACGAGGGGTCGAAGCGCGCCGCGTCGTAGGCGGCGGTGTAGTAGTCGGAGAAGGCCCGCTGGCCGCCGGCACGCTGGTAGTTGAGCGTGTAGTTGCGCACCGCCGCCATCGGGAAGATGCCCTGGCGCGCCTTCTCGAGCGACGCCGGATTGATGTCGGTGGCGTAGATCTGGGTGCGGTCGAGCAGGCCTTCCTCGCGCAGCAGGATGGCGAGCGACCAGGCCTCCTCGCCGGTGCTGCAGCCGGCCACCCAGACCTTCACCGACGGATAGGTGTGCAGCACCGGCACCACCTGCTGGCGCAGGGTGAGGAAGTAGTCCGGATCGCGGAACATCTCGCTCACCGGAATCGTCAGGAACTGCAGCAGCTGGGCGAATACCGTCGGGTCGTGCAGCACCCGCTCCTGGAGCGCCGAGACGCTCGGCAGCCGCAACTGCTCCAGTGCATAGAGCACGCGCCGCTTCTGCGAGGCGCCGGTGTAATTGCGGAAGTCGTAGCTGTACTTCAGGTAGATCGCCTCCATCAGCAGGCGCAGCTCGATCTCGATGTCGCTCGGCGGTTCGAGCGGACGCACCGGCTGGAAAGGCGCGGGTTTCACAGCCGCTCCATCTTGGGCATCCAGACGCGCAGCAGCGAGAACAGGCGGTCCAGGTCGACCGGCTTGGCGAGGTAGTCGCTGGCGCCGGCGGCCAGGCACTGTTCCTGGTCGTACTTGGTGGCCTTGGCGGTGACGGTGATGACCGGTAGCTTCTCGAAGCGCGGGTCCTGGCGCAGGCGGCGCGTGGCCTCCAGGCCGTCCATCTCCGGCATCATCACATCCATCAGCACGAGGTCGATGTCGGCCACGCGGTCGAGCTTCTCGAGCGCTTCGCGGCCGTTGCGGCCGATCTCGACGATCGCGCCGCGCTGCTCCAGTGCGCTGGTGAGCGCGAAGATGTTGCGCACGTCGTCGTCCACCAGCAGGATGCGGCGGCCTTCGAAAACCCGGTCGCGCCCGCGCGCGGCCTTGAGCATGTTGCGGCGTTCGGTGGAGAGGTCGGCCTCGACCTTGTGCAGGAACAACGTCACCTCGTCGAGCAGGCGCTCCGGAGAGCGCGCGCCCTTGATGATGATCGAGCGCGAATAGCGCAGCAGCTCGGCCTCTTCGTCGCGCGTCAGGTTGCGGCCGGTGTAGACGATGACGGGCGGGAATGAGCAGATCTCTTCCGTGGCCATCTTCTTGAGTAGCTCGCTGCCCTGCATGTCGGGCAGGCGCAGGTCGGTCACCATGCAGTCGAAGACGCGGGCGCGCAGCAGCTCGAGCGCCTCTTCGCCCGAGCCCACGGCCGTGATGGCGACGTCCTCGTCGCCGATCAGCTTCACCACCGCGTCGCGCTGCACGTCGTCGTCCTCGACCAGCAGCACGGTCTTGACCTTCTGCGTGAGCTTGTCTTCCAGCTTCTGGAACACCTGCTTGAGCTGTTCGCGCGAGGCGGGCTTGAGCGCATAGCCGATCGCGCCCATGTGCATGGCGGTTTCGGTGTGGTCCATGGCCGAGACGATGTGCACGGGGATGTGGCGCGTCTGCGGCTGGTCCTTGAGTTTTTGCAGCACGTTGAGGCCCGGCGCGTCCGGCAAGCGCATGTCCAGCAGGATCGCGTCGGGCAGCAGCTGCGTAGCCAGGTCGAAGCCGTCGCCGGCACCGTGGGCCACGATGCACTGGTAGCCCAGCTCATGGGCCAGGTCGTACAGGATGTGGGCGAATTGCGGCTCGTCCTCGATCACCAGCACGCGCCGCGACGCGTTGCGCGGCTGCGCGCGGTCGTCGGCGAACTGCGGGATCACCGGCGCCGGGATGGTCGGCGAGGCGGTCGGCATCGCCGCCACGGGCGCCGTGTAGAGGCGGGCGGGCGTGGCAGGCACCGCGGGCGCATCCATGCGCGCTTGCAGCGGCGCCTGCGCCGGCATCGTCAGCGTGAAGGTGCTGCCCTGGCCGGGCGTACTGTCGACCGTGAGCGTGCCGCCCAGCAGCTTGGTGAGGTCGCGCGAGATCGACAGCCCCAGGCCGGTGCCGCCGTAGCGCCGGCTGGTGGTGCCGTCCGCCTGGCGGAAGGCCTCGAAGATGACGTCCTGCTGGTCGGGCGCGATGCCGATGCCCGAGTCGCGCACCGCGAAGCGGGCGCCGCCGTCGGGACCGGCCGAGATGGTGAGGCTGACCTCGCCGCGGTCGGTGAACTTGAGCGCGTTCGACAGCAGGTTCTTCAGCACCTGCTCGAGGCGCTGCCGGTCGGTCACCAGCAGCGCCGGGGCGTCGGGCGCTACCGCCACCTGGAAGCCGAGCTGCTTCTGGCCCGCCAGCGGCGTGAAGGTCATCGCCAGGCTGTCGGCCAGGCGGGCGAGCGGCACCTCCTCGGCCACCAGCTCGAGCTTGCCGGCTTCGACCTTGGCGATGTCGAGGATGTCGTTGATCAGCACCAGCAGGTCGTTGCCCGACGAATAGATCGACTCGGCGAATTTCACCTGCTCAGCCGATAGGTTGCCCTGCGGGTTGTCGCCCAGCAGCTTGGCCAGGATCAGCGCACTGTTGAGCGGCGTGCGCAGCTCGTGCGACATGTTCGCGAGGAACTCCGACTTGTAGCGGCTGGCGCGCTGCAGCTCCTGCGCGCGGTCTTCCAGGTCGGCCTGCACGCGGCGCAGCGCCGCGTTGCGCAGGTCGAGCGCTTCGGTGCGCTCCGACAGCTGGCTGTTGGTCTGCTCCAACTCGGCCTGCTGGTTCTCCAGCGTGGCCTGCGAGGCGCGCAGCGTGCGGGACTGCTCTTCGAGCTCCTCGTTGGCCGTCCGCAGTTCTTCCTGCTGCACCTGCAGCTCTTCGTTGAGCTGCTGCGTTTCGGCCAACGCGTCCTGCAGCTGTTCGCGGTAGCGCACCGCGGCCACCGAGCTGCCGATGGTGCCGGCCAGCAACTCGAACAGCTCCCGCGCCTGGGTATCGGGGGAACGCAGCAGGCCCAGTTCGATGACACCGTTGACACGGCCGTCGTTCAGCACCGGCAGCAGCACGATCGCCCGCGGCGCCATGTCGCCGATGCCAGAGTTCACCCGCAGGTAGTCGGTGCCGACAGGCTCCACCACCATCGGCTTGCGGCCATTCGCCGCCTGCGCCACCAGCCCCTCGTTCGGACCGATCACCAGGTTGGCGCCCTCGGCCTCGGGCGAGAAGCCGTAGCTGGCGACGCGGCGGAGCTCGCCGCCGCGTTCACGCACATACAGCCCGCCCACGCTGCTGCCGATATGCCGCGCGAAGAAGCCCAGAACCTTGCGGCCCATCTCGAGCGCACTGAGCTCGCCGACCAGGTCGTCGGCCAGCTCCGTCTGCGCGCCGCGCAGCCAGGCCTGCCGCTGTAAGGCCTCCGCATGCGTTGCCTGCCGCTGCAGCACCGTGTCGTAGCCTTCCGAGAGCCGCACCAGCTGGCGCCGACCGAAGAAGGCCAGCAGACCGGAGAGCGTGAGCGTGAAGAAGAGGAACAGCGCCACGATCGCGATGGCCGTGTTGTTGGCTTCGTTGTTGCGCTGGAAGCGCAGCGTCTGTTCGACGTTGATGAAGTTCGCGTAGCCGGTGCGCATGTCGTCCGACAGGCGTCGGCCGCGGCCGGCCCGGATCGCCTGCTCGACGTCGCCGCCGGCACGGCGCAACGCGATCATCTCTGCGGCGAACCCGTTCCACGCGGTTTGCAGCGTGGCGATGCGGTCGAGCCGGTCAACCTGTGCCGGGTTGTCGGACACGCGCTCGCGCAGCACGGCCATGCCGGCGGCCAGCCGCGGTTGCGCGCTCTCGTAGGGCTGCAGGAACACGTCTTCGCCGGTGATCAGGAAGCCGCGCATGCCGGTTTCCAGGTCGACGCTCAGCCGTTGGAGTTCGCTCGCCTCCCGGGTCACCCGGTCGGTGTGCTCGACCCATGAGATCACCGACAGCAGATAGAAGATGAGGCCGACGAAGACCACTGCGCCGAGCACGCCCCCGATCAGTGGCAGCTTCACGTTCCGGCTCAGCAGGCGCTGGAACTCTCGGGGGGCGATGGCGTTGACGGCGGTGTGGGGCATGGGCTGCGCGCGAGATGAGCAAAACCCGCCGAGTCTGCCCGCGATTGGTGTCTGCGTGTGTCGGAGAACGTCCCGAGCGCCCGCCGCTGCGTCAGCGCAAGAAGGCGTCGATCAGCGCGGCCACCCGTTCGGGCTGGTCGTGGTGCAGCATGTGGCCGCAGTCGGGGACCTGGGCGCTTCGCACGTCGCGCACCGACGCCAGCCGCCGGTGGTAGTCGGCGCGCGTGTAGCCCCCGGCCCAGCGGGCCAGGCTGTCGTCGCTTGCCTCGATCGAGAGCACCGGGGCGGTGATGGCGGCGTAGAGGGCCAGGGCCTCGTCCACGCGGTAGATGTTGGCGTTGACCACCTTGTGCGCGGCGTCGCCCAGAATGGCCCAGCGGGTGCCGCCGTCGGGGTGCGGCTGTTCGGCCGCCCAGTGCCGCGCCAGCCAGTCGGCCTTGTCTTGCGGCAGGCGTGGGTTGGTCTTCATCAGGCGGCGTGCCACGCCGTCCGGGTCCGAGTAGCCGTGCATCGCCATCTCGCCGCGGTGCAGCTTCCTGAGCTGGTCAATCCACTGCCCATAGCGCGCGGGCGCCTCCTCGGGCTGTCGCGCGGGCATGCCGAAGCCTTCGAGGTTGACCAGACGGCGGATGCGCTGCGGACGCACGCCCGCGTACTGCATCGCGATGTTGCCGCCCATGCTGTGGCCGACCAGGTCGACCGGCGCCTCGCCCGCCACATGGTCGAGCAGCCAGTCGAGGTCGGCCAGGTAATCGGGCAGCCAGTAGTTGTCGACCGCACCGCCGTCGGTCAGGCCGAAGCCGCGCCAGTCGGGTGCGACGACGAAGCGCTCCTCGGCCAGCGCGTCGACCACGAACTGCCAGGAGGCCGAGACGTCCATCCAGCCATGCAGCAGCACCAGCGGCGGCCGCGTCGGGGAGGGCGTACCCCAGCTGCGCAGGTGGTAGCGCAGGGTGCGCACCGGCACATGGGCGCTGGAGGAGGGGCGTTGCGGGACATACATTCGATCGATCATACGAAGGCACAGGGCGTTGCCGGTCGCGCAACGGACATGCCGGCCGCGCCCTGCAGCGGCGCGTGCGGCGCGGTACAGTTTGGCGCTTCCTTCTTCTCCGGTCCTCGCGATCTTCACCATGCAACGCATCCGACTCGGGCAGAGTGATCTGCACGTCACCCCGATCTGCCTCGGCACCATGACCTTCGGCGAGCAGGTCGATTCGCCCACCGCCCACGCCATCCTCGACCGCTCGCTGGAGCGCGGCGTGGACTTCCTCGACACGGCAGAGATGTACGCCGTGCCGGCGCGCCGCGAAACCTTCGGCGCCACCGAAACCATCCTCGGCGACTGGTTCGCCAAGCGCCCCGGCGCGCGCCAGAAGGTCACGCTGGCCACCAAGGTCGCCGGCCCGTCGCGCGGCATGGACTGGGTGCGCGAAGGCAAGGGCATGACGGCCGCGGACATCGTGGCGTCCTGCGATGCCAGCCTGAAGCGGCTGCAGACCGACGTGATCGACCTCTACCAGATCCACTGGCCCGAGCGCCATGTGCCGGCCTTCGGCAACCTGTACTACGAACCGACGAAGGAAACGTCGGAGACCTCGATCCACGCGCAGCTCGAAGCGCTCGGTGGGCTGGTGAAGGCGGGCAAGGTGCGCCACATCGGCCTGTCGAACGAGACGCCCTACGGCGTGCACGAGTTCGTCCGCCTGGCCGAGCAGCACGGGCTGCCGCGCATTGCCAGCGTGCAGAACGTCTACTGCCTGGTGAGCCGCGGCCTCGAGAACGGGCTGGACGAAACCATGCACCGCCTGGGCGTCTCGCTGCTGGCCTATTCGCCGCTGGCCTTCGGCCTGCTGACCGGCAAGTACGACCAGAGTGGCATCGACGGCCCCGACGCGCCGAAGGGCGCCCGCATCGCCAGCTACGAGTCGGTGCGCAAGCAGCGCTGGGGCCGCGCCGATGCGCTCAGGGCAGCGCGCCGCTACAACCAGCTCGCGCGCGACCACGGCATGACGCCGGCGCGCCTGGCGCTGGCCTTCTGCTACACCAAGTGGCAGGTGGCGAGCACCATCATCGGCGTGACCTCGGTGGCGCAGCTCGACGAGGACATCGACGCCTGGGGCACCCAGCTCTCGCCCGAGGTACTTGCAGAGATCGACAAGATCCGCTGGGACATCCGCGACCCCGCGAACTGAGCGAGCGCGGCGGTGCTCCGCGCGCAACCGGTGCAGTGCGCGCTGGCAGAATAGCCAGCCCGACGACGGCGCACCGCCGCAAGCACGGCGCAGCCCCCACGGAGACCCCCTTGAGCTTTCACCTTCCCTCGTTCATCGCGATCGTCCTGTCGTACCTGCTCGGCTCGCTGTCCTTCGCGGTGATCGTGAGCCGTTCGCTCGGCATGGCCGACCCACGCAGCTACGGCAGCGGCAACCCCGGCGCTACCAACGTGCTGCGTTCGGGCAACAAGGGCGCGGCCCTGGCCACGCTGCTGCTCGACGCGCTCAAGGGCTGGCTGCCGGTGTTCGTCATCCGCCTGATCGGGCCCGACCTCGGCATGGGGATGGGCACCGCAGCGCTGGCGGGCCTCGCGGCCTTCATCGGCCACCTGTACCCGGTCTTCTTCGGCTTCAAGGGCGGCAAGGGCGTGGCCACGGCGGCGGGCGTGCTGGTCGGCATCGACTGGATGCTTGGGCTCGCCACCGGCATGAGCTGGGCCATCATCGCCTTCTTCTTCCGCTACTCGTCGCTGGCGTCGCTGGTCGCCGCCTTCTTCGCGCCGTCGTTCTACCTGATCGGCGGTGGCATCGCCTGGCCGCTGAACCGGACGGTGCTCATCACCCTCATCGCCGTCAGCCTGCTGCTGATCTGGCGGCATCGCGAAAACATCCGCCGTCTGGTGGCCGGCACCGAGTCCAAGCTCGGCGCCAACAAGAAAAAGGAATGACCATGGCAGAGATTCAACGCTTCCACGTCGGCGCGCGCCTGAGCGAGACGGCCGTGCACAACGGCACCGTCTACCTCGCGGGCCAGGTGCCCGACGACACCACGGCGGACATCCGCGGCCAGACCGCGCAGGTGCTCGCGATGATCGACAAGCTGCTGGCCGAGGCCGGCAGCGACAAGACCTGCATCCTCATGACGCAGATCTTCCTCACCGACATCGCCGAGATCGGCGCGATGAACGAGGTGTGGGACGCCTGGGTGCCGGCCGGCCACACGCCGCCGCGCGCCACCGTGCAGGCGGCGCTGGCCAACAAGGGCTACAAGATCGAAGTGGTGGTGACGGCCGCGCAACGCTGACCGCTGACCGCTGACCCCTGACCCCTGACGCAGACTAGAAGCGGCGTTCGAGCACCATCTGCTCGGCGTCGCGCCGCATCGAGAAGCGTCCGATGAAGCTGTTGCCCAGCAGCACGAAGGGCATCGGCTGCTGCGAGACGATGGCGTCGATGTCGCGCACCTCGACATCGCCTACCCGAACCGAATCCAGCCGCAGCCGGTAGCCTTGCGCCACGCCGTTGGCGGTGTTCATGCGCACCGGCGTGCCCTTCTGGTAGTCGAGGCCGAGGCGTGTGGCATCGGCCACCGACATCGCCACGGTGGTGGCACCGGTGTCGAGCATGAAGCTGACCCCGCTGCGCCCGTTGATGGCGCCGCTCGCCATGAAGTGGCCGCGGCTGTCGGCATTGAGCACGATGCGCGAACCGCCCGCGCCGCTGCCGCCACCTTCGCCGACACTCACCGGCGAATCCATCCGCAGCGTGATGCGCTGGCCGGCGGATTCGACGACGGCCTGGCCGTCCTGCAGCGACAGCAGGCGCACGTTCTGCACCTTCTCGCCGATGGCCACCGTCTTAGGCGCACCGCCGTTGACCACCAGAATCGCGCGGTTGCCGATGGTGCCGGTGAGCATCACCGAACCGGCATGCACGCCGGCAGCGGCGAGGCCCAGCCACAGAGCGAGCAGCGGGGCCTTCATGGGCGGCTCAGTCGCGGAAATTGTTGAAGCTGAGCGGCATGTCCGGCAGGTCTTTCTTGATGAGCGCCATGGCCGCCTGCAGGTCGTCGCGCTTGGCGCCGGTGACGCGCACCGCGTCGCCCTGGATGGCGGCCTGCACCTTCATCTTGCTGTCCTTGAGCAGGCGGGTGATCTTCTTGGCGTCCTCGGTCTCGATACCGCTCTTGACCTTGATCACCTGCTTGACCTTGTCGCCGCCGATTTTCTGCACGTCGCCCTTGTCGAGAAAACGCACGTCGACGCTGCGCTTGGTCAGCTTGGCGCGCAGGATGTCTTCAACCTGCACGAGCTGGAATTCGGCGTCGCCGATCATGGTGATTTCCTTGTCCTTCAGTTCGACGGCGGCGGCCGTCCCCTTGAAGTCGAAGCGGGTCGCGATTTCCTTGGCCGTGTTTTCCACGGCGTTCTTGACCTCGGGAAGGTTCGGTTCGCAGACGGTATCGAAAGACGGCATGCAGGCTCCTCGGATGCGCAAGGTGAATGCGACAATTCTCCCATGATCGTGGAGTCCAACGTCGCGCTGCAGCCCTTCAACAGCTTCGGCATCGTCGCGCGCGCGCAGCACCTGGCGCGCATCGCGAGCGAGGCCGACCTGGCCGCGCTGCGGGCCGACGCGCAGTGGCGCGACGCGCCCAAGTTCGTGCTCGGCGGCGGCAGCAACATCGTGCTCACCGGCGACGTGAAGCCGCTGGTGCTCAAGGTCGAGATCCGGGGCCTGCGCCTGGTCGAGGACGGCGCCCGCGCCTGGATCGTAGAAGCCGGTGCCGGCGAGAACTGGCACGACACCGTGCAGTGGACGGTGGATAAAGGATTCCCCGGCCTGGAGAACTTGGCGATGATCCCCGGCACGGTCGGTGGCGCACCGGTGCAGAACATCGGCGCCTACGGCATCGAGCTGCAGGACCGCTTCGAGTCGCTCGATGCGGTCGACCTGGTCACCGGCCGCAGCTTCACGCTCGACGCCGCCCAATGTGCCTTCGGCTACCGCGACTCGGTGTTCAAGCACGTGGCGACCGGCGGCAACGACTTCGGCCTGGCCGGCCGGGCGCTGATCACCCGGGTGCGTTTCCGCCTGCCCAAGCCGTGGAAGGCCGTGGTCGGCTACCTCGACCTCGAACGCAAGATGGAAGAGGCCGGCAACTTCACGCCGGATGCGAAGGACGTCTTCGACTGGGTCTGCGCCATCCGCCGCGCCAAGCTGCCCGACTGGCGCGTGCTGGGCAATGCCGGCAGCTTCTTCAAGAACCCGACGGTCACGCCCGAGCAGTGCGCCGACATCATCGCGCGCGACCCGAAGATCGTGCACTACCCGATGGCCGACGGCAGCATCAAGCTGGCGGCCGGCTGGCTGATCGACGCCTGTGGCTGGAAGGGCAAGTCCGTCGGCAATGCCGGCGTGTACGAGAAGCAGGCGCTCGTCCTCGTCAACCGCGGCGGCCGCGAAGACCCGGTGACCGGCGGCGAGGTCATGACGCTGGCCAAGGCGATCCAGACCAGCGTGTACGAGCGCTTCGGCATCCGGCTGGAGCCGGAGCCGGTGGTGGTGTGACGGCGCTGTCGTCGCTCAATTTCCGCCGTCGCATCGATGCGCTGGCCTGGGGGCGACGGTTGCTGTGGGTGCTCTGCGCCGCGGCCGTGCTCTATGGGCGCAGTGCCTGGGTGTTCTTCGCGGCCCTCGTGGTCGGTGTCGTGCTCAGCGGTGCGCTCAAGGCTTGGCAGGAGAGCGCACGGCGGCAGTTCGTCCGCGAGGCGCGCCTGCCGCCTTTCCTGCTCGACAAGCTGCGCGACCTCTACCCGCAGCTGCAGCTGCGCGACACCGAACTGGTCGTGCGCGGCCTGCGGCAGTTCTTCATGGCGCACTTGCGCAGCAACCGGGCGTTCGTCGGCATGCCGTCGAAGCTGGTCGACGCTGCATGGCACGAATTCATCCTGCACACCCAGGCCTACCAGCAGTGGTGCCGGTATGCCTTCGGTGCGATGCTGCACCACACGCCGGCCGAGGTGCTCGGGCGCAGCGCGAAGCGCAACGACGGCCTGCGCCGCACCTGGTACTGGGCCTGCAAGGAGGAGAGCATCGACCCCCGCCAGCCCAGCCGCCTGCCGCTGCTGTTCGCGCTCGACGCCAAGTTCGCCATCGCAGGTGGCTTCAGCTACGTGCCCGACTGCGGCGACATCGACCGGGCTGCGAGTTCGGGTGCGCATTGCGGCACCAGTTTCGGCGACACCGGCTCGGCTTCCGGCTCGGGCGATGCAGGCGGTTTCGGTGGCAGCGAATCGAGCAGCGGTGACGGCAGTTCAAGCGACAGCAGCAGTGGAAGCGATGGCGGATCGGGCTGCGGTGGCGGGGGCTGCGGCGGCGGAGGCGGCGACTGAGCGCACACCATGAAGAAAGCCACCTCGCGGTGGCTTTGCTTCGACGGCCTCCGGCGATCGCTTACTCGTCGTTGTCGTTGGTCAGGCGCGGCACCGACGCGCCGTCACCGACTTGCAGCAAGCCGGTCTTGGTGTAGATCGCCAGCTTGTCGCGCGTGTCGATGATGTCCAGGTTACGCATCGTCAGCTGCCCGATACGGTCCAGCGGCGTGAAGGCGCCTTCGACCTTTTCCATGCTCAGGCGCTCGGGCTTGTAGGTCAGGTTGGCCGACTCGGTGTTGAGCAGCGAATAGTCGTTGCCCCGGCGCAGTTCGATCGTCACTTCGCCGGTGATGGCGCGCGCCACCCAGCGCTGCGCCGTTTCGCGCAGCATGATGGCCTGTGGGTCGAACCAGCGGCCCTGGTAGAGCAGCCGGCCGAGCTTGCGGCCGTTGTCGCGGTACTGCTCGATCGTGTCTTCGTTGTGGATGCCGGTGACCAGGCGCTCGTAGGCGATGAACAGCAGCGCCAGGCCGGGGGCCTCGTAGATGCCGCGGCTCTTGGCTTCGATGATGCGGTTCTCGATCTGGTCGCTCATGCCCAGGCCGTGGCGGCCGCCGATGCGGTTGGCTTCCAGGATCAGCTCGACCAGATCGGGGTATTCCTTGCCATTGAGTGCGACCGGGCGGCCTTCCTCGAAGCGCACGGTGACCTCTTCGCGCTTCACCTCGACTTCGTCCTTCCAGAAGGCGACACCCATGATCGGGTTGACGATCTTGATGCCGCTGTGGAGGTGCTCCAGGTCTTTGGCTTCGTGCGTGGCGCCGAGCATGTTGGAGTCGGTCGAGTAGGCCTTCTCGGCCGACATCTTGTAGCCGAAGCCGGCGGCGGTCATGAAGGCCGACATTTCCGCGCGGCCGCCCAGTTCGTCGATGAAGAGCTGGTCGAGCCAGGGCTTGTAGATCTTCAGCGCCGGGTTGGTGAGCAGACCGTAGCGGTAGAAGCGCTCGATGTCGTTGCCCTTGTAGGTGCTGCCGTCGCCCCAGATGTGGACGTCGTCTTCCTTCATGGCGCTCACCAGCATCGTGCCGGTCACGGCACGGCCCAGTGGCGTGGTGTTGAAGTAGGTCACGCCGGCGGTGGTCACGTGGAAGGCGCCGGCCTGCAGGGCGGCGAGGCCCTCGGACGCGAGTTGGCTGCGGCAGTCGATCAGGCGCGCCTTTTCGGCGCCGTACTGCATCGCCTTGCGCGGAATCTCTTCGTAGTCCGGCTCGTCGGGCTGGCCGAGGTTGGCGGTGTAGGCGTAGGGGATCGCGCCCTTCTGCTTCATCCAGTGAAGCGCGGCGCTGGTGTCGAGGCCGCCGGAGAAGGCGATGCCGACCTTCTGGCCGGCGGGAACGTGTTGGAGGATGGTCGACATGGCGTGGGCGTCCGGTTCAGCCGAAATGGCAGATGTAGCTGTAGGGTTCGCCGCTGACGCGGATCTGGAAGCTCGAATTGCCCGGCACGCTGAACGTCTCGCCAGCACCCGACGCCAGCCATTCGCTGCTGCCCGAGAGCAGGTATTCGCAACGACCCGACGTGCCTTCCATGATTTCGGGCGCACCGGTGTTGAAGGTGAGGGTGGACGGCAGGATCACGCCGACCGACTTCTTGGTGCCGTCGGCGAGCGTGAGGCCGTGGCTCACGCACTTGCCATCGAAGTACACGTTGGCCTTGGTGCCGACCGCGGCGCAGGGGAGGGATTCGTTGATCGTCATGTGAAGGGCAGGGCGCGGGCGCGCTCGGGCTGGAGAGAAAGGTGAAGCGATCCGCGCTCAGCGATTCGCTCCACCGGGCGGAAAGCCCGCGATTTTAGGGCTTGCCAAGGCCCCTGCCCATGCCGGCGTTCAGCGCCAGCGGCCGCCGCGCCCGCCCCAGCCGCGCGAATAACCGAGGTTCAGCGACAGGCCGACGGGCGGATAGGCGTAAGCGGGGGCGTAGCCATAGCCGTAGCCGTAGGCCGGTGCCACATAGACCGGCGCCGGTGCCATGTAGACCGGCGCCGCGTAGGCTGGTGCGGCGTAGGCTGGTGCGGCGTAGTAGGCCGGTGCGGCCGGGCGTGCCGAGGACACCACCACGCCCTGCTCGGGCACCACGCCTTCCCACGGGGCACGCCCCCCATTGGCCACGGGTTCGCCCGACAACTGCGCCTGCGGCGCGACCGGCGCGGTGGTCACGCCGTAGGCACCGACGTCGACCGCAATCGTGCGGCCGGGCTGGCTGTCGGTGTAGGTGCTGTATTGCCGGCCTTCGTATTCGTAGGTCACGTTGTAGCCCACGCGGCCGTTCGGCTCGGTCACCTGGGCGGTCGAAACCACTCGGGCCTGAACCTGTTGCTGCGCCATGGCGCTGCCGCTGGCCAGGGCGCCCAGCAGAGTGAGGCCGAGAGCGGCGGTGTACATCTTCTTGTGCATGTCGAACTCCTTGAATGGGAGAAGCGTGTGCTCCGCTTCAACCCGGTTGGATGCAATTCGGCGCGCCGGGTTCAACCGGGAGTGCTCAGGCCCGGGTGGCCCACTCGGCGGCGTCGAACCCCGTTGTAACGTCCGGGCGGCCGTTCCAGTGGACGACCGGGCGTTTGATCAGGCTGGGGTGGGCCAGCAGCACGGCCCGGGCGGAGCCGGCGTCGACCACCGCCGCCCGGGTCGCGTCGTCCAGCTTGCGCCAGGTGGTGCCGCGCCGGTTGACCAGCGCCTCCCACCCCGGCGCCTTCAGCCAGCGGTCCAGTTCGGCCTCCGGCACGCCTTCCTTCTTGAAATCGTGGAAGCGGTAGGCCACGCCGTGTTCGTCGAGCCAGGCGCGGGCGCGCTTGACGGTGTCGCAGTTCGGGATTCCGTAAAGGGTTGTTGTCATCCCGGAATCATGCCGCCGCGGCAGGTCGGCGACAATGCTGGGCTCCATGAAAACCCTAGCCGACTGGCTCGCGCACGCCGAGCGACAGCATCCCAAGACCATCGAACTCGGCCTGGAGCGCACCCGCACCGTGGCACAGCGCCTCGGGCTGGCCTTCGATTGCCCGGTGATCACAGTCGCCGGCACCAATGGCAAGGGATCGACCTGCGCGATGCTGGAGTCGATCCTCGGGCACGCCGGCTACTGCACGGCCGTGTTTACATCGCCCCACCTCGTGCACTTCGAGGAGCGCCTTCGACTGAAGGGCGAAGCGATCGACGGCGCGCTGCTGGTGCCGCATTTCGAGGCCGTCGAGGCGGCCCGCGCCGAGATCCCGCTGACCTACTTCGAGCTCACCACGCTGGCCATCCTGCGCTGCATGGTCGAGGCGAAGCCCGACGTGGCGATCCTCGAGGTCGGCCTGGGCGGTCGGCTCGACGCGGTCAACATCATCGACGCCGACTGTTCGGTGATCACCAGCATCGACCTCGACCACATGAACTTCCTCGGGCCCGACCGCGAGAGCATCGGCCGCGAGAAGGCCGGCATTCTGCGCGCTGGCCGGCCGGCCATCGTGAGCGACCCGATGCCGCCGCAGAGCGTGCTCGACCATGCCCGCGAGATCGGCGCCGACCTGTGGCGCTTCGGGCACGACTTCAACGTGTCGGGCGACAAGCAGCAGTGGGGTTGGAGCGGACGCGGGCGTCGCTACAGCGGCCTGGCCTACCCGGCACTGCGTGGCGCCAACCAGTTGCTGAACGCCGCCGGCGTGCTGGCGGCGCTGGAAGCATTGCGCCAGCGCCTGCCGATCACCGCGCAGGCGGTGCGCACCGGGCTCGCGATGGTCGAGCTGCCGGGCCGCTTCCAGATCATCCCCGGCCAGCCGACGCTGGTGCTCGACGTGGCGCACAACGGCCATGCCGTGGCGGCGCTGGCCGAAAACCTCGATGCGATGGGTTTCTACCCGACCACGCATGCCGTCTTCGGCGTGATGGCGGACAAGGACCTGGCCCCGATCCTGTCGCGCATCGGGCCGTTGATCGACCGTTGGTACTTCACCGATCTGCCGACGCCTCGGGCCGCGCTGGGTGCCGCCCTCAAAGCGCAGTGGGAGGCGCAGAACACGCGCAAGGACGTCGCGTCGAGCGTGCATGCCGACCCGATGTCGGCACTGCAGGCGGCCATCGAGGCGGCGGACCCCACTGATAGAATCGTCGTCTTCGGATCGTTCTTCACGGTGGGTGGCGTGCTCGCGCACGGAACCCCCCGTCTGCAGGCCAAACACCTGCTGTCAGGCGCCTGATCGGCGGGTGTCCGGCCCCTCGCAACCCCACACCGCGCTGCACTCAATCAGGGATCGAATTCATGGCGTTTTTCAAGTTCCGCTCGCGTGGCCAGCCGACCAATGAAAGCCGCAACACGCCCGTGTCGGCGGCCCCAGCGGAAAGCGTCGATGCCATGCGCCGACGCGCGCGCCATCGGCTGCTCGGCGCGGCGGTGCTGGTGCTGGTCGGCGTGATCGGCTTCCCCCTGCTGTTCGACACCCAGCCGCGTCCCGTCGCGGTCGACATCCCCATCGAGATTCCCGACCGGAACAAGGCCGCACCGCTGCCGGCTCCGGTCGCCCAGGCGCCTGCGCCGACACCGGCCGCGCCGCCCGCCGAGGAGCGTCCGCGTGCAGCGGCCAACGCGCCGGCGACCGGCGTCATCACCGAGACGGCCGATGGCCGCGAAGTGTCGGCCGACCGACCGGTGGCTTCGGCCCCGCCGGCCGAGACGCATCCCGCACCGAAGCCTGCGCCCAAGCCCGAGGCCAAGCCGAAGCCGGAAGCCAAACCCGAGCCGAAGCCCGAACCCAAATCCGAACCCAAGCCGGTTACCGCAGCCAAGCCGGCCGAGGACGGTGCCCGTGCCCGCGCGCTGCTCGAAGGCAAGAACGCGGCTGCTGCGGCTGCCAAGCCGGTGGCGGCTTCGGACGATGCCGGTCGCTTTGTCGTGCAGGTCGGCGCCTTCGCCGAAGCCGACAAGGCGCGCGAGGTGCGCCAGAAACTCGAGAAGGCCGGTCTGAAGACTTACACCAACGTCGCGAAGACACCCGATGGCGAGCGCACGCGTGTGCGCGTCGGCCCGTTCGCATCGCGTGCCGAGGCGGACAAGGCGGCCGGCAAGGTCAAGGGCTTGTCTTTGCCCGCCGCCGTCCTCAGCTTGTAGGCATCGCGCACGAACGTGGCCCTGCTCGACTGGATTGCCGTCGTGCTGCTGGCGGTGTCGCTGGTTCTGGGGCTGGTGCGCGGCCTGGTGTTCGAGGTGATGTCGCTGGCCGGTTGGGTGGTGGCTTTCTTCAGCGCGCAGTGGTTCGCGAGCGATGTGGCGGCGTGGCTGCCCATCAGCGGTGACCCGGAGGCCTCATGGCGCTACGCGCTGGCCTTCGTGCTGGTTTTCATCGCCGTGGTCTTCGCCGTTGGTCTGCTGGCAGCGCTGATCCGCAAGCTGATCGCCGCCGTCGGGCTGCGGCCGGTCGACCGGGTGCTGGGCGGTGTGTTCGGCTTGGCGCGTGGCGCGGTCGCGCTGCTGGCGCTGGCGGTGGTTGTGCATTTGCTGTCGTTGAGCGAGAGCGCCTGGTGGCGCGAATCGCACAGCGCGGTCGTTCTGGATGCGGCACTGCAGGGCCTGAAGCCTGCATTGCCAGAGAAGTTGGCCAGTTACCTGCCCTGAGAGGATCGTCCCATGTGTGGAATCGTCGGCGTTGTCAGCAACGCGCCCGTCAATCAACTGCTCTATGACGCTTTGCTGCTGCTGCAGCACCGCGGCCAGGACGCAGCCGGCATCGTCACGCTGCTGGAACGCAAGTTCTTCATGCACAAGGCCAAGGGCATGGTGCGCGACGTGTTCCGCACCCGCAACATGCGCGCGCTGCCGGGCGACGTGGGCCTGGGCCAGGTGCGCTACCCGACCGCCGGCAACGCCTACAGCGAAGAAGAGGCACAGCCCTTCTACGTGAACGCGCCCTACGGCATCGTGCTGGTGCACAACGGCAACCTGACCAACGCGCATGCGCTGCGGTCCGAACTGTTCTCGACCGACCACCGCCACACCAACACCGAGAGCGACTCGGAAGTGCTGCTGAACGTCTTGGCGCACGAGATCGAGCGGTCGACGCGCGGCGGCATGCTGAATTCGACCACCGTGTTCGAGGCGGTGCGCGCCGTGCATCGGCGCCTGCGGGGCTCCTACGCGGTGGTGGCGCTCATTGCCGGCCACGGCCTGGTCGCCTTCCGCGACCCGTACGGCATCCGCCCGCTGGCCATGGGTCGCGGCGCCGACGGCACCGTGATGGTGGCGAGCGAATCGGTCGCGCTCGAAGGCTCGGGCCATGTGTTCGAGCGCAACATCGCGCCGGGCGAAGCGGTCTTCATCGACCTGCAAGGCCAGGTGCACGCCGAGCAGTGCGCCGATGCGCCAACGCTCAACCCCTGCATGTTCGAGTTCGTCTACCTGGCGAGGCCCGATTCGGTGATGGACGGCATCTCGGTCTACCAGGCGCGCCTGAACCTGGGCGAGACGCTGGCCAAGCGCGTGGTCTCGACCGTGCCGCCGAGCGAGATCGACGTGATCATTCCGATCCCCGAATCGAGCCGCCCGAGTGCCACCCAACTGGCGCACCTGCTGGGCATTCCTTACCGCGAAGGCTTTGTGAAGAACCGCTACGTCGGCCGCACCTTCATCATGCCGGGGCAGGGCGTTCGCAAGAAGTCGGTGCGCCAGAAGCTCAACGTGATCGCGAGCGAGTTCAAGGGCCGCAATGTGCTGCTGGTCGACGACTCGATCGTGCGTGGCACCACCAGCCGCGAGATCGTGCAGATGGCGCGGGACGCCGGCGCGAACAAGGTGTACCTCGCGAGCGCCGCACCGCCGGTGCGCTACCCCAACGTCTACGGCATCGACATGCCGACCAAGGGCGAACTGGTCGCGCACGACCGCACGATCGAGGAAATTCGCGAGTTGATCGGCTGCGACGCACTGATCTACCAGGACGTCGAAGGCATGAAGCGCGCGGTGATGAAGGCGTCGCCGACCACGGCCGGCGCACCGAAGCTCGATGGCTTCGACTCCTCGTGCTTCGACGGCATCTACGTCACTGGCGACATCGACACCGAAGCCATCAGCCGGATGAACGGCAGCCGTCCGCGCATCGAGGAAACGGAAGAGGACTCGTCCCGCCTGGCGCTGCCCAATCTCGCCGAATAGGCCGGAGACCCACGTGACCGAACGATCATTGCCGCCCGGCCTGCACCGCGACACGCTGGCCGTGCGCGCTGCCGGCGAGCGCAGCCAGTACGGCGAGAACTCCGAAGCGCTCTATCTGACGAGCGGCTTCGTGCAGCCCGATGCCGAGACTTCGGCACGCCGCTTTGCCGGCACCGAGGAAGGCTTCACCTATTCGCGCACCGCCAACCCGACGGTGGCGAGCTTCGAGCAGCGGCTGGCCGCGCTCGAAGGCACCGAGGCCGCCATCGGCGCGTCGAGCGGCATGGGCGCCATCCTCATGATGTGCATGGGCCTGCTGAAGGCGGGCGACCATGTGATCTGCTCGCGTTCGGTCTTCGGCTCCACGCTCAACCTGTTCGGCAAGGAGTTCGCGAAGTTCGGTGTCGAAACGACTTTCGTCTCGCAGACCGACGTGGCCGAATGGCGCGCGGCGCTGCGTCCCACGACCAAGCTGCTTTTTGCCGAGACGCCGACCAATCCGCTGACCGAGGTGTGCGACATCCGCGCGCTGGCCGATCTGGCGCACGATGCGGGCACCTTGCTGGCGGTCGACAACTGCTTCTGTTCGCCGGCGCTGCAGCGGCCGATCGAGTTTGGCGCCGATCTGGTGATCCATTCGGGCACCAAGTACCTCGATGGCCAGGGCCGGGTGATGGCCGGCGCCATCTGCGGTCCGTCGCGCCTGATCGTCGACGTGTTCGGCCCCGTGGTGCGTACCGCCGGCATGGTGCTGTCGCCATTCAATGCGTGGGTCGTGCTCAAGGGCATGGAAACACTGGGCATCCGCATGCAGGCGCAGTCGGCGAATGCCTTGGCGGTGGCGCAGTGGCTCGAAGGCCATCCGATGGTGTCGCGCGTGCACTTCCCCGGCCTCGCCTCGCATCCGCAACATGATCTGGCCATGCGCCAGCAGTCGGGGCAGGGCGGCGCGGTGGTGTCTTTCGACGTGCGTGGCAACGATCCGGCCACGGCCCGGAAGAACGCTTTCCACGTGATCGACAGCACCCGCGTCGTGAGCATCGCCACCAACCTCGGCGACACCAAGACCATCATCACGCACCCCGGCACCACCTCGCACGGGCGCCTGACCGAGGCGCAGCGGCAAGCAGCAGGCATCGGCCAGAGCCTGATCCGCCTGGCTGTCGGCCTGGACCATATCGAAGACATCAAGACCGACCTGCTGCGCGGTCTGGACTCGCTCCCCACATGACTCAACACGTAAGAACGCGCATCGCGCCATCGCCCACCGGTTTTCTGCACCTGGGCACCGCCCGCACCGCGCTGTATTCGTGGGCCTATGCGAAGCACCATGGCGGCCAGTTCGTGCTGCGCATCGAAGACACCGACGTCGCGCGCTCCACGCAGGACGCCGTCGAACAGATCCTCGCGTCGATGACCTGGCTGGGCCTCGACTACGACGAAGGCCCGGTCTACCAGATGCAGCGCCTCGACCGCTACAAGGCGGTGGTAGCGCAGATGCTCGAGGCGGGCACTGCCTACCACTGCTACTGCACGCCGGAAGAGCTCGAGGCCACACGCGAGGCGCAGCGTGCCCGCGGCGAGAAGACGCTGTACGACCGCCGCTGGCGCCCCGAACCCGGCAAGGTGCTGCCGCCCGTGCCCGAAGGCGTGCCGCCGGTGGTGCGTTTCTGCAACCCGGTCGACGGCGACGTGACATGGAGCGACCTCGTCAAGGGCGAGATCACCATCAACAACCGCGAGATCGACGACCTGATCATCGTGCGCGCGGATGGTGTGCCGACGTACAACTTCGCGGTGGTGGTCGACGACTGGGACATGGCGATCACGCACGTGTTCCGCGGCGACGAGCACATCAACAACACGCCGTGGCAGATCAACATCTTCCGCGCACTGAGCGCACCGCTGCCGGCCTTCGGGCACCTGCCGGTGATCCTGGGCGACGATGGCCAGAAGCTGTCGAAGCGCCGCGGCGCGGTGAGCGTCACGGCCTATGAAGAGAACGGCTACCTGCCCGAGGCGATGCTCAACTATCTCGCGCGCCTGGGCTGGAGCCATGGCGACGACGAACTCTTCAGGCGCGAGCAGATGGTCGGCTGGTTCGACGGCTCGCATCTGTCGAAGAGCCCCGCCCAATGGGACGCGGCCAAGCTCGCTTGGGTGAATGGCCAGTACATCAAGGCCAAGGCCGACGATGAACTCGCGCCGTTGGTCGCAGTGCAACTGCACAAGCGCGGCATCACGGCCGATGAACGCTTGGCCGCCATCTGCGCGTTGTTCAAGGACCGCTGCGAAACCACGGTGGCCCTGGCCGACTGGGCTGCCGCCTTCTACGCCGACGTGACGCCGAGCGACGCGGACCGTGCACAGCATGTGACCGATGCCGTGCGCCCGGCATTGGCCACGCTGGCCGACAAGCTGGCGATCGTCGCGTGGGACAAGGCATCGATCGCCGCAGCGATCAAGGAAGTACTCGCCGCACACGGCATGAAGATGCCCGCATTGGCGATGCCGGTGCGTGTGCTCGTGATGGGCACGCCCCAGACGCCTTCGCTCGATGCAGTCCTCGCCATCTTTTCTAAAGAAAAAGTGATCGAGCGTTTGAAGGGCTGATTTTTCAGCCTATAATCTGAGGCTCGACACCCAAGGGGGTATAGCTCAGCTGGGAGAGCGCTTGCATGGCATGCAAGAGGTCATCGGTTCGATCCCGTTTACCTCCACCATTTGGTTTGTCGAGTAGAAGAAACAAGTGCTGATCGCAGCGCGGTTCCTCAGGTTTTGACCCTATCGTCTAGAGGCCTAGGACACCACCCTTTCACGGTGGCTACCGGGGTTCGAATCCCCGTAGGGTCGCCAGTTTCACGCAAGTGAAGCCGGCCCAAGTGGTCAACACTTGGCTTCGCAAGAAGCGAACGTTGTCTACCAGGAGTGGTAGTTCAGTTGGTTAGAATACCGGCCTGTCACGCCGGGGGTCGCGGGTTCGAGTCCCGTCCACTCCGCCATTATTTTTGGGGTTCCCCAATGAAAAAAAAGCCACCTTCGGGTGGCTTTTTTGCGTTTTCCCCTGCCTCTACCCCTTTTTGGTTTTCACTGGGGTTGCACGCTGGTGACGAAATCTCTCGTCGATCACGAGGACCTTATCGACGGTCTTTGACCCTACGAAGGGCTGCTGATTGGCGTCGTTGAACTACAGGTGTTCTGAGCGTTCGATCAAACGTACCGTCAGCTAACGCCGAACGTCAGATCTTCGCTGCACATTCAACAACATGGCGACGGTGTTGGCCACACCGCAGAACGCGATGAGTTCTGCCGTGCCTCGTTGTCCGAAGTGGTGACGCAGACCGTGCAGGATCTCGTCGCTCACGCGATGACTTTCAAGCAGCGTGGTGTAGAAGCGTCCGGCCGCCTCCACGGCGCCGCCGTCCTGCGGTATCTGCCCTTGGGCAATGGCGCCGATCAGCTCGGTGGTCAAGCCTGCGTCCAACGCCTTTTCTCGGTGGGTGTCCCATTGATGGTCGCAATGATGTCGGTGCGCGGTCATGAGGAAGATTGCTTCCAGCACGCGAGCCGGGAGCGCGCCGGTCCAAAGCTGAGTGGACAACCGCTCAAGAAGGTCCGCGACGTGCGGACTGCCCAGCAGCGGCAGATAAGGTGCGGGTACGCGACCACGCCGTTGCTGGATCATGTCGTAGGCGGCGCGCTGATCGTTGGTGTGCAGGGCGTCTCGGGTCGCCGGAAAGCGGGCGGCTTCAGGCGCATCTTCAAACGTCTTCTCAGGCATTGGGCTTGATGTTGCCGGCCTTGACGACAGCCGTCCATTTCTCGATCTCCTGACGGATGCGGGTCTTGAACTCGTCCGAAGAGCTGCCGACCGGTACGAATCCGAGTTCGGTGAGTTTCTGGTGCAGGGCACCCGTACGCACGGCGTTCGCCGCCGCGGCTGCGAGCTGCGACACCGTGGCTGGCGGCAGCTTCGCAGGGCCGATCAAACCGAAGATCGGCGTTGCGTCCACGCTCGGAAGCCCCGCCTCCTGCATGGTGGGCACGTCGGGCAGCTGTGCGGCGCGACGCGCTCCCGTGACGGCCAGCGCGCGTACCGTGCCCGCTCGAATGTGATCGATCATGGTGGGCACCGTCGTGAATCCGAACTGGATATGCCCCGCCAGCAGATCGTTCAATACGGTGCCGCCGCCGCGGTAGGGCACATGGTTGATGTCGATCGCAGCGGCCTTGCGCAGCTGTTCGCCGGCCAGGTGCGGCGCGCTGCCTACGCCGGCCGAGCCATAGTTGAATCCGCCGGGCTTTGCCTTGGACAACGCCACGAATTCCTTGATGGTGGTCACCGGCACTGCGCTGTGCACGATGAGGACCAAGGGCGCAGTCGCCATCAAGGAGATCGGTACGAAGTCCCTCTCCGTGTCGTAGGGCAATGCTGTACCCAGAAGTCCGGGGTTGATGACGAACGCCGTGTCGACGAAGCCGAGTGTCTGCCCGTCCGGCGCGGCCGTGGCGACGGCGCGCGTACCGATCTGGGTCCCGGCGCCGGCCCGGTTGTCGACGATCACGGGCGCCTTTGTCGCCGGCTCGAGCGCTTGCGCCATCAGGCGGCCGAGCGTGTCCGTTGCCGCACCGGGTGGGTAGGGCACGATGAGGCGGACGGCCGGCTTGGTATCCGCGAATGCGAGAGACGGCGTACCGATCAGCGCGCCCAGGGGAAATGCGGCGCCGCCGAGGATCAGCGATCGCCTGTTGTGGATTGACATGAGGTGTCTCCTGAATGGGTTACTTGACGTGGCGGACGAAGTCGCTGTCGAGCAGCGCCGGGTCGGGGTCGGCACCCAGGCCGGGCTCGTCCGTCAGTTGGAAGGCGCCGTTGATGCATGGCACGGTGTTGCCATAGGGGGTGAAGCCAAGGTCGCAGAAGAGGCGCTCCACATGAACCTCGTCTTCCTGTGCCGCGAGCACGTGCAGCGTCGCCAGGAGGCCGGGGCCGAAGAAGGCCGATTGCGGCGCGCAGTGCACCGAGGTGCCGGCACACTCGCGCGACAGTCGCAGCAGCGTGGTGACGCCGCCCGACTTGATGGCACTGGGCTGCAGGTAGTCGACGGCCTGTGCCGCGACAATGGCGCTCATCTCATGCACGCTGCTCGCGTTCTCGCCGGCGGCCGTCGCGACGCCGGTCTGTGCACGCAATGCCTGCAGTGCACCGATGTTTTCAGGCGGCCAGATCGGTTCCTCGATCCACCGCAGGTCGAACGCGGCCATTGCGTCGACCGCCTGGGTCGCCTGGTCGGCCGTCCAGGCGCAGTTCGTGTCGACCATCAGGGGCACGTCCGGTCCCATCACGCCGCGCGCCGCAGCGACGGCGTCGAGGGTCTTCTCGTGCAGCTTGATCTGTCCGAACCCTGCGGCCAGCGCGCGCTGGACGTTCTTGCCGACCAGCGCGGTGTCGCCGTAGTACTGCAGCAGCGACGCGTAGGCGGGGATGCGGGTGCGCCGGGCGCCGCCGAGCAGCGCGTGCAAGGGCACGCCGGCCATCTTCGCCTTCAGGTCCCAGAGTGCGATGTCGATACCGCTCAGCGCGTGCAAGACCGGCCCCGAGCGCCCCATGTTGTGCAGGGTGCGTTCGAGCGAGGCGATGAGCAGGGGGTCCATCGCGTCGCGGCCGATCGTGAGCGGGGCGATCCGGCCGCGGAAGAGGGCAGACAGCGCATCGAGCTCGGCGCCGTACGACTCGCCCCAGCCGACCAGGCCGTCGTCGAGTTCCACGCGGACGAGGCCGCTGTCGAGCGTCGTGCGAGGGCGCCCGGCGAAGAGGGGCGCGGGGGCGCCGTGGTCGAAGGGCAGTCGAAGCTGAAGGCAGTCGACCGAGCGAATGGTGGATGACATCTGGGTTCCTGGCCTTGCGGTTCTGGCCGCACTACCAATGTTGGTAGCGCTACCAAACCTATCGTACGATGGCACGGCACGCTGACGTGCGCGGGTTTCTATCTAGGCGCTGTCGCGGGAGACGATCGAAAAGCCGACGTCGACCTGGGGTTCTTCCACGTCGAGGCCGTTGCTGCGGTTCACGATGAAGCGGGCCGCCAGTTGGCCGATTCGCGTGCTGTCGATGCGAACGGTGGTGAGCGAGGGCGAGACGTCGGCGGCGAAGTCGAGGTCGCCGAAGCCGACCACGGCAATATCCTGCGGCACGCGCAGGCCGCGCGCACCGGCCTCGGTGACGACACCCAGCGCCAGCACGTCCGAGCTGCAGAAGACCGCATCGGTCCGGGGCTGGCGTCGAAGCAGTTCGCCCAGTGCATCCCGGCCGCTGCGGACCGTCGCCGGCGCGACGACCGACTCGATGACGACGGTGCTTGCGCGCGCGTCTTTCGGTCGCTTCAAGGCCGAGTCGGCGAAGGCGCGCGCGCGCCGTGCCGCCCGCGCGTGGTCGCCGCCGATGAAGCCGAGGTGCCGATGGCCACGCTCGATCAGGAACGACGCCACCGCGGCGGCAATGGCTTCGTGCGAGAAGCCGACCAGCATGTCGATCGGGTCGGGCACCATGTCCCAGGTCTCCACGACAGGAATGCCCGACGCCACAAGCCGGCGCCGGCCGGCCGACGAGGGCACCACGCCACCGAGCACGATGCCGTCGGGACGCCGGCCGATGATGGCCTCGAGCAGCGCGTCCTCTTCCTGCGTGCGGTAGCCGCTCTGACCGAGCATCAGCTGATGGTCTCGCGCCGCGAGCTCTGCGATGAGCGACTGCACCATTTCCTGGAACACGGGGCCTGCAATCGAGGGCACCAGGGCGGCGACGAGGCGGCTCCTCCGGGAGGCGAGGCCCCCCGCCACGCGGTTGGCCACGTAGCCGGTCGCGTCGACCGCGGCGCGCACCTTGGCGAGGATGCTGGGCGATACCTGGTCCGGCGCATTCAGCGCACGCGACACGCTCATGGCCGACACGCCCGCCAGACGGGCGACTTCGAGCAGGGTGATGCCGCCGGAGGAACGCCCGCGCCGCAAGGGCAGGGGCGCAAGAGCGGGTCGCTCGGTGTCGGTGCGTTGTTTCTTCGTGGAGGCCGGCATGCGGGTCTGGCGAGGGGCGGTCCGAAAAGCTTACCCGGTTCGCCGGCCGCTCACGACAGGTGCGACCGGCCGTTATAGTCCGCAGCCAACCACCATGACAGATCGCCCTCCGCAGCCTCGCCACCTGAGCGTCACCGTGATGGACGTCGCCAAGCTCGCGGGCGTGTCGGCGATGACGGTGTCGCGGGTCTTCAATGCGCCGCACTCGGTCCATGCGACGACGCTTGCCAAGGTGCAGGCTGCGATTGCGTCCACCGGCTACGTGCCCAATCTCGGCGCCGGGGGCTTGCGCTCCAGCCGGACGCGGCTGGTATCGGCCTTGGTGCCGACCCTGTCGGGGCCGGTCTTCCTGGACACCACCGAGGCCCTCAATTCGCGGCTGCAGCAGCACGGCTATCAACTGATGGTCGGGCAGAGCGGCTACACCAATGCCACGGAAGACGATCTGGTGCGCGACATCATCGGGCGCCGGCCCGATGGCATCGTGCTGACCGGCGTGCTGCACAGCGAGCTGGGTCGAAAGCGGCTTCTGGGCGCGGGCATTCCCATCGTCGAGACCTGGGATGTCGCGCTCGATCCCATCGACATGCTGGTCGGCTTCTCGCATGAGGCGGTGGGTCGCAGCGTCGCCGACTTCCTCCTGGCACAGGGACGCAAGCAACTGGCCGTGGTGGGCGGTGACGACCCGCGCTCGGTTCGCCGCGCCAACGCATTCATCGCCGCCGTGCAGGCGCGTGGCGCCGTCGCGCCGATCACGCATCTCGTCCCTGCGCCGGCAAAGCTGGGCGACGGCCGTCGCGCACTGCGGTCGATCCTGCAGTCCCATCTTCGGATCGACGCGATCTTCTGCAGCTCCGACATGCTGGCGCTCGGCGTGCTGACCGAAGCCCACGCAGCCGGCATCCGCGTTCCCGCCGATCTGGCGGTCGTGGGCTTCGGCGATCTGAACTTCGCGGCGGACCTGGATCCCGCGCTGACCACCGTGCGCATCGATGGTCGCCGCATCGGTCAGATCGCGGCCGACTGCATCGTCGAGCGGGCCGCGGGGCGGCGGCCACCGGAGATGGTCGTGGACGTCGGCTTCACGATCGTTCGGCGCGCGAGCGCCTGAATTAAACGGTCCCGGACTCGCGTCAGTGCGCGTGCCCGCGATGGGCCGGTGCTGGTTGCGATGCGTCTTCGTGCACGTGGTCATCGTGCGGCGCCACGCCTTCGCGAGACTTCAGCAGCCACACCCGAGCGAGCGCGGGGTCGCGCCGCACGCCGTTGCCGCTTTCGTAAGCCTGGCCGAGCGTGCGTTGCGCCTGCGGGTTGCCGGCGTTGGCCGCGCGCTTTAGCCAGCTCATGGCCGTGGGCACATCTTTCCGGACACCGTTCCCCGACACGTAGCTGGCGTACAGCGCGTACTGGGATTTCGCGGCGCACCGGTCGGGTTGCGTGGCGGTCCGCTGGTACCACCCGAACGCCTTGCGGGCATCTTGCGCGACACCGCCCAGGCCGAGCCTGTAGAAGTCACCCACCATGCACTGGGCGATCACGCTGCCGCCGTCGGCCGCGCGCTGGAACCAGTGGAACGATCGCGCGAGGTCCTTGGGCGTGCTGCCGTTGCCGTTGAAGTAGACGAAGCCAAGGTCGGCTTGGGCCGGCACATGGCCTTGCTGCGCGGCGCGCTCGAGGTACCTGAATGCCTGGTGCAGGTCCAAGGCCTGACCGGTGCGGCCGCTGTGGTGGTTCGCGACTTCGTACGCCGCCAGCGCATCGCCGGCGTCGGCGCGCGACGACAGCGCCGCCAAGTCTGTCGCTGTCGTCGCAGCAGCCGAGGCCCCGCAGAACGCCACGACCACTGCGGCAATCCACCCGCATCTGAACATTCGTCGTGCCATGACCGGGGCGTCGGTCACGCTACTGGAAGGTCTGGGTGACGTTGGCCGGCACCACGATCTCGCTGGCGCGGGTGAGCGAGATCGTCTTCGTCTGGCCCTTGGCGATGGTGGCGAGCACGGCCTGTGCGTCGGCCAGGGAATTCAGGCGCTGGGTGCGCAGGTACTCCGGCGGATGGAAGGTTCCCTTCTCCGCATGGACCGACTCGACGGGCCCGCCCTTGTAGACGATGGACGCGTTCAAGCCTGGGCTGAACTGCGTGAAGCCTTCGGGGATATAGCCCTTGTAGACCGTGTCCTGAACGTCGATGGCCACCTGGACGTAGTAGCCGCCCGGGTCGTTCACGTACTGGTCGGTCGAGGTCGTGATGCCGTTGGCCAGCAGCGGAAGCTTCGGGTTCTTGTTCTGCGGCCCCACGAAGCCCTGAATGATCTTTCCGTTGTCCAGGATCCTGGCCGATACCGCGTTCACGCCGGTTTCGCGACCTGGCTTGAAAGGCCCCGACGTCTCGATGCTCTTGTACGTCGCATTGGCCGCGTCGCTGGCCGCGTAGGAGGCGACCGAGCGGCGTTTCTCCAACTGGTTGGAGAACTCGCCCGTGAGGTTCACGCCGTTGACGGCCGGCGAGTCGAACACCTTGGATCGCATCGCGTCCATCATGGTCAGGGGAGCGCCTGCATTCGCCGGGTCGCGGTTGTACGCCTTCAGTGCCTGGTAGACCTCGACGATCGGGAACTGGTTGGTGTGCTGCGGCGCGACGAAGTCCACATCCAGCGTGTTCTGCAGGTAGCTGAAGCCGTGCTGGAACGACAGGCGCAACCAGCCGTTGGCCGCGGTCGGGCTGTTGAGGCCGTTGAAGCCGTAGCCGCCGTGGTAGCCGAAGGTGTAGAACTTCCCGTCGTCGGGATTCTTCACCTTGAACAGCATGTTGGTGCTGCCCGGCGTGTGTCCGGGCGACCAGATCACCATGATCTGCACGTTGCCGTAGTCGTACCACTTGTCGTAGTCGTACGAATGCGAGACGCGTTCGCGGATCACGGTCTCGCTCGTCGGCAGCGCACCCGGGATGTTCCAGGTGTTGCCCTGCAGGTCCGAGGTGATGCCCGTGGCGTCTTCCTTCGACGCCCACAGCGCGATCGGCTTGCCCGCGTTGTCCATCATCTTGAGCTGTTCGACGACCGTGCCGTAGTGGTCGCTGTGGCCGTGCGTCAGCCAGATGTCGGTGACCGATCGCGGATCGACGCCGACCAGCTCCATGTTCTTCCAGTACTGGTAGCCACTGTTGGGCCAGCCCGCGTCGACCTTGATGACCTTGTCGTCGGACGGATCGTTGGGCGTACCCATGTCGGCCTTGAGCAGGTACGAAGCCACCTCGTTGTCGCCCACGTAGTACATCGTGTTCTTCACCATCTCGAAGGGCTCGGTGCTGCGGGAGTAGGGCGCCGTCGTCGGGGTGGTCGCGTTGATCTTGTTGAAAGGCTGGCCGGACACCGGGTCGTTGCCCTTGTCGTCGAGCATCGTGCTGAGCGTGGGCACGTCCCACACCGGCTTGCCGTCGGTGGTGGACTGCGGCGTGAAGTACCAGATCGCGACCACCTTGGCGGTGTCGACCTTCAGGTAGTTGCTGTCGAAGAGCAGATAGGCGCTCTGGCGCGAGGTGGTGCCGTGGTCGTAGTTGGCCGTCACCGGGATCGATGCGAAGTCGGCGACCGTGCTCTTCGAATAGTCGGCGGTGTTGACGTTGAACACCTTCGCGTTCGATGCGACCTCGTAGGTCTCTTCGTAGCGCTTGATGGGCTGCGCGTACGGGCGCCCGGCCTGGTCGGCCTTCACCAGGTTGCCGTCGCCCACCGTGATGGTGGCGCCGGTCTTGCCGTAGACCCAGCCCGCCGCGACCATCGGGCCGGGTGCGTTGTCGTTCCGGGTGACCGCGGCGCCGTACTTCCTGAGGTTGAACTGGGCCGCGGTCGAGTTCCTCTTGGACAGGACGACGTTGAAGGTCTGCGCCGCGTCTGCCGGAACGGCCACGCTGTCCGCGTCGCTGCCGGGGACCCAGTCCACGAGATTGCCGGGCACCAGGCCGGCAACGACGTCGGCCGTCCTGGCTGCGGGCACCGTGGCGGACAGGGTCTTCACGCCGCTTTGCGTCAGCACCGCGATGCGAACGGTGTCGTTGCCGGCGCTGCCCGACGTGGTGGCGGGCGTGCCGTAGACCAGGCCCGCTGCCCGGAAGACCGGCGCGGATGGGGCGGGCGGATTCACCGTGCCGCCGCCGCCTTCCGGTGCGGGCGTGTTCGCGCTGTCGCCGGAGCTGCCTCCGCCGCAGCCGATGACAAGCGCCGAAACGACAAGGGCAGCCGGAACGTGCCAATGGCCTAGAACCGATTTCATGCGTGATCTCCAAGGAAGTGGCGCGCTGGCCTGTCAAGAGCAGTGGTCAGCGCGCGATAAGGGGATGTAAGGATGGCGGCCCGATCAGAGCCGTTGCAGCGATCCGTCCGGATTGCGTCGGTACCGCTTCAGCATTTCGTCCCACATCTTTCGCGCTTGGCCGGGGTGCCACGCATGGCCGATGTCCGATGTGATCTGCCAGCGGTACTCCGCGCGCCCGCTGTTCCAGATCTCGGTCGTGCGCCGCCCGTCGATGGCGATGCTCGGTGACGAGAAATTCTGGTTCACCGTCTCGCGCCAGAACGTCCTGGCAGCGGTCTCGCCGGCCGTGCCGCCCGGGAACTCGCTCGGAAGTTCCTGTTCGCCCCGGCACTGCCACACGGGCAGCGCGATGTCCGTGCGCACGATCGGGTTGGCATAGCTCGCAGCCGACAGATGCCCCGAATAGCAAGGCGCGATCGCAGCGAAGAGTTGCGGGTATTGAACCGCGATGCGGTTCGTGAGCGCGGTCCCCTGCGACGAGCCATTCAGGAAGACGCGGCCTTCGTCGATCTGGTACGTCTTCTTCATCTCGTCCAACAGGTCGAGGAAGAACAGGACGTCAGGGTTGTTCGCATCGATGGAGGTCGTCCAGGTCGCCTGGAGGCCGTGGGGGTAGACGACGATGAAGCCTTCGTCGCGCGCGACCTCGTGCCATTCCGAAATCTCCGCCTGGAAACGGCCCGAGCCGTTGCGGCCATGGAAGGAGAAGACGAGCGGCAGCTTCTTGCCTTCCGCGACCAGCTTCTGGTACTGCGGCGGAACGTAGGTCAACCATCGCCTGGGCTCTCCGGGACGCAAGGCCTTGATCGTCTCCGTGAGCCCCATGTCCGCGATGCTTTTCTCCGCATGCAGCGTTCCGTTGTAGGACTTGTTGTCCGGAAAGCGCACGACCTTCCCGAACATCTCATCCCACACCAGTCTCGACACTTCGGTCGACTCGGCCGGGCGGTCGAGCTTCGAAACCTTCACTTGCTGGACGGGGTTGTCCTTCACGAAATCGGTCACCGTCGGCAAGGTGCCCACGGGGGTCTGAACCTGCGCATCGGTGCCGTTCGCCTGGCGCCAGAAGTCCGTCTGCTTCGTGAACGCGTTCGGCCCGCACTGGAACTGCCACACGGCCATGGCCGTCTTGGGAAGACCGTCGGCCGGAAGATTCAGCGTCGCAGGTTCTGCGGCTGCGCCGAACGAGGCGACGCCGGTGGCCATGACGCCGAGCTCTCGCATGGCGAGTTCCTGCGCCATGGACCCGCCGGCGCCCGCGCCCGTCAGGAACGTGGACATCGTCGATGGGAGACCGTAGCGGGTGCGGACGGCCGCAGCGGCGGCCACCACGAACGCATGATCGTCGGAGCGTGCCGCGTCCTTGCCGGTGTTCCAGCCGCCGGACTTGGCCACCGGGAAGACGGCGACGAAGCCTTTTTCCTCCGCAAGGGTGGGCCATCCAGTCAGCCGTGCATTCTCTGGGGCCGACTGGCCCGCGCGGTGCAGCGAAATGACGACTTCCACGCCGCGCGCATCCTGTTCGCGGAGGGCGGCGACGGCGCCGGGGGCGTACTCGTAGTACTGGCGGTCCTCTCCGTTGACCTTGATGGTCTGAAGCACGAGCGGAAGGGCCGATGCCGCGGGCGCGGCCGCCGCATTGGGCAACGACGCGCACTCGGCGGTCACCGTCGCAGGTGCTTCGGTCGGCGGCGGGGGAGGTGGAGCCCTGTCGTCCGACCCGCCGCCTCCACAGCCGGCAAGCACGGCAGAGGCGACGGCCAGCATCGTCAATGTCTTCATGGAGTCTCCTTTTGGTTATCGTTAACAAATTGAATTGTTAGCGCAACCAGAATCGAACTTTCTGAGGGCAAACCCGGCAAGACATTGAAATTTCAGAGGGGAATTCCAGAACTTCGTGACGCGCGCCTCATGGCCAGGGTTTCAGGGTAAACCCCTAAGCACATTCAAGTGTTAACGATAACAATTAAGGGCTTCGTACCCGCACAGGCGTGCGCGACATCGGATCGCGCGGGCCTTCGTTTCAACCGAGTTGCCTGACCTTCATGAACCCGCAAGAACTCAAATCCATCATGGGCTCCGGCCTGCTGTCGTTCCCGCTGACCGACTTCGACGCCAACGGCGATTTCAACAAGAAGAGCTACGAGCAGCGTCTCGAATGGCTCGCCCCGTACGGTGCGAGCGCACTGTTCGCGGCAGGCGGCACCGGCGAATTCTTCTCGCTGACCGGCGCGGAATACCCCGGCATCATCAAGACCGCGGTCGACACCTGCCGCGGCGTGGTGCCGATCATCGCCGGCACCGGCGGCCCGACGCGCTTCGCCATCGAGTGCGCGCAAGCGGCCGAGAAGGCCGGCGCCCACGGCATCCTGCTGCTGCCGCACTACCTGACCGAAGCCGGCCAGGAAGGCCTGGCCGCGCACGTCGAGGCGGTGTGCAAGAGCGTGGACTTCGGCGTGATCATCTACAACCGCGGCTCGACGCGCTTCAAGCCCGAGACGCTGGCTGGCCTGGCCGAACGCAACCCGAACCTGGTGGGCTTCAAGGACGGCATCGGCGACATCGAGACCATGGTCGCGATCTACCAGCGCATGGGCGACCGCTTCGCCTACCTGGGCGGCCTGCCCACGGCCGAGGTCTACGCCGCCGCCTACAAGGCGATGGGCACGCCGGTGTACTCGTCGGCCGTCTTCAACTTCATCCCGAAGACCGCGGTGCAGTTCTACGAAGCCGTGCGCGACGACGACATGGCCACGCAGCACCGCCTGCTCAAGGACTTCTTCATGCCCTACCTCGAGCTGCGCAACCGCATGCAGGGCTATGCGGTGAGCATCGTGAAGGCGGGCGCCAAGATCGTCGGCCACGACGCCGGCCCGGTGCGCCCGCCGCTGACGGACCTGAAGCCCGACGAGATGGAAATGCTCAAGGCGCTGATCGACAAGCTCGGCCCGCAGTAAGCCCTGAAACGCAACCCTTAGGAGACATCATGAAAAAAGTCATTGCTGCCCTGTCCTGTGCCCTGGCCTTCGGCGTTCACGCCCAAGCGAACTGGCCCGAAAAGACGGTGACCATCGTCGTGCCCTTTCCGGCGGGCGGTTCGACCGACATGGTGGCCCGGGCGCTGGCGCTGCAGATGCAGACCAAGCTCGGCCAGACCTTCGTGGTCGACAACAAGCCGGGTGCGACCGGCACGATCGGCGCGGGCTTCGTGAAGCGGGCGGCCCCCGACGGCTACACGCTGCTCGTGTCGTCGCTGGGCGCCTTCGTGGTCACGCCGCATCTGCAGAAGAACGTGCCGTATGACGCCACCAAGGATTTCGACTACATCAGCGTGCCAGTGCAGGCGCCCAACGTGCTGGTGGCCAGCCCGAAGCAGAAGGAGCGCACGGTGGCCGAGGTCATCGCCACGTTGAAGGCCAACCCCGGCAAGGTGAGCTTCGCCAGTTCGGGCAACGGTTCTTCCGACCATCTGTCGGCCGAGGTGTTCTGGCAGCAGAGCGGCACCGAAGGGCTGCATGTGCCCTACAAGGGCGGCGCACCGGCCATCAACGACCTGCTGGGCGGCCAGGTGGACTTCTCGTTCCAGAATGTGAACGCCGTGCTCCCCCACATCAAGGCCGGCAAGCTGCATGCCATTGCCTTGACCGGCGACAAGCGCTCCCCCGTGCTGCCCGACGTGCCCACCCTGGCCGAAGCCGGCGTGAAGGGGGCGGAGGTGTATTCCTGGCAAGGCCTGGCAGCGCCCAAGGGCCTGCCGCCGGCCGTGAAGGACAAGTTGAGCGCGGCTGCCATCGCCGCCATCAACGACCCCGAGGTGAAGAAGCGCATGGTCGAGCAAGGCCTCGAGGTCGTGGCCAGCACGCCGGCCGACTTCACCGCCTTCCAGACGCGCGAATGGGCACGTTGGAAGACGCTGATCGAAACCCGAAAGATCACTGCAGATTGACAACAGGGTCCGCACAGCGGACCCTTCCTTTTTTCTTTGAAGCCATGACGACCTCTTCCTCTCTCCCTTCCTCTTCGCAGACACCCATCGTCACCGAATTGCGCGTGGTGCCGGTGGCCGGCCACGACGGCATGCTGATGAACCTCAGCGGCGCCCATGGCCCTTTCTTCACCCGCAACCTGCTGATCCTGAAAGACAGCGCCGGCCACACCGGCGTGGGCGAAGTGCCCGGTGGCGAGAAGATCCGCCAGACCCTCGAAGATGCACGCGGCCTGATCGTCGGCCAGCCCATCGGCCGCCACAACGCGGTGCTGAACGCCATGCGCGCCCAGTTCGCCGACCGCGACAGCGGCGGCCGCGGCACGCAGACCTTCGACCTGCGCATCGCGATTCATGCGGTGACCGCCGCCGAGGCCGCACTGCTCGACTTGCTTGGCCAGCACCTGAACGTGCCGGTGGCCGCGCTGCTCGGCGAAGGCCAGCAGCGCAATGCGGTGCAGATGCTCGGCTACCTGTTCTACGTGGGTGATCGGAAGAAGACCGACCTGCCCTACCGCAGCGAACCCGACGCCGACAACGACTGGTTCCGCCTGCGCCATGAAGAAGCCATGACGCCCGAGGCCATCGTGCGCCTGGCCGAGGCCAGCCATGCGCGCTACGGCTTCACCGACTTCAAGCTCAAGGGCGGGGTGCTGCGCGGCGAGGAGGAGGTCGAGGCCATCCGTGCGCTGCACGAGCGCTTCCCTGACGCCCGCGTCACGCTCGACCCGAACGGCGGCTGGCTGCTGAAGGATGCGATCCGCATCACGCGCGACCTGCACGGCGTGATGGCGTACGCCGAAGACCCGTGCGGCGCCGAAGGCGTGTTCTCCGGCCGCGAGGTGATGGCCGAGTTCCGCCGCGCCACCGGCCTGCCCACGGCCACCAACATGGTCGCCACCGACTGGCGCGAGATGGTCCACAGCCTGTCGCTGCAGTCGGTCGACATTCCACTGGCCGACCCGCACTTCTGGACCATGGCCGGCTCGGTGCGCGTGGCGCAGCTGTGCCAGGCCTGGGGCCTGACCTGGGGCTCGCATTCGAACAACCACTTCGACGTCTCGCTGGCCATGTTCACGCACGTGGCGGCGGCCGCGCCGGGCAAGGTGACCGCCATCGACACGCACTGGATCTGGCAGGACGGGCAGCGCCTGACCCAGGCGCCGCTGCAGATCGAAGGCGGCTTCGTGCAGGTGCCGACCCAGGGCGGCCTGGGCGTGGAGCTCGACATGGACGAGGTCGAGAAGGCGCACCAGCTGTACCTGAAGCACGGCCTGGGCGCGCGCAACGACGCGCAGGCCATGCAGTACCTGATCCCCGGCTGGCAGTTCGACAACAAGCGGCCCTGCATGGTGCGCTGATCGTGGATCTTGCGCGTTTGCTGGACTCGCTGATCGCCACGCTCGAGTCGGCATTGCTTGCGTCGGAAATGGCCTTGGTCCCTTCGCTGCGTGACGGCCCTCACGTCAAGGCCGGAACCTTCCGATGCCGTGTAACGCTCTCGTAGCCATAGGCAAAGGCGAGCAGGTCGGCTTCGCTCCACAGCTTGCCGACGAAGAGAAGCCCGAATGGCGCACCCGACGCGTAGTAGCCGGCCGGCACGGTCACCGCTGGCATGCCGGCGATGTTGATCTCGCCGACCGTGGTTTCCTGGATGGTCCCCGTCTTGTTCAGCGGCAGTTCTTCGCGCATTTGCGGGAACACGAGCGCGTCCAGACGGTGGGCGGCGAACACCTCGTCGACGATGCGCAGGTAGCTGGCCTTCAAGGCGATGAAGTCGGACAGGTCCGGCGGCGTGGTCGGTGCCGCGAGGCTGGCCACGAACTGGGGCAGGTTGTGCATGAAGCTCAGCACGCCCTTGGGACCGAACGCCGACTCCTTGGCCGTGGCCTCGGCGAAGGCGGCGAAGCTCTTGAGCGCGGCGTCCGGGCCCAGGCGCTCCAGGTACTTCTGCAGGTCGTAGGGCACGGACTCCATGCCCCGTGCGTCGAAGTTCGGCAACGGCGTGGTGGGTTGGCGCAGTGCTGCAAATCCGGTGCCCAGGAACGGGTCTTCGACCAGGATGGCGCCCTGCGCCGTCAGCTCCTCTGCGGCGCGGTCGTAGAGCTTGCGCGCTTCGGCCGACAGCGGCTGCGGCCGCCAGCCCGCGCCGTACAGACCCAGCCGCACGCCCTTCAGCGCGTCCTTGCGCAGCTTCGATGTGTAGCCGTTCACCGGCGTCTTGCCGACGCCGGCGAGCGTCTTGGGATCTTCGGCCGAGTAGCCGGCCAGCACGTCCAGGCACAGCGCGGCATCGCGCACGCAGCGCGCGATCGGGCCCACCACGTCGCGGTTGCCGGACAGCGGCATCACGCCGGCGTTGGGTACCAGGCCGATGGTCGGCTTGATGCCAACCAGGTCCTGCGCCGAGGCCGGGTTCTGGATCGAGCCTCCGGTCTCTTCCGCCAGGCCCAGCACCGCCATGCTGGCGCCCACGGCGGCCGCGGTGCCGGCGCTGCTGCCGCCCGGCACGCGCTCGGGCCGCACCACGTTCAGCGTCGGCCCGGCCCAGCTGTCATCGGCGTGCGTGCCGGTGTGACTCAGCACCGGCACGTTGGTCTTGCCCAGGATCACGGCGCCCGCGGCGCGCATGCGCGCGACCACGGGCGAATCGGTGGCGGGCATCAGGTCGACGCCGCCGGCCTTGCTGTACAGCAGCGACCAGCCGGCCGTGGTCGGAAAGCCGACCATGTCCATCGGATCCTTCACAACCACCGGCACGCCTGCCAGCGGGCCGAGCGCTTCGCCGGCCTGGCGCCGCTGGTCGATGGCGCGTGCATCGGCCAGCGCCTGGTCGTTCAGGAAGATGATGGCGTTGTAGCGTGGGTTGTGCGCCTCGATCTGGCGCAGGCAGGCTTGGGCCAGGCTCTCCGCGGTGAAGGCGCCGGTGCGAAAACCGTGCTGCACCTGCTCCACGGTCAAGGTGGTCAAGTCGACGGCGGTGGGCTGCGATGCGGTCGCGCTCATGGTGAACTCCTGTTGGAAGAGGTTGCGTCCGGTGCGTGCGGCGCATCGGGTCGCATGGTTGAAAAGGGGTTGGAAAACGGGTTGAAAAAGGGCGCCTGGCTCAGAACGTCATGTGCCGGTCGACCACGGCATCGGTCAGCTCCGCAATGGGGCCGCTCGCCACGATCGCGCCCTTCTCGAACATTGCGAAATGGCTCGCGACGCGGCGGGCGAAGTCGATGTTCTGTTCGACCAACACCATGGTCAGGCCGAACTCGCGGTTCAGCCGCGTGATGGCGGCCTCGATCTCCTCGACCACCGAGGGCTGAATGCCCTCGTTCGGCTCGTCGAGCAGCATGACCTTGGGGTGCGCGGCCAGCGCGCGGGCCAGCGCCAACTGCTGCTGCTGGCCGCCCGACAGCACGCCTCCCGGCCGCTGCAGGTTGGCCGCGAGATAGGGGAACAGTTCCAGCGCCAGCGGCGGAATCTCGCGCGGGCCGCGGCCGGCGAAGGCGCCCATCAGGATGTTCTGCTGCACGCTGAAGTCCGCGATGATCTCGCGCCCCTGCGGCACGTAGGCGATGCCGTTGCGCGCCCGCTGGTGCGTGGGCAGGGTGTCGATGCGCCGGCCCTCCAGTTCGATCGCGCCGGTGGACTGCACCATGCTGCCCATCAGCGTGCGCAGCAGCGTGGTCTTGCCCATGCCATTGCGCCCGAGAACGGCGGTGACCTTGCCGGCTGGCACGGTGAGGCTCACGTCCTGCAGCGCGTGGCTGCGGCCGTAGTAGCTGTTGACGTTGGTGAGTTTCAGCATGATGCGGCGATGCCATGGGAGCCCAGGTACGCCTGCCGTACCTTGGGGTCGCGTTCGATCTCGGCGACATCGCCTTCGGCCAGAACCTTGCCCAGGTGCAGCACGGTGATGCGCTCTGCGATGTCGCGCACGAAGGCCATGTCGTGTTCCACCACGAGGATGGTCTGGCGCCCGCGCAGGGCCATCAGGATCTGCGCGGTCTTGCGTGTCTCGGCCTGCGTCATGCCGGCGGTCGGCTCGTCGAGCAGGATGACCTGGGGCTTCTGCGCGGTCAGCAGGCCCAGCTCCAGCCACTGCGTCTGGCCGTGGCTCAGGTCGGCGGCCTGGCGGTGCTGCACATCCTGCAGGCCGATCAGGTCGAGGATCTCGTTCACGCCCGTCTCGGCCTCGCGGCCGAAGCCCCAGCGCAGGTTGCGCAGGATGGACGGCTCGCGCGTCGCCGCCACGCTGAGGTTCTGCCGCACCGTCAGGTCCCGGAACACGCTGGGGATCTGGAACTTGCGGCCGATGCCGGCCCGCGCGACGCGGTACTCGGGCCAGTTGGTGATGTCCTTGCCGTACAGCATCACCTGCCCGTGCGTGCTGCGCGTCTTGCCGGAGATGAGGTCCATCAGCGTGGTCTTGCCGGCGCCGTTGGCGCCGAGCAGCACGCGCAGTTCGCCTTCGGCCACCTGCAGCGAGACACCGTCCACCGCTTTGAACCCGCCGAAGCTCACGCCCAGCGCTTTCAGTTCCAGCGCGGTCCTGCTCGTGTTGGCCGTCATTTCGCACCCCGCAGTGCGCGCTCGTCGCCGGCGCGGCCCCGGCGGTCCAGCATCTCGTGCACCCAGCCGGCCATGCCCTTGGGCAAGTACAGCACCACGAGCACGAAGCTCAGCCCGACGATCACGCGCCAGGCCTCGACCAGCGATTGCGTCTCGCTGGCGGTGGATTCCAGCATGTTGATGAGGATGGCGCCCACGCAGGCCCCCAGCAGCGAGCCGCGCCCGCCCACCGCGGCCCACACCACCATGGTGATGGAGAACGCCAGGTCCATGAAGGTGGGCGAGGCGAACTCGGCCACCACCACGTAGAGCATGCCCGCCAGCGCCGCAATGCCGGCCGACAGCGCGAAGAAGAAGGTCTGGTAGTGCGCCACGTCGAAGCCCAGGTAGCGCGCGCGCTGGGGATCGCCCGCCGTGGCACGCAGAATCAGCCCGGCGCGCGTGGCCAGCAGCAGCCGCGCACCGACCAGCACCAGCGCCAGCAGGCCGGCGATGAGATAGTAGGTCGCCACGCCGTAGGGGTCGAACTCGAAGCCGCCGACCTTCAGCCAGGCCAGGTCCGACAGGCCGTTGAAGCCGTTCGTCAGCGGCTGCGCATCGACCAGCAGCAGGCGCACCAGCAGCACCAGCGCGAGCGTGATGATCGAGACGAACACACCAGCGATGCGCTTGCGGAACACCACCAGCCCCAGCAGGAAGGCCACCAGCACCGGCAGCACCACCCCCATCAGGATGCCGAACGCCTGGTGGCGGAACGGCGACCACAGGAAAGCGCCGGCGTTGATGCAGCACAGGTCGATCACCGCGCCGGGCTCGGCGTTCGACAGCATGAAGTCGGGCACCGGCCCGTTGCCGCCGTGCTGCAGGCTCGTCGGGCTGGCCATCTTCAGCGACATGGCCAGCATGTAGGCGCCGATGCCGAAGAACAGGCCCTGCCCGAGGTTCAGGATGCCGGCGTAGCCCCAGCACATCGCGATGGCGATGCCCAGCATGCCGTAGACCAGGTACTTTGCGAGCCGGTTGAGCCAGAAGCCGTCGAGCACCAGCGGCGCGAACGCCACGAGCGCGAGGAAGATCGCATAGGCGGCGTAGGTCGCGCGCCTGTCCAGTGTGGAATGCATGTCTCAGCGCCCCTTGAACGAAAAGAGGCCTTGCGGGCGCACGACGATGAGCAGGATCACCAGGCCGAACATGGTGGCGCGCGCGACGATGTCGTTCGTCACAGCGGCGACGACGCCGTTGATCTCGCCCAGCCCGACTGCCGTGACCACGGCGCCGAGCAGGCTGCCCACGCCGCCCGCCACCACCACGAGGAAGCTGTCGACCACCAATGAGGTGCCCATGTCCGGTGAAACCGTCTTGAAGCCCGCCACCAGCACGCCGGTGATGCCGGCCAGGCCCGCACCGAAGGCGAAGGTCCAGGCGTTGACGCGCTGCACGTCGATGCCGCAGGCCTCGGCCATGCGCGGGTTGCGGATGATCGCGCGCACCTGCATGCCCATGCGCGTGCGGTACAGCAGGAACCAGGTGGCCAGCGTCAGCACGAGGGTGGCGGCCACGATGAACGCACGGTAGGCGTTGATCGAGGTGCCCGCGATCTGGAACGCGCCCTGCAGCTCCGGCGGCACCGGCATGTTCTGCAGCCCGGGGCCCAGGCCCTGGATGTGGATGCCGAAGAACGACAGCCCGCCCTCCAGGCGCACGGCCTGCTGCACCAGGATGGCCACACCCCAGGTGGCCAGCAGCGTGTCGCCCAGGCGCCCGTAGAGCCGGCGCACCACGCAGCGCTCGATCAGAAGGCCCAGCAGCGCCGTGACCACGAAGGCGATCGGGATGGCCGCATACAGGCTCCAGCCCAGCCAGATCTGCGTCATCACGGCGGCATAGGCCCCCACCATGACCATCTCGCCGTGGGCCATGTTCACCACGCCCATGGCGCCGTAGATGATCACCAGGCCGAGCGAGGCCAGGAGAAGGATCGAGCCCACGCTGAGGCCGATCAGTAGTACATCCAGCATGTCGGAGTTCCTTGGAGGACGCGGCCCGCCCCGGCGTGCATTGCCGTCCGCGGCGGGCCGGTGGATCTGCTTAGACCTTGACCTGCGCCGCGCCCTTGCGCGTGCACATCAGGTTGGCGTCGGTCTCGCCGTAGGCGAAGTACGGCAATGGGCGGATCGGTTGCGCGCCGGCGTCCACCACCTTGGCTTGCCCGTCGGCCTGCCATTGGCCGATGCGCGGCGTCATCCAGACGTGCAGGCTCTCGGGATCGATGCGTACCTTGCCGCCCGGGGCGTCGTAGGTCTGGCCGCCGATGTTGGCGCGGATGGCGTCGGCCGTGGTGGCCTTGCCGGCTTCCACCGCCTGCTTCCACAGGAACACCTGGAAATACGCGGCTTCGAGCGAGTGGTAGGTGACGGCCTTGGGGTCGTTCACGAACTTGCGGTACCGCTCGATGAAGGATTTGTTGGCCGGCGTGTCGATCGACATGAAGTAGGGCACGGAGATGTAGCTGCCGGCCGCGTATTCGGCGCCCATGGCGGCGACCTCGATCTCGCTGGTCACGGTCGCGCAGATCGGCACCGCGGCCTGCGACATGCCCTGGTTCTTGTACTCGCGGTAGAACGCCACCAGCGAATCACCGACCACGTTGGACAGCACCACGTCCGCGCCGGACTCCTTGATCTTGCGGACCATGCTGGCCCATTCGGAGTGGCCCAGTTCCAGGTATTCGTCGGCCACCCAGGTGGCGCCCGAAGCCTCGATCAGCTTCTTGCTGACCTTGGACATCTCGCGCGGGTAGACGTAGTTGGAGCCGACGATGAAGAACTTCTTCTTGCCCAGCTTCTGCACGATCCACGGGATGTAGTTGCCCAACTGCTGGTTGGCCACCGCGCCGCTGTAGACCACGTTCTTGGAGCACTCGAAGCCTTCGTAGTGCGTTTGGTAGAACAGCATCGCGTTGCGTCGTTCGAACACCGGCAGCACGGCCTTGCGGCTGGCCGAGGTGTGGCAGCCGAACACGGTCTCGATGCGGTCGCGCGTGACCAGCTTGGAGGCCTTCTCGTTGAAGGTCTTGGGGTCGGAGGCGCCGTCTTCCAGCACCACCTCGACCTGCCGGCCCAGCACCCCGCCGGAGGCATTGATCTCCGATACCGCCAGCCGCACGGCATTGGCCATCATCTTCTCGACGATGGACAAGCCGCCGGTCTGCGAATAGAGCGCACCGACCTTGATGCTGTCGGCGGCGAAAGCCGAGCGCATCCAGGCAGGTGATGCCACGGCGGCGACCGAGGCGGCGGAAGAGACGAGAAGACGGCGACGTGTGGATGTCAACATGGCGGAACCCTTAAGACGTTTGGCAGCGCGGCATGCGCGGCCCATGGTGGAAGAACCCGTATCAAGCGAAACCAGCCGACGGCACTGTCGAGCGCAGGCAAAAAAAAACCCACGTCGCAGCATGGGCTGCGATGTGGGCTTCATTGCCTGGATCCAGGCAACACACATGGTTGCCGGGATGAACCGCACCAGGCCTGATGAATCAAGGGTGGTGCGGCCACTGCATCGGCGGATGCCGCCGACACAGTGCAGAGAATCTTATATGCATTAGCTGGAGGCGTGCAACAAAGTTTCCATGTTGATGATCGAGCTGGCGATCTGCTCCATCGACAGGCGCTTGGCCATGGCCTGCGCGCGAATCGCCTGGTAGGCGTCGCCCTCGCTGATGCCCTTCGATGCCATCAGGATCGTCTTCGCGCGGCTCATGGCCTGGTCGCTCGCGATCTTGCGGCGTAGCTTGCGGTTCTCCTTCAGCAAGGTCTGCCGCTCAGTCCAGATGCTGCGCGCGGCGACCAGGCTCGCGAGCAGGCCGAATGGCTTGATGGGCTTTTGCACCACGGCGAAGGCGCCGCTTTCCAGCACCAGCTGCAGCGTCGTCGGATCTTCGTAGTTGACGATGGCAATCACTGTCGGCTCGGGCTTGTCCAGCGACTTGAGCAGCACTTCCGTGGCATGCCGGCCTTCGCCTTCGACCAGCAGGAACAGCACGTCGGCGTTCGAGGCCAGGGCCTCGGGCACCGGCCAGACCATGCTGACCATGCAGCCCACGCGGCGCAGGTGGCTGAGCAGCGCGTCGCCTTCCTCGTCCGGTGGATGGACGACGACGACCTTCAACTCCGGCAGTTGGCGCAACAACGAGATGGACATGTGACTCTCCGATCACTCCAGGCGGCCAGCGAGCGGGTCGAACCGGCTCTCGAACATGTAGGGGTCGGGTTTGACGCGGACCTCCGGATCGTCGACGACCTGGAACCTGCCCGCGTCGTCCACGCGGGCCACGCGCGGCCACAGGTAGGTGTGGTGGTTCTCCTTGTCGATGCGGACCTTGCCCTGCGGCGCGTCGAACTCGTGCTCGTGCAGATGCGGCAGCATCGCGTCTAGTCGGTCGTCGCCGGCGCGCTCCAGCGTCTGCGCGTAGAGCTTCACCTGGAAGTAGGCGGCCTCGGCGCAGCCGGTGATGGGCAGGTCCGGCCCGAAGCGCTTGCGGTAGGCCTCGACGAACTTCAGGTTGGCCGGGCTCTGCAGCGTGGAGAAGTAGGGTGCCGCGGTGATGCTGCCGCGCGCCGCCTCGACCGACATTTGGGCGATCTCCGCCTCTTGTGTCGACTGGCTGGCGATGGGGTGGGTGCGCTGGTCGAAGCCGGCGTCGCGGTAGGCGGTGTAGAAGCGCGCGATGCCGTCGCCCACCACGGTCGAATAGATGGCGTCAGGTTGGGCGGCCTTGATGCGCCGGAGCACCTTGGCCATGTCGATGTCGGCCACGCGCAGCGGCACGTACATTTCGTCCAGCACCTCGCCGCCGGCCTGGCGGAACAGGTCCGCAATGATGCGGTTGGATTCGTAGGGGTAGACGTAGTCCGACCCGATCAGGAAGAGCCGCTTGCCGAAGTGGCGCGTGAGGTAGCGCACCAGCTGCACTGAGTTCTGGTTGGGCGCCGCACCGGTATAGACGCAGTTGGGCGAGTACTCGAAGCCCTCGTACAGCGTCGGGTAGAACAGCAGTGCACGGTGCGCCTCGACGATGGGCAGCACCGCCTTGCGCGTGCTGGACATGTGGCAGCCGAAGATCACGCGCACGCCGTCTTGGTCGCACAGCAGGCGGGCCAGTTCGCCATAGCGTTTGGGGCGCGACTCGGGGTCGTAGAGCACCGGCTCGATCGGGCTGCCGAGCACGCCGCCCTCGGAGTTGATCTCCTCGATGGCCAGCAGCGTCGCGGCCTGCTGCGTGCGCTCCACCGCGGCGGTCACCCCGGTGGTGGAGAACAGAACGCCGACGCGCCAGGTTCGGTCTGTGGGTGTGCTCACGGTGGCTACTCTCCAAATGAAAAAAGCTCCCAACGGCCACGCGGCGGGCCGTTGGGAGCTTCACTGCTCCTAAGTCATGGGGCGAGGCGATGCACGCATCGCAGTCACCAGCACTTTAACAGCGTCACGTGGAAAACCTGAACACTTCGGCCGCACCCTCTGTGCAGGCGCTCGGAGCAACCGGAATGCCGGTCAGCTGCATCCGATGCCGTCGATCATGCGCTGCAAGGCCACCATCCCCGGGTCGTCCATGCCGATCGTCCTGGCTGCGAACATCCGCGCGCGCCCGATCCGGTTGGGACGGTCACGGAAGGCATCCAGTGCATCTCGCACCGCATCGCTCGCGAGGCGCCGCAGGTCGTCATGATCCGATGCGCCCGCCAGTGCGCCCTGTGCAGCCTGCAGGGCGTCCAGCACGGTCTTGTCGCCCAGGCTCGCGCCGCCGCGGGCCGCCAGCGTCGAGACCACTTCGGCGAGCAGCAGCGCGAGATCGCGGCGTCCCAGCGCCGCCATCCCGGCGCTGTATTTCGCCGACGTTATCAGTGCGACCGTGAGCAGGGTCCCGAAACTCGAGCCCGATGCCTTGGCCGAGGCCTGCGCGAGCCGCCTGAAGATGCCCTCGAGCGATCCGGGGAGCTCCGGCAGCGCCTGTTCCATCAAGGTGGCGCACTTGTCCAGCGTGACGCCCAGATCGGCATCGCCGAGCCGGCCATCGAGCGCATTGAGTTCGGGGGCGGCCGCATGCATGGCGGCACACCATCTCGGCACGATCCGGGTGAGTCCTTCGGCGTCGATCATCCGACCCTCCAGAACGGGCAGTCGGCCGGTGCGCACAGCAGCCTTTCGAGTTCCGCATCGAGCTTCATCACGCTCAACGAGGCCCCGGCCATCTCCATCGAGGTGGCGTAGCGTCCCACGAGCGGGCGCACGATTTCCACCGCGTTCGCAGCGAAGACCGCCGCGACACGGCGATAGAGGATGTACAGCTCCTCGGCCGGTGTGGCACCGAGGCTGTTGACCAGCACGGCGACGCGATCACCCGTCGTCAATGCCAGTTCGGGCAGCAGGTATTCGAGCATCTCGTCAGCCAGGGCGTCCGCGCTCTTGAGCGGGCCGCGCCAGATGCCGGGCTCGCCATGGATGCCCATGCCGAACTCGACCTCGCTGTCGCCGATCGAGAACGAGGCCTTGCCCGACTCGGGCACCACGCAAGGCGTGAGCGCCACGCCGATCGAGCGGCATGCATCGTTCGCCTTGTGCGCAAGTGCAGCCACCTCATCCAGCGATGCCCCTGTCGCGGCCTTGGCGCCGGCGACCTTGTAGACGAGCACCAGGCCAGCCACGCCACGCCGCTTCTCGCGCTGGGCAGCGGGGGCACTCGCCACATCATCTGCCACTCGCACCGATGCCACCTGCATGCCTTCGAGTTCGAGCATCTCGGCGGCCATGTCGAAGTTCATGCGGTCGCCGCCATAGTTGCCGTAGAGCTGCAGCACGCCGGCTCCGCCGTCGGCCGCGCGCATGGCCTCGATGCAGTCGTCCATGCGCGGCCCGGCGAAAACATTGCCGACGGCACAGCCGTCGAGCAGGCCTTCACCCACGTAGCCGAGGAACACGGGCAGGTGGCCCGAGCCGCCACCGGTCACCACAGCCACCTTGCCCTGGACGGCGCCGCGGCTGCGGACGATGACCCGGCCGCCGTCGCCGCGGCGCTGCAACTCGGGATGGGCCAGGCACAGGCCCTCGAGCATTTCGTCGACGTAGGCGTTCGGGTCGTTGAGGATCTTTTTCACGGGGCTCGGGTGGGGAGGTTGAGGGTGGGAGGAGGCGGGCCGCCACCTGCGATGGGCGGGGATCGGTGGGCGCGCCCGCGTGCTGCGCTGGGTCAGTCGGCCTTCAGTCGGCCATCCTTCGTCGCCTGCGCCGCGAGGCCGTATTCGGCGTCGAGGATGCGCGCGAACTCCTGCGGCGTGCTGGAGAGGGCGACGCTCCCCAGTTCGCGCGCGCTGTTGACCGTCTGCGGATCCTTCACGGCCTGCGCGAGCGCAGTCGCCAGCTTGTCCAGCACGTCCTTGGGCACGCCGCTGGGTGCCAGCACGCCCACGTACGTCGTGCCGTCGATCTCTCCGAAACCGAGCTCCGCGACGGTCTGCACCCCTGGCAGCGATGGGTCCTGCACCGGTCCCAGCACCGCCAGCGGCTGCAGCGAACCGCCCTTGATGTGTTGCAGCGAGCTGGGCACCTGATCGAAGTGCACATCGACCTGCCCGCCGATCAGGTCGACCAGGGCAGGGCCGGATCCCTTGTAGCTGACGACCGTGAACTTGGTCTTGAGCAGGCTCTCGAGTTGCAGCAGGGCCAGGTGGTTGGGCGTGCCTGGCCCGGAGTGCGCGGCGGTCAGCTTGCCCTCGCCGGAGCGGGCGTAGGCGGCCAGGTCCTTGAAGGTCCTGAAGCGCGGGTCGTTCTTGCGCGCGAGCAGCACCATCGAGCTTTTGTTCACGAGGCCGAGCGGCGCGAAGCTCGTCCGGCTGTAGCTGGTCTTGACCATCTCCGGCACGGTGACGATCACGCCGGCGCCGCACAGCAGCAGCGTGTAGCCGTCGGGCGCTGCACGCGCGACCTGCGACGCGCCGATCGAGCCTCCGGCGCCGGCGCGGTTGTCCACAATGACGGACTGGCCGAGCACCTTGCCCAGGGCCACAGCCACGGTGCGTGCCACGATGTCCGTGTTGCCGCCGGGCGCGAAGGGCACGACGAGCGTGACCGGCTTGGTCGGAAAGGCTTGCGCCCAGGCACGGGTGCCGAGCGTCCCGGTGACGGCGGCCGCAGCCCCCAGGCTCAGAAGTCGTCGACGTTGGATCTTCATGGTTTTGTCTCCGTTGGTTTTTGGGGGCGCTTACACGTCGAAGCGCAGCACGTCGTCCATGGCCGCCTTGATGCGGGCATGCTGCGCCGGGCTGGTCGCCGGCATCGGTGCACGCGGCAGGCCCGCCGCGCAGCCCTGCAGCGTGATCGAGGTCTTGATGTTGGCCGGAAGGTTGTCGCCGATGAGCGCGTTCCAGAAGGCCAGCATTGACTTGTGCATCTCGAGTGCCTTCACATGGTCGCCCGCCTGCACCGTGTTCCAGAGGTTCACGCACACCCCGGGTAGCGCGGCGGGCGTGGCGGCGATCGTTCCGTGCGCGCCGAGTGCGAAGGACGAATAGAGCAGCGCGTCGACCGCGGAGAACACCTTGCAGCCCTCGGGCACGCCCAGCAGCAGGTCCGCCATGAGCTTCAGGTCGCCCTGGCTTTGCTTGATGCCTTGCACGCCCGGAAGCTCCTTCATGAGGCGGATCATCTGGGCCGGGTTCAGGTAGTTCCACGGCACGACGTTGTAGATCACGACAGGAATGTCCACCGCTTCGGTGAGCGCCTTGAAGTGGTTGTGGGTTGCCTCCTCGTCGGGCTTGAACAGGTAATGAACCGGCGTCACCTGCAGTGCCGCGACCGACAGGTGCGAGACCGCCTTGGCGCGGTGGATGGCGTCGCGGGTGCTGTTGGAAATGATGCCCGCGACGATCGGCACTTGACCGGCGACTTCGGCGGCGGTGATCTCCATCACGCGCTTGAATTCGTCGACCGTGAGGGTATGGCCCTCGCCGGTGCTGCCGCCCGGGCAGACCCCGTGCACCTTCTTGTCCAGGTTGAAACGGATGACCTTGCGCAATGCCGCTTCGTCGATGCTGCCATCGGCGGTGAACGGCGTGACAAGAGGCGGGATGACGCCGGTGAGTTCGAGACCCATGAGAGATTTCTCCGTGTACGGTGATTGGCGAAAAGCGACGACGTCGCCTCGGCTGCAACTATAAACGGACTAACATGTTAGTGTAACGTCAGAGTTAACCCTGACATGCGATCAGCAGCGTGCGTTGCGCTCGGCCCCTTACCATCTGGGCCATGACCGTACGTGCTGACCGACCCGAATCCCTCACATCAACCGCGCCACGCCTTGTCGATTCCGAACCGGTCAACCAGCGTGGCCGCGCTTACCAGGGCTTTCGCCAGCAGATCATCGACGCGCGAATCCGGCCGGGGCAGTTCGTCTCGCAACGCGAACTCATGGAGATGCTCGCGATGCCGCTGGCTGCGGTGCGGGAGTTGATCCCCCGTCTCGAGGCCGCCGGGCTCATCAGGACCGTGCCCCAGCGAGGGCTGCAGATCGCCTCTGTCGACATGAAGCTCATCCGCAACGCCTGGCAGGTCCGGGCGATGGTGGAGCGCGAAGCCGTGCTTCACTTTGCACAGGTTGCAAGCAACGAGACGATCGCACGCTTGATCGCGGAGCACGAAGCCATTCTGAAGCGCGCAATGAAGCCGAAGCCGGATGTGGATCTGGAAAAGGACGCACAGGCCGTCGACTGGGGGCTACACGACCAGATGGTCGATTCCATCGGCAACGAGATCCTGTCGGAGATCTATCGCGTGAACAGTCTTCACGTGCGTCTGATCCGCTATGACGCCGACTCCATGCGACCGGTCCAGGTCGTGCCCGCGATGCGGGAGCATCTCGAATTCCTGCATGCCCTTGCGGCTCGAGACAGCGACGGCGCACTGGCGCAGATGATGGCGCACATCGAGCAGTCCAAGCATCGTGTCCTGGCGGGGATGTTGCGCGCCGGCCAGGTGAGCTCCGCCTGAGGCGCAAACCTGGCACGGGGAGGGCGGCGCTCTACGCTCCAATCAGCATTGTCCTGGGCAGGCCCGCGCGCCATACGGCGCCGTGAAGGGTCTCACCTTCCAGCCACTGCGCCACCCTGGCGCGCAGCGCGATGAGCGCGTCAAAGTTCAATCCCGTCGGCACGTCCATGCTTGCAAACAGGAAGGCCGTGTCTTCCGTGGACACGTTGCCGCTCGCGCCCGGTGCATGGGGGCATCCGCCGATGCCCGCCGTGCAGGCATCGAATCGGTGGACCCCGGCTTCCCAGGCGGCGAACACGTTGGCCAGGCCCAGCCCCCGCGTGTCGTGAAAATGGCCGCAGCTCAGGCGATCGCCGGCAACGGCGAACCCCTTCTCGAACAAGCGCCTGACCTGTATCGGCTGTGCATAGCCCACGGTGTCGGCCAGTCCGACGCGGTCTGCCCCGGCATCCAGCACGGCCTGCAGCAGGCGCAGCACCTCGCTTTCAGCGACGGCGCCCTGGATGGTGCAACCAAAGGCCGTGCTGAGGCCGACCTCGATCAGGCAGGCCGATCCGCTGCTGTCGCGCAGGCTGCGAATGCGGGCGATTTCCGCCACCACCTCGTCGGGCGTCTTGCGCAGGTTGGCCAGGCTGTGTGCATGGCTCGCGGACAGCGGCAGCAGCATGACGTCGGCACCGCTGTCCAGCGCCGCCTGCGCTCCCTTGAGGTTGGGAACCAGCACAGACGTCACCAGACCCGGAAGCGTCTTGGCGCACGCCACCACGTCAGCCGTGTCCGCCAACTGGGGCAGCAGGCGTGCCGGCACGAAAGCGCCGACCTCGATCTCGCGCAGCCCGGCAGCGTACGCGCCCTGCAGCCATTCGATTTTCTGCGCCGTCGGAAGGGTTCTGGCAATGCTTTGCAGGCCGTCGCGCAAGCCGACTTCGCGAACGATCACAGGGGTCGGTGTATTCATGGGTGCTTTTCCGTCGAGTCGATGCGATGTGCCCACACCCACGGACGCGCCTGTCGGTCCCTGCGTTGGTAGGCGGCGATGTCTTCCTCGTGGCTCGCTGCGACGGTGATCGGATCCAACCCCCGGAGCAAGGTGTCACGGCGTGCTTCGTCCATCTCGAAGGCGTGGACCGAATGGTCGGGAAACACCACTTGGCACGAGCGCAGATCAACCGTCACCGGCTCGCCCAGGTCTCGCTCCAGCAGGGTCAACAGTCGTTCCACCGCCTCCTCGGGCAGCGTCACCGGCAGGATGCCGTTCTTGATGCAGTTCTCGTAGAAGATGGAGGCGAACGACGGGGCGATGATGCTGCGAAAGCCGAAGTCGGCGAGAGCCCATACGGCGTGCTCCCGAGAGCTGCCGCAACCGAAGTTCGCGCGTGCCACAAGAATCGAGGCATGCCGGAAAGGCGTGCGGTTCAAGACGAATTCCTGCGTCTCGCTGCCGTCTTCGTCATAGCGCCATCGATGGAAGAGATACTGGCCCAACCCGGCTTTCGACAGCGTGTAGACATGCTGGACAGCGATGATGGCGTCGGTGTCCACGTTGATTCTGGGCAAGGGCGCCGCAGTGCCTTCCAGTCGGATGAACGGTTCCATCAGCTTGCTCCGAGGTTGCGAATATCTGTCAGCTCGCCCGCGATGGCCGCTGCGGCTGCCACGGCGGGGCTGGCGAGATGCGTCCGCGCACCGGGTCCCTGGCGGCCCTCGAAATTGCGGTTCGAGGTCGACACGCAGCGTTTCCCGGTCGGAACACGATCGCTGTTCACGGCGGCGCACATCGAGCATCCCGGCTCGCGCCACTCGAACCCCGCATCCAGGAAGATGCGGTCCAGGCCGAGGGCTTCCGCCTCTCGCTTCACGGTCATGGACCCGGGAACCACGATGGCCCGAACATGGCCGGCGACCTTCCGGCCTCGTGCGACCGAGGCAGCGGCATGCAGATCCGAAATGCGGCTGTTGGTGCAAGAGCCGATGAAGACGTTGTCGATCTTCAAGCCCAGTAAGGGCACGCCCGGTTGGATGCCCATGTAGTCGATGGCGCGTTGCGCGGCCTCCCGCTCTTCCTTGTCCACGATGCGCGATGGGTCAGGCACAGCCGCATCGATCGCGGCGACCTGTTCCGGACTGGTGCCCCACGTGACCTGTGGTGCAACGGCGCGCGCGTCGAAGTGGTACTCGGCGTCGTAGGTGGCACCCTCGTCGCTGGCGAGTTGACGCCAGTGCGAAACAGCCGACGCGAACACATCGCCAGAAGGCGCGTATTCGCGTCCCCTGACGTAGTCGAACGTGGTGTCGTCCGGCGCAATCAACGTGGTCCTGGCCCCCGCTTCGACACCCATGTTGCACAGGGTGAATCTTCCTTCCATCGGCATGGTCGAGATGGCCTGCCCCGCCAGTTCCAACGCGTACCCCGTCGCACCGGCCGTGCCGATCTGACCGATCAGAAACAGGATGAGGTCCTTGGCGGTGACGCCAGTGCCCAAGGTGCCATCGACGCGGATGCGCATCGTCTTGGGTTTGCGCACGGCCAGCGTCTGTGTTGCAAGCACCTGCTCGACCGACGAGGTGCCGATGCCCCAGGCCCACGCACCCAGGGCGCCGACGGTGCCGGTGTGGCTGTCACCACAGACCAGTGTGACGCCGGGAAGCGCGATGCCCAGTTCGGGCGCGATGACGTGGACGATGCCCTGCTGCGGATCGTGCACATCGAAATGCCGTATCGCGTGCTCGCTCGTGCTCTTCCGGAAAGCCCGGATCAGTTTTTGGCCGCCTTCGACCGTGTCGTCCCCCCGTCCGCGATCGGTCGAGATCAGGTGGTCGGTGGTGCCCCAGGTCAGCTCCGGATTGCGCACGGCGCGCCCGGCCGATCGCAAGCTCTCGAAAGCCTGCGGGCTCGTGATCTCGTACAGGAGGTGCCGGTCGATGTGGACCAGCGCTTCGCCGCCCGGCAGGTCGGCGACGTGATGTTGGTCCCAGAGCTTCTGGAACAGCGTGCGCGGCATCATGGCAGCCCCGCCGTTACTGGATGACGGCACCCGAGCGCGCCACCAGCTCGCCGTGTTTGACGTACTCGGACGCCATGAACGCCTTGAGTTCATCCGGGCTCATGGGTGCGATCGCCGCCCCTTCGGGCGCGATCTGATTCTGGAAGGCCGAGCTTCGCAGCGTCGTGTTGATGGTTTCGTTGAGCTTGCGGACGATGTCGGCCGGCATTCCCTTGGGCCCGATCACCGCGTACCACGCTTCCAGGATGCAGCCGGGAATGGCTTCGGACAGGGTTGGCACATTGGGCAGCGCCGGAGCGCGCTTGGCACTGGACACCGCCAACACCTTGAGACGCCCCTGCTGGACCAGCCCCTCCACGGCCGCATACGACATGAAGGCCACGTCGACGACGCCGCTGACCAGATCGGGAAGAACCGGGGCCACGCCCTTGTAGGGAACGTGGAGCAGCGTGAACTGCCCCTTGTCCTGCATGAACATCCCTGCGAGGTGAAGAATCGTTCCGTTGCCAGATGAACCCAGCGTCAACTTGTTCGGCTGCTTCAACGCCAGCGCCTTCAGTTCAGCCACATTGTTGGCGGGCAGGTCTGAACGCGCGACCAGAACCATGGGCGATGACGCCACGCCTGCAATCGGCGTGATGTCCTTCAGCGCATCGAAGGACAGCTTCTTGTAGACGTGGGGAAACACAACGTAGTTCGAACTGATGAGCGCGATGGCGTACCCGTCGGCAGGGGCCCGCAGCAGGGCCTCGGTGCCCACGACGCCACCGGCGCCCGGCAAGTTCTCCACGACGAACGGCTGTTTCAGGGCCCTGGACATCTGGTCGGCCAAACGCCGCGTCATGTTGTCCGCGCCGGAGCCGGCTGAGTTCGGCGTGATCATCCGGATGGGCTTGCTGGGATAGGCGTCGGCCGCGTAGGCCGGACCGAATGTGGCGAGAAGTCCTGCAAGCGCAGTAATGCTCGTTCGTCTGTTCATGGGGCTCATGTTGTCTCCGTGTGGTTAATGTGTCGCGAAAGCGATCTTGTTGTCTGGCTGCCTGCATCGCAGCACGATGCATCCTTGCGCCGTCAGTGCGGGCCGGCGACAGCGCCGGATTCGAAGAGACCGCGTGAATCCGTCGCCGACATCCCCCAAGCCTCGAGGTACTTGGCCGTCTGTGCGCCGACGCTCTGCGGTTGCAGGCGAACGGCGGGCTTTTGTTCGTTGATGCGGAACGGCATGGCCGGGAGGGCTGCATGCTTGTCTTCCACCCAGACGTCCAGTAAAGAGCCGTTGGCGCCGAGGTGTTCGTCGTCGAGCAGGTCGAGGGGCGTGCGCACAGGCCCGAACGGGACTTGGGCGCGAAGGCAGTGCGCCTCCACTTCTGCCATCGAGAACGCCGACAACGCTTCGTTCAAGCGAGGCAGCATCCAGCTGCGAGCCGTCGTTCGAGCTGTGTTGGTCGCCAGCTGCGGGTCGTCTCGCAGCTCGTCGAAACCGAACTCGCTGCAAAAGCGGCGCCATTGCGCATCGCTCGTGAGGCCGATGAACATCTGGCCATCGGAACATCGGCACAGGTCATACACGCCCCAGGCCTGCGTTCTGTCGGGCATGGGTACCAGTTCAGTGCCGCCCAACTGCGCCATGGCCATGTGCTGGCCGACCAGGAATGCCGTGGTTTCGTACAGTGCGCTGGTGACCAATGCGCCGCGCCCGGACTGCTCGCGTGCACGCAAGGCGGCCATGATGCCGATGACGCCGAACATGCCACCCGTCATGTCGACGATCGATGCACCGGCGCGGATCGGGCGCCCGGCCGGGCCGGTCATGTACGCCAAGCCACCCATCATCTGGACGACCTCATCGAGGGCCGTACGCGCTTCGTAGGGGCCCGGCAAGAAGCCCTTCAAAGAGCAATACACCAAGCGCTCATTCAGTTTGCTCGCAGCGGTATGGCCATAGCCCAGGCGCGTCATGACCTCGGGTCCGAAGTTCTCGATCAGGACGTCGGCCCACCGGATGGCGTTCTCCAGAATGGGCCGTGACTGCGGATTCTTCAGATCGACCGCCACGCTTTCCTTGTTTCTGTTGAGGTAGCCGAAGAAGCCCGACCCGAAACCCGTGAGGCTGCGCGTGGGATCGCCTTCGACGCGCTCGATACGCACGACCGTGGCGCCCAAGTCCGCCAGGATGAGCCCGCAGGTGGGGGCCATCACGGTGTGACCGAAGTCCAGGACTTTCACGCCGGCCAGCGGCAACTCCGCATGGTTCGCATCTTCTTGATGTTTCATCTGATGAGCCTATATAATCACTAGATGAAACTATAGGGTTCGCAATTCCTCATGTCAATCAACGTAAGTACCCCCTTGGCGACCTCTGCAAAGGGCCTTGGCGTCAACGCGCTCGAACGCGGACTCCGGCTCTTGATGGCGCTGCGCAAAGACGAAGGCCAGAAGCTCAGCGATCTGGCCCGGGCAACCCAGCTCGACAAAGCCACGGCATCGAGGCTGCTGCGCTCCTTGATGCGGTATTCGTTTGCGGTAAAGGACTCCGATGAGCGCTATCGCCTAGGCCCGGCGACGGCTGTTCTCGAGGCCACGGGCGACACGACCCATGGGATCGCAGCGGTCGTGCAACCAGTCATCGACCGGATCGCCAGGGAATCGGGAGAGACAGCGAGCTTCTTTGTGGGCCACGGTGATTTGCGGTTGTGCGTGGCAGTTGCAGCCGGGCGCCGCGCAGTCGGACACACCTTGAAGGTCGGCGACGTCTTGCCCACCGAGCGTGGCGCTGGAGGGCGGGTGTTGAGGCAATACGAAGGAGGTCGGCCCGCCGACGGTACGGACGTCGTGCAGACAAGTCTTGGAGAGCGCGATCCTGAGCTTGCGGCGGTCGCTGTGCCGGTCTTCGATGCGAGAGGCAAGTTGCTCGGCGCGCTTTCACTCTCGGGAACGAGTACGCGGTATTCGTCGCCTGAGTACCTGCGGAGCCAGCAGTCCCGCATCGCCGCTGCCGCCGTTGAAATCGAAACCTTGTTCGTGGCGCCCCGATGAATCGTTGCTACCAGCCGGACGAGGTGTGAGCGTCAAGAGGTATGCAGCCGCCGAGCGCCCTCCGGGCGCACGATGCGCGCGTAGGGCAAGCGTCTAGGAAAGCTCGCGTGCCGACGGCCTAGAAGTCCACGGAAGCGGACAGCACGAAGGTGCGCGGAATGCCTTGCGAGATCGTGCCGTACGACGCGACGCCCGACCAGTAGGCCCGGTTGGTGGCGTTCGCCAGCGTGCCTCGGAAGGTGGTGGTGCGCCCGGCGACTCGGGTTGTGTAGCGCGCGCCGAGGTCGAGCGTGGTCCAGGCGGGTATCGACTGGGTGTTGGCCTGGTTGACGTATTCCCTGCCCGTGTAGATGAGACTGCCACTGATTGCGAGGCCGGCGATACCCGGAACATCCCAGTCGGCACCGAGGTTGGCCATCGCCGTGGGAACGCCTACCGGTCGGTTGCCCAGCGTGGTGCTGCTGTTGGTACGGGTGAGCTTGCCGTCGAGCAGCGTGAGGCCGCCGGTCAGGCGCAGGCCCTTCACGGGTTCACCGAACACGTTGAACTCGAGCCCGCGATTGCGCTGTTCGCTATCGGCCGCATAGACCGTGCCGGTGAGTTGACCGCTGGGCTTGGTGACCTGGAACGCGCTCACCGTCGCCAGCGTGCTCCCGAGGTCGAACTTCACACCGATCTCGTGCTGTTTCGACCTGTAGGGCGAGAAGATCTCCCCCGCGTTCGACGCCGTGGTGGGGGCGGTGTCGCCCTTGCTCAGGCCCTCGATGTAGTTGGCGTAGATCGACACGCCCTGCGATGGCTTGTAGACGACGCCGGCCATTGGCGTGACCGCGCTCTGGTCGTAGCGGGCGGTCACAGCACCGGTGCTTGCGCTGTAGTTGTTCGATTCGACCTGCTGGTGGCGCAGGCCGAGCGTGAACTGCAGGCCGTCGTCGAAGGCGCTGAGCGTATCGGCCAGCGCCACGCCCGACAGGCGCGAGGCCGACACCTTCGGCGTGCGCAGCGGCTCGGCGATATTTTGGGCGGGCCGGTCGATCGGTGCGTAGATGTTGGTCAGCATCGCGGTGCCCGTGTTGTTGGCCTGCGCGATCCGGTCCTCGTAGCTGCTGACCTGAAGGCTCACAGCATGCTTGATCGCGCCGGTTTCGAAGTGCCCGCGCAAGCCCGCATCGACGGTGTGCCGGTCCACCTTGAACTTGTAGTGGGTGGGTGTGGAGGTCGTCAGGCCGGAGCCGTTGAGCAGCGTGGGCGTCTGGTCGGACAGGCGAGCGATGTCGACCGTCGAGCCACCGACATTGGCGAAGAGCGTGACCTTGTCGTTCAGGTCGTACTCGGTGCGCAGCAGCGTCGACTGGCCGTCCGATTTCCACCAGCCCCAGGGCTGCGAGATGTTGCGCCGGCCGTCGGGCGCATCTGGCACCTGGAGGCCCGCCGCCACGAGGAAGGGGCGCGTGGGCGCATCGACTTTCTCGGTTTGCGACAGGAAGTCGAGCGATGCCCGCAGGCGTTCGCCCTGGTAGTCGAGCGACAGGGCGCCGATGTCGGTGCGCGACTTCTGGTTGTCCAGCGGTGTGTCGCCTTCGCGGTGCACGCCGTTGAAACGGACGCCCCATTCGCGGTCGGCGCCGAAGCGTCGACTCAGGTCGACGTGCTCGCCGAGCTGCGAGCCGCTGCCATAGTCGAGCGAGACCCGGCTCAGATCTTCGGGCAATGCCCGCTTGGGCACGATGTTGATGACGCCGCCCACGCCGCCGTTGGGCGACATGCCGTAGAGCAGGGCGGCCGGCCCCTTGACCACCTCGACGCGTTCCGCGTATTCGGTGAACACATGGTAGTTGGGCGCCACGCCGTACACGCCGTCGAAGGCCACTTCGCTGAGGTTGCCCTCGCCGATCGGCAGGCCGCGGATGTAGAAGGAGTCCGTGACGCCGCCGAGCTGGCCGGTGAAGCGCACAGACGAGTCCTTGTTGAGCACTTCGGGCAGCGTCGCCGCCTGCCGGTTCGTCATGGCCTCCGAGGTGAAGCTGCTGGTGCTGAACGGGGAGCTCATGGTGTCCGCGTTGCCCAGCAGGCCCAGTCGGCTGCCACGCGCCATCTGGCCCCCCGCATAGGCGCGGGGCAACTCGCTGGGCAGTGGCTCGGTCGCCGTGACGGTGACGGTCGGCAGTGTGGCCGAATCCGCGCCCTTCACCACGGGCAAGGGCCGCAGCGAAAAGCCGCCGTTGCCGGCGTCGAGCAGCTGGTAGCCCGAGTCACGCAGCAGCCGGGCGAAGCCATCCTGCACGGTGAAGCTGCCGCGCAGACCCGGGCTGCGGATGGCCGCCAGCGGCGTCGGATCGAAGGACAGCGGAACGCCCGCGATGCCTGCGAACTGCGCCAGTGCGTTGCCGAGCGGGCCGGGCTCGATCGCATAGGCGCGCCGCGACTCGGTGGCGGCCGGCTCCGCGGCGTGAACGACCGTGAGCGGCGCGACCAGGGCAAGGCCGAGGCCAGCCAGCGTCCAGCGCATGGAGCGCGCGACGCCCATTGGCCGGAGGCGGGCAGGAACGACGATGCGCGGATGACGGGGGACAAGCTCGGTCGAACGAGCAAAAAGGCCGGAGACCATCAAGAGAGTCCTTTCGCAGATGAACGCATGGCTGGCGCACTGAGGCGCTTTCATTCGGTACACCGTACGAAACGGAAAAAGGTATCACCCCTCTGCAAAGAATATTCAGCGCGGCTCGATCACGACCCAATAGCGCGTCATGGTCGAGATGCGCACCGGCAAGGTCTTCTGCAGCAGTTGCAGGCTTGCGTCCGTGTCCTTGAGCGGGAAGGCGCCCGAGACGCGCAGGTTCGCCGCATCGGGGTGACAGCGCAGCACGCCCGCGCGGTAGCGGCCCAGCTCCGCCGCGAACGTGCTCAGCCTCATGTCGTTGGCGACAAGCATTCCCTGCTCCCAGAGCGAGGCGGTCGGTGGTGCGGCCTGCGGCGCTTCGATGGCCGTGGCGCTGAACAGCGTCTGCTCGCCAGCGCGCAGCATCAGCGACTGCCCGGTCTGTGCCGCCTGGATATGCAACGCGCCTTCGAACAGCGCGACGCGGGTGCTTTCCTCTTCCGCGCGAACCGAGAAGCGTGTGCCCAGCGCCCGCACGTCGCCTTGCGCGGTCTGCACGATGAAGGGGCGATCGATTGGCGAAGGGTCTTCGTGCGACGTCGTGACGAGAATCTCGCCTTGGCGCAGATGCAGCCGGCGTTCGGTGAGGCTGAACGCGACGTCGACGGCGCTGGCGGTGTTGAGGACGAGTCGGGTACCGTCTTGCAGCGTGATTGTCCTCTGCTCCCCCGCTGTGCTGCGCAGGTCTGCATTCCAACTCGCGATCCAGGTGCTGGCGACCGGATCGCGCCACGCCAACCAGGCGACAGGGGCGGCGACCGTCACGATGCCCAGCGCGCGCAGGGCCTGACGGCGTCCCGGTTTGGCCAGTCGCTTCATGGTCTCGCTGCCGATTGCCTCGGGCACGATGTCGAAGGCTCCAAGGACCCGTTCGGCGCGCCGCCAGGCCTCGACGTGCGCGGCGCTGCCGGTGCGCCATCGCTCGAACTGGTGCAGCGAGCGCTCCGTCATGCTGCCGGATTTGAACCGGACCATCCAGTCGGCCGCTTCCTCGAGCAACTCGCGGGCGCCGGCACCATCTACCGTGGGCAAGGGGCCATCGCTCATCGGTTCATGCCGCCGCCAGGCAGGCGGCGAAGGCTTTGCGCATGTGGCGCTTCACAGTGATCAGCGATGTGTTGTGCAGCTTCGCGATATCGGCGTAGCCCATGCCGTCGAACTGGGCCTGGAGGAAGATGTCGCGCGTCTTCTCCGGCAGTTCGCGCAGCATGACTTCGATGCGCTGCAGGGCCTCGAGAATCAGCAGGCAGGTCTCGGGCGATGGAACCACATTCGCGGGCATCGCCGCCAGGCTGTCGAGATAGGCGCGCTCCACGTCCTGACGACGCCAGTGGTCGATGACGAGACCCTTGGCGATGTGTGTCAGCAGCGCGCGCGGTTCGCTCTGCAGCGCCGAGAACTTCTGGCCGACCAGAACACGGACGAATGTGTCCTGTGCCAGGTCGGCCGCGTCGCAACCGTTTCGAAGCTTCTTGCGCAGCCACGTGTACAGCCAGCCATGGTGATGGCTGTAAAGGGCGTGAAGCTCTGTGGGAAATGAGCGGTCGACAGTGGGCACGAAGGGCTTCCAGGATGAATCGAACCCCTGAAATCGTAGTGAACGATTCTCATTCTACGATCTGATATGACGGGCGAAGCGACAATGCAGAGATGACCCAAGGCAAGCGCATCTCGGCAGACATCGGCGACGACGCCTTGCATTCCATCCGCGAGTTGGGCGCAGCGGCAAGGCTGGCCCGATCGACTGCAGGCGAAGGCCAGGCCACCGCGGCCGCGCGCCTGGGCGTGCACGTCCAAACCATCGGCCGCATCGAAGCGGGTGAGCCCGGCGTCGCCATCGGGCACGTGCTGGGCCTCCTTGCCCTTTACGGCATCGGCGTCAGGCTGCAACAGCCGGAAGGCCGCTGAGCCATGGTCCGGCTGCCGGCGGAGCGCACCTCCATCACCCTTCGCACGCTTCCGAACGGGGTGAGGCTGCTCGCCATTCCCATGCCCCATGTGCAGAGCGCCAGTGTGGGCGTGTTCCTGCGCGTCGGTTCCCGCGACGAGACGCCGGGCACCAACGGCATCGGCCATGTCCTGGAGCACATGGCGTTCAAGGGGACCGCGACCCGCTCGGTGCAGGCCATTAACCTCGATGCGGAGCGGCTGGGTGCGGATGTCAACGCGTTCACCGGCAAGGACACCACCGGCTACTTCATGACCGGCCTGGGCAGGCATGCAGAGCATCTGACGCGCATGACGGCCGATATCGTCCTGAACAGCACATTTCCCGAGATCGAATTGCAGCGCGAGCTGGACGTGATTCGCCAGGAGGCCATCGAGTACGACGAGGACCCGGAGGACAGTTCCAGTGAATTGCTCGACCGCGCCATCTGGGGCGACGACCCCATGGGCATGCCGGTGATCGGCACCGTCGGGAACATCGAAGGCTTCACCCGGCACGACCTGGTGCGCCACGTGCAGTCCCACTACGTCGCGGAAAAGACCATCATCGCTGCGGCGGGGAATTTCGACGTCGAACCGTGGGTAGCGCTCGCCGGGGAACTCTTTGAAGCGATGCCCGCGTCGGCCGACCTGCCCGTATTGCGCGCGCCAGCGCCAGCGAAGTATGTCGGTCAAGCCTTGGCCCGGCGCTTCACGCAGGTGTCCCAGGTGTTCCTGAATATCGCCTACCCGCTGGCGCCTGTGCAGCCAGAGGAGATGCCGCAGCAGCGCTGGCGCCTTGCGGCTTCGCTGGCGGCCAACCTGTTCGGAGGCGGGATGTCGGCGCCCCTGGTCGACACGGTCCGGGAGCAACTCGGCCTGGCCTACACGGCCCATTCGACGATCGACAGCGGCGACGTCTGGGCCAACTTCATCGTGCATGCGGTCACCACCCCGGACAAGCTCGACGCCCTGGTGACGGCCACGGGCGATCTGCTGCGCGCGCAGGCCACCACCATCGATCCGGTGCACCTGGAGCGGGCGAAGAACCAGCTGACCGTGTCCCGCGTGCGCGCAGCCGAGCGGACCTACGCAACGATGGAGCAGGCCGTCGAAGAGCTCTTCGCCAGCGGGACCGTGACGCCGATGGCCGAAGCGATTGCGATGATCGACGACATCGGCGCGGAAGAAGTGCGGGCGGTCTTCGAGCGGATGCTGGTCCACCCCCCGGCGCTGGCCGTCACCGGCAAAGGCGCCAGCGCGCGAACCGCGCGCCAGTTGGCGGCGTGCCTGCCTGCCGGCACCCGATAGCGGATCGACGCGATCCGGGGCGATCGAAGAGGGGCTCAAGGAGTGCGGCCGTTCACCGGCTACATTCGGCCAGAAACCGGCCTTGATCCTTGACCCGCTCAGGCACGGGCCGTCTGGAATCACATGGAGAGAAGGCGCGTACGGGTAGGATTCACGCATGGAATCTGTTCATGCCGCCACCTTCGATGAGTCGTACTACGCGCGTTACTACTTCGACAAGAAGACCAAAGTGGCTGACCTGCAGCATGTCGAACGGCTGGGCGCCTTTGTAAGCGCCTACCTCAAGTACTTGCGCGTCCCCGTGCGTCGAGTTCTGGACGTCGGTTGTGGCGTCGGGCTGTGGCGCGACATCGTTGCCCGACACTTTCCGCAGGCGAGCTATCAAGGCGTCGAAGTCAGCGAATACCTGTGCAGTCGCTACGGCTGGGAGCGTGGCTCGGTCGTGGACTACCAGGCCAAGGAACCATTCGACTTTGTCATCTGCCAGGGCGTTCTGGCCTATTTGAGTCCTGCCGACCTGAAGCGCGCCCTGCGCAACCTTGGGGCGTTAAGCCATGGCGCGCTCTACGTCGAGGCAGTGACGCTCGAGGACTACGAAAATGACATCGTGGACGAAGACCTGACCGACCCGCTTCTCTTTCGACACCGCGACGACATGTACCGCCGCGGGTTGTCGAGGGAGTTCAAGGGCTTGGGCGGCGGGGTGTGGCTCAGCCGACGAGCCGACGTGCCTCTCTTCTCGCTGGAATGCGCAGTGGACTGATTGAATCGCCCCGTGTTTTGAGGAGGCTTCCACTCCTGAGAGGATCGTGCAGCACGACCTTGCCCCGCATGACACCGCCCAGCCTCAGCTTACGCATCAAAACGCTCGGCGGCCTCCTGGCGAGTGATCGCCATGCGCCAGGAGGCCGGTGGTGCCTTGGAAGCCGCGACCTGGAGCCCGCTTATTCCCTGATGAATGCCAGCAGGTCGTTGTTGAGTCGATCCTTGTGCGTGTCGGCAAGGCCATGCGGTGCGCCTGCATAGACGATCAGCTTGGCGTTCTTGATCAGCTTGGCGGAAGCCCGGCCCGATGCGTCGATCGGCACGATCTGGTCGTCGTCACCGTGCACGACGAGGGTCGGCACGTCGAAGCGCTTCAGGTCTTCGGTGAAGTCGGTGGCCGAGAACGCCGCGATCGAGTCGTAGGTGCTCTTGTGGCCGCCCTGCATGCCCTGCGCCCAGAACGACTGGATGGCGCCCTGCGAGACCTTCGCGCCCGGCCGGTTGAAGCCGAAGAACGGGCCTGAGGCAATGTCGAGATATAGCTGCGAGCGGTTCTCCAACTCGCCCTTGCGGATGCCGTCGAACACCTCGATCGGGAGGCCGCCCGGGTTCTTGTCGGTCTTCAGCATCAACGGCGGAACCGCGCTGACCAGGGCCGCCTTCTTGACGCGGTTGGTGCCATAGCGGCCGATGTAGCGCGCCACCTCGCCGCCGCCGGTAGAGAAGCCGACCAGCGTGACGTCCTTCACGCCGAGCGTGTTGATCACGGTGGCCAGATCGTCGGCGTAGTGGTCCATGTCGTTGCCTTCCCAGGGCTGGCTCGAGCGGCCATGGCCACGGCGGTCATGCGCAATCACGCGATAGCCTTTGGAAGCCAGGAAGATCATCTGGGATTCCCAGCTGTCCGAGCTCAGCGGCCAGCCGTGGCTGAAGGTGACGACCGGACCGTTCCTCGGGCCCCAGTCCTTGTAGTAGAGCTGCACGCCGTCCTTGGTGGTGATGTAGCTGGCGGTCTTGGCAACCGCCGGTGCCGGCTGGCGAACGGCCGACTGGTCGGCGGCGAACACGGCGTTGGCGGCAACAGCGAGAGCGGCCACGGCAAAGATGCGGGTAACGGCGTTCATGTTTCTTCCTTGATGCGGGTTGAGATTTCGAGTCGGAATCGACAGAACGAACTTTAGGCGTGTGGTGAAACGATCGGTGATAAAACGTCTTGATAACTTGACTTGGAGTATTTCTTGTCCGATCGACTCGAAGCCTTGCTGACGCACTTCTCCGTCACCGCGCGGGTGTTTCATACCGGCGTGCTGTGCGGAATCAACGACCTGGGCGAGGAGGGCGCGACCGGCCAGCTGCACTTGGTGCGCCGCGGCGAGGTGGGCGTCAGCCACGGCGGCGCGGAGGTGCTGCGCATCGGGCGGCCGAGCCTTCTGCTGTACCCGCGGCCGATGGCGCACAGGTTCATCACCGACGCTGCGCACGGCGCCGACTTTGCCTGCGCGCACTTGCAATTCGAAGGTGGTGCCGCGAACCCGATCCTTGCCGCACTGCCGGCGTTCGTCTGTCTGCCGCTGGAGGAGATCGACGGCACCGAGGGCATTCTGGAGCTGCTGTTCGACGAAGCCTTCGCGCAGCGCTGCGGCAAGCAGGTGCTGCTGAACCGCCTGTTCGACGTCGTGCTCATCCAGGTGCTCAGGCACCTGATGGAGAAGGGGCAAACCCGCTCGGGCCTGCTCGCAGGGCTTTCGCACCCGCGGTTGCGCAACGCCGTCGTGGCCATGCACGAGCGACCGGCGCTCGAATGGACGCTCGACGCTCTCGCTGCGGAGGCGGGCATGTCGCGCAGCGTTTTCGCCACCCAGTTCCGCGACACCGTGGGATGCACGCCGGGGGTCTACCTGCAGCGCTGGCGCGTCGGCCTCGCCCAGCAGGCGTTGCGTCAAGGGCGCCCGCTCAAGCTCATTGCGCAGGAGGTCGGCTATGGGAGCGAAGCCGCGCTGTCGCGCGCCTTCAAGGCGCAAAGCGGCCTGTCGCCCCGGGAGTGGAAGCACACCGAGTAGGTCAAACCCTCGAATGTCATGAGGTGGACATTTGCTCATCGGGACGATGCCTAAGTTCTCCAAACCCCAACTGCATTGGTTGAGGGAAACACCTCAGGAGAAAGAGATGAGACATGCCCTTACCCCTGGATCATTGCGATCCGCTCCTCTGTGCGCGCCGCAAAATCACGCGAAAAGCACCGCTCTGGTTTCGACAGCCTCGCTCTTGGTCGTGCTTGCGCTGGCCGGTTGTGGAGGAGGTCACGATGATCGAGGACCCGAGCCACAAGCTTCTGCCAAGAGCAAGTGCGATGCCTTCCTTGGCCGCACATACGAAGGCGCAACGGTGACCCGTGCGGAGTTGGTGCCGGCGAGTGACTCATCTCTGGAGCATTGCAAAGTGCGTGGCGAGATGCCGAAAGACCTGGACTTCGATGTTCGCATGCCGACCGAATGGAACAAGCGTACGGTCTTCAGGGGCGGTGGTGGTTTCGATGGCTATCTGGACGTCGCATTCCTGAGCGATCCTGCGGTGAGTACCGTTGGAAGTCCGAACCTCGCAAAGCTCGGCTACGCCACCATCGCGACGAATCATGGGCACAACAGACCTGGTGATGCCTCATTCGCGCTGGACGAGGACATGCTGGCCGACTATGGAAATCGCGCCGTGCCTCGGGTTCTGGCGGCTGCCAAGGCAATACTCCGCGAACGCTACGACAGTGCGTTCCCGAGCACCAAACTGGTCTACGAAGGCTGTTCAGGCGGAGGGCGCCAAGGCTTGATCGAGGCCCAGCGTTATCCCGATCTTTTCGATGGCGTGATATCGCGGGCGCCGGCCAATGCCTACACGCCGCAGTTTCTTCACTATCAGCAACTTGCAAAGCGACTTGCCGAGCCGGGAGCCGCCTTGAGCACGGCGAAGATAAAGACGATCTCCGATGCCGTGCTGGCCAAGTGCGATGGCCTCGACGGAATCAAGGACAACATCATCGGCCGCCCGCAGGCTTGCAGTTTCAGCCCTGTCGAACTCGCGTGCACCGGGACCGAATCCGATGCGTGCCTGACGCCTGCACAGGTCAAAAGCGCCCAGGCCTTCTACGCGCCAACGGACGTCGCGAACGGGCGCTACACCTGGCCAGGCTTTCCACCGGGTGGCGAAGCAGAGGGCTGGGGCCCCGCCAATATGGTCCCGTTGAAGGAACTCGGCGAGGGATACATCAAGTACATGGTTGCACGTGACCCGACCGTGGACTGGCTCACCCTCGACCCGACCGCCTACACCAGCCGGATAGATCAACTCGTTTCCATCATCGATGCGGTGGATCCGGATCTCAGTCGCTTCAAGGCGCGCGGCGGAAAGCTGATCCTTTGGACCGGGCTGACGGATTGGCTGATCACGGCCAACAACGCCACCAACTACTATCAAAACGTCGTTCAGAAAAGCGGTGGCCAAGCCGCTACCGACGAGTTCATGGAGTACTACACCGCGCCGGGGGTGCAACACTGTTCCGGTGGTACGGGGGCGGACAAGGTCGATCTGGTGGGCCCGATGTTCGAATGGATCGAGAAGGGTACGAAGCCATCGGACAGCACCATCACTGCGACGCAATGGACAGTCCCTGAAGGCGTAAAACCGATCAACCGCCCGGTCTGCCGTTATCCGGCCTACCCTCGGTATATCGGTGGCGATCCGAGTGCTGCCGGCAGCTTTGCCTGCACGGCGTCTTAGCATCGATCCCCAAGCAGCTTGTCTTCGCTGACCGCACCTGCTGCGGTCAGCGAGGCCGGCTGGTGCTAGAGCAATTCGATGCCTACGGCCGTGCCTTCGCCGCCGCCGATGCACAGCGTCGCGACGCCGCGCTTCTGGCCGCGCGATTGCAGCGCATGCATGAGCGTGACCATGATGCGCGCGCCGCTGGCGCCGATCGGG
>NZ_JBPJZU010000003.1:0-574505 GCF_051216635.1 Variovorax sucrosi | reverse complement strand
GGGGGTTGCAGGCAGTGCGGGGCTGACGAATCAGGCGATGCAGCAAGGGGACATCGGGTTGTTGATGACGACGTTGCTGATCTCTGCGCCGCCGATGGCGGCGGCGTTCTTTGGGGGAACGATGGGGAGTTTCTCCAGCGTGTCGCAGGTTTCGGCTGGTGCGGGGGCACAGGCCAATGCTTCGGGGATGCCGGGGCAGGCGGGGTATCAGCCGGCGGCTCAACCGACGACACAAGCAAATGGCTCGGATCGGACAGGCAGCGGCCCACTCGGTGGCAGCCTGAACCGCACGTCCGCACAACCCCCTGCCGACGAAATCAGAGCCGCATCCGTCCCGCCGCCACCAAAGGCACTCAAGGTGGATGGAGAGGCGTAATGAGGACGCTGGCATGCAACCTGTGGTTGTTGTTGGGTATGTTCGTGAGCTTCGGGGCGTATGCAAACTGTCCACCGGGCTCCTATCTGATTTCCAACCCAACCAACACCTATTGCCTGCCTGACCCTAACTATCGCTCGCCGCAACAAGCACTCCAGCAGCCTGTTGAGCAGTGGGAGCGTCGGTGGGGTGCGATCGCGACGGACGGACCTAGAGGCGCTATGGGTGTCGTCACCGACAAGCGCAGCGAGCGAGAAGCCTCACAAATAGCTATGCAAGATTGCCGGGCAAAAGGGGGCGTGGATTGCAAGGTTGACGCCGCGTATGACAACCAGTGTGCCGCGGTTGTTGTCGGCGATGGTGGCTACAACGTATCCAGCCGTCCCACAGCCGATCAAGCTATTACGACAGGCATGAAAACCTGTCGTGACGCTGGACGCAGTAACTGCCACGTCTACTACTCCGCCTGCAGCCTGCCGGTGCGAATTCGGTAGCGGCACCTCACCTCACCACCACATTGTGTTTACATGACAAATCGTTCGCCAAGGCCTGCGCTCAGTGCGCCGCAGACAGTCAACGTGAGAGCAACTGGAGCGTCGAATGACGCTCGCTTGCTCTCTCTTCGATCAATCTTGATTCTTTCGCTGGCTTCGATGGCGTGTTTCTCCGCACCGAGCATGGCGGCGGAGTCGAACGCATCGTCCGTCCAAGCCAGCGGCTCGGCACCACCGGTGACGTTGCCACAAGACTCGGGAGCACTCCAGTCGCTCACAAAAGATGACCTGAAGGTTCTGGCCACTAACGGCTCCAAGCTGCTGGATGCCCAGATTGGCGATCTCACTGGTCAGGGCAACGTCGCGGCGCTGGTCGTGCTCGAGCACCCTGCCGGCGATCCAAGTGCCGGAGAAGGCCCTTTGCGCACATTGCTGCTGGTGGCACGCGATGCGCACGGGAAGCTGCGAACGCTGGCCCAGAACGACAAGATCGTTCCATGCGCCCGATGCGGAGGCGTTGCGGGGGATCCTTACAGCTATTCACGTGTGGCTCCCGGTCGTTTTACTGTGGTCACGGAAGGCGGGTCCAGAGAGCACTGGTGGAATGAATTCCACTTCAGGTACGCGCCAAAAGTCAAAGCCTGGGTTCTGCACAAAGCCGTGCGCGGCGTCAGCGATACAACGACTGGACGCAAGAAGCAGATCAATCTCTCGGAAAAAACTTTGGGGGCTATCAAGTTGAACGACTTCGACCCGTCTTCACTGCCTCAGGTGAAATTGAATTAGGTCCGAATCGCAAGCAGCGATGCACTGAGTTCCTTCCAACGAGGGGGAACCGCAACAGGGAGTCAACCATGTCCAACGATCGACAAAACCAAGTTCTTCTAGATGGCTACAAGGCGGGGATCACATCGCCTGCCGAATTGGCCAACTACATGGCGCAGGTGACGCATGAGTCGCTTGATCTGAAACGTCTGAGCGAAGGTTTTAAGTACACGCAAGGCATCGATCAGATTCCAGTCCGCTCGGCCTTTCGCAATGGCCGCAAGGAACTCGAAGAAGCTCGCCTGGAAGCCTTGCAAGGAAAGCCCGAGCACCTGGGCGAACTGATGTACGGTGGCCGAATGGGGAACACTGATCCGGGCGACGGGTACAAGTACCACGGCAGAGGCTATATCCAACTTACGGGCAAGGATCAATACGCAGCGGCTGGCAAGGCTCTGGGGCTTGACTTGGTGAATCATCCCGAACTGGCATCAGAACCCGACAACGCCTCGAAGATTGCCGTCGCATACTGGAAGGCCAACGTCCACGGAGCAGCCCGAGAAAATGTCGCGTCGGCCACTCGAGCCATCAACAACGGTGACAACGGCCTGAAGGACCGGCAAGATCGCTTTGCCGATTGGAAAGGAAAACTCACTCCCGAGGTAATGGCAGGCTTGGCCAAGGGGGAAGTTGCGCTACCAAAGGCGGCGGACCACCATAGCGCGCTCCGACAAGGCACTCCGAGCGAATCGGTGCGCGAACTTCAAACCAAGCTCGGCCAGCTGGGCTACACGAGCGCCGATGGCAAGCCTCTTGCGGCCGACGGGCACATGGGCTCCGGCACACGACATGCTGTCAAAGCCTTTCAGCACGATCACGATCTCAGGGAAGATGGCGTAGCAGGCCCGGGCACGCTGAAGGCCATCGAGGCCCAGTTGAAAACGCTTGAGGCTCAGGCGATGGCAGCGCCCGCAGCTGCTTGGCCACTGTTGAACGATGGCCAGCATCCTGGCAACGGGTTCTACAAACAGGCCTTGGCCGGGCTGGAGAAGATCAACGTCGAGCGCGGCATCCCCTCCGATCAATACACCTGCAATGCCGCCGGCACCTTGGCTTCAGCGGCTTGCCAATCCAGGTTCAGGCAGATCGATCTTGTCGCCGTGAGCGACAACGGCGACAAGCTCATTGCGGTGCAGGGTACGCCGGGCGCCGCGCATTCCAAGGTGATCGATGTGCAGACGGTGGTGGCGCTGAACACGCCCCTTGCGCAAAGCTCGCAAGCCTTCGCCGAGGCGCACAACCTGCAGCAGAACCAGCAGTCCCAGCAGCAGGTGAATCGGCCGGTTCAGACGCAAACCGGGCCGGCTCTGGCTTGAGTTGAATCCGCGCGTCAGCACTTCGTGTTCATGAGAACCATCGTCTTTCACCGACCATGAATACTTCGCGCATGCACGGTCTCGTCGCCGTGATCCAGTCGCTGATGGCGCTGTTCGTCGGTGTGCTGCGCATGGCCATGGCCAGCGCGATCGCCATGACGGCAGTCGCGGCCATCGCCCTTGTGCTCTTCACAGCCTGGATCATGGTGCAGGGCTTTCGCATCCTCACCGGCCAGTCGCGCGAGCCGATGATGGGCTTGGTGGTCAATGCCAGTCGCACCACCCTCATCCTGATCGCCGCCTCCACGATGGCCCTGGGCGGCTCCAACATCCAGACCTTCTTCACCGACACCATGGCCTCGGGCATCAATGGCCTCGTCACAGCAACAACGAAGCGCCAGACAAGATGATCGACAAAACCTCGCCCTCACCGCAGTGGCGATGACCGCCATCGAGGGCGCAGGGCTCAACGGCTCCATCAGCGCCGAGAACGTGGCGGCCGCGGGTAATCACTCCGAGTCGCCGTGCCGGGCTTCCGCATCTTCACCTGCGGGACCAATCGCGTCTCATTGCACTCATATAACAACCAGTCAGGGAACAGCCAATCATGAAAACTCCACGAGTCGTCGCTTCGCTCTTACTCGTCTCAACATTGACCGTGAGCGCACAAGAGCTTCGATATCGAAGCAACGACCCCTTCGTTTTTTGCCGCTACGGCTACAAACAAACCGTTGCTGAAATGTGCTGGGTGCCTGTTGCGCCCTACACCGGTGCCTGGACGTACACGTGGATGTGCAAAGAGCCCAACTACTACGGAAGGAAGTGGAAGCAGGAGGATCGTGATTCCCTGAATCAGTACTTGACGATCTGCCCACAGGCCGTCAACAGCGGGGAGTGGAAGGGTCCTGGCGACGGAACTGAAGCGCCATTCAAGCACTGAGTCGGAATCAATGACCAAGGCCAAGTGGGCTGGCGCAGCCCTGACCCTCCTTGCGGCGCTTCCGGCAGGGCTTTACCTGTCGGGGTGGCTCGCCCTTTTTCTGCTCAAACTCGATACGCGAACGCTGGCATGGAACACCTACCCAAGTTATTGGCAAGCGCTGGAGCTGCCCGCCTACCACGCCTACTCGCAGCAAATCCATCTGGCTGGGTACATCGGCCTTGGCGCCCCCCTGTTGCTCTGGCTGGGCCTGTTGGCGCTGCTCGCCAGGACCAAGGCCCCTTCGATCCACGGTGATGCCCGTTTCGGCACTGGCACCGACCTGGGGCGGCTCGGCATGTTCAAGCCCGCCACCAACGGAATTCTGGTGGGCAAGTTCGGCGGCAAGCTGGTTCGCCTCCCGGGCCAGCAATTCGTCATTCTTGCGGCCCCGACACGCTCGGGCAAAGGCGTGGGCATCGTCATCCCCAATCTGCTGGAGTACGGCGAATCGATCGTGGTGCTCGACATCAAGCAGGAGAACTACGAACTCACCAGCGGATGGCGCGCGCAACAAGGCCAAGAGGTCTATCTCTTCAATCCCTTCGCGGAAGATCGAAAGACGCATCGCTGGAACCCGCTCACGTATGTCTCTACGGACCCGGCCTTTCGGGTGTCCGACCTGATGAGCATTGCGGCCATGCTGTATCCGGCCGGCGCAGCCGACCAGAAGTTCTGGGTCAGCCAGGCACGCAACGCCTTCATGGCCTTCTCGCTATATCTGTTCGAGAAATGGGAAAACGATGGCAAGCACGGACTTCCAGAGCAGGTCCGCACTGCGCGCACCCTTGGGCAGATCTATCAACTGTCGTCCGGCAACGGCACGGACCTGCGCAAGTCGTATGAGGAATTGGCAGCGTCGCCATTCCTGAGCGGCAACGCGCAATCGGCATTCTCGAACCTGCTGTCCCAGGCGGCAGAAACCTTTGCCTCGATCCTCGGCACCTTCAAGGAACCACTCAACGCCTGGATCAACCCGGTGCTCGACGCAGCCACCAGCGCCGACGACTTTCTGCTCACCGACGTGCGCAAGAAAAAGATGACCATCTACATCGGCATCCAGCCCAACAAGCTCGCCGAGAGCAGGTTGATCGTCAACCTGTTTTTCAGTCAGCTCATCAACGTGAACACCAAGGAGCTGCCGCAGAACAACAAGGCACTCAAGCACCAATGCCTGCTGCTGATGGACGAATTCACCAGCATCGGCAAGGTGGACATCATTGCCAATGCCGTGAGCTACATGGCCGGCTACAACCTGCGGTTGTTGCCCATCATCCAGAGCATGGCCCAACTCGATGCCACCTATGGCAAGGAAGTGGCACGCACCCTGATCACCAATCACGCGCTGCAGATCATCTACGCACCGCGCGAGCAGCAGGACGCCAACGACTATTCGGACATGCTGGGCTACACGACCGTGCGCAAGCAAAACGTGACCCGCGGCAGAGAGACCAGCCGCAGTGAGTCAGAAGAGCGCCGAGCCCTGATGCTGCCTCAGGAGCTCAAGGCCATGGGACCGGACACCGAGGTCTTCCTCTACGAGGGCCTTCCCCACCCGGTGAAGTGCGACAAGATCCGCTATTACCAGGACAAGTACTTCACGCAGAGGCTGCTGGAGAAGGCGGCGATTCCAATCTTGTCGATCTGAATCCGGCGCGCCGCGCCTCAGGCCGCCAGCAACTGCCGCAGCACGAAAGGCAGGATGCCGCCGTGCTTGTAATAGTCGACCTCGATCGGCGTGTCGATGCGTAGGCGCACCGTGGCTTCCTGGTGGGTGCCGTCGGGGCGATGCACCACCAGCTTCACGTCCATCATCGGCTTCAAGTCGCCTTCGATCACCACATCGATCTTCTCGTGGCCGGTCAGGCCCAGGCTTTGCCACGAATCGGCGCCGCGGAACTGCAGCGGCAGCACGCCCATGCCGACCAGATTCGCGCGGTGGATACGCTCGAAGCTGCGCGCCACGACGGCCTTGATGCCCAGCAGCTGCGTGCCCTTGGCGGCCCAGTCGCGCGAGGAGCCGGTGCCGTATTCCTCGCCGCCGAAGACCACGGTGGGCACCCCAAGCTCGATGTACTTCATCGCGGCGTCGTAGATGAACATCTTCTCGTTGCCCGGCTGGAACAGCGTGAGGCCGCCCTCTTCCTGCGTGCCCTTCTCGTCGGGCGGCAGCATGAGGTTCTTGATGCGCACATTGGCGAAGGTGCCACGCATCATGATCTCGTGGTTGCCGCGACGCGAGCCGTAGCTGTTGAAGTCGGCCTTCTGCACGCCGTGCGCCTTCAGCCAGATGCCCGCCGGCGAACTCTCCTTGATGGAGCCGGCTGGCGAGATGTGGTCGGTGGTGATCGAGTCGCCGAACAGCGCCATGACCCGCGCGCCCGAGAAGCCCGGGTTGGTGGCGGCCGGCTTCATCTTGAAACCCTCGAAGAACGGCGGCTCGGCGATGTAGGTCGACGTGGGCCAGTTGTAGACGTCGCCGCTCACGCCCTTGATGCTGCTCCACAGCTTCCCGGGGTTCTCGGCGATCTGCTCGTAGTTCTTGCGGAAGGCCTTGGCGTTCATCGCGAAGTGCAGGTTCTCGTCGATCTCCTTGGCCGTCGGCCAGATGTTGCCCAGGTACACGTCCTTGCCATGCTTGCCCTTGCCCACCGGCTGGGTCATGAGGTCGACCATGACGTTGCCGGCGATGGCATAAGCCACCACCAGCGGCGGCGAGGCCAGGAAGTTGGCCTTGAGGTTCGGATGGATGCGTGCCTCGAAATTGCGGTTGCCCGAGAGCACGGCCGCCGCCACCAGGTTGTTGTCGGTGATGACTTCGTTGATCTCCGGCGTGAGGTCGCCGGCGTTGCCGATGCAGGTGGTGCAGCCGTAGCCGGCGAGGTAGAAGCCCAGCTTCTCGAGGTACGGCATGAGGCCGGCCTTCTCGAGGTATTCGGTGACGATGCGCGAGCCGGGTGCGAGCGATGTCTTGACGTGCGGCTTGACGGTGAGTCCGGCCTCGACCGCCTTTTTTGCCAGCAGGCCCGCAGCCAGCAGCACGCTCGGATTCGAGGTGTTGGTACACGACGTGATGGCGGCGATCAGCACGTCGCCGTTGCCGATGGTGACCTGCCCCTTGGGCGCGGCCGGGGCGGTCGCGCTCACGTGAGCGGCGGCCTTGGTCGAGCGGTTGGCGACCATCTCGACCAGCTGGCGCGGCGCGCCGGGCGCGGGCGCCGGCGCCTCGGTGTCGTTGCCTTGGCCGTTCTTCGTGAGCGGGTAGCGGATCTTCAGCTTGTCGGCCGGCTGGTTGAAGCCGTTGGCATCGTTCGGCTTGCTGTAGAGCTCGGAGAACTTGGTGGCCAGGTGGCCGAGGTCGATGCGGTCCTGCGGGCGCTTGGGGCCAGCCAGGCTGGGCGACACGGTGCCCAGGTCGAGGCGAACGATCTTCGTGTAGTGCAGCTCGCCAGGCGCCGGCATGCCGAACAGGCCCTGGGCCTTGTAGTAGGCCTCGAAGCGCTCGATTTCTTCGGCGGTACGGCCGGTGCCCTTGAAGTAGGCGAGCGTCATCTCGTCCACCGGGAAGAAGCCCATGGTGGCGCCGTACTCGGGCGCCATGTTGCCGATGGTCGCGCGGTCGGGCACGGCGATCGATGCAGCACCCGGGCCGAAGAATTCGACGAACTTGCCCACCACTTTTTCGCTGCGCAGGATGGCGGTGACGAAGAGCACAAGGTCGGTCGCCGTCACGCCTTCGCGCAGCTTGCCGGTGAGCTCGAAGCCCACCACGTCGGGCGTCAGCATGTAGACCGGCTGGCCGAGCATCGCGGCCTCGGCCTCGATGCCGCCCACACCCCAGCCGACCACGCCGATGCCGTTGATCATCGTCGTGTGGCTGTCGGTGCCGACCAGCGAGTCGGGGTACCAGGTTGGCACGTCGGCCTTGTCGTCGGCGGCCTTGTAGACGCCGCGCGCGAGGTACTCGAGGTTCACCTGGTGCACGATGCCGAAGCCCGGCGGCGTGACGCCGAAGGTATCGAAGGCCTGCATGCCCCACTTCATGAACTGGTAGCGCTCGTTGTTGCGCTGGAACTCCAGCTTCATGTTCAGGTCGAGCGCCTTGGGCGTGCCGTAGTGGTCGACCATCACCGAGTGGTCGACGACCAGGTCGACCGGCACCAGCGGCTCGATGGTCTTGGGGCTCTTGCTGAGTTTCTGCGCCACGCTTCGCATGGCGGCCAGGTCGGCCAGCAGCGGCACGCCGGTGAAATCCTGCAGCACCACGCGGGTGACGACGAAGGGGATTTCTTCGGTGCGCTCGGCGTTGGGTTGCCAGTTGGCGAGCTGCTCGACGTTCTCGGCACCGACCTTCTGGCCGTCACAGTTGCGCATCACCGACTCGAGCACGATGCGGATCGAGACCGGCAGCTTCGAGATGTTGGGGTACTGCTTGGCGAGTTCCTTGAGCGACCAATACTTGCCGGACCCTCCCGATGCCGTCTTGAATGTCTTGAGGGCGGATGCGAAGGGGTGTGCCGGTGCTTTGGCCATGGGAACTCCTGTGATTCGTGGGAAGCACCTCAAAGATAGCAGGCTTCGAAGTCATTGGCTGTGGGAGGGATGGCCGTGACGCCGCTCCCTCCGGTGGTCCGCTTCCTTCGGACGGGCCCGGATTCCCCCCTTCGGAGGAGGCCGCGCGAAAGGCTGTTTCAGGCCACCGCCATCCGGCCGCGCGCGGGGCGCGTCGCACGCAGCCCCATCCACTGCAATTCCGCCAGCACGATCACGACCACGGCTTGCGCCAACACCCAGGCCGCGCCGAGCACCGTGTGCGCAACCAGGCCGCTCGCCAACAGCGCCACACCGCCCACCGCCCAGGCCACGTTGCCCACGACGACGAGCCCGACAAGCCGGCGCGGCGGCACGGGTCGGCGGGCCATCCACGCGGCGAGCGCGGCATAGGCCAGCAGGAAGACACCGGTGCCGGTGAGCAAGGCCATAGGCAGGCCGGTCAGGCCGGCCAGCGTGTCGGTCAGGCCGAGCTGCAAGGCACCGGTCGCGGCGCAGGAGAGCGCGTCGGCGGCCATCACGCGGGGGAGGAAACGGGGGGAAGCAAAGATCGACATGGTGGAACTCCTTCAGGTGGGGTGTCACGCGGCAGGCCTTTCCTGCTGCGTGGGGTCGATGATTCCGCCGAGGCATCAGCACGTCGATGACCTGGGAGGTCATGGCCCCGCCGCGCTGCGCCCGCCAAAATGGCCGCCATGCAAAGCCCCACCCACCCTCCCGTTGCCCCTGGCGCCCGAGAGCCCTTCGGCACCCACCTGCGCCATTGGCGCCAGCGCCGGCGGCTGAGCCAGCTCGATCTGGCGCAGGAGGCCGAGGTGTCGACCCGGCACCTGAGCTGTGTCGAGACCGGCCGCGCCGCGCCCAGCCGCGAGATGGTGCTGCGCCTGACCGAACGGCTGGGCGTGCCGCTGCGCGAGCGCAATGCGCTGCTGGTGGCGGCCGGCTTCGCGCCCATGTACCGCCAGCGCACGCTCGACGACCCGGCGCTCGCCGCGGCGCGCCGAGCGGTCGACCTGGTGCTGAAAGGCCACGAGCCCTATCCGGCGCTGGCCATCGACCGCCACTGGCAACTGGTCGCCGCCAACCGCATCGTGCCGCTGCTGATGGCCGGCGCCGCGCCCGAGCTGCTGGTGCCGCCGGTCAACGTGCTGCGGCTGAGCCTGCATCCGCAGGGGCTGGCGCCGAGGATCATCAACCTGGCGCAGTGGCGTGCGCACCTGCTGGAGCGGCTGCAGCAGCAGATCGCCGCCACCGGTGACCCGGTGCTGCAGGCGCTGCACGACGAACTGGCTGCCTACCCGGTGCCGGTGCCGGGGCACGATGCGCCGTCCTCCGGCGGGGAGCTCGCTGGCGTGGTGGTGCCCTTCCAGCTGGCCACCGAGAGCGGCGTACTCAGCTTCATCAGCACCACCACCATCTTCGGCACGCCGGTGGACGTGACGCTGCAGGAACTGGCCGTCGAATCCTTCTTCCCGGCGGACGCGCAGACCGCTGCGGCGCTGTCGGCCCTGCAGGGGTGACGCAGACCGTCGGCGTCGGCCCACACGCACACGCGACCTTCGGCCTCCCCTGAGACGCCTGGCCGATTCGTATGTTGGAGATCTTCAACTTCGCGAGGGGCCTACCATGACCACAACCACAATCACCGCCAACGACCATCAGAAGCTCTGGCACCTGATCAAGGACACCCGCTTCGGCATGTTCGTGCACCGCCATCACGACGGCCTGCTGCACAGCCATCCGCTGACGACGCAGAACAAGGCGCTCGACGAGGGCGCGACGCTGTATTTCTTCGTGCCGAAGGACGGCGAGATCGCCGGCAGCATCGCCGCCGACAGCGCCGTCAACGTCGCCTACGCCAACACCGACAAGGACTGCTACGTGTCGGTGTCCGGCCGCGCCGCGATGCTGGAAGACCCCGCCAAGAAGCAGGCACTCTTCAACACCGCCGCCAAGGCCTGGTTCCCGAAGGGCGTGAGCGACCCCAACCTCGGCCTGCTGACGGTGCAGATCGACAACGCCGAGTTCTGGGACGTCGACGACAGCAAGATGGTCCAGATCTTCAAGATGATGAAGGCCGCCGTGACTGGGCAGCCGCCTCAGCACATGGGCGAGCACAAGACGCTGAACGTCGGCTGAGGCACGGTCGTCTCGCCGCATGAAAAAGGCCCACCGAGGTGGGCCTTTGCATTGCCGTGAGGCGCTGACGATCAGGCGGCGACGCCGTCGGCCACCTTCTGGTATTCCTCGAGCTTGTCGAAGTTCAGGTACTGGTAGATCTGCGCGCTGGACGCATCCAGCACGCCGACGCTCGACATGTACTCTTCCTTCGTCGGGATGCGACCCAGGCGCGAGCAGATCGCGGCCAGCTCGGCGCTGCCGAGGTACACGAAGGTGTTCTTGCCCAGGCGGTTCGGGAAGTTGCGAGTCGAGGTCGACATCACCGTCGCGCCTTCGCGCACTTGCGCCTGGTTGCCCATGCACAGCGAGCAGCCCGGCATCTCGGTGCGCGCGCCGGCATTGCCGAACACGCCGTAGTGGCCTTCTTCGGTCAGCTGGTGCGCGTCCATCTTGGTCGGCGGCGCGATCCACAGCTTGACCGGGATGTCGCGCTTGCCTTCGAGCAGCTTCGACGCCGCGCGGAAGTGACCGATGTTGGTCATGCAGGAGCCGATGAACACCTCGTCGATCTTGGCGCCGGCGACATCGGACAGCGTCTTCACGTCGTCCGGGTCGTTCGGGCAGGCCACGATCGGCTCGTGGATGTCGGCCAGGTCGATCTCGATGACAGCCGCGTAGTCGGCGTCGTCGTCGCCCTTGAGCAGTTGCGGGTCCTTCAGCCAGGCTTCCTGCGCAGCGATGCGGCGGGCCAGCGTGCGGCCGTCGGCGTAACCCTCGGCAATCATCCAGCGCATCAGCGTGATGTTGCTGTTGATGTACTCGATGATCGGTTCCTTGTTCAGGTGCACCGTGCAGCCGGCGGCCGAGCGTTCGGCCGAAGCGTCGCTGAGCTCGAAGGCTTGTTCCACCTTCAGGTCGGGCAGGCCTTCGATTTCCAGGATGCGGCCCGAGAAGATGTTCTTCTTGCCCTGCTTGGCAACCGTCAGCAGGCCCGACTTGATCGCGTACAGCGGAATCGCGTTGACCAGGTCACGCAGCGTGACACCGGGCTGCATCTTGCCCTTGAAGCGCACCAGCACCGACTCGGGCATGTCCAGCGGCATCACGCCCGTGGCGGCCGCGAAGGCGACCAGGCCGGAGCCGGCCGGGAAGCTGATGCCGATCGGGAAGCGCGTGTGGCTGTCGCCGCCGGTGCCGACGGTGTCGGGCGTCAGCAGGCGGTTGAGCCACGAGTGAATGACGCCGTCGCCGGGGCGCAGGGAGACGCCGCCGCGCGTGGCCATGAAGTCAGGCAGCTCGTGATGCATCTTCACGTCGACCTTCTTCGGATAGGCCGCGGTGTGGCAGAACGACTGCATGACCAGATCGGCCGAGAAGCCCAGGCAGGCCAGGTCCTTCAGTTCGTCGCGCGTCATCGGGCCGGTGGTGTCCTGCGAGCCGACCGAGGTCATCTTGGGTTCGCAATACGTGCCGGGGCGCACGCCGGTGCCCTCGGGCAGGCCGCAGGCACGGCCGACCATCTTCTGCGCGAGCGAGAAGCCCTTCTTGGTGTCGACCGGGCTGCTCGGCAGGCGGAACAGCGTCGACACGGGCAAGCCCAGCGCTTCACGCGCCTTGGTGGTGAGGCCGCGGCCGATGATCAGCGGAATTCGGCCGCCGGCGCGCACTTCATCGAACAGCACGTCGCTCTTCACCGAGAACTCGGCGATGACCTGGCCGTCCTTCAGGGCCTTGCCTTCGTAAGGGCGCAGTTCGACCACGTCGCCCATCTCCATCTGGCTCACGTCGAGCTCGATCGGCAGCGCGCCCGAGTCTTCCATCGTGTTGTAGAAGATGGGGGCGATCTTGCCGCCCAGGCAGACACCACCGAAGCGCTTATTCGGCACGTAGGGGATGTCTTCGCCAGTGAACCAGAGCACCGAATTGGTGGCGCTCTTGCGCGACGAACCCGTGCCGACCACGTCGCCGGCGTAGGCCACCAGATGGCCGCGGGCGCGCAGGTCTTCGATGAATTTCACCGGGCCGCGCTTGCCGTCTTCTTCCGGCACGATGCCGGGGCGCGCGTTCTTGTGCATCGCCAGGGCGTGCATCGGGATGTCGGGACGCGTCGTCGCATCGGGTGCGGGCGACAGGTCGTCGGTGTTGATTTCGCCAGCCACCTTGAAGATGCTGACGGTGATGCTCTGCGGCACTTCGGGGCGGCTGGTGAACCACTCGGCATCGGCCCAGCTCTGCAGCACGGCCTTGGCGTTGGCGTTGCCGGCGTCGGCCTTTTCCTTGACGTCGTGGAACTGGTCGAACATCAGCAGCGTCTTCTTCAGGCCTTCGGCTGCGACGGCGCCGACATCGGCATCGTCCAGCAGGTCGATCATCGGGCTGATGTTGTAGCCGCCGAGCATGGTGCCGAGCAGTTCGGTGGCGCGAGCGCGCGACAGCAGCAGGCTCTTCTCGGTGCCATGCGCCACCGCCGCCAGATAGCTGGCCTTCACCTTGGCCGCGTCGTCGACGCCGGCGGGCACACGGTACGTGAGCAGGTTGAGCAGGAACTCGCCGTCTTTCAACGACGCGTTCTTCATCAGCTCGATCACTTCACCGGTCTGCTTGGCGGTAAGGGGCAGCGGCGGGATACCGAGCGCGGCGCGCTCGGCGACATGGTCAACGTAGGCTTGCAACATTTTCTTTTCTCCGGACGATCAAACGACAGGCGGCTCGCGCTTCTAGCAAGAGCCGCGCCTCCCGGGGGAGGGCTTACTTCTTGGTGCCGGCGCCGGCGGGCGCGGCGTCCGCACCTTCGAACAGGCTCTTGGGCGGGTTCTTCTTCATTTCCTCGGCGAAGGCCAGTTGTTCCGGCCCCTGGCATTCGTCGGCCAGGCGCAGGCCCTGCTTCTGGTTCATCAGCATCGACTTGTTGGCGATCTGCAACCACATCGCGCCGGCACGCGGGTCTTCCAGGCGGATCGCGCCGGTGCGGCTTTCGACCGGGTGCATCCGGTACTTGACGCCCTTGGTCGAGACGGTGAAGAAGCCGGCCTTCTTGTCGTCCGGCGTGACCGTCACGTCGGCGCCCAGCTCGCACTGGATCTTGCCGGTGTGGACGCGCTTGGCCACCGCCAGGTCGGCTTCGCTCAAGGTGATGTCGGTGCTGGTGTCGATCGGCGTGACTTCCTCGACCGCCTTGGCGGCGCGCGGCGTCACCTGGCGCTTCTTGGCGGCAGCGGTCTTGGTGCCGGTGGCCGCCGGTTTGGCGGCTGTCTTGTCCGACGTTTTCGCCGCCGGCTTGGCGGGTGGCGTCGTCTGGGCGGTCGCGGCCAGCGGCAGTGCCAAGGCGGCAGTGGCGGCGATCAGTGCAAGGGTCTTGTTCATCGGTGGTTTCCTTGAGGGATGTTGTCTTGGTTGTCAGGGGGAAGTGAACCAGGCCTGCGCCTCGGAGGGCAGCGGTCGGCCTGTGGCATGGGCGCGCTCGAGCAGCTGCCAGAAATGGCGGTAGCTCGCGCGGTCGTGGAGTGTGCCGTCGATGCTGACCGGCGCCCATTCCTGGCGCACGGCGGCATCGACGATGCGGACGGCCTGGGCAATCTGCCCTTCGTCGGGCGCGAAGGCCTCGAGGATCGGCCGGATCTGGCTCGGGTGGATGCTCCACATGCGGGTGTAGCCGAACTCGCCGGCGGCCCGCTTCGCCGCGGCCCGCAAGGCCTCGACGTTGCTGAATTCGGTCACGACGCAGTGCGAAGGCACCTTGCCGTGGGCGTGGGCGGCCGAGGCGATGGCCAGCTTGGCGCGCACCACGAGCGGATGGCTGAACTGGCCGGCCACGCCCATGCCATCGGCAGGGATGGCGCCAGCGTGGGCCGAGACGAAGTCCATCAGCCCGAAGCTGAGCGACTGCACGCGTGGATGGGCGGCGATGTCGAAGGCGTTATGCACCGCCAGGGGCGATTCGATGAGCACGTGCAGCGGCAGCGCGGTGGCGCCGGCGGCGTCGAGTGCCGCTGCGGCCCTGGCCACGTCGGCGACGGATTCGACCTTGGGCACCATCAGGTGGCTCAGCCGCTGGCCGGCACGGCCGGCGATCGTCGCGACGTCGGCGTCGAAGGCAGCATGGTCGACCGGGTGCACGCGCACACCGACACGCAGGCCGGCGGCCGCGCCGAGCGCCAGCTCGGTCACAAGCTGCGCGTGCTCGGCTTCGCCGCCGACGGGGGCGCCGTCTTCGCAGTCGAGCGTCACGTCGAACACGCAGGCGCCGAACTCCTCGGCCATCTCGGCCTGGAGCGCGAGACTCTTCTTCATGCGCGCCTCGACGCCGCTGTAGTGGTCGCAGACCGGCAGCACGATGGCGCCCGCCTGCGCGCCCAGCAGCACGTCGCGCGGGTGGGTCGTCGGCGTTGGCGAAGCGCTCATGCCTTGCGAGCCACGATGAACAGGCGCGGGAAGGCCAGCAGCAGCCGGCCGTCGGCGCGCGACGGATAGGCCTGCGCGATGCGGCGTTCGTAGGTTGCGAGATAACTCGCCTTGAGGCCGGCGTCGAGCGGGTCGACAAAGGGCTTGAGCCCGGTGCTGCTCACCCATTCGACGATGGCCGCAGCCGACGCCATCGGGTGCTGGTAAATGGTGTGCCAGACGTCGACGTGGGCCGCATCGCGTGCCAGCAGGTCGTAGTAGCCGCCGATTCCCAGCAGCTCGGGGCGCAGCTTGTCGGCGTCGCCGATGGGCTCTTTCCACGGCGCCTCGGACGCGACTTCGCGCATCAGGCGGTGCGTGGGTTCGGCGCGGTTGTCGGGCATCTGGATGGCAAGCACGCCACCCGGCGCCAGCGCGGCGAACAGGCGCGGGATCAGCGTGTCGTGATCCGGCACCCATTGCAGGGCCGCATTGGCATAGATGAGATCGGGAGCGACATCGGGCGTCCAGCGGCCGATGTCGGCGAATTCGAACCGGGCCTGCGGCAGCCGCTCGCGCGCGCTGACCAGCATGGCCTCGGAGTTGTCGATGCCCTGCACGTCCGCTTGCGGGAAGCGGCGTGCCAGCAGCTCGGTGGAATTGCCCGGACCGCAGCCGAGGTCGACCACCCGGGCTGCCTCCGCCAGCGGAACGCGCGCCAGCAGCTCGGCAGCCGGACGCGTGCGCTCATCCTCGTAGCGGGTGTAGAGCGCGGGGTTCCAATCGAGCATCGACGTGGGCCGTGCTTACTTGACCAGGTGGGCCACGCCGGCCTGTTCGTCCGTCAGTTCCTTGAGCGTCTTGTCGATGCGCTCCTGGCTGAAGGCGTCGATGTCCAGGCCTTCAACGACCTTGTATTCGCCGTTCTCGCAGGTGACCGGGAAGCCGAACATCACGTCCTTCGGAATGCCGTATTGGCCGTCCGACGGGATGCCCATCGTGACCCACTTGCCGTTCGTGCCCAGGGCCCAGTCGCGCATGTGGTCGATGGCGGCGTTGGCAGCGGATGCAGCCGACGACGAACCGCGTGCTTCGATGATGGCCGCACCGCGCTTGCCGACGGTCGGCAGGAAGGTGTTGGCGTTCCATTCCTGGTCGTTGATCATCTTCGCGACGCTTTCGCCACCGATCGTCGCGAAGCGGTAGTCGGCGTACATCGTGGGCGAGTGGTTGCCCCAGACGGTGAGCTTCTCGATGTCGGCGACGGCCTTGCCGGTCTTGGCAGCGATCTGGCTGGCAGCGCGGTTGTGGTCCAGACGCAGCATGGCGGTGAAGTTCTTGCGCGGCAGGTCGGGGGCGCTCTTCATCGCGATGTAGGCGTTGGTGTTGGCGGGGTTGCCCACCACCAGCACCTTGACGTTGCGGCTGGCCACGGCGTTGAGCGCCGCGCCCTGTGCCGTGAAGATGGCACCGTTGACGGCCAGCAGTTCGGCGCGTTCCATGCCGGGGCCGCGCGGACGCGAGCCGACCAGCAGCGCGTAGTCGGCATCCTTGAAGGCGGTCATCGGGTCGCCATGCGCTTCCATGCCGACCAGCAGCGGGAAGGCACAGTCGTCGAGTTCCATCATCACGCCCTTGAGCGCCTTTTGCGGGCCTTCGACAGGAACTTCGAGCAGTTGCAGGATGACCGGCTGGTCCTTGCCGAGCATTTCGCCGGAGGCGATGCGGAACAACAGGGCGTAACCGATTTGGCCGGCGGCGCCGGTGACGGCAACGCGAACAGGCTTTTTGCTCATGGGAAGACTCCAGAAGATGATGAAAACGGCATTGGCGAGCACGGGGCTGCCGAGATGGCCCGGCGGACAAGCCCGGAGGGCGCAGAACCGGCGGGTATTTTAAGCTCATTCGCCATTTCGAGGGCGAATGTCTTATGTCTTATATAAGATATGGCCCGCGCAGCGCATGCGGCGCGCGCCCCGCCATGAACACGCCCTCCGTCGCCGACCTCGCCACGCCCTCCTTCAGCCCGCTCTACCAGCAGATCAAGGCCCTGATCCTGCAGAGCCTGCAGGCGGGCGAGTGGAAACCGGGCGAACCGATTCCGAGCGAGATGGAACTGGCGGCGCGCTTTCGCGTGAGCCAGGGCACGGTGCGCAAGGCGATCGACGAACTGGCCGCGGAAAACCTGGTGCTGCGCCGCCAGGGCAAGGGCACCTTCGTCGCCACCCACGCCGAGCAGCAGGTGCAGTACCGCTTCCTGAAGCTGGTGCCCGACAGCACCGGCGCCGACGGGCCGGCCGAGCGGACCATCGTCGACTGCAGGCGGCTGCGCGCATCGGCCGAAGTGGCGCGCGCACTGGCGCTGCGCACCGGCGATGCGGTGCTGCAGGTCCGCCGCGTGCTCGCCTACCAGGGCGTGCCGACCATCCTCGAAGACCTCTGGCTGCCAGGTGTGCCCTTCAAGGGGCTGACGGCCGAACGGCTGCGCGCCTGGCCTGGGCCGATGTACGCGATGTTCGAAACCGAGTTCGGCGTGCGCATGGTGCGGGCCGAAGAGAAGATCCGCGCCGTGCTGCCCGACGCCGAGCAGGCGGCCCTTCTGCATGTGCCGCGCACCGCCCCGCTGCTGAGCGTCGAGCGGGTGGCGCACACCTACCACGACACACCGATGGAACTGCGCCGTGGGCTCTATCGCACCGACACCCATCACTACCGCAATGAACTCGGCTGAACCCATGCACCGATGTGACGCCGCGGGGGTGCGGCCGAGCCGATCGTCCGACCAATCCGGTGCGGTGACGCGCAGGCGCCCGCTGCCCGATGGTGCATTGCAATAGAATTTTGCGTTGTTTGCATTTCCGCCAAAGACAAGCAGCTTCCCCGAAAAAGCAACGAAAGCCCCCATGACCGAGCTTGCCAAAACATCCCGTCCACCGAGACGTGAGTTCCGTAACATCAATGCCTTCACCGACCTCACCACCTACCGTCTTCCGCCCGCCGGCATCGTCTCGATCCTGCATCGCGTCAGTGGCGTCCTGATGTTCCTGCTGCTGCCGTTCATCATCTGGATGTTCGACACCTCGGTCTCCTCCGAAATCTCGTTTGCTCGCTTCAAGGCCGCCTTCAACAGCGGCCTTGGCTTCGTTCCGGGCTGGTTCCTGAAGCTGGTCGCCCTGGCGCTGATCTGGGCTTACCTGCACCACTTCATCGCCGGCCTGCGCCATCTGTGGATGGACGTGAGCCACGCCGCCGTGAACAAGGAGTTCGGCAAGAGCTCCGCCGTCGCCACGCTCGCCCTGAGCATCCTGCTGACCGTCGTTCTCGGCGCGAAGCTCTTCGGCCTGTATTGAGAAGGAGCTCGACATGTCTGTGAATTACGGCGCCAAGCGCATCGTCGTCGGCGCGCACTACGGTCTGCGCGACTGGCTCAGCCAGCGCATCACCGGTGGCCTGATGGCCCTCTTCACCATCCTCGTGCTGGCGCAGTTGCTGTTCTCGCGCGGCCCGATCGGCTACGACACCTGGTCCGGCATCTTCTCGGCCCAATGGATGAAGGTGCTGACCTTCGTGGTGATCGCTTCGATCCTCTACCACGTATGGGTGGGCATGCGCGATGTCTGGATGGACTACGTCCAACCGGTCGGCATTCGCCTCGCTTGCCAAATTTTCACGATCGTCTGGCTTGTGGGTTGCGCGGGTTGGGCCATTCAAGTGCTCTGGAGACTCTGAACAAGATGACTGCCTATACCAAAGACCAAATCACCAAGCGCAAGTTCGACGTCGTCATCGTCGGCGCCGGCGGTTCCGGCATGCGTGCCTCGCTGCAACTGGCGCGCGCCGGCCTCAACGTGGCCGTGCTTTCCAAGGTGTTCCCGACCCGTTCGCACACCGTCGCCGCGCAAGGCGGCGTGGGTGCATCGCTCGGCAACATGAGCGAGGACAACTGGCACTACCACTTCTACGACACGATCAAGGGCTCCGACTGGCTCGGCGATCAGGACGCGATCGAGTTCATGTGCCGCGAAGCCCCGAAGGTGGTGTACGAACTCGAACACTTCGGCATGCCCTTCGACCGCAACCCGGACGGCACGATCTACCAGCGTCCGTTCGGCGGCCACACCGCCAACTACGGCGAAAAGCCGGTGCAGCGCGCTTGCGCCGCCGCCGACCGCACCGGTCACGCAATGCTGCACACGCTCTACCAAAAGAACGTCGAAGCCCGCACCCAGTTCTTCGTCGAATGGATGGCGCTCGACCTGATCCGCGACGCCGAAGGCGACGTGGTCGGCGTGACCGCACTCGAGATGGAAACCGGCGACCTGCACATCCTGCAGGCCAAGACCGTGCTGCTGGCCACCGGTGGTGCCGGCCGGATCTTCCAGGCCTCGACCAACGCCTTCATCAACACCGGCGATGGCCTGGGCATGGCAGCGCGCTCGGGCATTCCGCTGCAGGACATGGAGTTCTGGCAGTTCCACCCGACCGGCGTGGCCGGTGCCGGCGTGCTGCTGACCGAAGGCTGCCGCGGCGAAGGCGCGATCCTGCTCAACAGCAACGGCGAACGCTTCATGGAGCGCTATGCGCCCACCATGAAGGACCTGGCGCCGCGCGACTTCGTGTCGCGTTCGATGGACCAGGAAATCAAGGAAGGTCGCGGCTGCGGTCCCAACAAGGACTACATCCACATGAAGCTTGACCACCTGGGCGCCGAGACGATCCACAAGCGCCTGCCGTCGGTCTACGAGATCGGCATCAACTTCGCAAACGTCGACGTCACGAAGGAACCGATCCCGGTCGTGCCCACCATCCACTACCAGATGGGCGGCATCCCGACCAACATCAACGGCCAGGTCGTACTGCAGGACGCGGACAACCAGAGCGTGGCGGTGAACGGTCTCTACGCGGTGGGCGAATGCTCCTGCGTGAGCGTGCACGGCGCCAACCGCCTGGGCACCAACTCGCTGCTCGACCTGCTGGTCTTCGGTCGCGCGGCGGGCAACCACATCGTCCAGTTCAACGACAAGCTGAAAGAGCACAAGCCGCTGCCGGCCGATGCGGCCGACCGCACGCTGGAGCGCCTGAACCAGCTCGAGGCCTCGACCAGCGGCGAATACGCGCAGGACGTGGCCAACGAGATCCGCACCGTGATGCAGCAGCACGCGGCGGTGTTCCGCAAGCAAGCCTCCATGAACGAAGGCGTGGGGAAGATCGCCCAGGTGCGCGAGCGCGTCAAGGCGATCACGCTCAAGGACAAGTCGCGCGTGTTCAACACCGCGCGCATCGAGGCGCTGGAAGTCGACAACCTGATCGAAGTGGCCCAGGCCACGATGATCTCCGCAGCCGCCCGCACCGAATGCCGCGGCGCCCACACGGTGGAAGACTACGAACGCCCCGCCGACGACCCGGTCGCACCGCTGGGCCGCGACGACAAGAACTGGATGAAGCACACGCTCTGGTACAGCGAAGACAACCGCCTGGCCTACAAGCCGGTCCGTCTGAAGCCCCTGACCGTCGACAGCGTGCCGCCCAAGGTCCGCACGTTCTAACCAGCTCATAAAAAGCACTCACAAGGTCACCACGATGAAGCGCACATTCCAGATCTATCGCTACGACCCGGACAAGGACGCGAAGCCGTACATGCAGACCATCGAGATCGAACTCGACGGCCACGAACGCATGCTGCTCGACGCCCTCATGAAGCTCAAGGCGCAGGACCCGACGCTGTCGTTCCGCCGCTCCTGCCGCGAAGGCGTCTGCGGCTCGGACGCGATGAACATCAACGGCAAGAACGGTCTGGCCTGCCTGACCAACATGAACACGCTCAAGGGCACCGTCGTGCTCAAGCCGCTGCCCGGCCTGCCGGTGATCCGCGACCTGATCGTCGACATGACGCAGTTCTTCAAGCAGTACAACTCGATCAAGCCGTACCTGCAGAACGACAACGTGCCGCCCGAGAAGGAACGCCTGCAGAGCCCGGAAGAGCGCGAAGAGCTCGACGGCCTCTACGAGTGCATCCTGTGCGCGAGCTGCTCGACCAGCTGCCCGAGCTTCTGGTGGAACCCCGACAAGTTCGTCGGCCCTGCCGGCCTGCTGCAGGCCTACCGCTTCATCGCCGACAGCCGCGACGAAGCCACCGCCGAGCGCCTGGATAACCTCGAAGACCCGTACCGCCTGTTCCGCTGCCACACGATCATGAACTGCGTCGACGTGTGCCCGAAGAACCTGAACCCGACCAAGGCGATCGGGAAGATCAAGGAATTGATGGTGCGTCGCGCCATCTGACCCGGGAAGAAAGCAGCACGATGCAAGCCGCCGCCGACCTCGACCAGCCGCTGGACGCCCGCGCGCTCAGCAAGCTGAAATGGCGTACGCGGCGCGGCTTGCTGGAGAACGACCTCTTCATCGCGCGCTTCTTCGAGCGGCACGAAGCCCGCTTGACGGTGCGTCAGGCGAAGGCGATGGAAACCCTGATGGATCTGTCGGACCACGATCTTCTCGACCTCCTTTTGCAGCGAAAGGAGCCCGAGCCCGCATGGGCCGGGGCGGACGTGGTCGATCTGCTGCGACTGATGCGTGTCTGACGACGCGCGACTGCCTGTCTTCCCGAATATCAATCTCTAGAGAAAGAAAGTCGAAATGAAAGCCTCCGACACCAAAGCCACCCTGTCCTTCAGCAACGGTGGGGACAACGTCGACCTGCCGGTCTACAAGGGCACGCTGGGCCCCGACGTGATCGACATCCGCAAGCTGTATGCGCAGACCGGCATGTTCACGTACGACCCGGGCTTCATGTCGACGGCCTCGTGCCAGTCGGCCATCACGTACATCGACGGCGACAAGGGCGAACTGCTGTACCGCGGCTACCCCATCGAGCAACTCGCGACCAACTGCGACTTCCTCGAAACCTGCCACCTGCTGCTGTACGGAGAACTGCCGGACGCCGGCAAGAAGCAGGACTTCACCAAGCTCGTCAGCAACCACACGATGGTCAACGAGCAGATGCAGTTCTTCCTGCGCGGCTTCCGCCGCGACGCGCACCCGATGGCCATCATGACCGGCCTGGTCGGCGCGCTGTCGGCCTTCTATCACGACAGCACGGACATCAACAATCCGAAGCACCGCGAGATCGCCGCGATCCGCCTGATCGCGAAGATGCCCACGCTGGTGGCGATGGCGTACAAGTACACGATCGGCCAGCCGTACATGTACCCGCGCAACGACCTGAGCTACGCAGGCAACTTCCTGCACATGATGTTCGCCACGCCGTGCGAGGAATACAAGGTGAGCCCGGTGCTCGAGCGCGCGCTCGACCGCATCTTCACCCTGCACGCCGACCACGAGCAGAACGCGTCGACGTCGACCGTGCGTCTGTGCGGCTCGTCGGGCACCAACCCCTTCGCCGCCATCGCAGCCGGCGTGGCCTGCCTCTGGGGCCCGGCCCACGGCGGTGCCAACGAAGCCGCGCTCAACATGCTCTACGACATCCAGAAGGCGGGCGGCGTGGAGAAGATCGGCGAGTTCATCAAGCAGGTCAAGGACAAGAATTCCAACGTCAAGCTGATGGGCTTCGGCCACCGCGTGTACAAGAACTACGACCCGCGCGCCAAGCTCATGCAGGAAACCTGCAAGGAAGTGCTGAGCGAACTGGGCCTGGAAAACGACCCGCTCTTCAAGCTGGCCATGGCCCTCGAGAAGATCGCTCTGGAAGACGAGTACTTCGTGTCGCGCAAGCTCTACCCGAACGTCGACTTCTACTCGGGCATCGTGCAGCGCGCCATCGGCATCCCGGTGCCGCTGTTCACCGCCGTGTTCGCCCTGGCCCGTACGGTCGGCTGGATCGCCCAGCTGAACGAAATGATCGGCGACCCGGAATACAAGATCGGCCGCCCGCGCCAGCTCTTCGAAGGCTCGACCCAACGCGACGTGAAGCCCATCGCCCAGCGCTGAGCGCCTGCGCAGGCCTCGCCGGCCTTCGCCTCGGAAAAGCTGCCTTCGGGCAGCTTTTTTGCGTCTTGGCTTACAGGAGCGCCCAAAGCCCCTCGCTATGTTCGGTGACGGAGAGTGACTCCACGCTCATTACCGTCAACAAACCGCTCGAAGGAGTTCTGCCATGAAGAAACTTACCGCACTGATCGCCATCGTCTTTGCATTCGGCGTGCCGCTGGCCGGGTGCAACACCGTGAAGGGCGCTGGCCAGGACATCCAGAAGGGTGGCGACAAGCTCGAGGACGCTGCCAAGAAGCGTCAGTAAACCAACCCACGCCGGCAACGGCGGGTCGAGACAGAAGGCGGGCTGCGAGCCCGCTTTTTTTTCGCGGGCGCGACGGCGCGGCGGCGCACATCGTGCACCGGCACACGGGCCATCGCGGATCACGATGGCGTGGGCGGCCGCTCTCAGGGAGAATAGCGATCCCACCTCTTCCCACACGATGCCGTGACCGCGTCCGAACGGACCTTCGCCCGCCGAATCGACCTGACTTCGCTCCAGCTCTATGTGGCTGTGTGCGAGTTGGGCAGCATCGGCCGCGCGGCGGAGCGCGAATTCATCGCCGCCTCGGCCATCAGTAAGCGACTGTCGGACCTCGAGGGCACGCTGGGCACTCCCCTGCTCTACCGCCACGCCCGCGGCGTGGACCTCACGCCGGCCGGCGAGAGCTTGCTGCACCACGCACGTTCGGTGCTCTACAGCCTGGAGAAGATGCAGGGCGAACTCAGCGAATACGCCGAGGGTGTGCGCGGTCATGTCCGGGTGCATGCCAACATTTCGGCCATCGTGCAGTTCCTGCCCGAAGACCTGGGCGCCTTCCGCCGCCAGCACGAGGCCATCAAGATCGACCTGGAGGAGCACCTGAGCACCGAGGTGCTGCGGGCGGTACAGGAAGGCGCGGCCGACCTGGGCATCTGCCACGCGGCCGGCGGTGGCAGCGAACTTCAGAGCCTGGCCTACCGGCACGACCATCTCGTGCTGATCGTGCCGGCCGGTCATCAGCTGGACAGCCGGCCGGCCGCCGCCTTTGCGGAATCCCTCGATTTCGATCACGTCGGCCTGCACACCAACAGCTCGATCTACGTCGCCACCCGCCAAGCCGCGCTCGATGCCGGCCGCACCATCAAACTGCGCATCCACGTGACCGGCCTCGACGCCATGTGCCGGATGATCGAGAACGGGCTGGGCATCGGCGTGATGCCGGGCCGCGCCTTCGAACTCATGCGCGGCGGCATCGGCCGGCGTCTGGTCGGCATTGCCCTGAGCGACCCCTGGGCGCACCGCGAGATCCGGCTCGTGGCGCGCGACTTCTCGACCCTGCCGGTGGCCGCACGCGCGCTGGTGGCGCACCTGCAGGCCTCCGGCGCCGCCTCCGAACAAGAAGCGCTCGGCCTGGCCGCCTGAGCACGGACAATCACCCTCCCCACGAAAGACAAGAGACCGACATGGCACGCACGCTCTACGACAAGCTCTGGGACGAACACGTCGTCCACACCGAGGACGACGGCACCGCGATCCTCTACATCGACCGCCATCTGGTGCACGAGGTCACCAGCCCGCAGGCTTTCGAAGGCCTGCGCGAAGCCGGTCGCAAGCTGTGGCGCATCAGCTCGGTCGTCGCCACGGCCGACCACAACACGCCGACCACCGGCTGGGAGCGCGGCTACGAAGGCATTGCCGACCCGACCAGCAAGGAGCAAGTCACCACGCTGGACAAGAACATCGCCGAATTCGGCGCCGCCGCGTTCTTCCCGTTCCTGAGCAAGCGCCAGGGCATCGTGCACGTGATCGGCCCCGAGTCGGGCGCCACGCTCCCAGGCATGACGGTGGTCTGCGGCGACTCGCACACCTCCACGCACGGCGCTTTCGGTGCCCTGGCGCACGGCATCGGCACCAGCGAGGTCGAGCATGTGATGGCCACGCAGACGCTGCTGGGCAAGAAGGCGAAGAACATGCTCGTGAAGGTCGAGGGCAAGCTGCCTTTGGGCTGTACGGCCAAGGACATCGTGCTCGCCATCATCGGCCGGATCGGCACCGCCGGCGGCACCGGCTACACCATCGAGTTCGCCGGCTCGGCCATCCGCGACCTGAGCATGGAAGGCCGCATGACGGTCTGCAACATGGCCATCGAAGGCGGCGCGCGCGCCGGGCTGGTGGCGGTCGACGAGAAGACCATCGCCTATGTGAAGGGCCGGCCGCTCGCGCCCACGGGCGTGGAGTGGGACCATGCCGTGACCTACTGGCGCACGCTGCAGTCCGACCCAGGCGCGCATTTCGACGCGGTGGTCGAGCTCGACGCGACGCAGATCCAGCCGCAGGTGACCTGGGGTACCTCGCCCGAGATGGTGGTCGCCATCAACGGCCGCGTGCCCGATCCGGACAAGGAAAAAGACGCCAGCAAGCGCGGTGCGATCGAGCGCGCGCTGGTCTACATGGGCCTGGAGCCCAACAAGGCGATGAACGACATCTTCATCGACAAGGTGTTCATCGGCTCCTGTACCAACAGCCGCATCGAGGACATGCGCGAAGCCGCCGCCGTGGTGAAGAAGCTCGGCCGGAAAGTCGCGAAGAACGTCAAGCTCGCGCTGGTCGTGCCCGGCTCGGGCGTGGTGAAGGAACAGGCTGAGCGCGAAGGGCTCGATGTGATCTTCAAGGCCGCGGGCTTCGAATGGCGCGAACCCGGCTGCTCGATGTGCCTCGCGATGAACGCCGACCGGCTGGAGCCCGGCGAGCGCTGCGCATCCACCAGCAACCGCAACTTCGAAGGCCGCCAGGGCGCCGGTGGGCGCACCCACCTCGTGAGCCCGGCCATGGCCGCGGCCGCTGCAGTGCATGGCCACTTCGTCGACGTTCGCCAATTCGCCTGACCGAGGAGACACACCATGCAGAAATTCACCGTGCACCAGGGCCTCGTGGCCCCCATGGACCGAGAGAACGTCGACACCGACGCGATCATTCCGAAGCAGTTCCTGAAGTCGATCAAGAAGACCGGCTTCGGCGTCAACCTGTTCGACGAATGGCGTTACCTCGACCACGGCGAGCCGGGCCAGGACCCGGCCACGCGCAAACCGAACCCCGACTTCGTGCTGAATCAGCCCCGCTATGCGGGGGCCTCGGTGCTGCTGGCGCGCAAGAACTTCGGCTGCGGCTCCTCGCGCGAACACGCGCCGTGGGCGCTCGACCAGTACGGCTTCCGCGCCATCATCGCGCCCAGCTACGCCGACATCTTCTTCAACAACAGCTTCAAGAACGGCCTGCTGCCGATCGTGCTGCCCGAGACGCAGGTGGCGCAGCTGTTCGACGAGGCCTTGGCCTTTCCGGGCTACCAGCTCACCATCGACCTGGAACGGCAGGTGGTGGTGAAGCCCGACGGCACCGAGCTCGCGTTCGACGTCCAGGGCTTCCGCAAGTACTGCCTGCTCAACGGGCTGGACGACATCGGCCTCACGCTGCGCCACAAGGACAAGATCAAGGCCTTCGAAGCCGAGCGGCTGGCGCAGAAGCCGTGGCTCGCCCACACCATGCTCGCGAACGCCTGAGCGCCGCCGACCCCTTCACCCTCAACACACGACCAGAATGAAAATCGCAGTCCTCCCCGGAGATGGCATCGGGACCGAAATCGTCGCGGAAGCGATCCGCGTGCTCGACGCCCTCGAGCTCCCTTTCGAGATGGAAACCGCGCTGGTGGGCGGTGCCGCCTACGACGCCCACGGCCATCCGCTGCCCGACGCCACGCTCAAGCTCGCGAAGGAAGCCGACGCGGTGCTGTTCGGCGCCGTCGGCGACTGGAAGTACGACACGCTCGAGCGCCAATTCCGCCCCGAGCAGGCCATCCTCGGGCTGCGCAAGAACCTGGGCCTGTTCGCCAACTTCCGCCCGGCCATCTGCTACGAGCAACTGGTGGACGCATCGAGCCTCAAGCCCGAACTGATCGCCGGCCTCGACATCCTGATCATCCGCGAGCTGACCGGCGACATCTACTTCGGCCAGCCGCGCGGGCGCCGCACCGCGGTGGACGGCCACTTCCCCGGCGCCGAAGAGGCCTTCGACACGATGCGCTATTCGCGCCCCGAGGTCGAGCGCATCGCCCGCGTCGCCTTCGAGGCCGCCCGCAAGCGCAGCAAACGCGTGACCAGCGTCGACAAGGCCAACGTGCTCGAAACCTTCCAGTTCTGGAAGGACATCGTGACCGAGGTCGGCAAGGACTACCCGGACGTCGAACTCGACCACATGTACGTCGACAACGCCGCCATGCAGCTCGTCAAGGCGCCGAAGAAGTTCGACGTGATCGTCACTGGCAACATGTTCGGCGACATCCTGTCGGACGAGGCGGCCATGCTCACCGGCTCGATTGGCATGCTGCCGTCGGCCTCGCTCAATGCGAGCAGCCAGGGCCTGTACGAACCCAGCCACGGCAGTGCACCCGACATTGCCGGCAAGGGGGTTGCCAACCCATTGGCTACAATCCTGTCTGCTGCCATGATGCTCCGCTTCTCCCTCCAACAACCCGAAGCTGCCGACCGAATCGAGTCGGCGGTCAAGTCGGTGCTCGCCGCCGGGCTGCGCACGGGCGACATCTGGTCGGAAGGCACGAAGCGCGTCGGCACCCGCGAAATGGGCGACGCGGTCGTAGCAGCAATCACCAAAAAGACGATTACCGGCTAACCGCAGCCCGCTTCGTCACGCCCCTCCCCGGCTCGACGAGCCGGGCGCCAAGAGAAACCACTTTTTCTTTCTTGATAGGGCACATGGAAATGACGAACGCATCTCAACCTCTGGTCGGCCTCGTGGGCTGGCGTGGCATGGTCGGCTCGGTCCTGATGGACCGCATGCAGGCCGAAGGCGACTTCGGGCTCATCGAGCCGATGTTCTTCTCGACCTCCAACGCCGGCGGCAAGGCCCCGGCGATGGCCAAGAACGAGACGGTCCTGAAGGACGCCCACGACATCGAGTCGCTCAAGAAGTGCGACATCGTCATCACCTGCCAGGGCGGCGACTACACCAGCGACGTGTTCCCGAAGCTGCGTGCCGCCGGCTGGAATGGCCACTGGATCGACGCCGCCTCCACGCTGCGCATGAAGGACGACGCGATCATCGTGCTCGACCCGGTCAACTTGCCCGTCATCCAGAACGCCTTGGCCAAGGGCGGCAAGAACTGGATTGGCGGCAATTGCACCGTGAGCTGCATGCTGATGGGGGTGGGCGCACTCTACAAGGCCGGCCTGGTCGAGTGGATGACCAGCATGACCTACCAGGCGGCATCGGGCGGCGGCGCCCAGCACATGCGCGAACTGCTGACGCAGTTCGGCACGCTCAACGCCGAGGTCCGCGCCCTGCTGGACGACCCGAAGTCGGCCATTCTGGAGATCGACCGCAAGGTGCTGCACAAGCAGCAGAGCCTCAGTGCCGCCGAAACCGCCAATTTCGGCGCGCCGCTCGGCGGCTCGCTGATTCCCTGGATCGACAAGGACCTGGGCCTTGGCAAGAACGCGGACGATGCCGAGTGGGGCCTGTCCAAGGAAGAATGGAAGGGCGGCGCCGAAACCAACAAGATCCTCGGCCAGGGCGCCGGCTTCGGCAACGCGGCGACGCCGGTCGACGGCTTCTGTGTGCGCGTCGGCGCCATGCGCTGCCACAGCCAGGCGCTGACCTTCAAGCTCAAGAAGAACGTGCCGATGGCCGACATCGAAGCCCTGATCGCCGCGGACAACGCCTGGGTCAAGGTCATCCCGAACACCCGGGAAGCGACGGTGAAGGATTTGACCCCGGTCGCAGTGACCGGCACCATGGACATCCCGGTCGGGCGGCTGCGCAAGCTGGCGATGGGACCGGAGTACCTGGGCGCTTTCACCATCGGCGACCAGTTGCTCTGGGGCGCTGCCGAGCCGCTGCGGCGGATGCTCCGCATCCTGCTGGACGCGTAAAGCCTCACCCTCGTTGCTCTGCTGCAACGGGCTGGCCATGCCGAAGTTGGCGCGCACTGGGTCGGACGGCCTGTCGCCTTGTCAGTGCCGAATGATGATGTTAACGTCCTCTTACACTTTGGGCCGCGGTGCCCCCTTTTCAGCATGACAAGACATCCGTTGCCTGCGGCCCGCGATTCGGCCATCCGCCCGAAACCGGGGGCACGCGGTCGTGCCCGGCTCTCCCTGCTCAGTGTGGCCATTGCCGTGGGCCTCGGCTCGGCCTTCTTCGAGGCCCACGCCCTGTCGCTCGGGCGGATGAACGTGCAGTCGTCGATCGGCGAACCCTTGCGCGCGGAGATCGAGATCGCCGAAATGAGCGCCGCAGAGGCCGACGGCCTGCGGGTGAGCGTCGCGTCGCAGGAGGCCTTCCGCGCCGCCGGTGTGCCTTACAACGCCGCCCTTTCCGACGTGCGCAGCGCGCTCCAGCGTCGCCCTGACGGCCGCTACGTCATTCGGCTGACCAGCAACCGCTCCGTCTCCGACCCCTTCATCGATCTGCTGCTGGAAGCCAGTTGGAACACCGGGCGCGTCGTTCGCGACTACACGGTCCTGCTGGACCCGCCGGCCAGCCGGTCGGCGGCCGCTCCCGCCGCACCGGTGGCGCCGCAGATCAGCCTCGGCACCGGGCCGGCTTCCATTCCGACGCCTTCGGCGCCCTCGGCGCGCCGGGCCGCCCGGCCTACAGTCGCCGCCGCCACACCGACACCGGCCGAAGCGCCGGCACCGGTGCGAACGACCAGCGGCAATGCGGCAGGTCAACAAGTCACGGTCCAGCCCGGGGACACCGCCAGCAAGATCGCCGGCGCCTACAAGCCCGCAGACGTCTCGCTCGACCAGATGCTGGTGGCCATGCTGCGCGCCAATCCGGATGCCTTCATCGGCGGCAACATGAACCGCATGAAGGCGGGCGCGGTGCTCGACCTGCCGGACGCCTCGCAAGCCGCCGCGACGCCCTCCGCCGACGCGCGACGCACGGTGACGGCGCAGAGCCGTGACTTCGGCGACTACCGCCGCCGTCTGGCCGAGAACGCACCGGGTTCACGCGTGGCCGAAGCCGGCCGGCAGAGCGCAGGCAAGCTGCAGGCCAGCGTGGAAGACCGCAGTGCGGCTGCAGCAGCCCCCGACAAGCTCACCATCGCCCAGGCCCGCGCCGCTGAAGACCGGCTGGCGCAGAGCCGCCAGGCGCAGGAGAGCAACGCCCGCGTGGCGGAACTCTCGAAGAACATCAGCGACCTGAACAAGCTTCAGTCGGCCGGTGCCGCAGCACCGGCGGGCGCAGCGCCCACCTCGCCAACCACGCCCGCCGCGGCACCACCGGCCGCCGCGAGCCCCTCGGCTACGCCGGTGGCAGTCGCCGCATCGGCGGCCACCCCACCGCGGCCCGCGGTGGTTGCGCCCGCCGCCGCGACGGCCGCCTTGACGCCAGCGCCGGCTTCCGCAGCGGCCTCTGCGCCGACAGCCGCCCCGGTGCCGACGCCGAAGCCGGCAGCGAAACCCGCCACGGCGCCCACATCACCGGAGCCGAGCTTCTTCGACGAACTGCTCGACAACCCGCTGATGCTCGGCGGCGGCGCGCTCATCCTGCTGCTCCTGGGCTTCCTCGGCTACAAGGCCGCAAAGCGCCGCCGGCAGGATGCCGGTGAAAGCGTGTTCCTGGAAAGCCGCCTGCCGAAGGATTCGTTCTTCGCCTCCAGCGGCGGCGAATCGGTCGACACCAAGAACCGGTCGATCGTCTCGTCGCTGTCCTATTCGCCCAGCCAGCTCGACGCCGGCGACGTCGATCCGGTGGCCGAGGCCGATGTGTACCTGGCCTACGGCCGCGACCTTCAGGCCGAGGAAATCCTGCGGGAAGCGCTGCGCATCAATCCCGAGCGCGTGGCCATCCACCTCAAGCTGCTCGAGATCCATGCCAAGCGGCGCGACCTGCGCGCCTACGAGGCACTGGCCTCGGATGTCCACAAGCTGACCGGCGGCCAGGGCAACGACTGGAACCGCGTGGTGGAGATGGGCAAGGAACTCGACCCCGGCAATCCGCTGTATGAATCCGGCGTGCGCCCGGTCGGCGACAGTGCCGCAGCGGCGGCGGTCGCAGCCACGGCCATGGCCGCTGCAGTGGCCCCAGCGCCCGCAGCACCGCCGGTCGCCGTGCCACCTCCGCCGGCCTTTGTCCCGTCCGTGGCACCGCTGGACTTCGACCTCGACCTGAACCGCCCGACGTCGGACGCGCCGATCACCCTGGCGCCACCGATCAGCGAACCGGCCCCGGTCAGCGCCAGCCTGCCACCGCTCCCGGCGCCCGCGCCGGAGCGCTTCACGCAGGCACCGCGCGACATCGCGCCTCCGAGCCCACCGCCCGCCGACTTCGACACCGACTTCAACACGGCGCCCGCGGCGCTGGAGATGCCGCGCATGTCCTCGTCAATGCGGGCCGAGGAGCACACCCAGCCTGAGACGCTGCGTGGCAGCCTGCCCGGTGATTCCGGCTTCATCGAGTTCGACATGAGCGCGCTCGCGGGCCTGAACCATCGTGAATCGAACGACACCGAACCCGGCCGGCTCGAACCGCTCGACGAAGCCAACGACAACCCGCATGCGATCAAGCTGTCGCTGGCCCGTGAACTGCAGGCCCTCGGCGACACCGAAGGTGCCCGCTCGCTGGTCGAGGAAGTCGAAGCCGAAAGCTCGGGCGACCTGAAGGTTCAGGCCAAGCAACTGCTGGCCCAGCTGGCCTGAGAGGGCTGACACGACGCATGCGCCGGCGGCCCGTTCGACACCCGTGAGGCTGGCCCTCGGCGTTCGCTACAACGGCCAGGCCTACCAGGGCTGGCAGAGCCAGTTGTCCGGCCAGACGGTGCAGGACAAGCTTGAAAGCGCCTTGCGGCGCTTTGCCGACCGGCCGATTTCCACACTGTGCGCCGGCCGCACCGACGCCGGTGTGCACGGGCTGATGCAGGTGGTCCACTTCGACACCGACGTCGAGCGCACGCCCTTCTCCTGGGTGCGTGGCACCAACCGCTACCTGCCCGACGACATCGCCATCCAATGGGCGCATCCGGTGCCCGACGCCTTCCATTGCCGGGCCAGCGCCCTCGCCCGCCGCTACCTCTATGTGCTGTCGCAGTCACCGGTGCGCCCCAGCCTCGATGCAGGGCGGGTGGGCTGGTCGATGCGCGCGCTGGACGGCGACGCGATGCGCGCGGCCGCGGCCCTGCTGATCGGCGAGCACGACTTCAGCTCCTTCCGCGCCTCCGCCTGCCAGGCCCGATCGCCGGTGAAAACGATGCGGCGCATCGCCGTCACCCAGAAGGACGTTTCGCCGGACGGCGAGCGCTGCCAGTGGCACTTCGAGTTCGAGGCGGATGCCTTCCTGCACCACATGATCCGCAACATCATGGGCTGCCTGGTCCGCGTCGGGCAGGGCGACGAACGGCCGGCTTGGATCGCCGAGGTGCTGGCGGCGCGCAGTCGCAAGGTGGCGGCGCCGACCTTCTCGCCGGCCGGGCTGTACTTCGTCGGGCCGCTGTACGACGCGGCCTGGGGGCTCCCGGCAGAGGCCACCCTGCCTGCCTGAGGCGCTGCGTATGATCGGCCGGCATGAGCGCCACCGCACGCACCCGCATCAAGATCTGCGGCCTCACCCGTGAGGCCGACCTCGAGGCTGCCGTCGACGCCGGTGCCGACGCGGTGGGCTTCGTGCTCTATCCGGCCAGCCCGCGGGCCGTCACCGCCCAGCGTGCGGCAGCGCTCGCCGCGCGCCTGCCCCCCTTCGTCACACCGGTGCTCCTGTTCGTGAACGAAGCGCCGTCGCAGGTGATGAGCGCGCTGGCCGCCGTGCCCGGTGCGATGGCCCAGTTCCACGGCGACGAGACCCCCGCGCAATGCCAGGAAGCCAGCGGCCGGGGAACGTACCGTTACATGCGTGCGGCCCGCATTCCACTCGGTGTGGCGGGGGCAGACTTCGACCTCGTAAAATACGCTTCCGATTTCTCCCACGCCAACGCCATCCTGCTCGACGCCCATGTCGACGGGTTCGGCGGTGGCGGCAAGGCATTCGATTGGTCACTTCTTCCAACCGCCGTCGACGCTCACCTCGTCTTGAGTGGTGGACTCACACCTGCAAACGTGGCCGATGGCATTCGCCAACTCCGGCCGCGATGCCCCTCGCTGGCCGTTGACGTGAGTTCTGGCGTCGAGATGGATGGCCCTGGCAACAAGGGCATCAAGGACGCCGGAAAGATCCGCGATTTCATCGCTGCCGTGCGCGCAGCCGACCTCGCACCCCTTTGACCGGCCGCACCGTCTCTTTGTCGACGGGCGCGACCCCATCGATCGAGAGAATCATGCAGACCTACCAACAACCCGATGCCGCCGGCCACTTCGGCCCCTACGGCGGTACTTTCGCGAGCGAGACGCTCACCCACGCCATCGCCGAACTGCGCGAGGCGTATGCCAAGTTCAAGGATGACCCGGCCTTCCTCGCCGAATTCCACTACGAGCTCAAGCACTTCGTCGGCCGGCCCTCGCCGGTCTACCACGCAGCGCGCACCAGCCGCGAGATGGGCGGCGCGCAGATCTACCTGAAGCGCGAGGACCTGAACCACACCGGCGCCCACAAGATCAACAACGTGATTGGCCAGGCCATGCTCGCCAGGCGTATGGGCAAGCCGCGCGTGATCGCCGAGACCGGCGCGGGCCAGCACGGCGTGGCGACCGCCACCATCTGCGCCCGCTACGGCCTCGAATGTGTGGTCTACATGGGCAGCATGGACGTGAAGCGCCAGAGCCCCAACGTCTACCGCATGAACCTGCTGGGCGCCACCGTGGTGCCGGTCGAATCGGGCAGCAAGACGCTGAAGGACGCGCTCAACGAGGCGATGCGCGACTGGGTCACCAACGTGGAGAACACCTTCTACATCATCGGCACCGTCGCCGGGCCGCATCCCTACCCGATGATGGTGCGCGACTTCCAGAGCGTGATCGGTACGGAATGCATCGCGCAGATGCCGGCCATGCTGGCCGACGGCGGCATCGCGAACCCGCAGCCCGACGTGGTCGTCGCCTGCGTGGGCGGTGGCAGCAACGCGATGGGCATCTTCCACCCGTACATCCCTTTCGAAGGCACCCGCCTGATCGGCGTCGAAGCGGCCGGCGAAGGCTTGGACAGCGGCAAGCATTCGGCCTCGATTCTGCGTGGCAGCGCCGGCGTGCTGCACGGCAACCGCACCTACCTGCTGCAGAACGAGGACGGCCAGGTGACCGAAACGCACAGCATCAGCGCCGGGCTGGACTACCCCGGCGTCGGCCCGGAGCACGCCCACCTGGCAGACATCGGCCGCGCCGAATACGTCGGCATCACCGATGCCGAAGCGCTGGACGCCTTCCACTACCTGTGCCGCACCGAAGGCATCATCCCGGCGCTCGAATCGAGCCACGCGGTGGCCTATGCGATGAAGTTGGCCAAGACGATGCGGCCGGACCAGTCGATCCTGGTGAACCTCTCCGGGCGCGGCGACAAGGACATCGGCACGGTGGCCGATCTCTCGGGTGTCGACTTCTACGACCGGCCCTCGATGCGCGGCCTGAGCGTGAAGGGAGGCAAGGCATGAGCCGCATCGCAGCAGCCTTCGAGGCACTTCAAAAAGATGGGCGCAAGGCGCTCATCCCTTACGTCACAGCCGGCTTTCCTTACGCCGACATCACGCCCGAGCTGATGCACGGCATGGTCGCCGCGGGCGCCGACGTGATCGAGCTCGGCGTGCCATTCTCCGACCCGATGGCCGACGGCCCGGTGATCCAGAAGGCCGGCGAAGCGGCGCTGGCGCTGGGCGTCGGCACGAAGCAGGTGCTGGCGATGGTGGCCGCCTTCCGCCAGAAGGACGACCGCACGCCGGTGGTGCTGATGGGCTACGCCAACCCGGTCGAGCGTTACGACGGCGTGCACGGCAAGGGCAGCTTCATCCGTGACGCCGCAGCGGCCGGCGTCGATGGCCTGCTCGTCGTCGACTATCCGCCCGAGGAATGCGAGGATTTCGCCGCCGACCTGCGCGCCGCCGGCATCGACCTGATCTTCCTGCTGGCCCCCACCAGCACCGACGCGCGCATGGCGCAAGTCGGCCGGATCGCGACCGGCTACGTCTATTACGTGTCGCTCAAGGGCGTGACGGGCGCCGGCCACCTCGACACCGAGGCGGTCGGGCGGATGATCCCGCGCATCCGCGAGCACGTGAGCGTGCCGGTCGGCGTGGGCTTCGGCATCCGTGACGCGGGCACGGCACAGGCGGTCGGGTCGGCGGCCGATGCGGTGGTGATCGGCACCAAGATCATCCAGCTGATCGACGGCCAGCCGCGCGACGAAGTGGTGCCGCGGGTGCGCGAATTCCTGACCGAAATCCGCCAGGCACTCGACGCCTTGCCGGCCGCAACGCCCAAGAACGCGTCTGGTCGATAATCCCCGCTCTCCAGGAGACCCCATGAGCTGGCTAGAAAAACTGCTTCCCCCGAAGATCGCGCAAACCGACCCGAGCGAGCGCCGCCAGGTGCCCGAAGGGCTCTGGATCAAATGTCCCAGTTGCGAGACGGTGCTCTACAAGACCGATCTCGAGCACAACCAGAACGTCTGCCCGAGCTGCGCGCACCACCACCGCATCGGCGCGCGGGCCCGGCTCGACGCCTTTCTGGACGCCGAAGGGCGCTACGAACTCGGCCAGGAAGTGCTGCCGGTCGACGCGCTGAAGTTCAAGGACAGCCGCAAGTACCCCGAGCGGCTCAAGGAGGCGCTGGAAAACACCGGCGAAACCGATGCCCTGATCGTCATGGGCGGCTCGGTGCACAGCATCAGCGTGGTGGTCGCCTGCTTCGAATTCGAGTTCATGGGCGGCAGCATGGGCAGCGTGGTCGGCGAGCGCTTCGTGCGCGGCGTCGAAACCGCCATCGAGCAGAAAGTGCCCTTCATCTGCTTCACCGCCACCGGCGGTGCGCGCATGCAGGAAGGCCTGCTGTCGCTGATGCAGATGGCCAAGACCAACTCGGCGCTCACCAAGCTGGCGAAGAAGGGCCTGCCCTACATCAGCGTGCTGACCGACCCGACCATGGGCGGCGTGAGCGCCGGCTTCGCCTTCGTCGGCGACGTGGTCATCGCCGAGCCCAAGGCGCTGATCGGCTTCGCCGGCCCCCGCGTGATCGAGTCGACCGTGCGCGTGACGCTGCCCGAGGGCTTCCAGCGCGCCGAGTTCCTGCAGACCAAGGGCGCCGTCGACTTCATCAGCGATCGCCGCGCGCTGCGCAAGACGATCGCCAGCACCCTGGCAATGCTGCAGCGCCTGCCCGCCGACGCGGTGACCTGACGCCGGCGGGCCCCTTCAGCGGCCCAGCCCCCAAACCGCCCCCATCAGGCTGCCCAGCGCGATCGCGACGACCTGCAGCAGCACGATGGCGGCCAGCGGCGACAGATCGACGCCGCCGACCAGCGGAATGACGCGGCGCAGCGGCCGCACGATGGGTTCGGCCAGGCGCGACACCAGGTCGAGCAGCACCGACGACGCGCCCGGCACCCACGACAGCACCGCATAGACCACCAGCAGGGCCGTCAGCCCCGACACGGCCAGTTGGGCCAGGCCGACGAGCGACACCAGCGGCAGGATGGCCATGCGGCTGAAGTTGCCGATCAAGAGCCACAGCAGCAGGAACTTCACCATCACCAGCAGCCACGCCGCAATCAGGCTGGCCAGGTCCCAGCGCTTGAGCGCCGGCACGATGCGCCGCAGCGGCATCACGATCCAGTCGGACACGGCGAAGATGAAGCGGCCCAGCGGGTTGCCGAAAGGCACGCGGTGGTACTGCATGTAGAGCCGAAGCAGGCAAGCGCCGCCCAGGAGGCCGACGATGACGTCGAGCAGAAAAGAAGGGATCTGGTAGAGCATGGCGCAGTGGGCGTGAACGGAAGGCGATGATAGTCAGGCGCCCGCCACCCGCGTCGACCGGGCGCGAGGCCCCAAGGGTTTTCTGCACCGGCCTCGATCTGCTAGGGTGGATGGCCAAAGAAACACTGCCAGTCGCCACCATGCAGACGCCCCCTCCGATCCCCTCGCCGCTGGCGCTGTTTCCCCTCGGGTCGGTGCTGTTCCCGGACGGCTTCCTGCCGCTGCGCATCTTCGAGGTCCGCTACCTCGACCTGATCGGCCGCTGCCACAAGCACGGCCTGCCCTTCGGCGTGGTGAGCCTGACCCAGGGCGACGAAGTGCGCGTGGCCGGTGCCGATGCCGAGCGCTTCGCCGCCATCGGCACCCTGGCCACGATCCGCAGTTTCGAGACGCCACAATCCGGGCTGATGCAGATCGAATGCATCGGCACTCAGCGCTTTCGGGTGCGCAGCAGCGAGCTGCAGAAGTATGGCCTCTGGACCGCCGAGGTCGAGGCCCTGGCCGACGACCTGGCGCTTCCCGTTCCCGACGACCTCCAGCATGCGGCGGATGCGCTGCGCCGGCTGGTCGACACGCTGGAGGAGCGCCGGCGGACCGAACAGCAGGAAGCGCTGCGCCTGCCGATCGCCGAGCCCTACCGCTTCGACGACTGCGGCTGGGTCGCGAACCGCTGGTGCGAATTGCTGCCGATGCAGACGGAACTGAAGCAGCGCCTGATGGAACTCGACAGCCCGTTGATGCGGCTCGAACTGGTGAGCGATCTGCTGGCGCGCAACGGCATTTCCGGCTGAGCCATCGGGCCGGGGCACGGCACGGCGCAGAGAGGCGGCGGGCTAAAATGGCGGGTTTTGCGCGGCACCGCTCGTGCCATCCAGCCTCCTTCCCATGACCGAACCCACGACCTCCCCCGCGCCCGCGATCGACGACAACCAGCTGATGGCGGAGCGTCGCGAGAAACTCAAGGCGCTGCGTGCGGCGCAGGCCGGCGGCAAGGAGGTCGCCTTCCCGAACGACTTCAAGCCCGCACACCGTGCCGCGGCATTGGTCACGGCGCATGGCGGCACCGAGGCCGAGCCGCTCGAGGCGCAGGCGGTCACGGTCAGCGTGGCCGGCCGCATGATGCTCAAGCGGGTGATGGGCAAGGCCAGTTTCGCGACGCTGCAGGACGCCACCGGCCGCATCCAGCTCTACGTCACGCGCGACGCGCTCGGCGAAGAGGCCTACGCGGCCTTCAAGCATTACGACCTGGGCGACATCCTCGGCGCCGAAGGCACGCTGATGAAGACCAAGACCGGCGAGCTGTCGGTCAAGGTGAGCAAGCTGCGGCTGCTCACCAAGAGCCTGCGCCCGCTGCCCGACAAGTTCCACGGCATGGCCGACCAGGAGCAGAAGTACCGACAGCGCTACGTCGACCTGATCACCGACGAGACCGCGCGTGAACGCTTCAAGGCGCGCAGCAAGGCCGTGAGCGCGCTGCGCGAATTCATGGTGGCCAACGACTTCATCGAGGTCGAGACGCCGATGCTGCACCCGATTCCCGGCGGTGCCAACGCCAAGCCCTTCAAGACGCACCACAACGCGCTCGACCAGGAGATGTTCCTGCGCATCGCGCCCGAGCTGTACCTCAAGCGCCTGATCGTCGGCGGCTTCGAGCGCGTGTTCGAGATCAACCGGAGCTACCGCAACGAAGGCATCTCGGTGCGGCACAACCCCGAGTTCACGATGATGGAGTTCTACGCGGCCTACTGGAACTACCAGGACCTGATGGACTTCACCGAGATGATCATCCGCACGATCGCAAAGAAGACGGTCGGCAGCGAGCAGCTCACGTACGGTGGCAAGGCCGTCGACCTGAGCCAGCCCTTCGAGCGGCTGACGATCCGCGAGGCGATCCTCAAGCACACCGAGGCCGGCGCGAATGTGGACGACACCGCCTGGCTCATCAACGCCTTGCGCAAGGTCGGGCTCAGCGAAGAGAAGAACAAGCTGTCGCAGCGCAGCCTGGCCAGCCTGCAGGTGATGTACTTCGAGGAGACGGTCGAAGAGAAGCTGTGGCAGCCGACCTTCATCATGGAACACCCGACCGAGATCTCGCCGCTGGCGCGCGCCAACGACGACCGGCCGGAGGTCACCGAGCGTTTCGAGCTCTACATCACGGGCCGAGAGTTCGGCAACGGCTTCAGTGAGCTGAACGACGCCGAGGACCAGGCCGCGCGCTTCAACGCGCAGGTGGCGGCCAAGGACTCGGGCGACGACGAAGCGATGTTCTACGACCACGACTTCGTGCGCGCGCTGGAGTACGGCATGCCGCCCACCGGTGGCTGCGGCATCGGCATCGACCGCTTCATGATGCTGCTGACCGACTCGCCGAGCATTCGCGACGTGATCCTGTTCCCCGCCCTGCGTCGCGAATCTTGAGCACGTCGAACGCCGGCATCGGCATCGATTTCGGCACCTCCAATTCGGCGATCGCCTGGGCGGTCGATGGCGGCATCGCCCAGGCGCTGCCGCTCGAGGGCGCGGCCACGACCATGCCGACCGCCCTCTTCTACAACGCCGAAGACCGCCGCACGCACTTCGGCCGTGACGCCGTCGCCATGTACCTGGCGGGCGTCGAAGGTCGGCTGATGCGCTCGCTCAAGAGCCTGCTCGGCAGTTCGCTGATGCAGGAGACCACGGCGGTGTACGACGGCCTGGTGAGCTTCCAGGACATCGTCGCGCGCTTCCTGCACGAGCTGGGCACGCGCGCCGAGCAGACGTTGGGCCATCGACCGCAGCGCGTGGTCATCGGCCGGCCGGTGCACTTCGTCGACGACGACGCCAAGCGCGATCGGCAGGCAGAAGACAGCCTGCGCGACGCCGCACGCGCGGCGGGCTTTCGCGACATCGGCTTCCAGTTCGAGCCGATCGCCGCGGCCTTCGACTACGAACAGCGCGTCACGAAGGAATCGCTGATTCTCATCGTCGACATCGGCGGCGGCACGTCCGACTTCACGGTGGTGCGCCTCGGGCCGGAGCGCGCCGCGCAGGCCGACCGCAGCGGCGATGTGCTGGCCACCAGCGGCGTGCACATCGGCGGCACCGACTTCGACCAACGCCTGAACCTCGAGCGCGTGATGCCGCAGCTGGGCTTTCGCCACCACGACGCGCGCGGCCGCGAAGTGCCGAGCAAGGTCTTCTTCGAGCTCTCGTCCTGGCACCTGATCAACTGGCTGTACGCGCCCAAGGCCGTGCGCCAGGCGCAGGAACTGCGCACCAGCTATGCCGACACGAAGCTGCACGACCGGCTCATGACGGTGCTGGAAGAACGTTACGGCCACCGCATCGCGAGCGAGGTCGAGCAGGCCAAGATCGACGGCTCGGTCAGCGATGCGGCCGTGACCATCGACCTTTCCTTTGTCGAGCACGGCCTTGGCGCCGCGATGACCCCGGACGACATGGCGCAGCAACTCGCCGAATCGCTCGGCAAGGTGGTCGCCAGCGCGCACGAGTGCGTACGGCGCGCCGGCCTGCGCAGCCACGACCTCGATGCGATCTACCTGACGGGCGGATCGTCCGCGCTGCGGCCCTTCCAGCAGGCGCTGCGACGCGGCTTTGCCGGCGTGAAGCTGGTCGAGGGCGACCTGTTCGGCGGCGTCGCGGCCGGCCTCGCCTACGCGGCCCGCGACGCGCGGACGGTGTGAAGTACATCGCGCACTACCCGCCTGCCCTGCAGGCGCAGGTGCGCGCGCTGATGGCCGAGCAGGGCCTCGGGCCGATGCTGCGGAAGCGCTACCCGGCGGCGCATGCGGTGCGGACCGACCGCGCGCTCTACGACTACGTGATGGCGCTCAAGTCCGAGTTCCTGCGCAACGCCGATCCGCTGTCGAAGGTGATGTTCGACAGCAAGCTGCACGTCATCCGCCACGCGCTGGGCACGCACACCACCGTCTCGCGCGTGCAGGGCAGCAAGCTGAAGGCCAAGCGCGAAATCCGCGTGGCCAGCCTGTTCAAGGCCGTGCCACTCGAATGGCTGCGGATGATCGTCGTGCACGAGCTCGCCCACATGAAGGAGCGCGAGCATGACAAGGCTTTCTACGCGCTGTGCACGCACATGGAGGCGGACTACCACCAGCGCGAGTTCGACCTGCGGCTGTATCTGACACACCTCGAGGCCGGCGGGCCACGGCTGTGGGACGTGGAAGCCGCGACCGAAGCGGCGGCGCGTCAGGCCGGCAACTGAGACAGCGCCCGGCGATAGGCCGGCGACACGACCAGCGCGTCCCATGCCAGTGCCGGTGACTGCGGCAGCAGCGTCCGTCGCCGCGCCTCGCCCGCCGCGTCGGGCTGCCAGCGTCCGGCCTTGGCAACGGCTCTGAAACCGTCGAGCAGTTCATCGAGCGGCGCGCCGTCGCCGACGCTCTGGTTGCAGAGCATCGCCAGGTCGCAGCCAGCGTCGAGCGCTGCCAGCGCCGCATCGGTGTAGCTGAGCAGCCGGCCGTCGATGTAGCGGCCGGCTTCCATGCTGAGGTCGTCACTGAAGATTGCGCCGTCGAAGCCCAACCGGCTGCGCAGGATGTCCTGCAGCCACTTCGACGAGAAGCCCGCCGGCCGCGCATCGACCTTGGGGTAGATCACATGCGCCGGCATGACGGCCGCCAGCGTGCCGGTGAGCCATTCGAAGGGCCGCGCATCGTCCGCCAGGATTGCCTTCAGGCTGCGCCGGTCGACCGGAATGGCGACATGCGAATCGGCCTTGACGAAGCCGTGCCCCGGAAAGTGCTTGCCGCAATTGGCCATGCCCGCTTGCAGCAAGCCGTGCATCAGGCTCTTGGCCAGCAGCGCGGCGACGCGCGGGTCGCGGTGGAAGCTGCGGTCGCCGATCACCGAACTCTCGCCATGGTCCAGGTCGAGCACCGGCGCGAAGCTGAAATCGACGCCGACGGCGCGCAGCTCGCTCGCCAGCACGAAGCCGGCCGCCGTGGCGGCCTGCACGGCGCGCATCGCGTCGTCCATCCACAGCGCGCCCAGCGTGCGCATCGATGGCAGCCGGGTGAAGCCGTCGGTGCGAAAGCGCTGCACCCGCCCGCCCTCGTGGTCGACGCAGATCAGAAGGTCGGGCCGGATCGCCTTGATCTCGGCATTGAGGGCCTGCATCTGCGCACGGCTCTGCCAGTTGCGGGCGAAATGGATCACGCCGCCGACCTGCGGGTGGGCAAGGCGGCGGCGGTCGTCGGTCGTGAGTTCGATGCCGGCGACGTCGATGACGAGCGGGCGTTGCGTGACGGGAGCACTCATGCGGTGGGAGGCGTGTTCTGTTCGACGACCACGAAGCTTGCCGCGTAATCGGTTTCGTCGGTGACGGTGACGTGGGCCGTGAGCCCGCGCGCCTCGAACCATTCCTTGAGCGCGCCGTGCAGCACGATCACCGGCTTGCCGCTGCGCTCGTTGGCGATCTCGCACAGGCGCCAGCTCATCGGCATGCGCATGCCCATGCCGACCGCCTTGCTGAAGGCTTCCTTGGCAGAAAAACGGGTGGCGAGGTAGCTCAGGCCACGCTTGGGCCAGCGGGCGCTGCGCGCCTGCCAGACGGCGAATTCACCGTCGCTCAGCACCTTGCGCGCGAAGCGCTCACCCTGGCGCTCGAAGGTGGCGGCGACGCGGCGGACGTCGCAGATGTCGGTGCCGATGCCGTAGATCACGCGGTGCGCGACGCAGGCGGTGCGTCGTCGATGCAGCGCAGGTAGGCGCGCGTGGTCGCGGCGTAGCCCAGTTCCAGCGCGTCGGCCACGAAGGCGTGGCCGATCGACACCTCCTTCACGCCGGGCACCGCGCGCAGGAAGTCGGCGAGGTTCTCCTGGCTCAAGTCGTGGCCGGCATTGACCTCCAGGCCGACGGCCTGCGCCGCACGCGCCGTGTCGGCATAGGCAGCCAGCACGGTGTCCGCCTGCGGCGTGCCGCGCGAGGCGGCGTAGCCTTCGGTGTAGAGCTCGACGCGGTCGGCGCCGACGGCTTTCACCGCGGCCATCATCGCCGGCAGCGGATCCATGAACAGGCTGACCCGCACGCCGAGCGCCTTCGCCTCGGCGATCAGCGGGCGCAGCCGCTCGGCATCGTCGGGAAAGGTCCAGCCGTGGTCGCTGGTCGACTGGCTTTCGCTGTCGGGCACGAAGGTGGCCTGGTGCGGCCGACACTGGCGCACGAAATCCATCAGGTTGTGGAAGGGGTTGCCCTCGATGTTGAACTCCACGCCCGGCCAGTCGCGCGCGAGCAGCGCCGACAGCTCGTGTACGTCCTGTGCGCGGATGTGGCGAGCGTCGGGCCGCGGATGCACCGTGATCCCCGTGGCGCCGGCTTCGAGGCAGGCGGTCGCCGCCACCAGCACGCTCGGAATACCGAGCTGGCGCGTGTTGCGCACCAGCGCAACCTTGTTGAGGTTGACCGACAGGGCGGTGGACGAGGAAGGCGTGGTCATGGACATCAGAGGGCTTGCAGGTCCCGCATCATCTGACGGGTCCGCAGGGTGGAGACGCCGCAATGGTAGTTCAGCAGGATGCGCAGCTGGGTGCGCAAGGCGCCGTTGCTGCCGGCACTCAAGGTGGCGACGCAGCGCAGCGTGGCGGTGAACGGGGCACGGTCGTCCAGCGCGCGCTGCAGCGCCTGCCAATCGGCACCCGCCAGCGCCGTCTCGTCGTCGGTCGCCGCGCGAAGGCCGGCTTCGGGCAGCAGCGTGTAGCGCGTGGATTCGGAAAGCGGCGTGAGCGTCAGCGTCACCGCATCGAGCACCGGCAGCAGCCCGACCTCGCGCAGCAGCAGCAACTCGAAAGCGCGGATCGCGGCGGCCTGGGTCGCCGCCTGCGCGCCGGCATGCTCACCGGCCAGCACCTCGACCACGCCGGCGTAGGCGTCGAACAGCGCTTCGTGCGCATCGTCGCGGGCCAGCAGGCGCAGCAGCAACTCGTTGACGTAGTAGCCCGACAGCAGCGATTCGCCGGTCGGCATCACATGGCCGCCCATCCACTCGGCGGCCTTCAGGGTGCGGATCTCGGCGTCGCCGCCGTAGTTGAGTTGCAGCGGCTGCAACGGCAGCAGCACCGGGCGGAAGTTGGAACTCGGCCGCTTGGCGCCCTTGGCCACCAGCGCGATGCGCCCATGGTGGCGGGTGAAGGCTTCCAGAATGACGCTCGACTCGCTCCAGTCGTAGCGGTGCAGCACGTAGGCCGGTTCGTGGGAGACGCGGTGGGTGGCCACCTGCGGGCTATTCGTAGCCGAAGCTGCGGACGCGCGCCTCGTCGTCGGCCCACCCGGACCGCACCTTGACCCACAGCTCGAGGAACACCTTGGCGTCGGCCAGCTTCTCCAGCTCGACGCGGGTTTCCATGCCGATGCGCTTGATGCGCTCGCCCTTGTCGCCGATCACCATCGCCTTATGGCCGTCGCGCTCGACCACGATGGTGGCGGCGATGCGCAGCAGGCGCTTCTGGCCCTTCTTCTGCGGCGGCTCTTCCTCGAACTTGTCGATGATCACGGTCGAGGTGTAGGGCAACTCGTCGCCGGTCAGGCGGAACAGCTTCTCGCGCACCAGCTCGCCGGCCAGGAATTTCTCGCTGCGGTCGGTGAGTTCGTCCTCCGCATAGAACCAGGGCTGTTCGGGCAGGTACTTGGCGCAGATGCCGAACAGGCGCTCCACGTCCTTGGCGTTCTTGGCCGACATCGGCACGAACTCGGCGAAGGCGTGCTTGGCCTGCATGGTCTGCAACCAGGGCGCGATGTCGCCGCGGCGGTGTACGTTGTCGAGCTTGTTGGCCAGCAGCACGGTCGGGATGCCCTTGCCCAGCAACTTGAGCACCCGCTCGTCGGCGGGGGTGAAGCTGCCGGCCTCGACCACGAACAGGATCAGGTCGACGTCGCCGACCGCACCCTGCACCGTCTTGTTGAGCGACTTGTTGAGTGCGTTGGCATGCAGCGTCTGGAAGCCGGGCGTGTCGACGAAGACGAACTGCGTCGGACCCAGGGTGCGCATGCCGGTGATGCGGTGGCGCGTGGTCTGCGCCTTGCGGGAGGTGATGCTGATCTTCTGGCCGACCAGCGCATTGAGCAGCGTCGACTTGCCGACGTTCGGCTTGCCGACGATGGCGATCAGGCCGCAGTGCTGCGGCCCCTGCGCAGTAGCCTCGGGCGCCGCAGGGGCGATGTCTTCTTCGGGAGCCTCAGGGGCGTCGTGGGTGGTGGTCATGTTGCTTTCGTACCGCGCGCCTTGAGCTTGATCATCATTGCCGCCGCAGCGGCCTGCTCGCCAGCGCGGCGCGAGCCACCGATGCCGCGCTCGGTCAGCCCCATCTCGGGCACCTCGCATTCGACATCGAAGGTCTGTTTGTGGGCTGCGCCGAGCGTGCCGACCACGCGGTAGACGGGCAGCTTCATTTTGTGCCCCTGCAGCCATTCCTGCAATTCGGTCTTGGGGTCCTTGGCGGCCGCGTCCATGCGCGGTGTGATCTCGACCGCCTCGTAGAGCTGGTGCACCATCGCCTGCGCGGCGGCGTAGCCGGCATCGAGATAGACAGCGCCGATCAGCGCTTCCAGCGCGTCGGCCAGGATGGAGGGTCGGTTCTGGCCGCCGGAACGGGCTTCGCCCTCACCCAGCCGCAACAGCGGCGACAGCGCGAGCTTGACCGCGAGTTGGTGCAGGGTGTCCTGCTTGACCAGGTTGGCCCGCACGCGCGACAAATCGCCCTCGGGCAATTCGGACAGCCGCACGTACAGCAGGTGCGAAACCGCGAGATTCAGGACGGAGTCGCCGAGGAATTCGAGCCGCTCGTTGTGATCGGCCGAGAAGCTGCGGTGCGTCAGCGCGAGCTGGAGCAGCCGCGCGTCGGCGAAGGTATGCCGAAGGCGGGCCTGCAGCGCAGCAAGAGCGCCCTCCGTCACGGTCAGCGGGATTGGCCCTGGCCCTTGTACTTGAGTACCAGGTAGGCCGGGCCGAAGAGATGGATCTCGCGGTCGTACGCGAAGCCGACGACCACCTTGTCGCCGACCTTCTGCACGTCGAGATCCTTGCCGCTGACCGACTTGAAGTCGTCGATGGCCTGGGCGCGGTCGAAGATAGTGCGAACTTCAGGCACGGTGCTGCCTTCGGCCGCCTTCGTGGCCGCCTTCTGGATCGCCTGGTATTCGATCAGCGTCGGGATCACCTGCGCCACCACCACGCCGACGCACGCCAGCACGATGGCGACGAACAGCAGGCCGATGAACGAAATACCGCGCTGCCTCGATGCCGAGACCGACCGCTGTGCCCTCAGTGCCATTGCATACCCCTCGATGGATTGATTTTTATTGGAACGAACCGATGCGTCCGAGATTGCCGAAGTTCATCCAGACGAAGAACGCACGCCCCACGATGTTCTGGTCCGGCACGAAGCCCCAGTAGCGCGAATCCAGCGAGTTGTCGCGGTTGTCGCCCATCATGAAATAGTGACCCGCGGGCACCTTGCAGACCACGCCTTCGACACTGTAACGACAATTTACCTGGTTCGGGAAGGCCATGACCTCCACCTCCGAGATGCCGGCTCGGCGGCTGTCGTCGTTGAGCAGCTTGTGGGTCTTGTCGCCCAGGTTCTCGGTGTACTGCTTGAGGTAGCGCATCGTCTCCTCGTCGAAGTAGTCGGGAATGGCGTCCTTGTTGACCGGGTGCCCGTTGATCGTCAGCTTCTTGTTCAGGTAGGCCACCTCGTCGCCGGGCAGGCCGACCACGCGCTTGATGTAGTCGAGGCTGGGCTTGGGCGGATAGCGGAACACCATCACGTCGCCCCGCGCCGGTGTCCGGCCGTCGGTGATCTTGGTGTTGAGCACCGGCAGCCGCAGGCCATAGGTGAACTTGTTCACCAGGATCAGGTCGCCGGTGAGCAGCGTCGGCATCATCGATCCCGAAGGAATCTTGAAGGGCTCGAACAAAAAGGAGCGCAGCAGGAAGACCACCACGATCACCGGGAACAGCCCGGCCGTCCAGTCCAGCCACCAGGGCTGCATCAGCAGCCGCTCGCGGGCCTTCACATCGACGGTGTCGACCTGGGTGATGCCCTGGCGCGCCAGGTCCTCGCGGCGCTGGGCCAGCGAGGTCTCCAGCGTCGCCGCTGCGCGTCGGCGCCGCGGCAGGAAATAGAAGCGCTCGGCCACCCAGTAGAGGCCGGTGACCACGGTCGCCAGGAACAGCAGCAAGGCGAAGTTGCCTTCAACCGCGCCGAAGTACCAGGCGCCGACATAGCCGGCGAACGCGGCGAGGATAAGAGAGGTAAGGAATGCCATCTTCGTCTTCTTGTGGGTACGCCGCGCTAGCGACCGGCGCAAACCGATGCCAGAGATACCGCGGAACCGGCCTCGCCGGGCCGCCGGTATCGCCCCCTCGAAGGGGAGGCGCCGCAGGCGCTACGGGGGGGGTTCATTCTCTAGTCTTCGACCTGCAGGATTGCGAGGAAGGCCTCTTGCGGAACCTCGACCGAGCCGATCTGCTTCATGCGTTTCTTGCCCGCCTTCTGCTTCTCGAGCAGCTTCTTCTTGCGGGAGATGTCGCCGCCGTAGCACTTGGCGAGCACGTTCTTGCGCAGCGCCTTGATTGTCTCACGCGCGATGATGGTGACGCCGATGGCTGCCTGGATCGCCACGTCGTACATCTGGCGCGAAATGATCTCGCGCATCTTCGAGACGACCGCCCGGCCGCGGTATTGGCTCTGGCTGCGGTGCACGATGATCGACAGCGCATCGACCCGGTCGCCGTTGAGCAGGATGTCGACCTTGACCACGTCCGACGCGCGATATTCTTTGAATTCGTAATCCATCGACGCGTAGCCGCGGCTCTGCGACTTGAGCTTGTCGAAGAAGTCCAGGACGATCTCGCCGAGCGGCATCTCGTAGGTCAGCATGACCTGACGCCCGTGGTAGGCCATGTTCATCTGCACGCCGCGCTTCTGGTTGGCCAGCGTCATGACGGCACCGACGTATTCCTGCGGCATGTAGAGATGCACCGTGACGATCGGCTCGCGAATTTCGCTCATCCGGCCGACGTCGGGCATCTTGGACGGGTTCTCGACCATGATGACTTCGCCGTCGTTGCGCACCACCTGGTAGACCACGCTCGGCGCAGTGGTGATCAAGTCTTGGTCGAACTCGCGCTCGAGCCGCTCCTGCACGATCTCCATGTGCAGCAGGCCCAGGAAGCCGCAGCGGAAGCCGAAGCCAAGCGCCTGGCTCACTTCGGGCTCGTAGCGCAGCGACGAATCGTTGAGCTTCAGTTTTTCGAGCGCGTCGCGCAGCGACTCGTACTCGCTCGCCTCGGTGGGGTAGAGCCCTGCGAACACCTGCGGCTGGATTTCCTTGAAGCCCGGCAGCGCCTCCGTTGCCGTGGCGGCCGCACCGCCGGTACCGGTCTTGATCAGCGTGACGGTGTCGCCGACCTTCGCCGCCTGCAACTCCTTGATGCCCGCAATGATGTAGCCCACCTCGCCGGCCTCGAGCGATTCACGCGGCTCGTTGGCCGGCGTGAAGACGCCCAGGCTGTCGGCGTTGTACATCGCGCCCGAGGCCATCATCTTGATGCGCTCGCCCTTGCCGAGCCGGCCGTCGACCACGCGCACCAGCATCACCACGCCGACGTACGCGTCGAACCAGCTGTCGACGATCATCGCGCGCAGCGCACCGTCGGGATTGCCGCGGGGTGGCGGGACCTTCGCGACCACCGCTTCAAGAATCTCGTCGATGCCCATGCCCGTCTTCGCGGAGCAGGGGATGGCATCCGTCGCATCGATGCCGATCACGTCTTCGATCTCGGTGCGCGCGTTGTCGGGATCGGCGTTCGGCAGATCCATCTTGTTGAGCACCGGGATCACCTCGACGCCGAGGTCGAGCGCGGTGTAGCAGTTGGCGACGGTCTGTGCTTCCACGCCTTGCGATGCATCGACGACCAGCAGCGCGCCTTCACACGCGGACAGCGAGCGACTCACTTCGTACGAGAAGTCGACGTGGCCCGGTGTGTCGATCAGATTGAGGTTGTAGACCTGTCCGTCGCGCGCCTTGTAGTGCAGCGCAGCGGTCTGCGCCTTGATGGTTATCCCACGCTCTTTTTCGATGTCCATCGAGTCGAGCACCTGCGCTTCCATCTGGCGCTCTTCGAGGCCGCCGCAACGCTGGATCAATCGGTCTGCGAGCGTCGACTTGCCGTGGTCGATGTGCGCGATGATCGAAAAATTTCTGATGTGATTCATCAACGGGAACGCTTAAGTACTTGAATTGCCACGTACGCAGAACGCGTCAGGCAAGAAAAAAGGGCGCGTCCGAAAGAGACGCGCCCTGAACCAACAAGCAATGGCAACTGCAGTAGTTGGAACTTCATTGTAGGCAAAAAGGGGAACGCGTACATGTCGGCGCCGGGTCGGGAGGGCTCGTTGCAGGTCAACAACAAGAAAGTTATGAACAACTTATCAACAAAGTCGGTGGATGACCGATGGGACAACTTGTGGGCGATCTGTGGAGCGACGGTGGACTGTTATCTGGCATACCGCATGGTGGAGCGGTCTTGGTCCTTTATGCACCACGACTGCCGCCCACGCCACGCATTCTACTGAAAGGCGTCATAAGTCCATTAGAAAAGTTTGCATTCACTAACTTAAAGTGCTGATCGCGGTGGGCAAAAAACTTCGCTCGGGCTCGCAAAAACGTTGGCGCGATCCCAAAAAAAGGCCCCAAACCCGACTGCCGGGTGGGGCCACTTGACCGCGCCGCCAGGATCAGCGAGCGGGCCGGATCAGCGTGTACTGTGCCCATTCGCCGCGCCGGAACAGCACGCTCACGGGCTTGGACTTGTCTGCCTTGCCCACGGCGGCGTCGAACTCACGCAGGTTGGCGACCTCGATGTTGCCGACGGCCAGGATGACATCGCCCTCCTTGAGCCCCGCACGCGACGCGTTCTCGGTAGCGGCATCGATCTTCACGCCGCCACGCAGCTTCAGTTCTTTTTTCTGCGCCTCGGTGAGATCGCTCACCGCCAGACCCAGTGACTTGGCGGCCGCAGATGCGCTCGGCTTCGGGGCCGGCTCCTCCCGCTCGGCCGCCGTGCGGGCCGGCTTGTCCGGCTCGATCTCGGCCACAGTGACTGTCAGGTCGCGCGCGCTGCCGCGGCGGAAGACGGTGAGCGTGCTCTTGGTACCGGGCTTGGTGTTGCCGACCAGCCGAGGCAGGTCGCTCGGCCGTTCGATCGCCTTGCCATCGAACTTGGTGATGATGTCGCCTGCCTCGACGCCGGCTTTTTCACCTGGCGAGCCAGCCTCGACGCTGCGCACCAGGGCGCCCTGAGGCTTGCCCAGGCCGATCGATTCGGCCACGTCCTTCGTCACCTGGTCGATGCTGACGCCGATCCGTCCGCGTGACACCCGACCAGAGCTTCGCAGTTGCTCGCTCACGCGAATGGCCTCGTCGATCGGGATCGAGAAGGAGATGCCCATGAAGCCGCCGGAGCGTGAGTAGATCTGGCTGTTGATGCCGACCACCTCGCCGCGCATGTTGATCAGCGGCCCGCCGGAGTTGCCGGGATTGATGGCAACATCGGTTTGGATGAAGGGCAGGTAGTCACCCGTGTCGCGCTGCTTGGCACTCACGATGCCCGCGGTGACGGTGTTCTCGAGGCCGAAGGGCGAGCCGATCGCCATCACCCACTCGCCCACACGCAGCTTCGACACGTCGCCCATCTTCAACGCCGGCAGGCCGGTAGCGTCGATCTTGACCACGGCCACGTCGGTGCGCTTGTCGGCCCCAACGATCTTGGCCTTGAACTCGCGCTTGTCGGGCAGTGTGACCAGCACCTCGGAGGCATCCTCGACCACATGCGCATTGGTCATCACGAAGCCATCCGTGCTCAGGATGAAGCCCGAGCCGACACCGCGCGGCCGGCTTTCCTCCTGCGGCTCCTGCGGCCGGTTCGGCCGAGGCGTCTGGCGCGGTGGTTGGCCCGGCAGCGGCTGGCCGAAGAAGCGGCGGAAGAACTCCTGCATTTCCTCGTCCATCTCGCCGTTGCCGCCGCGCTGCGCGACCTTCTCCACGGTCCGAATGTTGACGACCGACGGGCCCACCTGATCGACCAGGTCGGTGAAGTCCGGCAATGCCCGGGCCTGCGCTTGCGCCGCTGCCATCGGCAGCGCACTGCCAGCCACAGACAACGCGAGCGCACAGGCGAAAACGTAGGACTGGAGTTTCTTCCCCTCGGCTTGAAACGTCATTTTCAAATCTCTTTCCATGGACAGACTGCGAACGAACATCGAGCTATGAATCCGCCCCGGTGGTTTGGTTCATCGCCTCCGCCGGCATCGGCGCCCTCTGCTGAAGCCACACCGTCAGCGTGTGCGCATCAGCCCCTGGGCGAAGGCCTGCAGCGTCTGCGGCGGCACTTCGCCCACCACCGTCAGCCACCAGTCTCCGCCTTTGTCGCTCAGGCGACGCGTGAGCGTGTAAGTGGCGCCCAGTGCCATCAGCGCCTCGCGCGGCTGACGTTGCGGTTCGTAGGGCTCGACGAAAAGCGACACGGAGGCAAGGCCATCGGAGAAGGTCCACTGCATCGTGCGCTCGGCCTTGGATTCTCCGTCGATTGCGCGTCGGTAGCAGTTGACGGGCTTGAAGCCCGGCACCGGCTCGCGCAGCGCCCAGCCCTCGGCCGACGCCGAGGTGCGCTCGAGGGCCGACTTCTCGATGCGATAGCCGGCCGTGTTGCCCATCATCTGGGCCAAGGCCTGCGTCTTGACCGGCGCTTCGAACTGCAATTCGGAGAATGCCGACTGCTCTACCACCCGACCGTCGCCGTCGACGGTCTGCAGCGCGACGACCAGGCCCGTGCGGCGCTCGCTCCAGACGCGGTAGCCGAAACGCAGCCCGTCGCGCGGCGCGAGCTGCAGCACGTCGGCGTCGAAACCCGCCACCCGCCCCTTGCCGAGCGCCCGCGCGTCGTAGAAGTCCCCAATGGCCGAATCCGGGGCGCCTGGCAGATTGGGGAAGAAGTCGAGGTTCTCGCGCTTCTCGCTTTTCACGACCTTCTCTTCGGGGAAGAAGGTCATCACATGCTCGTTGCGGCGGAAGGTGGAGCGCGGCGCGCCAGACAGGGCCTCGATCCGCTCCATCAGGACGTCACCGTCGGCCACATGCCAGATCCGCGAGCTCGACAGGTTGCCGGTGGCCGCCGAGACCACGAAGGTGCCGACATAGGTCCGCTGGCGCGAGGCCGCATGCATGCGGCGCAGCCAGTCCACCGTACTCAGCGGCTGCGGCTCACCCGATGGGACACCGGACACCTTGGCCGGCACCGGAGAGGTTCGCGTCTGCGCCACGGCCCACTGCGCGAGACAGAGGGCGGAAAGCACCAACAAGGCGCGGCGTACGTTCATCAGCGTGGCATCGATCTGAAAACAGGCTTCACCCAGCGCGCCTCAACGCGGGGCGCCCTCGAAGGTGGCGTTCCGCAAGAAGCCGGAGGGCATCTGCGCGCCACCGGCGGCCTGACGATGCGCCTCCAGCAGACGGTCCAGCCGCGGATCGCGCAACATCACCTGTGGCGCGTTGCTGCCGCTTCCGACCAGCACGCGGGTCGCACCGGCGCCGCCGGACGGCGCATTCTGCATCGCCGCCAGCACCGAACCTTCGGTGGCAGTGGGCACTGCCACCGGCTGCGCTTGCTGGAGCGCCAATTGCGGGCCCGACGCGGGCACGCCGGCACCGTTGCCGACCCAGTTCCAACCGATCGCCGCAGCTGCGGCGAGCGACGCCACACCGGCGACCAGCTTCCACCGAAAGACCGGCTCGTTGGCCGCTTCGACATGGGGCGTGAGCACCGGTTGTTGCACCACCGGCAGCACGCGAGGTGCCGGTTCGGCGGCGAGTCGAGCCTGGAAACGGGCCAGGAACTGGTCGCCGTCGGTGCATGCCGAGGGACGACCGGTGCGCAGCACCTCGCCCACCACATGGTAGGTGCGCCAAGCGGCCTGCAGCTCGCTGTCGGCGCAGAGGCGATCGACCGTCCGGGCGAAGGCCTCGCCCTGCAGTTGGCCGTCCGCCAAGGCCGACAGTTCTTCGCGCACTGACTCTGGGGTATGTTTCATCTCATTCACCTGCTTACCAACGCTTGCCGGACTGGTTGTCGAGCATGGGTTTGACCCGGGCCGAAATGGCTTCGCGCGCCCGGAATATGCGCGAGCGCACCGTGCCGATGGGACAGTTCATCACCTCGGCAATCTCTTCGTAACTCATGCCCTCGATCTCGCGCAGCGTGACCGCCTGCCGCAGTTCTGCAGGCAAAGCGTCCATCGCAGCTTCCACTGCCGCAGCGATCTCGTTGGCCGCCAGCACGGTTTCGGGGGTTTCGTCGCTGATTGGTTCGTTTCCCGGCCGGTAAGTTTCATCGTCTTCGGATGAAGAGGGCCGCAAGGCGCTTTCGGAGATCGTGGGGTCGCGCTTCATATCGACCAGCGCCTTCTTGGCCGTGTTCACCGCGATGCGGTAGAGCCAGGTGTAGAACTGGGCCTCACCGCGAAATTGATGCAGCGCCCGGTAGGCGCGGATGAAGGTTTCCTGCGCGATGTCCTCGACCAGATCCACATCGCGAACCATCCGGCCGATGAGCCGCTCAATGCGGCGCTGGTACTTGATCACCAGCACTTCGAAGGCTTTCTGATCGCCCGCGACGGTGCGTTGGACGAGCTGGAAATCGACTTCGCCCGGCCGCGGCTCCGCTGCGCCGGCGGAATCGGCGTCGGGCGGACCGGGCGGAGGGGAGGTTGTCATCGGTACGAAGGCGGCGCGCCGAGAGTCGGCGCCTGCGCAGGCGCATCGGCCGGTGGCGCTGTCGGGGCGCGCGAATATACCGCACGGCGAAGGTCCAGCCAGCGCGAGGGGTCGGAACGCCGCTCCAGCCAGAGCCACGGCCGGGCACGGCCTGGTTCGGTCAGCCGCACCAGCAACAGGAACTGCAGGTCGAGTCCCACTTCGGCGCGCGCAGCGCCCAGCGGCAGCGGCCCCGACCACGACCAGTGCTGGCCGTCGAATCGCAGCTGCCCTCGCTGGCGATGGCGGCCGAAGTGCCACGCCGCAAGGCCGGCGGCCACTACGCTGGCTAGCAGCGCCCCTGTCCGAAGGTCGAAGCCCTGCCGGACGGCGGCCTGGCAGGCGCCCAACGCGCCGACGAGCCAGATCGATGACAGCACCGCTTGCGCCCCGGGCGAATGCCCCACCGGGTAGCTCACCGCCGGGGCGCTGTGCATGCTGCGATTGGCGTCAAGCGCGCTTGAACACCAGCGTACCGTTGGTGCCGCCGAAGCCGAAGTTGTTCTTCACCGCAACGTCGATCTTCATGTCCCGCGCCTCGTTGGCGCAGTAGTCGAGATCGCACTCCGGATCCTGATTGAAGATGTTGATCGTCGGCGGGCTCTTCTGATGGTGCAGCGCGAGCACGGTGAACACCGACTCGATCCCGCCAGCACCCCCCAGAAGATGACCGGTCATCGACTTGGTCGAATTCACGACCAGTTTCTTCGCGTGATCGCCGAAGGCGAGCTTGACGGCATTCGTCTCGTTGACGTCGCCGATCTGGGTCGAGGTGCCGTGCGCGTTGAGGTACTGCACCTCATCGGCATTGACACCGGCGTTGGCCAGTGCCATCACCATCGAACGGCGAGGGCCGTCGACATCGGGCGCGGTCATGTGATACGCGTCGCCTGTGAGGCCGAAGCCCGAGACTTCCGCATAGATCTTGGCACCGCGCGCCTTGGCACGTTCGTACTCCTCGAGCACCAGCACGCCGGCGCCCTCGCCCAGCACGAAGCCGTCGCGGTCCTTGTCCCAGGGCCGCGACGCGGTGGCTGGATCGTCGTTGCGGGTGCTCAGCGCCCGCGGCGCGGTGAAGCCGCCGATGCCGAGCGGCGAAATCGTGGATTCCGCACCGCCAGCGATCATCACGTCGGCGTCGCCGTACTCGATCATGCGCGCCGAGGTGCCGATGGCATGCAACCCGGTGGTACACGCCGTCACGACAGCGATGTTCGGCCCCTTGAAGCCGAACTTGATCGACACGTGGCCCGAGATCATGTTGATGATCGAGGCCGGCACGAAGAACGGCGAAATGCGGCGCGGGCCGCGGTTCGTGTATTCACCGTGCGTCTCTTCGATCATCGGCAGCCCGCCGATGCCCGAGCCGATATTGCAACCGATGCGCACGGCATCGTCATAGGACAGGTCGCTGCCGATGGGCAGCCCGCTGTCCTGCACCGCCTGGATGGCGGCGGCAAAGCCCAGATGAATGAAGCGGTCCATGTGGCGCGCTTCCTTCTCCGAGATGTACTGGGTGATGTCGAAACCCTTGACCTCACCAGCAAACTTGCAGGCGAAGGCGCTTGCATCGAATGCGGTGATGTTAGCGATGCCCGACTTCCCGGCCAACAGGTTGGACCAGGCGTCAGACACCGTGTTTCCGACAGGAGCGATGCAACCGAGTCCGGTCACCACGACGCGGCGTTTGGTCATGCCGGCAAACCTTTCTGGGGAAGCACCGAAGCCGTCTTGCGGTGCACGCGGCGCGAATGCGCCGCGGACCGGGATCGGCGTCCGATGCGCGGCCGATCAGGCCTTTTGATTCTTGGAGGCGTAGTCGACGGCGTTCTGCACCGTCGTGATCTTCTCTGCGTCTTCGTCAGGGATCTCGATGCCAAACTCGTCTTCGAGCGCCATCACCAGTTCCACCGTGTCGAGCGAGTCGGCACCCAGATCCGCCACGAAGGCCTTTTCGTTGGTGACTTGGGACTCTTCCACGCCGAGCTGCTCGGCGATGATTTTCTTGACACGTGCTTCGATATCGCTCATTTGGTTCCCTCTGAGGGTTTGTAAAGAATCGGTGGATTTTAGCCGGCCGGCCATGGGCGTTTGCCCCACCGGCCGGACAGAAACGAATTGGGTCGGCCGCTTACATGTGCATGCCGCCGTTGACGTGCAGTTCCTGCCCCGTCACGTAGCCGGCCTGAGGCGAAGCAAGGTACGCCACCGCATGGGCGATGTCGGCCGGTTTGCCCAGATGCCCGAGCGGAATCTGCGACAACAGCGCCTGCTGCTGCGCTTCCGGAAGGCTCGCGGTCATGTCGGTCTCGATGAAGCCCGGCGCGACGCAGTTGACGGTGATGTTCCGGCTGCCGAGTTCGCGCGCGAGCGCTCGCGTCATGCCGGCGACGCCGGCCTTCGCGGCTGCGTAGTTGGCCTGCCCGGCATTGCCGGAAGCGCCCACCACGCTGGTGATGCTGACGATGCGGCCGTAGCGCTGCTTCATCATCGGCCGGATGGCCGCGCGCGACAGGCGGAAGACGGCCTTGAGGTTGGTGTCGAGCACCGCATCCCAGTCGTCGTCCTTCAGGCGCATGGCCAGCATGTCGCGGGTGATGCCGGCGTTGTTCACCACGACGTGCAGTCCGCCATAGGTCTTGACGATCTCGTCGACCAGCGCCTCGAGCGCGGCGCCGTCGTTCACGTCCAGTGCGCGGCCGCGGCCATCGAAGGCGCTGAGTGCTGCGGTGATCTTCTGGGCACCCTCTTCCGTGGTTCCGGTGCCGATGACCTTCAGGCCGCGGTGGGCGAGTTCCAGCGCGATGGCCGCGCCGATGCCGCGCGACGCGCCGGTCACGAGAGCGATCTGCCCTTCGAATTTGATGGTGCTCATGGGGTGTTCAGCAGTTGCCGGGTATCGGCGAGCGTCGCCGGATCGTAGACGGTCGCCGTGACAATGTCGGGCGCGATGCGCTTGACCATGCCGGAGAGAATGCGGCCTGGCCCGCATTCCACGATCGCGCCGACGCCGCGGGCCTTCAAGGCTTCCACGCTTTCGACCCAGCGCACCGGGCCCGCCGCCTGCCGCACCAGCGCGTCGCGGATGCGGTCCGCGGCGGTTTCCACCGCGACGTCGATGTTGTTCAGCACCGGAATGCGTGGCGCCGCGAAATCGACCGATGCGAGCTTCTCGCGCAGGGCCTCCGCCGCCGGTCGCATCAGGCTCGAATGGAAAGGCGCCGACACCGGCAACAGCAGTGCCCGCTTCGCGCCGCTCGCCTTGAGCACTTCGCAAGCCTTGTCGACCGCAGCCTTGCTCCCGGCGATCACCGTCTGCATGGGATCGTTGAAATTGACGGCTTCGACGCACTCGCGGCTGTCTGCACCGAAGCTCGCCGTGACCTCGGCGCAGCCGGCGATCACCTTGGCGGCATCCATGCCCAGCACCGCGGCCATGGCACCGGTGCCGACCGGCACGGCCTGCTGCATCGCCTGGGCCCGGAAACGCACCAGCGGCGCCGCTTGCGCCAGCGTCAGCACGCCTGCGGCCACGAGTGCAGAGTATTCGCCGAGCGAATGTCCGGCCACGATGTCGGGTGTCGCACCGCCCTCGGCCAACCAGGCACGCCAGGCGGCCACCCCCGCCACCAACATCACCGGCTGTGTGTTGGTGGTGAGCGCAAGCGCCTCTTTCGGCCCGCTGTGAATCAGTTCAGTCAGGTCTTCATCAAGCGCCGCCGAAGCCTCCCGCAGGGTTTCCACCACCGCGGGATGGCCTGCCCAGGCGTCGAGCATACCGACGGCCTGCGAGCCTTGGCCGGGAAATACGAATGCGAAGGAAGTCATGGTCTCTCTTGTCTCTGGAATGCGAATCTCCGGGGCCGCTTGCCGCGCGCCCCCGATGCTCACAGGGTCAGGAGCACCGCGCCCCAGGTGAATCCGCCGCCCACACCTTCGAGCATGACGGTTTCCCCTTGCCGGATCTTGCCGCTGCGCACCGCGTCGTCGAGGGCCAGCGGGATCGAGGCCGCCGAGGTGTTGCCGTGGTCGTGCACCGTCACCACCAGTTTCTCGCGCGGCAGCTTCAGCTTCTTCGCAGTGCCTTCCATGATGCGGATGTTCGCCTGGTGCGGAATGAGCCAGTCGATGTCGGCCTCGGTCTTGCCCGCCTTGGCGAGCGTCGCGCGGGCCGCATCCTCCAGCACGCGGACCGCCAGCTTGAAGACAGCCTGCCCGTCCATGTGCAGCAGCGGGGTGCCCAGCACCTTGCCGCCCGACACCTGGCCGGGCACGCACAGGATGCCGACGTGCTTGCCGTCGGCATGCAGGTCGCTCGCCAGAATGCCGGGCGTATCGCTGGCTTCGAGCACCACCGCCCCCGCGCCGTCACCGAACAGCACGCAGGTGGTGCGGTCATTGAAGTCGAGGATGCGCGAGAACACTTCGGCACCCACCACCAGCGCGCAGCGCGCGCTGCCCGTCTTGATCATCGCGTCGGCGATCGTGAGTGCGTAGACGAAGCCGCTGCAGACGGCCTGCACATCGAAGGCCGGGCAGCCGGCGATGCCCAACTTGTGCTGCAGGATGGCAGCCGACGACGGGAACACCATGTCCGGCGTCGAGGTCGCGACCACGATCAGGTCGACATCCTCCGCCTTGCGACCGGAGGCTTCCAGGGCGCGCCGAGCGGCTTCGAGGGCCAGATCGCTGCTGGTCACGTCGGGTTCAGCGAAATGACGTGCCCGGATGCCGGTCCGTTCGACGATCCACTGATCGGAGGTTTCAATGCCGCGCGTTGCCAAGTCGCGCGCGAGTTCGTCATTCGTGACGCGCCGCGGCGGCAGGTAACTGCCGGTGCCGGTGATACGGGAGAAAGGGGTCATCAGACGTGGAGCGAGGGCGCATCGGCCGGCGCCGCCGGATTCGTCCGCGCGAGCAGTGGCGCGGCGTGGGCGATGCGGGCTCGCACGCGGTCGAGCAGGTTGTTGCGAGCGGCATCATAAGCGCGATCCAAGGCGTAACCGAACGCCACCTCGTCCGCCGACCCATGGCTCTTGAAGACCAGTCCGCGCAGCCCCAAAAGTGCAGCCCCGTTGTAACGGCGATGATCCAGTCGCTTTTTGAGCGCTTTTAGAACCGGATAGGAAACGATCGCAGCAAATTTGCTGAAGAGTCCATTCGAGTACTCGAAGCGCAGGAAGTCGACAATCATTGCCGCCACACCTTCGGTCGCTTTCAGCGTCACGTTACCAACAAAGCCGTCACAAACGACGATGTCCGTGGTGCCTTTGAAAATGTCGTTGCCTTCGACATTGCCGTAGAAGTTCAAATCCTTGGACTTGGCGGCCGCTCGCAGCAGTTGGCTTGCTTTCTTGATCGTTTCGCTGCCCTTGATCGCCTCTTCACCGACGTTGAGCAGGCCAACGGTGGGCGACTCGTTGCCCGTGAGCGCGGACACGAGCGCAGAGCCGAGGACGGCGAACTGCAAGAGGTCTTCGGCATCGCAGTCGACGTTGGCGCCCAGGTCCAGCACCGTTGTCGCCCCGCCTTTGCTGTTGGGCAGTTGCGGCGCGATTGCCGGCCGATCGATGCCTTCCAGCGTCTTCAACAGATAGCGCGCGATCGCCATCAAAGCGCCCGTGTTGCCGGCAGAAATAGCCGCCTGGGCACAGTCATCCTTGACCTGCTGGATCGCGACACGCATCGAAGAGTCTTTCTTCTTGCGCAAGGCGATCTCGATCGGGTCGTCCATGGCGACGACCTCGGTCGCACCCACCACCGTCGCGCGAGGGTGCGAGAAGTGCTTCAGCGCCTCAAGCTGGCCGACCAGGCACAAGCGAGCCTCGGGATGCCGCTCCAGAAAGGCCAAGCAGGCCGGCAGCGTGACGCGCGGGCCATGGTCGCCACCCATGCAATCCACGGCCAGCGTGATTGCGGAAGGGGCAGGAGCGAGAGAAGGAGAAATGACCATCAAAACAAAGGCCCGACGCTACGGCAGAAGTAGCTTCGGGCCTCGGCCTTGAATCAGGAGATCAGGACTCGGACTTGGTCTTCAGAACCTTGCGGCCACGGTAGAAGCCGGTGGGGCTGATGTGGTGACGCAGGTGCGTCTCGCCCGTCGTGGGCTCGACGGCGATGCCGGGCACGGTCAGCGCATTGTGCGAACGGTGCATGCCGCGCTTGGAAGGCGACTTCTTGTTTTGCTGGACGGCCATGATGGCTCCTGGAATTCGGTTGGGTGGTGGGCATGCGGGGCGGCATCGAATCGAGGCCCGGAGGCTGCTTGACCGATGGCGGCGCGCGCGAAGCCCACGATTATAGCGCGGACCATCCACGGGCGCTACCACCGAGCCGAACACTCAGTCGGTCTTGCGTCCACGCAGCGCGCCGAGCACGGCAAAGGGCTTTGCCGCCGTCTCCTCGGCCTGCTCGAAGTCGGGGTCGACCGCCGACAGCTGAACCGGAACCGGGCACACCTCGTGCCGCGGCGTGACCGGGACCTCCATGAGCAATTCGTCTTCGATCAGGCCCAGCAGGTCGAAGTCCCGCTCGGCAGCGAGAACATCTTCCTCGGACGACTCGTCCTCCAAGGCCGCCGTTGCCTCGTCGGCAGCGAAGCGGAACGATCGGTCGACGGTCAGCGGGAGTTGCACCGGCGTCAGGCAACGCTGGCAGACGAAGGGAAGGACCGTATCGACCTTCAGATGCAACCACGGCGCCATGACGCCCTCGCTGCCAGCGCGGAGTTCGCCGCGCACTTCCCACGACACGTGGGCCTGCGGTGCAGGCTCTGCCAGCTCGGCGCTCAAGCGCTGGAACTCGGGCGCCGGCGCGTTGCCGGTCAAGGCGGCCGCGGCGGTTGCAAAGGCGGTCACATCGAGCCGTGACGTTACAAATTCTCTGTTCATTCCGGCCAGTCTAAACCGCTCGCGCACAATTGCGCCCATGCCACGTACGCTGATCCTTGCCTCGACCTCCCGCTACCGCCGCGAACTCCTGGAACGCCTGCGGCTGCCCTTCGAGGTGCAGCCCCCGGACGTGGACGAAACGCCGCTGGCCGGAGAGACGCCGCCGGCGCTCGCTCAGCGACTGGCGCTGGCCAAGGCGCATGCCGTGGCAGCGCAATTTCCCGAGGCGGTGGTGATCGGTTCCGACCAGGTCGCCGACCTGCAGGGCGAGCCGCTCGGCAAACCGGGCGACCATGCGCGCGCCACTGCGCAACTCCGGCGCATGCGGGGCCAGACCTTGGTGTTCCAGACCGCCGTTGCCGTCGTGTGCGCAGCGACCGGCTTCAGCGCGCACGACGTGGCGCCGGTGCGCGTGGTGTTCCGCCCCCTCAGCGACGAGGCGATCGAAAGCTATCTGCTTGCCGAGGCGCCTTACGACTGCGCAGGAAGCGCCAAGAGCGAGGGCCTGGGCATTGCCCTGCTCGACGCCATCGACAGCGACGACCCGACCGCACTGATCGGGCTGCCCCTGATCCGCACCTGCCGCATGCTGCGCGCCGCCGGCGTGGACTTGCTGTGAGCGCCGGGACTTTTGCCGACGCTGCGCCGGACGGCGCCCGCGGCAAGCTGTACTTGGTGCCTGCCCCGCTGGATTTCGGCTGCGAGCTCCAGGCGCCGTTGCAGGACGCGCTGCCGCTCGGCACGCTACAAGCGGCAGCACGCATCACGCACTGGATCTGCGAAAACGCCAAGTCGGCCCGCGCCTACCTCAAGCGGATCGACGCGATCGTCCCCCTGGCCGAACCGCTGCAGGCTCAGCAGATTCAGGAACTGCCCCGCGAAGTTCACAAGAAGGGCGACCACACCGGCCAGTTCGATGCCCGCCCCTTGCTCGCGGCAGCACTCGCGGGGCATGACATCGGACTGCTCAGTGAAGCGGGCATGCCGGCCGTGGCCGATCCGGGCTCGTCCGTTGCACGGGCCGCGCACGATCTCGGCATCGCCGTGGTGCCGCTGACCGGGCCGGTGTCGCTGCTGCTAGCCCTGGCGGCGAGCGGCTTGAACGGACAGAACTTCGCTTTCGTCGGCTACCTGCCGCAGGAAGCCGCCGCCCGCGGCCAGCGAATCCGGGAGCTCGAGGCGCTGGCGCTGCGCAGCGGCCAGACGCAGCTTTTCATCGAAACCCCCTATCGCAATGCCGCCCTGCTGCAGGCGCTCACGCAAACCCTGCAGCACAACACACGGCTGGCGGTGGCGCGCGGTCTGACGCTGGCCACAGCGGAAGTGCGCAGCGAAACCGTGAAAGCCTGGCGAGCCCGTGCACCGACGGCGGACGACCGCCTGCCAGCCGTCTTTGCGATCGGGCGCTGAGGCGACGCGCCTCAGCGCAGCGCCGGAACGCTGCGCAGCGCGCGCATCGACGCATCGCCCATCGCGGCGCCGAACTTCTTGGCCAGCTTTTCGGCCACGTTGTCGCGACGGGTGTAGTCGATAACCTCTTCGGCCTTGATCACTTCGCGGGCAACGAAATCGACATTGCCCAGTTGATCGGCCAAGCCCAGTTCGACCGCGCGCTGGCCGTCCCAGAACAAGCCGCTGAACAGGCCGGGCGTATCGGACTTGAGACGCTCGCCCCGGCCCTTCTTCACGACGTCGATGAACTGGGCGTGGATCTGGTTGAGCATCTGCTGTGCATGCGCCCGCTGGGCGTCGCTCATCGGGCTGAAAGGGTCGAGGAAACCCTTGTTTTCCCCGGCCGTCAGCAAGCGGCGCTCCACGCCGAGCTTCTCCATCGTGCCGGTGAAGCCGAAGCCGTCCATCAGCACGCCGATGCTGCCGACGATGCTCGCCTTGTCGACATAGATCTTGTCGGTGGCGGCGGCGATGTAGTAGGCCGCGGAGGCGCAGGTCTCCTCGACCACAGCGTACACCGGCTTGTTGTGCTTGGCCTTCAGGCGGCGGATCTCGTCGTGGATGATGCCCGCCTGCACCGGGCTGCCGCCGGGCGAGTTGATGAGCAAGACCACGCCCTTGGCGCCAGCGTCTTCGAAGGCGGTCTTCATGGCCGCGACCACGAATTCGGCGCTGGCGTCGGACCCGTTGGCGATCTCGCCCTTGATCTCGACCACGGCGGTGTGGGCGGTGGTGGTGGCGGCGCTCGGCGCGCCCCGCGACAGGGCGAGCCAGACGAGAAACACGAAGAAGGCCAGCCATGACAGCCTCACGAAGGTCTTCCAGCGGCGTGTCGTGCGCTGCTCTCGCAGCGACGCGAACGCCAGTTTTTCAAGCGTGGCACGCTCCCAGCCGGGCTGAGAGGTCGGATCGTTCTTGGACATGGTGGTCGCAGATGGCGCACCCGAAATCGGGGCGGGACGTTCGAAAGGCTCGAAACCCTGGGGTTCCGTGCGGGTGGGATCGGTCATGTCGGGCGGGGCGGCGGCCTTGCACAAGGCGACCGACGGGGTTTCGGAGGGTGGGGTGTGCCTAGAAAGCGATCGGCTGGAGGTTCCAGTCAGTATGCCAGTGCACGACGCCGTCTCTCTCGGTCAGCGAGATTTTCACCAGGCCGCCGCGGCACGGTCCGCCCTCGCAGGCACCGGTGTCCGGGCGGTACACGGCGCCGTGGGTGGCGCACAACAGCCACTGGCCGGTGTCGTCGAAGAAGCGGTCCGGCTGATAGTCCATCTCCATCGCGACATGGCTGCAGCGGTTGAGGTATGCGTGGGCCTGCCCCTCGAAGCGGATCGCAAAGGCACGGCAGGTTTCGCCCGCGTGGACGACGTCGAAAGGCACGGCCAGGCCGCCTTCCATCAGGTCGGACGAGTTGCACAGGGCAATGGTGTCGGTCATGTCGAATGTCTGCAACTGCGGGCGCCGGCTGACTCAGGCATTGAGGCGCAGCCAGGCGGCCAGGTCGTCGACCGAATGGGCGATGTGCAAGGGAGTCAGGACCCCAAAGCTCTCCGGTTCGTGTGCGCCGTAGCTCACGCCCACGCTGGCGCAGCCGGCGTTGATCGCGAGTTGGAGATCGTGCGTGGTGTCGCCGATCATCAGCGTCCGTTCGGGCGTCACGTCCAGTTCCTCCATCAACTCGAGCAGCATGCGTGGATGCGGCTTGCCGTGGGTCTCGTCCGCCGTGCGGGAGCCGTCGAAGCGGTGGCGCATCGGTGCGCCGGCCAGGGCTTCGTTCAAGCCGCGCCGCGACTTGCCCGTCGCGACGGCCAGCAGATGGCCGCGCGCCTTGAGCGCGTCGAGCATCGGCAGCACGCCGTCGAACAGCACGACGTCGTCCTGGTGCTGCAGGTAGTGGTAACGGTAGCGCGCGCCCAGCTCGGAATATTTTTCGCGCGGCACGTCGGGGGCCGCGCGTGCCAGCGCTTCGGCCAAGCCCAGCCCGATCACCCAGGCAGCGTCGCGTTCGTTCGGCTTGGCGCCGCCGACGTCGACCACTGCCGCCTGGATGCAGCGCGCAATGAGCCGCGTGGAGTCGTAGAGGGTGCCGTCCCAATCGAACACGATCAGGTCGAAGCGGCGCGGAGAAGATTCGGTCATGGGGCGGGTGTCGAAAACGGGAGAGTCAAGGCGGCCGTGGCAGCCTGCGGCATCAGGACGGCGAGTTCCGGCGGCAGATTGGCCTGAAGCGCCATGCGCTCGCCGGTCGCGGGGTGGTTGAACTGCAGCCGCCACGCATGCAGGAACATGCGCTTGAGCCCGCACTTCTGCAAGGTCCGGTTGCGTTCGAACTGGCCGTACTTGTCATCGCCGGCGATCGGGTGCCCGGCGGAGGCCAGGTGCACTCGAATCTGGTGCGTCCGCCCGGTCTTGATGGTCACGGCCAGCAGCGACATCGGCGTCGCGTCGCCGGGCAGCGTGACCGACGCCAGCACCCGGACCAGCGTGATGGCATGCATCGCGTCGGGATGGTCCTTGGCGACGACGCGCACGCGGCGCTCCCCGTCGGGTAGCAGGTACTTCGCCAAGGGCGCATCCAGCACCTTCTTGTTGGCGGGCCAAGCGCTCTCGACCAGCGCCAGGTAGGTCTTGCCGGTTTCGCGCTCGCGAAACTGATCCTGCAGTGCCGTGAGCGCGCTGCGCTTCTTGGCGACCAGGAGGATGCCGGAAGTTTCGCGGTCGAGCCGGTGCACCAGTTCGAGAAATCGCGCCTGCGGTCGGGCGGTGCGCAGCTGCTCGATGACGCCGAAACTCACGCCGCTGCCGCCATGAACCGCCACGCCGGCGGGCTTGTCGATGGCGAGCAGCGCGTCGTCTTCATATATGAGGGGGAATTCGCGGGCGGGCGCGGGAGGCGTGGCCCCCTCTTCCGAACGCGCTGCCACCCGCACCGGCGGCAGCCGAAGCACGTCGCCGGCCGCGATGCGGGAGTCGGCCTGGGCCCGGCCCTTGTTGATGCGGACCTCGCCCGATCGGATGATCCGGTAGACGTGCGTCTTCGGCACGCCCTTGAGCTGTCGGAACAGGAAGTTGTCCAGCCGCTGCCCGGCCGATTCTTCATCGACCGTCATAAAACGGACTTCGGACGCGCCGGGCTCCGGCTTCGCACCTATAATGTTTTTCACCAGCGCGGTCTTGTAAGTGCTTGATTAAACAGAAGTTTAGAGCACAGTCAGAAGCGCTGGATGGTCGATGCCGCTTTGGCGCTCGAGCCTGCAAACCCCGCGCTAGAGCGCAAAGTGGCAGGCCAGGCGCACAAGTCAAGCCGACGCCCACGAAACACCGATACGGAATACCCAGCCGGCAGGCTCCAAGCTGCCGGCGGATCGAAGCGAGTTCTCTTGTGTTGATGCTGCTGATTCAACTGTGCCTGCGCTGGCCCACCTGGCTGTTGCCAGCGGCCCGCGGCATCGGATCTCCAGCGGCCCGCGCGACCCCTGTCGCGCAGCCAGCCACCCACAACGTGGCGCGTCAACACCACATCGGGCTCGCACCCATCCATGCGCCCCCGCCTCCACTGTCCCTGAGCTGACGCTCGGCGGTCGTCTGCGCTTGCGCGGCGTCCGGCAAACAGTGTGGGTATAGCGGCAATTCCCTGGTTTCGCAGGCGTCGTCCGTGCATCGTTGGCCCGTCATGGGCCGGTAGAACGATACATACAAGGACAACGCATCATGAAGCGGATGCTGATCAATGCCACGCAGGCCGAAGAACGCCGCCTGGCCATCGTCGACGGGCAAAAGCTCCTCGACTACGAAATCGAGATCGAAGGGCGCGAACAGCGCAAGGGCAACATCTACAAGGCGGTCGTGACCCGCGTCGAGCCCTCGCTCGAAGCCTGTTTCGTCGACTACGGCGAAGACCGCCACGGCTTCCTGCCGTTCAAGGAAATCTCCAAGCAGTACTTCGCCGAAGGCGTGTCGGCCAGCCAGGCCCGCATCCAGGACGCGATCCGCGAGGGCCAGGAACTGGTCGTGCAGGTCGAGAAGGAAGAGCGCGGCAACAAGGGGGCGGCGCTGACCACCTTCGTCTCGCTGGCCGGCCGCTATGTCGTGCTGATGCCGAACAACCCGCGCGGCGGTGGTGTTTCGCGCCGCATCGAGGGCGACGACCGGGCCGAGCTCAAGGAAGCGATGGACCAGCTCGAATACCCGAAGGGCATGAGCATCATCGCGCGCACCGCCGGCATCGGCCGCGCGGCACCCGAACTCCAGTGGGACCTGAACTACCTGCTCAAGCTCTGGACCGCCATCGACGGCGCCGCCAAGGGCGGCAAGGGCGCGTTCCTGATCTACCAGGAATCGTCGCTCGTCATCCGCGCTATCCGTGATTACTTCAATCACGACATCGGCGACATCCTGATCGACACCGACGACATCTACGAACAGGCGCAGCAGTTCATGGCGCACGTCATGCCCGAGCATGCCGCCCGCGTGAAGCGCTACCGCGACGACGCGGCGCTGTTCAGCCGCTTCCAGATCGAGCACCAGATCGAATCGGCCTACGCCCGCACGGTGCAACTGCCCTCCGGCGGCGCGATCGTGATCGACCACACCGAGGCGCTGGTGTCCATCGACGTGAACTCGGCCCGCGCCATCAAGGGCGGCGACATCGAAGAGACCGCCACCCGCACCAACCTCGAAGCCGCCGACGAAGTGGCCCGCCAGATGCGCCTGCGCGACCTGGGCGGCCTGATCGTCATCGACTTCATCGACATGGACGAGTCGAAGAACCGCCGGGAGGTCGAAAGCCGCCTGCGCGACGCGCTGCGGCAAGACCGCGCCCGTGTGCAGTTCGGCTCGATCAGCAAGTTCGGCCTGATGGAGATGAGCCGCCAGCGCCTGAAGCCGGCCCTGTCGGAAGGCTCGTCGATCCCCTGCCCCCGTTGCGGCGGCTCGGGCCACATCCGCGACACCGAATCGAGCGCCCTGCAGATCCTGCGGATCATTCAGGAGGAGTGTCTCAAGGACAACACGGCCGCCGTGCACGTCCAGGTGCCCGTGGAGGTCGCCTCGTTCCTGCTGAACGAAAAGCGCCCCGAAATCGCCAAGATCGAGCTCAAGCAGCGCGTCACCGTACTGATGGTGCCGAACAAGACGCTCGAGACGCCGAACTACAAGCTCGAACGCCTGAAGCACGACGATCCGCGTCTCGACCACATCGAAGCCAGCTACAAGATGGCCGACGAGATCGAGGACCCCACCTCGGTCACCCGTCGCTCGCAAGAGCCGACGAACAAGCAGACGCCAGTGATCAAGGGTGTACTGCCGGACGCACCGGCACCCGTCGCGGCTGCCAAGCCTGAACCGGTGCCGAGGCCCGCAGCACCAGCACCCGTCGCAGCACCGGTGGCGGCCCCTGCCCCGGCGGAACGCGGCTTCTTCGGCTTCATCAAGAGCCTGTTCGGCGGCGGCGTTGTGGCGCCAGCGCCCTCGGCCACCCCTGCCAGTGCCATTCCTGTCGAAGCCCCGAAGCCGACACGGCGGGATGGCCGCGGTGGACGCGACGGCGAAGCACGGGGTCCACGCGACGGCGAGCAGCGTCGCGGCAACCGTGGTGAGCGTGGCGAAGGCCGCGGCGCACGCGACGGCGAGCAACGCCGCGGTGGACGCGGTGGCGAACGCCGCACCGGCGAACGCAGCACCGAGACACGCAACGACGCGCAGGTACGCGAAGCACGCGAGCCGCGTGAGCCACGTGAAGCGCGCGAAGGTCGCGCCCCGCGTGAAGGCGAACGTCGCAACGGACGCGGCGAACGCCGCGAAACCGAACGCCCGGTGACCGTGGAAGGCGCCGAAGCAATGCCGGATCAGTTGCTGGCAACCAACACCGGCGCCGATGATGCGCAGGCGCCGGTCGAGCGCGCGCCGCGCGGCCGGGGCGAACGTCGCGACCGCGGCGATCGCAACGGCGAGGCGCGTGAACGCAACAACGGCGAAGCGCCCATGCAGGCACTCCAAGGTGACAACGCTACGGCAGACGCAGCCCCCGAACGCGCACCCCGAGAAGAGCGGGCGCCGCGTGGCGAGGGTCGGCGCGATCGGCGCGGCAACGAAGGTACCGCCCGTGCAGACAGCCAAGCCGGCCAAACGGCCGATGCGGCACCGGAAGGCATCGAGGCGAGCCAGGAGGCTGCGGCCGACTTCTCGCCACGGCGCGAAGGCGAGGAACGACGGGGCCGCTCGCGCGACCGCTACGGCCGCGACCGCCGCGAACGTGCACCGCGCGAAGGCGAAGAGCTTGACGCGGCCCAGCCGGCAACCAGCATCGAGGCCGAATCCGCTGCCGCCCAGGTGCCAGTGGACACGCCTATCGACCTGCCAGCGGCACCACGTCGCGCCGAGCGGGCCGCGCGCCCTGCGATCGAACCGTTCGCCGCAGAAGCCGCAACGGCGTCGACGAACACCGCGCCGACAGCCAATGGCCGGCGTGCCCTGCCGAAGGTGCAGCCGTTCGAACTGCCCCTGGCAGACCTGGCCCAGGTTGCCGAGGGTTCCGGCTTGCAATGGGTCAATTCCGATGCCGAGCGCGTTGCGCAGGTGCGGGCAGCGATTGCCGCCGAGCCCAGGCCGATTCACCTGCCGCGCGAGCGACCGCCAGCTGTGGTTCTCGACGAGGGCCCCCTGGTGTTGGTCGAGACTCGGCGCAATCTGGCGGCGACGACCCTGCCGTTTGAACGCGAGGCGGGCGACGGTCGCTGAGTGACCGCCGGATAGTCCTCGGGAGGCCGCCGCAAAGGCGGCCTCTTCGCTTCTGCTATGTCGGCACCGCTCGCGTGCCAGACGCCACGCCTCACCTGCAGCCCCATTCGAGGCCATGCTGCCGGCTGAACCGCCCAGATCACGGCAAACCGCACCCCGGGACGGATTCAGTCTTTGTGCGTGCTGACACAGTTGTAGGGGATTACCCGAATGCGTGTCATCATGTATCGGTCAGGCGAAAGACTTACTTCTATGCCTAGAATGCTGCACCGCACAATTGATTCACAGTGATGGCGCGCGTGAAGTAATCCACGGTTTCACGTTTGGCGGAAAGTCGTACGGCTTTTGACGATGGGACAAACTAGAACGAATGTGTTCAAATTATTGCCATTAGTATTAAAGCGTTACGCTTCTTCCGCTGTGAAGGAGCCCCCAAGGGGAAAACCATGTTTCGTACCGATTCGACTGCGCAAGGCAATTTGATACGGCGCCATCCGGGCGGCGGAGAGCCATCGTCGCCGCATCCCGTCACCGCCACGCCAAGGCAGCTCACCCGCATGCAGCGGGCTGTGAAGCGAGGCGTCGACATTATTGCTGCGCTGGTCTTCTTTGCCCTGTTCGGCCCGCTGTACCTCGCCGTGGCCCTTGGCGTCGCCATCAGCATGGGGCGACCGGTGCATTTCTGGCAGGTCCGGATCGGCGAAGGTGGCCAGCGTTTCCGCTTCTACAAGTTTCGCTCGATGGTGCGCGACTCTGAAACCATCCTGGACGACTACCTCAGCAAAAACGACGTCGCCCGCACCCAGTGGGATACTTTCCAGAAGCTGGAGAAGGATCCACGCATCACGCCGCTGGGTCGGATCATCCGCAAGATCAGTCTCGACGAACTGCCCCAGTTCTGGAACGTGCTGAAGGGTGACATGAGCTTGATCGGCCCGCGCCCTTGCATGGAACGTCAGCGCAGCCTCTACGGCCGCCATTGGGAGCACTACTGCGCCATGCGTCCCGGCATCACCGGTCTCTGGCAGGTCAGTGGCCGCAATCGCCTGTCCTACGCCCAGCGCGTGGAACTCGACGCCCACTACGTCAACAACTGGTCGCTCTGGTTGGACATCAAGATTCTGGCCAAGACGGCCACCGCCGTGATTTCCGGCGAAGGTTCCCGCTGAGCCCTGCCGCACGGCCCGGCAGACTTCCGGCCCATTGCGAAACAATGGATGATGCGGGTCTGTCCGGACGCCCCGGCTTCAGCGCTGCTGAGCGTTTGACCGCTCAGCTGCCGGAGGACGGCGTCCTTGAAAATGCTTCGCCTCCGAAATCCGACTCTCATGCACTCACTTGACTCTCCCATCTACGTTGCTGGCCACCGCGGCATGGTCGGCAGCGCCATCGTTCGCTGCCTCGAGGCACGCGGCCACACCCGGATCATCACGCGGACGCGCGCCGAACTCGATTTGACCGACCAGGCTGCCGTCCGCGATTTCCTGGCCGAGGAGAAGCCAGAGCAGGTCTACCTGGCGGCCGCCAAGGTGGGCGGCATCCACGCAAACAACACCTATCCGGCAGAGTTCCTCTATGCGAACCTGATGCTCGAGGCCAACGTGATTCACCAGGCGTGGCGCAGTGGCGTGCGGCGGTTGCTGTTCCTCGGTTCGAGCTGCATCTACCCTCGTCTGGCGCCACAACCGATGGCCGAGGATGCATTGCTGACCGGCAAGCTGGAGCCGACGAACGAGCCTTACGCCATTGCCAAGATCGCCGGGATCAAGCTGTGCGAGAGCTACAACCGCCAGTACGGCACCGACTACCGCAGCGTGATGCCGACCAACCTCTACGGGCCCGGCGACAACTACCATCCCGACAACAGCCATGTGCTGCCGGCGCTGATCCGCCGCTTCCACGAAGCGCGCGAGTCCAACGCGTCCGACGTGACCATCTGGGGCACCGGCACGGCGAAGCGCGAATTCCTTTACGTCGACGACATGGCAGCCGCCTGTGTCCACGCCATGAACCTCGAACCGGCCCGCTATGCGGCTTGCACAGAGCCGATGAACAGCCACATCAACGTCGGCAGCGGCGAGGATCTGTCGATTGCCGAACTGGCCCGGCTCGTCGGCGACGTCATCGGCTTCCGGGGCGAGATCCGCATGGACCCCACCAAGCCCGACGGCGCCCCTCGGAAGCTGCTGGACATCACGCGGATGCGCGCGCTGGGCTGGGCACCGCAGGTCGGCCTGCGCGAAGGGATCGAGCGCGCCTACCAAGACTTTCTGTCGCGCTCCCCCGTGGCGGCCTGATTTTTTCGCCGACGCGCGCCTCCCCATGCAAGCCTCTTCGCTTTCCGTGATCCCGCCAGGCGGCGGGGGGGTTCGCGACTATGCGTCGATGATCGCCGGCCCGCTCCACGCGCCGCTTCGGGAACTCACCGCCCAAACCGACACACGCGACTGGTCGGGCGACATGCTGCTGCTTCATTTCAGCGGCTACGGCTTCCAGAAGCGTGGCGTTCCTACCTGGCTGCTGGCCGAGACGGAACGCCTGCGCTCACGCTTCACGCTCTTCGGCGTGATGTTTCACGAGCTCTACGCCTTCGGCCCGCCTTGGCGCTCGGCCTTTTGGCTGAGTGGTGTTCAGCGGCGTATCGCGCGCAAGTTGGCAGGCCAGGCGGACTTCTGGCTGACCAACCGCGACACCGCCGCTCAATGGCTTCGCGTGCAGGCACCGTCGGCGCCCGGCCGGGTGCTGCCCGTTTTTTCCAACGTCGGCGAGCCCGAGGCACTGGAGAACGAGCGCGAAGCCGCCATTGCCGTGTTCGGCAGCGAAGCCATCCGGGCCCAGTCTTATGCCTGGAACAATGGCGAAATCTTCCGCTTCGCGAAGCGCAACAACCTGCGCATCCATGACATCGGCAAGCCGATGCAGGATGCAGCCTTGGCGAACACCTTGGCCGAGGCCGGCGTCGTGAAGCACGGCATGTTGCCGTCCGAGCAGGTGAGCCAGCTACTGGCGAGTGCGCGCTACGGCGCGCTGTGCTATCCGCCCGACCATGTCGGCAAGAGCGGTGTGTTCGCCGCCTATGCCGCACACGGCACCTGCCCGATTCTGCTCTGGAAGGAGTGGGCGCCTTATGATGGCTTGCAGCCCGGGGTGCAATACGCAGCGGGTTTCGCGTCGCTCGATGGCATCAAGGGTCCGGACCCCTGGCTGGTCGGCCGCGCGGCGCGGCGCTGGTACGAACCGCATTGCATCGCAGCGCACGCCGAGGCAGTGCAAGCGTTGTGCAGCGAGGCGCGGGCGGCCACGCAGCGCCCCGTGGCGCCAGGTCCGCTGGCAGCCCGGCAGTCCGCATGAAGGTTCTTCCATGAGCAGCCACGCCCCTACCCACCGCGCCCCCCTCGCCACAGCCGCGCGCACCACGAGCCGCCCCGCAGTGGTCAGCCGTGCGGGACGCATCTTCATGGCCGTCTTCCTGATCATCCTGTTCGAAGGTGCGATCCGGAAATGGGTCGCCTCGTCCGCCACCGTACCGCTCATCCTGTTGCGCGACCTGCTGGCGGTCTATTTGGTGCTGCACGCCTGGCGCAGCGGCCACTTGCGGCGCTACCAGAAGGTATCGACCGCCCTCCTCGCATGGAGTTTGCTGGTCATCGGGTGGGGCTTGATGCAACTGGTCGGTGGTGAGAGTTCGCCCGCCGTCTTTGTCATTGGCTTGCGCTTCTGGCTGTTGTACATCTGGTTTGCCGTGGCCGCAGCCGCCACGATGACCGAGGCCGATTACCGCGCCGCGGTACGCTTGGTCGTGTTCACCATGCTCATCCTCGCGCCCCTGGCCGTGCTTCAGCATTACTCGCCAACCGGCGCCCTCATCAACCGCCAACTCGACGGCGACGAGGAAAGCGTCTTCGTGGCCGTTGCCGGCGTGGTCCGCACCACCGGGACCTTCAGCTTCACCTCGGGCTACGCGAACTTTCTGCTCCTGGTTGCGCCGCTTGTCTTCGGTGTGCTGGGCGCTCGCAAGCGAAATCAGCGGCAACGCCTGTTCGCATTGGTTGCATTCAGCGCCTTCATCATCGGCAGCGTGGTGAGCGGCTCCCGCACCGCGGTTCTTTCGGCCGGTGCGATGATGGCGGCGTACCTTCTCGGCCGCCTGATTTTCGCCCGCACGCGGGACAAGCCCGCCGCGCTGGGCGCCGTCTTGGTCGCCGGGGTCATGGCCGCCGGCTTCCTGCTCTTTTTCTCAGACGCCATTCAGGTCACGCAGCAGCGCTTCGAACAGGCCTCTTCCGACGAAGACTTCCTGGAGCGGCTGACGTCGGTCTTCATCGGCGAGCCCGCGATCTACACCCAGGCGAGTTGGCTCGGCAAGGGGATCGGGGCCGGCTCGAACCTGGCGGCATCGCTCTACCAAGGCGGCGCCAATTTCGCCCTGGCGGAGTCGGAGACCGGCCGCATCGTGCTCGAAGGCGGCTTGCTGGGATTCGCTTTCATGGCGCTCAAGCTCGCGGCCCTGACCGCTGGTCTGGCCTATGCATTGCGCCTGGCCATCGTGCAGCACATCGCCTTTCCGATGGTGCTGTGGATCACGACCGTCCTGTCCCTCATGACCTGGCCTGCCATCGGGCAGCTGACGGCCAATGGCTTCCTCGGCGTGGTGCTCGGCTTCCTCCTCCTCCTCTTCCGATATCCGTCGGGCGACTTCTTCCCGGCGCGTTCCTCGTCCTCGTGAGCCGGGCCGGCCAGATGCCGGGTCTCACGCACCATCGCATCGATGAAACTCCTCGTCTACGGCATCAATTTCGCCCCTGAGCTCACCGGCATCGGCAAGTACACCGGCGAAATGGTTGCCTGGCTGGTCGCCCGCGGCCACGACGTGCGGGTGGTCACTGCGCCACCGTACTATCCGGACTGGCAGGTCCGCGCTGGCTACAGCGCCGTTCGCTACACCCGCGAGACGTGGGCTGGCGCCCAGGTCTTTCGCACGCCGCTGTGGGTACCGCGCAAGGTCAACGGCACACGCCGCCTGCTGCACCTGGCGAGCTTCGCGATCGCCAGCGTGCCGGCACTGCTGGCGCAGTGGCGCTGGAAGCCCGACGTGGTCTGGATGACCGAGCCGCCGCTCTTCTGCACACCGGCAGGCCTGCTCTTCGCGCGCCTGCGATCGGCCCGCAGCTGGCTGCACATCCAGGACTACGAGGTCGATGCAGCCTTCGAACTGGGCCTGCTCAAGGGCGCGCGCCTGCGAACGGCGGTAACGCGTGCCGAGCGCAGCCTGCTGCGGTGCTTCGACCGCGTGTCGACGATTTCGCAACGCATGCTGGAGCGCGCGCGCAGCAAGGGCGTGGCAGCCGACCGGCTGCTGTCCTTTCCCAACTGGGCCGATGTGTCGGCGATTCGCCCCCTTCTCGGGCCCAGCCCGTACCGACGCGAACTCGGCATTTCAGACGATGCAGTGGTGGCGCTCTATTCAGGCAACATGGGCGCCAAGCAGGGGCTGGAACTGCTGGCCGATCTGGCACTGCAGACGCAGCACCATCCCGACATCGTCTTCGTTTTCTGCGGCAACGGCGCCGGGCGCGAGGGCCTGATGGCCCGCTGCGCGGGTCTGCGCAACGTTCGCTTCCTGGACCTGCAGCCAGTCGACCGGCTCGGTGATCTGCTGGGACTGGCCGATGTGCACTTGCTGCCGCAACGTGCCGATGCCGCGGACCTCGTGATGCCGTCGAAGCTGACGGGCATGCTCAGCAGCGGCCGGCCGGTGCTGGCGGGCACACGGCCCGACACCGAACTGGGCCGGGTGGTCGCTCAGTGCGGCCGCATCGTGCCACCCGAGGATGCCGCGGCATTCGCCACCGCCCTGCATGCACTGGCCTCCGATCTCGAACTCCGTCGCGAACTGGGCGAACGCGCACGGCGCTTCGCGGAAGAGCAGTTCGACCGCGATGCGGTGTTGACTCGCTTCGAGCGCGACCTGCAGGACTGCATCGCGCAAGGACGACGCTGACGCCGGACCGTCAGGTCTCTCGATGGGGCTCGATGGCGCCCAAAGAAAAAGACCGCCTCGGCGGTCTTTTTCTTTGGCATCCGCACCTTGCGGTGCAGTCGGGACGCATCGCATCCCCTTCCGGCTACTGCTCTTCCGGCAGGATGCTCTCGTAGTTGTAGTTCGTGTAGCGATAGCGACCGTACTTGTAGGCGCTGTAAGCCCGCTTGTCGACGTTCATCGCATTCAGGAGCACCCCCGTCGCAGCCCGTCCACCCAGCGACAGGCGACGGACGCTTTCCCTCAGCTCGCCCATGGTCGACTGATCGGCGCGCGCGACCAGCAGCACCGTGCCGGCGTGCATCGCGACCGTCATCGTGTCCGCAGCGACCAGCACCGGGGGCGTGTCGATGACCACCAGGTCATAGAGCTCCGACAGGCGCTCCAAGGTGGCCTTGAACGAATCCGACACCAGCAGTTCGGACGGGTTCGGTGGCAGTTGGCCGGTGGCCAGGAAGTCGAGGTCGGGCACGACCTGGCGATGCACCGTCTGCTGCACGGTCAGACTGCCGGCGATCAGCTCCGACAAGCCCCCATGGCGTTGCAGCCCGAAGTACTGGTGCGCGTGGCCGCGCCGCAGGTCGGCGTCGATCAGCAGTGTGCGCTTGCCGGCGGCGGCCATGAGCGCGGCGAAGTTGGCCGAGACAAAGCTCTTGCCGAGCCCTGGCGTCGCGCCGGTGATCAGCACGCGATTGTTCGGCGACTCGAGCATCGCGAACTGCATCGCCGTGCGCAGGCTGCGCAGGCTTTCGACCGCCGGATCGTCGGGGTGCTCGATGGCCAGAAGCCGCACGCCGGTCGCACCGGTGAGCCGTCGCTTGGCGATGGCATCTTGCGCGCCACTCATCGGAATCGTGGAGAACACCGGCAGGCCCGTGTGCGTCTCGACCTCGTGCGGATCGCGGATGCGCTGTTCGATGAAGGCATTGCGCAGGAACGCGACAACCACGCCCAGGAAGAGGCCGAGCGCCAGCGCCGCGCCGATGATCACCTTGCGATTCGGCTTGACCGGCACCTCCGGCACCACCGCCTCATCGAGCACACGCACGTTGCCGACCTTGCCCTCCTTGACGAGGCGCAACTGCAGCGCGTTGTTCAGCAGCGACTGGTACAGCTCGGTGTTGACCTTCACGTCACGCTCCATGCGCACCGCTTCCTGCTGAATCGCAGGGAGCCCCTTGATGCGCGTCTGGATGTTCCCGATCTCTCGCTGCAGCGCAGCGATCTGCGCGTCCAGCGTCTGCACCGATGGGTGCGCGGCGGTGAAGCGGCTCTCAAGGTCGCGTCGACGCTGCTGCGCATCAAGCAGGCGGGTCTGGCGGTCGACCGACTCCGTGAGGACGGCCGTCGCCTCCTCATTGAAGGCCACCGTGGCCTTCTGGTTGCGGAAACGGTTGTAGACCTCCTCCGAAGCCTCCAACTGCTTCTTGAACTGCGGCAGCTGCACATCCAGGAACGCCAATGTCTTCTGAGCCTCGGCGGCCTTGCGTTCGATGTTCTGGCGCACGTACTGGGCACCGACGGCGTTCAGCACGCGGGTGATCTTGTAGGGGTCCACGCCCATCATCGACACCGCGATGATGCCGGAGGTCTTGCCGCGCTCGGCCAGCGCAATCCCCGACTGCACCCCGGCGACGGTCGGCAGCTTGCCGGAACGCACCAGGTCGAACTCGGCACCCGCCTTGCCGGCGAGGACGTCCACCTGCAGCGCGATCGGACCCTCCTCGGTCTGTGCGTTGAGCAGCGCGCCGACAGTGCCGGTCAGCGGTGCCGCCAGGCGCGGATGCTCGAGCGTGTACTGCCCACCGCCCTTGGCCGTCACCCGGAACAAGGCGCCTTCGAGCGGCACGGGCACGTCGAACTGCGACACCACGATACGCTCGGTGCCCGACACATAGCCCTGCATGCCCAGGAAACCCGGGTCGGACAAGGCGTTGGAACGCCGCGCCAGCCAGCCGCCGATGTAGGGGATGTAGCGCGGGCTGCTCGAGATGTAGAGCTTGGTGGCCTCGACCGCCGGTGCCACCACCATGCGCGAGCGGATGATTTCCATCTCGGCAGTCGTTGGCGTCCGGATGTCGAACAGTCCAGCCGCCTCGCCCAGCACGCCCTTGCTGTTGCCGCCCTCGGTGTCCTCGACCTGGATCAGCACCTCCGTCTGGTAGACCGGGCGCTCCAGGAGTGCATAGGCCGTCCCGATCGCCAGCACGGCGAGCGTGATGGCAAGGATCAGCCACTTGTGCGCCAGCAGCACATCGACATAGCGGCCGACATCGAGATCGTTGTCGTCATCGCTGACGGCCGGCACGGCGCTGGTGGAATGGGGGAAGGAGGAATTCATCAACTGGACACTCTTGAAATGCGTTGGACCCACTGCTGCACGCCGTTTTCGATGAGCGCGAAGGATGTGCGAAAGGCGCTGTCACCGGCACGGTACGGATCGGGCACGTCCTGCCCCGAGCGTTCGCCCAAGCGGAACACACGGCCGAGGGCAAAGGGATAGCGCTGCTCGATCTCGCGCCGCTGCCCGCCGTCCATCACGAGGATGAGATCGGCACGCCGGCACATGTCGCTCTGCAGCTGCTGGGCACGGTGGGCATCGATGCTCAATCCACGTTCCTTCATGAGCGCACAGGCGATCGGGTCGGCACCCTGGCCGACCAGCGCACCCAGGCCCGCGGAGACGACCTGGCGATCGGGCATGGCCGCTTTCACCAGGCCTTCGGCCATGGGACTGCGGCAGATGTTTCCGATGCACACGATGAGGATGTTCCGGATGGACACGGTGGTTCAGTTCGCGGCGCCGCCAACGGGCCGGCTGAGATCACGCACCGTGGTGGCGGTGGCCGTGGACGGCAGGATCAGGTTGATCACGCGGTTCCAGCGCACCAGCGGCACCGGATCGACGAAGACCACGTCCTTGGGACGCAGCGCGAACTGATCGGCCAGCGCCAGCGCCATCGGCGTGCGCGCATCCAGGTGGAACAGTGACTGCCCGCCCTGAGGCTCGTTGCGCACCACATAGATCTGACGCGGGTTGGCCTGGGTCAGGTTCACGCCGCCGACCTCGCTGAGCGCGTCGTTGAGGCTCAGGCGGCCGTTGCGCATCGGAATCGCGGCCTGTTGAGTCACCTCGCCCATGACGGTCACCTTCCGCTCGTCGCGGCCGCGCACCATCACGAGATCGCCGTTCTTGAGCGGGATGCGCGTCGGGTCGATCCCGGCATCCGAGAGGGCCACCAGATCGAGCGGGACGGTTTTGCCGTTGCGTGTCAGGGTGACGAAGGAACGGTCGCCGTTGACGGCGAAGCCACCGGCCCGGTTGATCGCCTCGGCCAGCGTCATCGGAATGTCGGTGAACACCATGAGGCCCGGCGCGCGCACCTCGCCCTCGATGTAGGCGCGCTTGCTGCGGAATGCGGTGACGCGCACGCTGAGCTGCGGATTCTTGAACACGCGCGAGAGACGGCGGACCAGCGTGTCCTCGAGCTCCTGCACCGTCATGCCTGCGGCAGTGACGGGCCCGGCAAACGGAAAGGTCAGCTGACCGGTGTTCGACACGATGAAGCCAGGCGCCGGCGAAATGCTGGCAGCGTCGGCGACGGTGGTCGCCGGCGTGGCGCTGAAGGCGATTTCGGGATGGTCGTAGACCACGATGCCGACCACGTCGCCGGCGCCGATGCGGTAGGCCTCCGCCTCGCCGACCAGGGCCTGGACCTCGGCGGGAACCGGCTTCACCGCGTTGACACGCTGCGCCTTGATCAAGGCCGGCGTGATCGCAGTCAGAGCACCCGCAGGCGGCGGATCGTCATTGGGACCCGAGAAGCCTGTGGGCGACACGGCCTGATCGGCGTCGCCGCTTGCCGAGCTGAAGCCCGGCGCCAAGGGGGCACAGGCTTGCAGCAGCAGCGCTGCCGAAGCGAACAAAGCGGTATGTACTAAGAAACTTTTCAAACCTGGCTCCGCGTTGACCAAAATGAATACTTTTGGAAACAGTTCATACTGTACATCAGCTCCAGACCCCCGTTCAAATTGTTTCTGGGCGTACATCTTTTGACATTCACCTAAACCCGTGAAAATGTCACGGAGGGCGCGCTGCATTTGCGCGCTCTACACGGCGCCGGGGGCCGACCGACCGCCTGGATCGCCCCGAAAAGTCACAAGTCTTCGATCTGCGCGGCCCGTTTCCAGGCTGCCATCGCTTCGGCTGCATCCTCGCGGGCTTCGGCCAGTTCCGCCAGCGCGCGCCAGGCACGTCGATACAACATGGCGTCCTGCAGCGCCATACCGGCCTGCAGGAGCAGTTGCTGCGCCTTGCCCCAGAGCTGACGCTTCATGCACGCCATGCCCGCAAGATACTGCAGGTTGGCATCGCGCGGATTGTTCCGTTGGGCCGATTCGATGCGCGCCAGCCACTCGGCATCGACGGAAGCCAGCCCGGCCTCGAGCGCGCGCACCAATCTCACCCGCAGCGCGGCCCCCAGGCTGTCGGGCTGCGCCACCATCCGCTCCCAGACGGGCAGAAGCCATCCGCGCGCCACCGCCAGGTCGCCGTGCAGCGCCACCATGCGCTGTGCCGCATGGATGGCAACCTCGGGCATCTGGCGCTCGCCCGCCTCCAGATCGGCCCAGCCCCGCATCAGTTGCGTGGCGTCATGAGCGCCCGAGAGCAATTCCACCGCCAAGCCGCGCACGATGCTCTGTGCCGCCGATTCGGAGAAGGCGCGATGCTTGGCCAGCAGGCGGGCGGTCTGAAGTGCTTCGGGCGTGCGGCGTTCCTGCCGCGCTGCCTTCAGATGCAGCCGCAGTGCCAACGTGCGGCGTTGCACGCCCTGCGGCAGCTCCTGCAGCCGTGTCAGCGCTGCCGACGGATCGTGGTCTTCCAGCGCCCAGCGCGCCGAACGCAACTGCACGCCTTCTCGCGTCTCCGGACTCAGTACACCCCGCTCCGCGCTTTCGTTGAGGGCCTGCTGCAGATGCGCATCGCGCGCCGGGCGGTCCTGCAGCGCCTGGGCGCTCTCGGCCGCCAGGAGGTGCGCCAGCACACGCAGCTGCCGCGCCTGCGGCAACGCGACGTCCAGCGCCTCCAGCGTGCGTTCCTGCGCCAACGCGGCCATCGCCGCGCGGCGCGCGCGCGAGAAGCGCCCGGCCATGAGCTGCACCATGGCGTCGAGCAGCGCCGCGTGCAACGCACGCTCCTTCTGCTGCACCCGCCACTGCCGCGCCTGGTGCGGCAGCGAGAACAGCGCGGCCAAGGCGCGCAAGGCACCGTACACCAGGACGAACAGGCTCGTCAGCAGCAACAGCACCAGATTGAGCGACAGGTCGACCCGCCAGGGCGGCCAGAACACGGTGATGGTGCCCTGGTTGTTGCCGGCGAACAGGGCCACCGCCGCAGCGATGCCGAAGAGAGCAAGGAGCCAGAGAGCAGCGCGCATGGGACGGTCGACGCTCAGCGGCCGGCCGCGGCGGTGGCCAGCGCGGCGAGCGTGTCGTCGACGCGCGGCGTCTCGGCCGTGCGCACCTGCAACTGCAACTGCTGCAGCAGGGTCGCGGCGGTCTGTACCCGGCGCGAGGCCGGATCGAAATAGCGGTTGAGCGAGGCCGCCACCAACGCCAGCTCGCTGCGTGCGCTGTCGACCTGGCGCGACAGCAGCGCCAACCGGGCGTTGAGCAGCTTCAGCTTCAGGTTCTCGCGCAGGAAGAAGGTCTGGTCGGGCGCCAGCAGCACCGCCTCGGGCCGTTCGATGCGGCCGACGCGCACCAGCGACCGTGCCTCTCCTTGCACGGTCATCAGGATGCGTTTCCACCAGGGCGCATCGGCCGGAATCGGCTCGGCCTGCCAGGCACTGGGGCCGCCGCTGCGCACACCGACCGCATTGAGGGTCGGCAGGTCGTCGACGCCGCGCATCAGTTCGTCCAGCTTCTGCAGCGCCTCGCCGCCGTCACCGCTGGCGGTCGCCCGCAGGCGGTCGGCGTCGCGCTGGACGGCGCGTTGCAGCGGGGCGAGCCGCGGTTGCGAGGCGCGCGTAATGCGCACGTCGGCCGCCTTGAGCGCCGCCAGCAGCGGTTCGACGTTGCCGGTGACCTGCGCCTGCTGCAGCGCCAGCCGCACCGCCGATTCGATGTCCACCACCAGGTTTTCGTCGCGCGAGCGCGACAGGCTCTGCATCAACTCCTCGAGCTGGGCGCGCTGCAGCGCCACCTCGGCCACGCGGGTTTCGGTCAGGGCCAGCCGGGCGGCGGTGTCGCGCACGGTCTCGTGCGCCTGGCGTGCCAGGGTGCGGGCCTCGAGCGACTGCGCCACCGCGTCGGCGCTCTGGCGCGCCAGCTGCTCCTGCATGCCGCCGACCTTCTGCCACAGCACGATCACCAGCACCAGGGCCAGCAGCGCGATCAGCGCCAGCAGGCCGAGGACGATGCGCGACAGCACCACGACACCGAGCGACGGGAGCGGGCTCACCGCCACCGGCATCGGGGTGCGCGCGACAGGCTCCGGCACGGTTTCATCGGGGGTCGCGGACACGGAACTCATGCGAAGGATTCTATCGACGCGACCAATGCCGCCAGCCCCGGCGGCGAGAGCGTCACCCGACCGAAGCCGGCTGCCCGCGCCGCCTCGCCGATGCGGGGATGCGTCGCGATGGCGAAGGCGCCGTGCCAATCGAGCGCCGGCATGGCCCGGCACAGGTTCGCGATGCCTTCGGAACTGCTGAACAGCCAGAGCGAGCCATCGCCGGCGGCCTGCGCGGCCAACCGGCGCTCGTCCTCGCCGAAGGCCGGCACGCAGCGGCGGTAGGACGCCACGGCGCTGGGCTCGCCCCCAGCCGCTTCGATCTGGCGCACCAGCCAGTCGCGTCCAGTCGGCCGCCCGTCGGCATCGCCGCCGCGCACGATCATCACGCGGCTGCCCGCGCCAACCTGCGAATGCACGACCGACCAGAGCGCTTCGGAATCGAAGGAGGCCGCGCCCTCGGGCGGCGCATCGATGCGGTCTTCCGGCACACCGGCCTCGCGCAGGGCGCGCACCGTGCCGGGGCCGGTGGCCCAGCAGCGCGTCGCGCTGCGCGCCAGCGCCGGGGCCGCGCCGGCATCCATGAAATGCGACACCGCCGCCGCGCTCACGAACATCAGCGCCTGCTGGTTGCCCGCCTGGCGGCGCGCCGCCTCCAGTGCCTGCCGGTCGTCCAGCGCCTCGATCGCGATCAGCGGCAGCGCCACGGCGGCGAAGCCGGCGGCCTGCAGCGCGTCGAGCCAGCGCGACGCTTCGTGCGCCGGTCGGGTGACGATGACGCGTCGGCTCATCCGCGCAGCGGCTTCAATGTGCGCCGGCGGCCTGCAGGCGGGCAGCGGCAAGGTCGCCCAGGGCCTGGGCCTGCGTGGCATTGGCGACGGGCTGCTGCGCCTCCACGTGCACCAGCGCACCGGTGCCCTCCGGGTCGCCCCAGGCCGCTTCGATGCGCAGCGTGCCATCCGGCTGCCAACGCGCATGCGCCGCCAGCGGCATCGAGCAGCTGCCCCCCATCGCGCGGCTGACGGCGCGTTCGGCGGCGGTGGCCAGCGCATCGGGCCGATGCATCAGGGGCGCCAGCAGCGCGATCAGGTCGGCCCGATCGGCGCGCACCTCGATGCCCAGCGCGCCCTGCCCGGCCGCCGGCAGCATCGTCTCGGGCTCGAAGGCGGTGCGGATGCGGCTTTCGAGGCCGAGCCGCTTCAGGCCGGCAGCCGCCAGGATGATGCCGTCGTACTGGCCCTCGTCGAGCTTGCGCAGCCGGGTGTCGAGGTTGCCGCGCAGCGGTTCGATGCGCAGGTCGGGCCGCAGCGCGCGCAACAGCACCACACGGCGCAGGCTTGACGTGCCGACGACGGCACCCTGCGGCAGCGCGTCGAGGGTTGCGTAGTTGGGCGAGACGAAGGCATCGCGCGGGTCTTCGCGCTCGAGCACGCAGGCCAGCACGAAGCCCTCGGGCAGGTCCATCGGCACGTCCTTGAGCGAATGCACCGCGATGTCGGCGCGCCCCTCTTCGAGCGCCAGTTCGAGTTCCTTGACGAACAGGCCCTTGCCGCCGACCTTGCTGAGCGAACGGTCCAGGATCTGGTCGCCGCGGGTGGTCATGCCGAGCAGGCTGACCGAGTGGCCTCGTTCTTGCAGCAGCCGTTGCACGTGCTCGGCTTGCCACAGGGCCAGACGGCTTTCGCGCGTCGCGATCACGATGTTGCTCAAGGCCGGATTCCAGTGGTGAAGAAGACCTATGGGATGCTAGCATGTTGCGCCGCAACAACGCAGGCGGCGCACCCTTCCAAAACGAGGAGATGACGCGAATGACGACAGGCAAGAAGGCGCTGGCTACCGCCGCCAAGCAGGCACCCAAGCGGGCCCGCAGCGAAGACCAGCCGCTCATCGACGACATCCGGCTGCTCGGCCGGATCCTCGGCGACGTGATCCGCGAGCAGGAGGGCAAGGACACCTACGAGCTGGTCGAGAAGGTCCGCACGCTGTCGGTCGCCTTCCGGCGCGATGCCGACCATGCCGCCGACCGCGCACTCAAGCAACTGCTCAAGGGCCTGAGCGCGGTCGAGACGGTGCGCGTGATCCGCGCCTTCACCTACTTCAGCCACCTGGCCAACCTGGCGGAAGACCGCCACCAGATCCGCCGCCGCACCGAGGACGAACGCGCCGGCGAAAGCGCCGACGGCAGCCTCGCGACCGCACTCGCGCGCATCCGCAAGGCCGGCGTGTCGCCTGCCGCCGTGGTCGAGTCGCTGGCCCACAGCTACGTCTCGCCGGTGCTCACCGCGCACCCGACCGAGGTGCAGCGCAAGAGCATCCTCGATGCCGAGCGCGCCATCGCGCAGCTGCTCACCGCGCGCGACGAGATCGGATGGCGCCGCCAGGCCTTCGCCGGCAAGAAGGACGCGCTCACGCCGCTGGAGTACGCCGAGAACGAAAACCAGATCCGCATCCGCGTCACCCAGCTGTGGCAAACCCGCTTGCTGCGCTTCTCCAAGCTCACCGTGGCCGACGAGATCGAGAACGCGCTGAGCTACTACGAAGCGACCTTCCTGCGCGAAATCCCGCGCGTCTACGCCGAGCTCGAACGCGCGCTCGGCCACGACGGCATCGCGCCCTTCCTGCGCATGGGCCAATGGATCGGCGGCGACCGCGACGGCAACCCCAACGTGACCGCCGAGACGCTGGAATATGCGCTGCGCCGCCAGGCCGAGCTGGTGCTGCGCCACTACCTGACCGAAGTGCACTACCTCGGCGGCGAGCTGTCGCTGTCGGCCACGCTGGTCGACGTGTCGGTCGAGATGCAGGCGCTGGCCGAGCGCTCGCCCGACCACAACGAGCACCGCGTCGACGAGCCCTACCGCCGCGCGCTGACCGGCGTGTATTCGCGCCTGGCCGCCACGCTGCGCGAGCTGACCGGCGGCGAGGCGGCGCGCCATGCGGTCGCCCCGCAGAACCCGTATCCGAACGCGGAGGAATTTCTCGCCGACCTGCGCACCATTGCCGAATCGCTGACCGACAAGCACGGCGCCGCACTGATCGCACAGCGCCTGGGCCCGCTGATCCGCGCGGTCGAGGTGTTCGGTTTTCACCTGGCCACCGTCGACCTGCGCCAGAGCTCGGACAAGCACGAGGCGGTGGTGGCCGAGCTGCTGGCCAAGGCGCGCATCGAGCCCGACTACGCCGCGCTGGCCGAAGACGCCAAGCAGACGCTGCTGCTGCGCCTGCTCGACGAAGCGCGCCCGCTGCGTGTACCGGATGTGGAGTACGCGCCGCTCACGCAGAGCGAGCTCGCCATCTTCGCGGCCGCCCGCGCCTCGCGCGCGCGCTACGGTGCCGCCGCCATCCGCCACTACATCATCAGCCACACCGAGACGGTGAGCGACCTGCTCGAGGCATTGCTGCTGCAGAAAGAGGTCGGCCTGCTGCGCGGCACGCTGGACGAGAACGCCACCAACGACCTCATCGTGGTGCCGCTGTTCGAAACCATCGAAGACCTGCGCAACGCCGCGCCCATCATGCGGGCCTTCTACGCGCTGCCCGGCATCAAGGCGTTGATCCAGCGCTCGGGTGCGCTGCAGGACGTGATGCTCGGCTACAGCGACAGCAACAAGGACGGCGGCATCTTCACCAGCAACTGGGAGCTCTACCGCACCGGGCTCGCCCTGGTGGCGCTGTTCGACGACCTGAACGGTGCGAACAGCAGCAAGAAAAAGGACAAGTCGCGGGAGCCGCCGATCCGGCTTCGCATGTTCCACGGACGCGGCGGCACGGTCGGGCGCGGCGGCGGCCCGAGCTACCAGGCCATCCTCGCGCAGCCGCCCGGCACGGTGCGCGGGCAGATTCGTTTGACGGAGCAAGGCGAGGTGATCGGCTCGAAGTACGCCAACCGCGAGATCGGCCGGCGCAACCTCGAAACGCTGGTCGCCGCCACGCTCGAAGCCACGCTGCTGCCCATGGCCAAGGCGCCGCCGACCGCCTTCCTGTCGGCCGCGGGCGAGCTGTCGTCGGCCAGCATGGCGGCCTACCGGCATCTGGTCTACGAGACACCCGGCTTTGGCGACTACTTCTTCAGCGCGACGCCGATCCGCGAGATCGCCGAGCTCAACATCGGCTCACGGCCGGCGTCGCGCAATCCGAGCCGCAGCATCGAGGACCTGCGCGCCGTGCCCTGGAGCTTCAGCTGGGGCCAGTGTCGGCTCACGTTGCCGGGCTGGTACGGCTTTGGATCGGCCATCGAGCAGTTCGTCGCGGGTGGCGCCCATGCGGCGGAGAAGAAGGAACGCCAGGCGCTGCTGCAGCGCATGTACGTGCAATGGCCCTTCTTCCGCACGCTGCTGTCGAACATGGACATGGTGCTGGCCAAGAGCGACCTGGCGCTCGCGTCGCGCTATTCGGAACTGGTGGCTGACCGCAAGCTGCGTCAGAAAGTCTTCGGGATGATCGAGGCCGAATGGCACCGCACCTCGGACGCGCTCACGCTCATCACCGGCAGCCGCCAGCGCCTCGAGGGCAATGCCGAACTGCAGCGCTCGGTGCGGCACCGCTTCCCCTACATCGACCCGCTGCACCATCTGCAGGTCGAGCTGATGCGGCGCTACCGCGCGGGCGAAGGCGGCGAGCGGCTGCAGCGCGGCATCCACATTTCGATCAACGGGGTGGCGGCCGGGCTGCGCAACACGGGCTGAATTCGACACTCGGGCGGCGTGCGTTCACGCAGTGCGCCGCCTCCTACACGCGGACCTGTACCTTGACGTGCCGAGGCGACTTGACACGGGGAGTACCCTGTCGTTCACGTCAGTGGCTTTCGCTCTCTCGCGCGGTGGTTGAAACAACGTCTTCACAGGAACCGTGTCATGTCTTATCCGCAGCCGCTCGCCCCTTCGACCCTTGGCTTCATCCGGAGCGACATCGAAGCGCTGGCATCCCATATGCAGCACTGCGCCACGGCGCACGGCCGCTGGGCAGTCACGCGCGCAGGTCTTCAGCATCTGCGTTCGATAGCCGCCGGCCGGATCGTGACCCTGGCCTGCATCGCAGTCCTTCTCGGCATCGGGTTCGCCATCGCTGCCTGATCGGTGAGCGCCGCCGCGGTGATCGACCGCCTCGCGCCGCTCAGCGACTACGCACGCCGGCTGCTCCAGCGGCCGCACGTTCCCGTTGAGCCGCCCCTGCGTGCCGAACTGTTCGGCCTGCAACGCTTCGGCGACCATGGCCGCAGCCTGGCACGCGCGCAACCGGTCGAGGCGCCGGGACGCACCCACCGACGCGCGCCCTTCTTTCCGCGCGTGGGCGAAAACCTGGCCGCGCTGCGCGGCGCCTTCGACTACATCGCACTGATCTCGCAAAGCGGGCGCTATGTCTCGCCCGCTGCCGAATGGCTGCTCGACAACTTCCACCTGGTCGAGGCACAACTGCAGCAGATCCGCGAAGGCGTTCCGCGTGGCTACTACGCGCGGTTGCCGAAGTTGGCCGAAGCGCCGCTGGCCGGGCTGCCGCGCGTGTACGGCATCGCCTGGGCCTACGTCGCGCACACCGACAGCGTGCTCAACAGCGCGCTGTTCACCGCCTTTCTCGACGCCTACCAGGACGTCGACGAACTCACGCTGGGCGAGTTGTGGGCGCTGCCCACCACCCTGCGCGTGGTGCTGCTGGAGAACCTGCGCCGGGTCGCGGAGCGCATCGCTCAGAACAAGGTGGCGCGCGAACTGGCGCATGCCGTCTGGGACAGCGCCGAGACGCTGTCGATCGACGACCTCGACGCGCTGTTCGCCACCATCCGTGAGCGCGGGCTGGAGCACAGCTACTGCACCCAGCTGTGGCAACGCCTGCACGGCGAACGCACCGCGCGCCCGCCGGCGCTCGTCGCCTGGACCGAGCAGCACTGCCCGCACGGACCGGCGCTGATCGACCGGGCCCAGACCGATCAGGCCGCCGTCAACCTGACGGTCGGCAACATCATCACCACACTGCGCCTGATCGGCCAGGTCGAATGGGCCGACCTGATCGAGCCGGTCAGCCGTTCGCTGCGCGTGCTGCGCGAGCTGCCGAGCTTCGCGCAGGAAAGCGAACTCACCCGCCAGCAGATCACCCATGCGATGGAGCAGGTGGCGCGCAGCAGCGCACGCACCGAGCGCAGCGTGGCCGAGACCGTGCTGCGCCTGGCCAGCGCATCGACGCGGGGTCCGAACGCGGGCGCCGAGCAGACGGCCGGCTATCACCTCTTCGGGCCGGGCCGGCCCTTGCTGCTGGCGGCGCTTGCACCGCCGACCAGCGCACCGGCAGGGCGTCGTGGCGGCTCGCCGCTAGCGCGCGCCTGGCGACTGCCGACCTACCTGGGGTGCATCGCCCTCGGCACGGCGCTGCTGCTCGCACTCGTGACCCACGGGCTGCACCGCGTGCAAGACGGCCCGTTCGGCGCCGCCAGCGCCATCGCACTGCTGCTGATGGCCTGGCCCCTCTCGGAAGCGGTGATCTCGCTGCTGCACCGCATCGCGGCCGAGTCGACCCGGGTGCAGGCATTGCCCCGACTCGACTTCGCCAGGGGCATTCCCGCAGCGCACCGCGTCCTGGTCGTCATCCCCACGCTGCTCGGCTCGGCGGAGGCGAATGCGCAGCTGGCGCAACGCCTCGAGCTGCACTGGCTCGCGAACCGCGAACCGCAGGCGCAATTCGCGCTGCTGACCGATTGGGCCGATGCGCCGCAAGCGACACAACCCGACGACGAGGCATTGCTCGCCGACGCACTGGCCCGGGTCGTCGCATTGAACGCGGCCCACCCGGTGGCCGCAGGCATGCCACCGCGCTTCCTGCTGCTGCACCGCCCGCGCCGCTGGAGCGATTCCGAACAGCGCTGGATCGGCTGGGAGCGCAAGCGCGGCAAGCTGGAGATGCTGCTGCGCCTGCTCGCCGTCGGCGACGCCGACGGCTTCCTGCCGCTGGCACCCGGGCTGCGACTGGCCGACGGCATCGCCTATGTGCTCACGCTCGACAGCGACACCGGCCTGCCGCCGGGCGCGCTGCGCGAGCTGGTCGCGGTCGCGGCGCATCCGCTGAACGCGCCGCAGGTCGACAGCGCCAGCCGCCGCGTGGTGGCCGGTTTCGGCATCCTGCAGCCGCGCATCGTCACGCCCCTGCCGATGCGCGAGGAGCGTTCGGCCTTCCACTGGATGTTCGCCGGCCAGTGCGGGCTCGACCCCTACAGCAGCGGCGCTTCGGACATCTACCAGGACCTGTTCGGCACCGGCTCCTTCACCGGCAAGGGACTGCTGAACGTGCGCGCGGTGCATGCCACGCTCGACCGCCGCCTGCCCGACGGCGCCGTGCTCAGCCACGACCTGATCGAAGGCAGCGTCGCGCGCTGCGCGGTGGTGAGCGACCTGGTGCTGATCGAGGACCATCCGCACCACGCCGGCGTGGCCGCCTCGCGCATCCACCGCTGGACCCGCGGCGACTGGCAGTTGCTGCCGCTGATGGGCCGTGCGGGCCGCTTCGGCATCGACGCGCTCGGGCTCTGGAAGATGAGCGACAACCTGCGCCGGTCCCTGGTGCCGCCGGCCTCGGCGGCCCTGCTGGCGGTGACGGTGTTCACCGAGGCCCTGCCACCGGCCTGGGCCTTCGCCGCGGTGGCAGCGGCACTGGCGCTCGGGCCGTTGCTCGGCGCCCTCGCCGGCCTGGTGCCGACGCGCCGCTCGATGGCGCTGCGGCACTTCTTCGGCGTCGGCGTCGCCGAGCTCGGGCGCGCGGTGGCCGGCGCGGCCTGGCAGTTCACACAGCTCGCGTCACAGACGCGGCTGCTGGTGGATGCAGCCCTGCGCGCCGTCTGGCGCCTGGCAAGCCGTCGCCGCCTGCTCGAATGGACCACCGCTGCGCAGGCGCAATCGCAGGCCCGCTACCAGCTCGGCGCCTTCGTGCGCGGCGCCGCGCCGGTGAGCGCGCTGTGCGCCGGCCTCGCCGTCGCCGCGCAGTGGAGCCCGCACCCGCTCGCCGGCGGACTGCTCTTCGGTCTCTGGGCCGCCGCGCCGGTAGCGGCGTGGTGGGCCAGCCGGGTGCCGACAGCCGAGGCGCCGCTGCCCGCGGATCAGCGCGCCTATCTCGAGACGCTGGCGCGCGACACCTGGCGCTTCTTCGAGCAGGTGGTGACCGCCGCCGACCACCATCTGCCGCCGGACAACCTGCAGCTCGAACCGGAGGCTGCGCTGGCACACCGCACCTCGCCGACCAACATCGGCATGTACCTGCTGGCCAGCTGCTGCGCACGGGACTTCGGATGGATCGACGACGCCGCGCTCGTGGCGCGGCTGGGCGCCACCCTCGAGAGCGTCGAGCGCCTGCCCAAGCACCGCGGCCATCTCTACAACTGGTACGACACGCAGACGCTCGCGACGCTGCACCCAGCCTACGTCTCGAGCGTGGACAGCGGCAACCTCGCCGGCCACCTGCTGGCGGTGGCGCAGGCCTGCCGCAGCTTCGCGCCGACCGCGGACGCAGCGCCATGCCGTTCGCTCCAGGCGCTCGCGGCCCGGTGCGAAGCGCTGTGCCACGGCATGGACTTTCACAGTCTCTACGACCCCAAGCGCCATCTCTTCCACATCGGCCTGCGCGTGGACGATGGCGTGCTGGACCCCAGCTACTACGACCTGCTCGCCTCAGAATCGCGTCTGCTGAGCTTCCTGGCGATCGCCAAGGGCGACGTGCCTCGCCGCCACTGGATGGCGCTCGGCCGGCCCTTCCTTTCCGTGGGGGCGCAGCCGGGGCTGAAATCGTGGTCGGGCTCGATGTTCGAGTACCTGATGCCCGCGCTGGTGATGGCCGAGCCCGACGACGGCCTGCTGCAGGTCGCCAACCGCGCGGCCGTGCGGGAGCAGCAGGCCTTCGGGCACGCGCAGGGTCTGCCCTGGGGCGTGTCCGAATCCGCATACTTCGCGCGCGACCATTCGCTGGCCTACCAGTACTCGCCCTTCGGCGTGCCGCGGCTCGCGCTGCGCCGCACGCCGCCGACCGACCGCGTGGTGGCGCCGTATGCCAGCGCCATGGCATCGCTGGTCGCGCCGGAGGACGCAGTGGCCAACCTGCGCCGGCTGGAGGCGCTCGGCGCCCGGGGCGACTTCGGCTTCTTCGACGCGGTCGACTTCACCGTGTCGCGCCAACCCGAGGGCGAGCCGCTGACCGTGGTGCGCAACTTCATGGCCCACCACCAGGGCATGTCGCTGGTCGCCTTCTGCAACGTGCTGCGCGACGGCGCTCCGAAGCGATGGTTCGGCAGCGCGCCCCTGGTGCAGGCGCATGCCGCGCTGCTGCACGAGCGCACGCCGCGCCAGATCATCGGCAGTGCCGATCCGCGGCCGCCGCCGGAGCCGAGTGCGACAGAGGTGGCACCGGCGCACCAGCCGCGCCTGGTCGACCCGATGCTGCCGGGCTTCCAACCGACACACCTGCTCTCGAACGGGCGCTACACCGTGGCGCTGCGCCCGAGCGGCGCCGGCGTGAGCCGCTGGCGTTCCTTCAATGTCACGCGCTGGCGCGACGACCCGCTGCGCGACGGCCACGGCACCTTCTTCTTCGTGCGCGAAGCGGACCCAGGCCCGCTCACCTCGCTCACCTCGCTGCCGGCGCCGGGTCGCGGCTGGCAGTACCGCACCCGCTTTCTGGCCGACCAGGCGCAGTTCGAAGCCAGCGGCCCCGGCCTGCAAAGCCGCATCACCGTGCTCATCAGCCCCGAGGACGACACCGAACTGCGCACCGTCACCCTGCACAACGTCAGCGACACGGCTCGCACGCTGGAACTGCTCTCGTACTTCGAGCCGGTGCTCTCCCATCCGAAGGCCGACGAGGCGCACCCGGCCTTCACCAACCTTTTCGTCGAGACGCGCTGGGAGCCTTCCCTGCGCGCCCTGCTGATGTCGCGCAAGCCCCGGCTGCACGGCGATGCGGTGATGGCGGCGGCGCACTTCCTGGCCTCGACCGATGCGCAGGTGCTGTCCGTCGACTGCCTGGTCGACCGCCGCGCCTTCATCGGCCGCAACCACACGCTGGCGACGCCGCGGCTCGATGCGCAGCCGGTCGACGCCGCGGGCGCACCGATCAACGGCCTCGATCCGATCGCCTGTCTGCGCGTTCGCCTGCAGATCGCACCGGGCGCGACGGCGCGCCTGACCTTCGCGACCACGGCCGACGTGGACGTCGACACGCTGCTGCCGTGCATCGACCGCTACATGCAGCCGATGCATGTCGAGCGCGCGATGCGCATGGCCGCCACCCTGGCGCAGGTGCGCTTGCGCGACCTGGCGATCGACCCGGTCAAGACGCGCGCGCTGCAGGATCTGACGACCATCCTCACCTACACCACGCCGCGGCTGATGACCGACCGCGGACCGGTCGACCTGCGGCAGATCTGGCGCTTCGGCATCTCGGGCGACAAGCCCATCGTGCTGGTGCGCATCCATTCGATCATCGGCATGGGCCTGCTCAACACGCTGCTGCGCGCACAGCCGTGGTGGGGTTTCGGCGGCGTGGCCTGCGACCTGGTGGTGCTCAACGGCGAGCCCGGCTCCTACCTGATGCCATTGCAGCGGGCGATCGAGGCGCTGCGCAGCCGGGTGAGCCACGAGACGCAGAACAGCTTTCCGCGCAACGACGCCGCCGGCTTCTACCTGCTGCGCGACGAAGAGGTCGCGGCATCGGAAAAAGCCGCACTCGCCACCCTGGCGCGCGCCGTGTTCAGTGCCGACGGCCGCACACTCGAAGCGCAGGTGGCTGCGTTGCGCGAGGCCGCGGCGCCGGCCGCCCCGGCCGTACCCACCGTGCCCCACACGCCGCTCGCGCTGCCGCCGCCGTCCGCCCCGATCGACGACAAGGCGCAGGCGCCGCAAGGCCGTTTCGATGCCGCCAGCGGGGAGTTCCGCTTCGAGGTCGACCTGAACCGGCGCACGCCCAAGCCATGGGTCAACGTGATCGCCAACGCCAGCTTCGGCTTCCAGGTGTCGGAGTCGGGCACCGGCTACACCTGGGCCGTCAACAGCCGCATGCATCAGCTCACACCCTGGTCGAACGACCCGGTGCAGGACCCGGCTTTCGAGCACTACCTGCTGCAGGACCTCGACTCGCGCGAGCTGCTGCCGCTGACGCCGGCCAGCCGTGGCGCCAGCACCGCCCGGCACCGCGTGCGCCACGGCCAGGGCTACAGCGTCTTCGAATGCCTCTACCGCCACATGGTGCTCGAGACCACCTTCTTCGCCGATCGCGACGAGCGCATGAAGCTCGTGCACGTCAAGGTGCGCAACGAAGGCACTGGCCGGCGCCGCCTGCGCGCACTGGCCATGGTCGAGTGGCAGATGGGCGCCGCGCGCGGCGAGCGCCGCACGGTCCATAGCTGGAAGGCCGACGACCTGCCGGCCGTCTTCGGCCAGCAGCGCGAATCGAGCGCGGGCTTCGGCGGCAGCACCGCCTTCGTCGCCCTCGCCGGCATCGCTGCGCCGTCGCAGTGGACCTGCGAGCGCAGTGAGTTCTTCGCCGGCCATGGCGGCATCGAGGTGCCCGACACGCTGGGCCGGCGCACCGGCAGCGGGCTCGACGCCTGCGCGGCCATCGCCGGCGAGTTCACGCTGGAGATCGGCGAAAGCGTGACTTTCAGCTTCATGCTCGGCCAGGCCGACGATGCCGACGCTGCGGTGGCGCTGGCACGCCGCTGGCAGACCCGCGACGTGGCCGATGCCCTGGCCCAGGCGCGCGGCTTCTGGGACGAGCTGCTCGGGCACCTGCAGGTGCGCACGCCCGACCCGCTGTTCGATGCGCTGGTCAACCGCTGGCTGATGTACCAGACGCTGGTCTGCCGGCTCTGGTCGAAGGCCGGCTTCTACCAGGCCGGTGGCGCCTTCGGCTTTCGCGACCAGCTGCAGGATGCGATGGCCTTCGCGCTGACCGACCCGGCGCGGCTGCGCGAGCAGATCGTCGTCAACGCGGCGCGCCAGTTCCCCGAAGGCGACGTGCAGCACTGGTGGCACATACCCGGCGGTGCCGGCGTGCGCACCCATTTCTCCGACGACCTGCTGTGGCTGCCCTATGCGGTGGCGCACTACGTCGAGGTGTTGGGCGACGCCAGCCTGCTGGACGACAACGTGCCCTTCGTCGACGGACCGGGCATCCCCGATGGCGCGGAGGACGCCTATTACGCACCGCGCACCAGCGCGCAGACCGCCAGCGTGTACGAGCACGGCGCGCGCACCATCGACCGCAGCCTGGCGGTTGGCATTCACCGCCTGCCGCTGATGGGCACCGGCGACTGGAACGACGGCATGAACCGCGTCGGCCACGAGGGCCGTGGCGAATCGGTGTGGCTGGCCTGGTTCCTCTGCAGCGTGGTCGAGCGCTACGCGCCGATCGCCGAAGCGCGCGGCGATGCCGAACGCGCCGAGCGCTGGCGCATCGCGCGGCAGGGCTGGATCGCGGCGCTGCACGAGGCGGGCTGGGACGGCGCCTGGTTCCGTCGCGCCTTCTTCGACAACGGCGCGCCGCTCGGCTCGGCGACCAACGACGAATGCCGCATCGACCTCATCGCGCAGGCCTGGTCGGTGCTCTCGGGGGCCTCCGACGCGGCGCACACACAGCCCGCGCTGGCGGCGATGAAGGCGCAGCTGCACGACGAGCGGGCCGGCCTGCTGCGCCTGCTGCATCCGCCCCTCGCGCATTCGGTCAACAACCCGGGCTACATCCAGGCCTATCCGCCGGGCGTGCGCGAGAACGGCGGCCAGTACTCGCACGCCGCTGTGTGGGCGCTGATGGCGCAGGCGCTGTCGGGCGACACCGACGCCGCGTGGCAGAGCTTCGAAGGACTGAGCCCGGCGCACCGCGCCTGCCACCCCGAACGCGGCCCCGCCTACGAGCTGGAGCCCTATGTGATGGCTGGCGACATCTACAGCGCCGCGCCCTACGTCGGCCGTGGCGGCTGGAGCTGGTACACCGGCTCGGCCGCCTGGCTGCACCGCGCCGCGGTCGAGACGCTGCTGGGGCTGGTGGTGCGCGGCGACCGGTTGTCGATCACGCCGCGGGTGCCGGCGCACTGGCCGGGCTTCGAGACGGTGCTGCGGCTGGGCGGGCGCGTGCTTCGGCTGCAGCACGGTGAGGCCCGAGCGCGGGGCATCGCGCTGGCGCCGGGCGCGTGGGTCGACTGGCGCGCGCTGCGCAGCGAGGACACCGAGGGCGCGCCATCGGCGGACCGGTCCGATGCCGTCTGGCTGTCTGTCAGCGACGTCGACTGACGCCGCGCACAGTCAATCCCCCAGCAGCTCTCCGATCGGCTGCAGGTCTTCGACGCGCTCGCAGACCGACTTCACGATCATCATGATCGGGATGCCGAGCAGCAGGCCCCAGACGCCCCAGAGCCAGCCCCAGAAGATCACGCCGATGAACACCGCGACCGGATTCATGCGGCTGGTGCGGCTGGTGAGCCAGGGCACCAGCAGGTTGCCCACCATCGTGTGGATGACGAGCGAGGTGCCGCCGATCAGCAGCGCCATTTCGACGCCGTTGAACTGCAGGAAGGCGACCAGGGCCGAGGCGCCCATGATGACGATCGATCCGACGTAGGGAATCAGGTTGGTCACCGCCGCCAGGATGCCCCACACGGCTGCGTTCTCCAGGCCCAGCGCCCAGAACGCGAGCCCGGTGGCGAACCCCACCAGCGCGCTGGTGCCGATCTGCACCAGCAGGTAGCGCTCGATGTGGCTGGTGATGTCGTCCAGCACATGCACCGTGATCTTCTTCTTGTGCAGGCTTTGCCCGGTGATCTTGACCAGCTTGCGGCGGAAGGTGTCGCCCGAACACAGCGCGAAGAAGGTCAGGAAGGCCACCAGCGTGAGTTGCCCCGCCGCGGTGACCAGCCCGAGCGTGCCGCTCCACAGGTAGTCGCGCACGTTGAAGGGCGGGCGCTCGACGATCACGCGCTGCACGCCGCGCCGGGCGGCGGGCGCCGCGGCGGCGGCCTGTTCCAGCTGGGCCGCGGCCTTCTGCACCGTGTCGAGCGCGCTGGCGTTGTCGCGTGGACCGGGTGTCATCGCCAGGCGCAGCTTCTGGGCCGCCACCGGCAGCGAGTCGACCAGTTGCGCCGCGCTGCCCGACAGCGAGTAGCCGGTCCAGCCCAGGGCACCGCCGACGCCCAGCAGGATCAGCGCCGCCGCCAGCGCACGCGGCACGTGCCACTGCGCCAGGCGATCCACGACCGGCGCCAGGGCATAGGTCAGGATCAGGCTCAGCATCAGCGGGATGAACACGGCCTGGGCCCAATGCAGCGCGAAGACGCAGGCCAACACCGCGATGAGGACCAGCGCGGCGCTGCGCACGTCCACCGGCATGTGCAGCAGCACCCGCTCGCGTTCCTCCTCCACCGCCTGGGCCGTCGCCAGGGCCTTCAAGGCGTCGCGCTCGGCCGGCTGGGCATCCGGTGGCATCTCCGGGTCGGCCGGCGTCGGCGCCGCCTCGGTCGTCGGCTCTGCGGTGGCGATGGTCGTCATGGTGTCTCCTTCAGGGCTTCACGAACGGCGGCGAGCTGGCGCCTCGACACGACCACCGGCTCCGGCACGCCGTCCAGGCGCAGCGCCCAGCCCTCCGCGTCTTCGCCGTCGTCGTATTTCTCGAGCGCCCGAATGGCGACGCGCGCGACCAGGGCGTTGCGATGCACCCGCACGAAGCGCTTCGGATAGCGCTCCTCGAATTCGGTCAGCGAGCCCTCGAGGATGTGGCTGCGGGTCGCGGTGCGCACGGTGAGGTACTTGAATTCGGACTTCAGGTAGCGCACCTCGGCCAACGGCACCCGCTCGGTGCGACCGCGGTCCTGGATGAGCAGATGCTCCACCGGTGCCCCGTCGCCGGCCGCGCCGCGCCGGTCCTTGAGCTGCCGCTCGACCTTCTGCAAGGCCTGCTGAAGCCGCTCGACCCGGACCGGCTTGGTGAGGTAATCGACCGCGTCGAGTTCAAAGGCGGTCACGGCGTGCGTCGCATGGGCGGTGACGAAGACCACCGCCGGCGCGTCGGGCTTGCCGTGCAGCGTGCGCGCGAGCGCCACGCCGTCCATGCCCGGCATGTGGATGTCGAGCAGCACGAGGTCGAGCGGCATGCTGATCAGATGGTGCAGCGCCTGCTCGGCCTGCGCGGCCTCGGCGACCACCTCGGCGGCGGGTGCGTGGCAGTCGCCCAGCAGGGTGCGCAGGCGCGAGCGTGCGAGGGTTTCGTCGTCGACGATCAAGGTCCTCAGTGCCATGCAGTCTCCTCCTCGCGTGGACCGGTGGCGCTCATGAACCCACGGGAATCACGATGCGCACGCGGTAGTTCTTCTGTTCGAGCCCGGCACTGAACTGGGCCTGCATGTCGTGCAGCAGGCGCAGGCGGTCGCGCACGTTGGCCAGTGCGATGCCATGGCCGCGCGGCAGCGGCTCGGCGGCCCAGCGCAGCGGCGGCAGGCTGTTGACCACCTCGATCACCACCATGCCGCCACGCCGCTCGGTGCGAATGCGCAGCTTGGCGCCCTCGGGGCTGGGCTCGACGCCGTGCTTCACCGCGTTCTCCACCAGCGGTTGCAGCAGCAGCGGCGGCAGGCGTGCCATGTTGGCCGCCGGGTCGATGTCCCAGCGGACGCGCAGCCGGTCGCCAAAGCGCACCTGCTCGATCGCCAGATAGCGTTCGGCCAGCGCGATCTCGTCGGCCAGCGTGACCGATTCGTCCGGGTCGGCCAGCGCGCGGCGGAACAGCTCGCTCAGGTCTTCCAGCATGGCTTCGGCCTTGGCGGGCTCCTCCCGCACCAGGGCGATCGCGCTGTTGAGGGTGTTGAAGAGAAAGTGTGGCCGGATGCGGGCCTGGAGTTCCTCGAGTCGGGCCGTCATGGCGGCGGGCGTCTGGCCGCGGGCCCGCAACACCAGCGCCGCCATGATCACGGCAGCGAACATGGCGCCCGCAGCCGCGCTGGCCACCCAGGGCGCCGTCGCCACCACGCCGGTCAACCACAGCAAGGCGCAGCCATAGAGCGCGGACAGCGCGCCGAGCGTGGCGCCCGCCGCGTACTGGGCCGGCCGGGAAAGCCGCGCCAATACCTTCTTGAGCGCGCAGGCCGCCACCAGCCACAGCAGCGTGGCGGGCAAGGCACCGCCGGTCACCGTGGCCGCCAGCATCAGCCACTCGCCGGGCGTGGTGCCGACGAAGAGCGTGGCGATCGCCACCACCGCCTCGACCAGCAGCACGGTGCGCAGCACGACGCCGATCTGGCAGGCGTCGAACAGCCCGCCCATGCCGGCGCGCGACGACGCGCGGACCGCAGACCGCGAAGGCGACGAAGGGGGGGCCGATAAAATCGACGGGTTGCGCATCACAGATACATCGGGTAACCGAACCATTATTGCCTTGCCAAGGCCTCCCATGACCCAAAACCAACTCGACAAAAAATCCGAAGCCTGGTCGGCCCTGTTCTCCGAACCCATGAGCGACCTGGTAAAGCGCTACACCGCCAGCGTCTTCTTCGACAAGCGGCTGTGGCAGGCAGACATCGAGGGTTCGCTGGCGCATGCAGGCATGCTGGCGGCCCAGAACATCATCGGCACGCAGGACTTGGCCGCGATCGAAGGCGGGCTGACGCAGATTCGCAACGAGATCGAGTCGGGCGCCTTCGAATGGAAGCTCGACCTGGAAGACGTGCACCTCAACATCGAGGCCCGCCTGACCCAGCTGGTCGGCGACGCCGGCAAGCGCCTGCACACCGGGCGCAGCCGCAACGACCAGGTCGCGACCGACGTGCGGCTCTGGCTTCGCACCGAGATCGACCTGATCGGCGGTCTGTTGATCGATCTGCAGAAGGCGCTGGTCGAGATCGCCGACCGGAACGTCGAGGTGATCCTGCCCGGCTTCACCCATCTCCAGGTGGCCCAGCCGGTGAGCTTCGGCCACCACTTGCTGGCCTACGTCGAGATGTTCGCGCGCGACGCCGAACGGCTGCTCGACGTGCGCAAGCGGGTCAACCGGCTGCCGCTGGGCGCCGCTGCCCTGGCCGGCACCAGCTACCCGCTGGACCGCGAGCGGGTGGCCAGGACGCTCGGCATGGTGGACGAGCACGGTGCGCCGATGGTCTGCCAGAACAGCCTGGACGCGGTGAGCGACCGCGACTTCGCGATCGAGTTCAGCGCGGCGGCCAGCCTGTGCATGGTGCACATCAGCCGTTTCAGCGAAGAACTGGTGCTGTGGATGAGTCAGAACTTCGGCTTCATCCAGATCGCCGACCGCTTCACGACCGGCAGTTCGATCATGCCGCAGAAGAAAAACCCGGACGTGCCCGAGCTGGCCCGCGGCAAGACCGGCCGGGTGGTCGGTCACCTGATGGGGCTGCTCACCCTCATGAAGGGCCAGCCGCTGGCCTACAACAAGGACAACCAGGAAGACAAGGAGCCGCTGTTCGACACCGTCGACACGCTCAAGGACACGCTGCGGATCTTTGCGGAAATGGTCGGCGGCATCACCGTCAAGCCAGACGCCATGGAGCGTGCGGCGCTCAAGGGCTATGCCACCGCGACCGACCTGGCCGACTACTTGGTCAAGAAGGGCCTGCCCTTCCGCGACGCACACGAAACGGTGGCGCACGCGGTGAAGGCCGCCATCTCGCACCAGGTCGACCTGTCCGAACTGCCGCTGGCGGTGTTGCAGCAGTTCAACCCGCAGATCGAGAAGGACGTGTACGACGTGCTGAGCCTGCGCGGCTCGCTGAACGCACGCAACGTGCTGGGCGGCACGGCGCCGGCCCAGGTGCGCGCGCAGATCGCGCGGCACCGCGCCCGGCTGGGCTGAGACAGGGCGGGCGACGGGGCAAGGTGCGTCTCGGGCAACCAACGGCACCACGATTTCACATTTGTGACTTTTTTTGGTGTTTACTCGCATATACGTCCGCCTCCGATCGGACTATGTGGCCCGGCGGATGCAGCGATGTAAGAAATTGGTGCTAAAGTTTGGCGTTCCTTCAACCCTCGCGCGGTGGCCGGCGGCTTTTTGCGCGAGCCTTCCCCGCGATGCCTCGAATCCATGGAACCATCTCGTTGCGTCGTCGTCCTGCTGACCTTCAACTCCGCAGCCATCCTTCGGGAGACGGTCTCCCAGGCGCTCAAGGTCAGCCCCCGCGTGTTCGCGGTGGACTCTTTCTCCAAGGACGGCAGCCCTGAACTCCTGAAGGAGCTGGGCTGCACCGTCGTCCAGCGGCCCTTTTCGAACTACAGCGACCAGCGCAACTGGGCCATCGCCCAGGTCGAGCAGGACAGCGAGTGGCAATTGCACCTCGATGCCGACGAGGTGCTCGACGACCGCGCGGTCGAAGAGATTCGCGCGCTGATGGCCGGCACGCCCGACCGCGACGCCTACCTGCTGCGCCGCCGCGACTATTTCATGGGCAAGATGCTGCGCTTCAGCGGCGTCAACCCCTGGCACCTGCGGCTCTTCCGCTCCGGCCAGGGGCGCTGCGAAGCACGCCTCTACGACCAGCACTTCATCAGCCCTGCCAAGCCCGGCCGGCTGACCGGCTTCATGCACGACAAGAACTCCGCCAAGCTGGCCGACTGGATCGCCAGCCACAACCGCTGGAGCGATGCCGAGGCGAAGGAAAAGCTCGGCCCGGCGGTCGGCGGCGACGGCGTGCTGCAGCCGCGCCTGCTGGGCGACTCGCGCGAGCGCACCCGCTACATCAAGGAGCTGTACTACCGGTTGCCGGTGGGCACCCGTGCGTTGAGCTACTTCGTCTACCGCTATGTGTTCCGCCTCGGCTTCCTCGACGGCGTCATCGGCTTCTATTTCGCCTTCTTCCAGGCGCTCTGGTTCCGCATGCTGGTCGACGCCAAGATGTACGAGCAGCGCGTGCAGCGCGCCCCCTGATTTTCTTTTCCTTTGGAGTGACTTCGCCCATGCGCCAATACAACGCCTCGAAGCGAATCCTGGTCACCGGCGGTGCCGGTTTCCTCGGCAGCCACCTGTGCGACCGCCTGATCGAACAGGGCCACGATGTGCTCTGCGTCGACAACTTCTTCACCGGCACCAAGCGGAACGTCGAGCACCTGCTCGACCATCCGCGCTTCGAGCTGATGCGGCACGACGTGACCTTCCCGCTCTACGTCGAGGTCGACGAGATCTTCAACCTGGCCTGCCCCGCCTCCCCGGTGCACTACCAGCACGACCCGGTCCAGACCACCAAGACCAGCGTGCACGGTGCCATCAACATGCTGGGCCTGGCCAAGCGGGTGCGCGCGAAGATCCTGCAGGCGTCGACCAGCGAGGTCTACGGCGACCCCGAGATCCATCCGCAGGTCGAGGCCTACTGGGGCCGCGTCAACCCGATCGGCATCCGCAGCTGCTACGACGAAGGCAAGCGCTGCGCGGAAACCCTGTTCTTCGACTACCACCGCCAGCACCAGCTGCGCATCAAGGTCGTGCGCATCTTCAACACCTACGGCCCGCGCATGCATGCCAACGACGGCCGGGTGGTGTCGAACTTCATCGTCCAGGCCCTCAAGGGCGAAGACATCACGATCTACGGCGACGGCCACCAGACGCGCAGCTTCTGCTACGCCGACGACCTGATCGAAGCCATGCTGCGCACGATGGCCACCGGCGACGACTTCACCGGCCCGGTCAACATCGGCAACCCGGGCGAGTTCTCGATGCTGGAACTCGCCAACAAGGTGATCGAGCTGACCGGCTCCAAGAGCAAGCTGGTGCGCCTGCCGCTGCCCTCGGACGACCCGAAGCAGCGCCGGCCCGACATCACGATCGCACAGAAAGAGCTCGGCGGCTGGACGCCCCAGACGCAGCTCGACGAAGGTCTGAAGAAGACCATCGCCTACTTCGACCAGATCCTTTCCGAACCCGCAACCGTCTGACATCCCCATGAACGTCTCGATCATCGGCACCGGCTACGTCGGCCTCGTCACGGGCGCCTGCCTGGCAGACATCGGCAATCACGTCTTCTGCCTGGACGTCGACCCGCGCAAGATCGCCATCCTCCAGGAAGGCGGCATTCCCATCTACGAACCCGGCCTCGAGGGCGTGGTCCAGTCGAACGTCGAAGCCGGCCGGCTCGACTTCTCGACCGACATCGAAGCCTCGGTCGCGCACGGCGACATCCAGTTCATCGCCGTGGGCACGCCCCCCGACGAGGACGGCAGCGCCGACCTGCAGTACGTGCTGGCGGCCGCGCGGAACATCGGCCGCTACATGGAGAACTTCAAGGTGGTGGTCGACAAGTCGACCGTGCCGGTGGGCACCGCCGACAAGGTGAGCGCCGCCATCCAGGAAGAGCTCGACAAGCGCGGCCGCAGCGACCTCGGCTTCTCGGTCGTGAGCAACCCCGAATTCCTGAAGGAAGGCGCGGCCGTCGACGACTTCATGCGGCCCGACCGCATCGTGATCGGCGTGTCCGGCGACGCCAACGGCCGCCGCGCGCTGGCATCCATGCGCGAGCTCTATTCGCCCTTCAATCGCAACCACGAACGCACCCGCGTGATGGACGTGCGCTCGGCCGAGTTCACCAAGTACGCGGCCAACGCGATGCTGGCGACACGTATCAGCTTCATGAACGAGCTGGCCAACCTGGCCGACCGCGTGGGCGCCGACATCGAGGCGGTGCGCCAGGGCATCGGCTCCGACCCGCGCATCGGCTACAGCTTTCTGTATGCCGGCACCGGCTACGGCGGCAGCTGCTTCCCGAAGGACATCCAGGCGCTGACCCGCATCGCACGCGAGAACGGCCAGACCCTGCGGGTGCTGGAATCGGTCGAGGCCGTCAACGACGAGCAGAAGAACGTGCTGACCGACAAGGTGTTCGCCCGCTTCGGCCAGGACCTGAGCAGCCACTGCTTCGCGCTGTGGGGCCTGGCCTTCAAGCCCAACACCGACGACATGCGCGAGGCGCCCAGCCGCGTCGTGATCGGCACGCTGCTGCGGGCCGGCGCACGCCTCGTCGCGCACGACCCGATCGCGGTCGAGGAAACGCGCCGCGTGCTCCAGCTCGACTTCGCCGACGCGCCGCAGCTGCTGGAGAACATCAGCTACGCCAAGTCGCCGATGGCGGCGGTCGAGGGCGCCGATGCGCTCATCATCGTGACCGAGTGGAAGGCCTACCGCAGCCCGAACCTCGAGCGCATGAAGGCGACGATGAAGTCGCCGGTGGTGTTCGACGGACGCAACCTGTATGAGCCGGCCATCATGACGGCCGCCGGCGTGATTTACCACGGCATCGGTCGCAACAGCCTGCACCCCGCCTGACCGGCCCGCGGGCGCGCCGTGTTCTACGCGATTCCGCTGGAAAGCCGGCCCAGTTGGCGCAATCCACCCTGGGCGACGATCCTGCTGATCGTCCTGAACATGGTGGTGTTCTGGGGCCCGCAGCGCGCCGAGGAGCGCGCGGAAGAACGGGCCGCGCAGTTCTACGTGACGAGTTCGCTGCCGGCACTCGAACTGCCGCCCTTCGTCGACTGGCTCGCCAAGACCGGTTCACCCCACGCGGAGCGCGCACGGCGACTGCTGACGCTCAAGGCGGTCGAGCCCCTGCTCGACGGCCTGCAGAACGAGCCCCGCTTCCTGAAGCTGCTGCACGAGGGCGCGGTCATCCCGCCCACCCATCCGCAGCATGCGCAATGGCAGCAGGACCGCGCACAGTACGAACAGAAGCTGCCGCCGTCCTTCACGCGTCGCTGGGCGCAGGACTACAGCGCCGATGCCGCGTTCAAGCCCTGGACCTGGGTCACCGCAGCCTTCCTGCACGGCAGCACCGGCCACCTGCTGGGCAACATGCTGTTCCTCTTCCTGTTCGGCTTCTCGGTCGAGCTGGCGCTGGGCCGCGGCACCTACCTCGCCTTCTACCTGCTGGGCGCCGTCGGCGCCGCGTTGCTGGCGGGCTGGGCCTATGCCGGCAAGGGCAGCATCGGGCTCGGCGCGTCGGGCGCGGTGTCGGCGCTGATGGGCATGTATGCGGTGCTCTACCGGCTGCGTCGCATCCGCTTCTTCTACCAGCTGTTCTTCTATTTCAACTACGTCACCGCGCCGGCCCTGATCCTGCTGCCGGCGTGGATCGCGAACGAGCTGCTGCAGCACCTGCTGGGCGGCCAGGGCATCGCGTACATGGCACACCTGGGCGGGCTGCTGACCGGCGCCCTGCTCATGGCAGCGGCGATGCACCTGCGCAAGGCCCACCCGGTCGCGCTGCCGGCCGCGGCCGCGCCGGACCCGTTCGAGCGGCACGTCGCGGCCGCACGCAAGCTGGCGGCCGAGATGAAGTTCGATGCGGCAGCCGCCGAATGGCGGGCCGCCGCACGCTGCCGCCCGGATGACAGCGAGACACTGCGCGCATGGTTCAACCTGGCCCGCCTGCAGCCGGCCGGCGACGATTTCCACCGTGCGGCTCAGCACATCTTCCGTCTCCGGGCGCACGACCCGGCCACGCTGGAGCTGCAGTACGCCAGCTACCGCAGCTACCTCGACCAGGCCAAGCCGGGCGCCCGGCTGTCGGCGGCTGACATGGCCCGGCTCGCCCGGCGCTTCACCCGCGCGCAGCAGTTCGAGGATGCCCATCGGCTTTGCCTGGCGCTGGCGAAGACGGCGCCCGAGCATCCGGAACTCGGCGACACGCTGACCGTCTGCGCCAACGGCCTGCTGCAGGCCGGTCGGCAGGCGCAGGCCAAGCACTGGCTGCCCCATTTGCTGCGGCTGGCGCCCAACGAGATGGTCACGCGAACCCTGCAGCAGCAGGACCGGTCCGCCCGGCCCGGTTGAGCGACACGGCGTCGGCTCGGCTCGGCTCGGCTCGGCGCTCAGGCCGGGCGCGCGACCGAAGCGGCGCCGGCGTCGATCGGCGCGGCGCGGTCGCGCAGCAGCCAGCGCACTTCCTGCGTCTGCGGCGCCTCGGCAAAGCGTGCCTCGAGCACCGCCAGGATCGGCCGCGCCAGGTCGGCCCGGTCCAGCCCCTCGACCAGCACCCGGGCGGCCAGTTCGTAGACCTGGGGGATCGCGGCATGTCCACGAAAGCGCTTGTCGAAACCCTTGACCCAGGCCAGCGCGGCCCGCGCATCGCCGCCACGCCATTCGAGCCGCGCGAACGCCAGCACCGTGTCGCCGTCCTCGATCTGGAACGCCGCATCGCGGCCCTCGCAGGCGCGCGCCACCTTCAGCGCCTCGGAGGCCAGGTCGCGCCGCATCAACAGCGCGATGAAGCGGCGTGCATGGTCGAGCAGCGTGGGCGTCTTCTCGGGCAGGAGCAGGAGCACGCGGTGGTAGCGGCGCTGCGCCGCCAGGTCGTCGGACGCCAGCCGCTGCGCCTCGTAGGCCAGCGCCAGCGCGCCGATCAGGTCGCCCTCGGTGACCCGCTGCGCGACTTCGGCATCGTCGGCGTCGCGTGCGATCTGGGCCGGCGTCCGCCGGTCGGCTTCGCGGTCGTCGGACCCGGCGCCCGGCAGCAGGTCGATGCCCAGTTCGACGTGGTTCTGGTACATCACATAACCCAGCAGGCTCGCCATGACCCAGCTGAAGTAGATCATCAGGAAATTGAAGATCGGCAGCGCCAGCCAGGGGCTGATGGCTGGCAGCACCATCGCCAGCGCCAGCTGGGCGCCGGTGCTGAGCAGGAAGAGAAACAGGCACAGCAGCGCATAGGGCCAGCCGATGGCGCGCACCGTGAGCCAGAGAAAGGTCGGATTGAGCGACTGCCAGAAGCTGCACGACTGCACCAGCACGATGACCGTCGCCGGGAACAGGAAGGACAGCGCGAACAGCCCCACGGTGGCGAGCACCGGGCTCAGCAGCCCCAGCGCGCCGACGGCGAAGCCCTGCACCAGCGATACGGCGAAAAGCTTCCAGGGCAGGTTCGTCCAGTCCTCGTCGAGTTCGCGCGGGAAGTCGCCGGCGCGCACGATGCCGCGCGAACCGAGCGCGATCACGCGAAAGCCGTAACGGCTCGCCGCCAGCAAAATGCCCAGTTCGACCAGCGCCAGCGCCATCACCTGCGGCAGGAAGAACAGCACTTGCGCGAGCAGGCTGCAGAGCGCCAGCACGACGGCGTAGGCCAGCGGCCGCGGCTGAAACGGGAAGGCGAAGAAGCTGTTGAGCCGGTGCCAGAAAGGACGCGGCGACGCAGGCGCTGTGGAAGACATGGCGGACGGGTCCCTCCCGGTACGACCGTGCAGTATACGTTTTGACACGTTTGCAACCGAAGGCCATCCGGCGCCGTGTTGCGTGCGCGCAGCGCCACCCGTTTAACATTTCAGGCGCTGCGGCGCGCCGCTTGCCAACCGGAAGCCGTCCCGGTACGTTGTCCGGACTCCATGCCCCCCATGAAAGAAGCCTTCTCGCTCCCCCTGCTGTGCCTGGCCCTTGCGCTCGGCCCCGGCGGCGCCGCCCAGGCCGAGCCCCGGATGGTGCCGGCCGCCACCCTGACGGTGGCACCGTCGCCCGAGTACCAGGCCGCGATGACCCGCTGGCAAGGTTCGCTCACCGCCTTCGCCAATGCCGACAAGGAAAAACAGCCCGGCACCGATGGGGTGCTTTTCGTCGGCAGTTCGACCATCCGCTTCTGGACCCATCTGGCCCAGGACTTCCGGCAGTCGCCGGTGGTCATCAACCGCGGCTTCGGCGGCTCGACCATGGCCGACTGCAGCCTGTTCGCGCGCGACCTGGTGGTGCGCTACAAGCCGCGCCACGTGCTGGTCTATGCGGGGGACAACGACCTGGCCGAAGGCCGCACCCCGATGCAGGTGATGGAAAGCTTCGCCCGCTTCGCCAACACGGTGCGGGAAGAACTCCCGGGCACGCGCATCAGCTACATCTCGATCAAGCCGAGCCCGTCGCGCGAGGCGCTGCTGCCGAAGGTCCGCAGCACCAACGCCATGATCAGCGGGTACATCGCGACCATGGTCAACGCCGACTACATCGACACGTTCACGCCGATGATCGGCGAGGACGGCCGTCCGCGTGCCGAACTCTTCCTGCCCGACCGGCTGCACATGAACGACAGCGGCTACCGCCTGTGGCAGTCGATCATCAGCGCCCGTGTGGAGGCTCCGGCCGTGCTGGCGGACACCGCCACCCCGGGCGCGCTGGCGGTGCCGACCGCCGCGCTCAGACCGAAGCCCTGAGCCGCGCGGCCTTGCGCGCGTCGACCCACAGCGTGGCGCGCGCCACCGCGTAGAGCGCTGCGAAGACCACCGCCAGCAGCAACGCGTCGCCCCACGCCGGCCGCGCGATCTGGCTGCTGCCGTAGAAGGCCAGCACCAGCAGCACCGCCACCAGGTGCGCGCAGAACACCGGCAGCGAGGCCGAGCCCATCGCCTCCAGCCAGTGCATCCGCGGCAGGTGGCGCATCAGGGCTGGCCCGAAGCCGACCGCCAGCACCCCCAACGCCACGAGGTTGACCAGCCGCAGCGGCCCGAGCAGCCACTTGTCGAACAGCAGATTGAGCTGGTCGTTGGCGCCGAAGGCCGCCTGCCCGTTGGGACCGTGGTGGCGCCAATAGAAGCCGTAGAGCGCCAGGGCCGTCGCAGCCAGCAGCAGCCAGGGCGGCAGCCGCAGCGGCCGCGCCCCGGGGGCGCTGCGGCTGGCGCCCAGCCAGAGCCCCATGAACCACAGGAACTGCCAGGCGTAGGCATTGAAGGCGCCCATCTCCTGGAAGGGCACCGGCAGCCCGGTCCAGCGGACCACCTCGGTGTAGACCCATTCGCTGAAGCCGAACTGCGCCGCGGCCCACACCGCGGTGCTGGCCAGCGCCACCGCCGCCCAGCCGTGGCGCAGCGAGAAGGCCAGCACCCACGGACTCAGCAGCATGAAGAAGATGTACATCGGCAGGATGTCCAGCAGCGGCGGCTCGTAGACCAGGGCCAGGCTGTAGACGAAAGCCTCGCGCGGTGCCGTCATGTAGTAGGACATCAGGTCCTTGACTGCCGGCTGGTCGATGCGCAGGCCGACGGCCGCGATGATGGTGAACAGGAACAGCAGCGTGGCCGCCTGCGCCATGTAGATCTTCAGTGCCCGCAGCCAGAAGGCGCGCCGCATCGCGTCGACGCCGTCGCGGTAGGCGGTCCGGCTGTAGACCAGCCCGGCCATGAAGGCCGACAGCAGCACGAAGCCCTCGGCGGCCGAGACGAAGCCCAGGGGCTGGCCCAGCGGATCGGTCAGACGCGACGGCAGGTGCGTCAAGGTCATCAGCACCAGCATCAGCCCGCGCAGGGCATCGACCTCCCAGTAACGCGCCGAGGCAGACCGCGCGGCGACGGCGGGAGGTGCGGCCGTCATCGGCAGGCGGTGTGTCGGCTCAGCCGATGGCGCGGATCGCGTCGACCACGACTTCGCCGTAGCGCTTCCACGAATAGCCGGCAGCATGCTGGGCCGCCTTGTCCTTCATGGCGACCAGTTCGGGCCGGTGCTGGTTGAGCCAGGCCAGCTTGGCGGCGATCTGCTCGGGCGAGCGGATCGGCACCAGGAAACCGGTCTCGCCCTCGACCACCAGGTCGGCGCCGCCGGTGTTGGGCGTGATGACGACCGGCAGGCCCTGGCTCATGGCCTCCTGCATGACCAGCGCTCGCCCCTCGACGATCGACGGCAGGCAGAACACGTCGCAGCTGCGCATCAGCGCCAGCACCTCGGCGTGGGGCCGGCCCTTCTCGTGGGTGAAGCCGGGGTATTCGCGGCGGTAGAAATCCAGATCGGCCATCGGCGAGCCCATGACGACCAGCTCGATGTTCTCGCCACCCAGCAGGCGCATGGCCTGCAGCAGGTCACCCAGGCCCTTGCGCTGGCCCATCGAGCCGGCGAACAGCACGCGCATCGGGCGGCCGCTGTCGAGCGCCGCGTCGGACCAGCCGCCGGTCCAGACCGGCGGCGAGCCGAAGGGCGACATGACGACGGCCTTCTGCGCCGCCGAGGCCGGCAGCGAATCGCGCACGAAGTGGCTGGCCACGACCACCAGGTCGGCCAGGTCGAGTTCCTGCGTCTTGCGCTCCAGCTTGGCGGGCGAATCGAGCAGGCCGCCGCCCAGCGTCGGCGCCCAGGCGGGCAGGCGCTCGGCCTCTTCCTGCTGCAGCCGGCGGCCCAGTTCCCAATAGGCGATGGGCAGGTCGTACACGCGCTTCAGGCCCAGCGTGCGGGCGGCGCGGAAGGTGTCGAGCGCGCCGTCTTCATAGGCGTACACGGCATGCAGGCCGTCGCGCGAGACGCGGTGCGGCAGGGCCTGCGCCACGAAGCGGTCGAAGTCCTGGATGATGGCGTCGGTCGACGCAAAGCCCTGCTCGTGCCGCAGCGCCGAGCGCCAGCCGATCGCGCCGCACGCGACCCGCGCCAGTTCGCGCCAAGGATGCTGCAGCAGCTTGTCTCGTGGCACGTCGAAGCGCCGGCGCAGCCAGTCGCGCCGCAACCGTTCGGGCATCAGCCGGAGCAGTGGGCTGCTGTCGTCGGCCGCCACCGTGGTCGCGAAGCGACCCAGCATGCCGGCGGTCTGGAGGGCGTCGAGCATGGCCCGCACATTCTGGTTTCCAGCGGGGTGGCTCAACAGCAAGGTCATGGCGGCCGATCATAGTGGAGCACTCGGCGGCCCCGGCGCATTGGACTCACACCGTCGACGCCCTCTGCCTTGCACGCCCAGGCAGAACCGTCAGAGACTTGCGCTACCCTCCCGCCTTCTCAGAGGAGCAGGCATGAAGAGAACAACAAGCAGATTCGCGCTGGCCGCGATGGCGGCCCTGGCGACGTTCCCGGCGATGGCGCTTCAGGCGCTCGGCGTCAGCCCGCAGGGCGAGGTGTCGCGGGTGCGGCAGGTGGTCGCCAAGTTCGACCAGGCGGCCGTCAATTTCGGCGACCCGAAGGCGCCGGCCCCCTACACCGTCAGCTGCAACGACGCGCAGGCCGCCAAGGGCACGCCCCGCTGGACCGGCGAGAAGCAGTGGGTCTACGACTTCGAGAACGACCTGCCGCCCGGCGTGCGCTGCACGGTGACGCGCGTGGCCGGCTTCAAGTCGCCGGCCGGCGCCGAGCTCAGCGGGCCGCAGCGCCACGAGTTCAGCACCGGCGGCCCCTTCGTGCGCAACATCCAGCCGAGCTACGGGAAGATCGACGAGCAGCAGTCCTTCGTGCTCGAACTCAACGGCCCGGCCACGCTCGCGAGCGTGCGCGACAACGTCTGGTGCGTGGCCGACGGCGTGGGCGAGCGCATCCCGGTGAAGCAGCTCGACGGCGACGACCGCAACGCGTTGCTCAAGGCCTTCGGCCGCGAACGCCAGGCCCAGAAAGAGCCGCTGCGCTTCGCCACGCTGCAGTGCAATCGCACGCTGACCGCCGGCAGCCGCATGCAGCTGGTCTACGGCAAGGGCGTCGCCACGCCATCGGGCGTGGCCAACACGATCGAGCGACGCTTCAGCTACGAGGTGCGCGAGCCCTTCGCCGCGACCTTCAGCTGCGAACGCGAGAACGCGCAGGCCGCCTGCCTGCCCTTGCGCCCGATGGCGCTGCGCTTCAACGCGCCCGTCACCCGCAAGGTGGCCGCGCAGATCCGCCTCACCGGCGGCGGCAAGGCGATCGAGCCGAAGATCGACGAGGACAGCGGCAACGACGACGCCGTCGTGAACGGCCTGAGCTTCCAGCCGCCCTTCCCCGAGAGCACCAAGTTCAGCCTGACGCTGCCATCCGCCTTCCAGGACGCCTCCGGCCGCCCGCTGGGCGCGCCCGACAGCTTTCCGCTGGCCACGGCCACCGGCGCGATGCCGCCGCTGGCCAAGTTCGCGGCCTCGCCTTTCGGCGTGATCGAGCGCCTGGCCGAACCCGGCGGCGTCGCGATGATGCCGGTGACGGTGCGCCGCGTGGAGCCGGCCCTGCAGGTGCAGGCGCTCACGCCCGGCCAGGTCAGCGACCTGAACCCGACGACCGACGCGGAGATCATTGCGTGGTTCCGCAAGGTGCGGCGCTACGAGAGCAGCTCGGTCGTCGACCGGGCTGTCGCGAAGCGCGACATCAAGGCCCCGCTGCCGCGCGTCATCGACAAGGACAACCGGGACAACGTCGAGACCCGCACCCTGTCGCTGTTGGGTGGCCAGGCCGGCGTGAAGACGCTCGACATGCCGAAGGCCGAACGTGCCGACCCTCGCCCCTTCGAGGTGATCGGCATCCCGCTCACGCCGGGCTTCCACGTGCTGGAGATCGCCTCGCAGAAGCTGGGCGAATCGCTGCTCGACGAGCGCTACGGCAACGGCCGCACGATGTACGTGCGCACCACGGCGCTGGCCACCAACCTCGCGGTCCACTTCAAGCTGGGCCGCGAGAACGCGGTGGCCTGGGTCACCACGCTCGACAAGGGCCAGGTGGTGCCGAACGCGGCGGTGCGCGTGTCCGACTGCCGCGGCCACGAGGTCGCCACCGGCAAGACCGATGCGAACGGCATCGCCACGCTCACCGGCATCTCGTCGAGCGCCCCCACCTGCGGTGAAGGCGGCGGCGAGGACGGCGATGACGGCGGCAATGCCTATTTCGTGAGCGCCCGCGCCACGCTGACCGATGCCGCCGACAAGAAGGCCAAGCCGGTCGAAGACCTGGCCTTCACCTGGAGCGACTGGCAGCGCGGCATCGAGCCCTGGCGCTTCAACGTGCCCACCAGCCAGGAACCCGAGCCCGACCGCGTGGCCCACACGGTGTTCGACCGCACGCTGTTCCGCGTCGGCGAGACGGTGTCGATGAAGCACCTGATCCGCACGCAGACCCGCAAGGGCTTCGGCCTGCCCGACACGCTGCCCGACACGCTGGTCATCACGCACGTCGGCAGCGGCCAGCAGTTCACGCAGGTGATCGGCTGGCGCAAGACCGGCAGCGGCGGCCAGAGCGCGGCCAACACCTTCGCGATTCCTCCGGCCGCCAAGCTCGGCGTCTACCAGGTCGAACTGCGCAGCGGCAAAGACAAAGCAGACGACGAGGACGGCCGCCGCAGCTACGGCACGGGCCTGTTCCGCGTGGAAGAGTTCCGCCTGCCGGTGCTCGAAGGCCGTGTGACGCCGAGCGACAAGAAGCCGCTGGTCGCCATCACCTCGCTGCCGACCGACGTGCAGATCAACTACGTGGCCGGCGGCGGCGCCGCCAACCTGCCGGTGCGTGTGTCGGCCATGGTGCGCGGCAAGCGCCTGGACTTCGCCGACTACGACAGCTTCAACTTCTCGCCGCCGCGCAAGCGCGACGACCAGGCGGCGGCCGACGCCGACGAAGAAGCCTCGTCGGCCACCGACACCCGCGTGATCGCCGACAAGCTGCCGCTCACGCTCGACCGCAACGGTGCGGGCAAGCTCACCATCGACAAGGTGCCGCTGGCCAAGGCGACGCCGCGCGAACTGCTGATCGAAGCCACCTATTCCGACCCGAACGGCGAGGTGCAGACGATCCGCAGCACGCAGACGCTGTGGCCCGCGTCGGTCGTCGCCGGCCTCAAGACCGAAGGCTGGATCTCGACCGACAAGAAGCTCAAGTTCCAGGCGCTGGCGCTCGACCTCGGCGGCAAGCCGGTGGCCGACGCCAAGGTGAAGGTGAACGCCGTCGCCCGCATCACCACCACCAGCCGCAAGCGCATGGTGGGCGGCTTCTACACCTACGACAACAAGACCGAGGTGAAGGAACTGGGCACCGTGTGCAGCGGCAACAGCGACTCGCGCGGCCTGGTGCTGTGCGAAGCGGCGCTGAAGGAGGCCGGGCAGGTCGAACTCATCGCCACCGCCACCGACAAGGAAGGCCGCGAAAGCCAGGCCGCCAGCTCGGTCTACGTGACCAAGCAGGGCGAGCTGTGGTTCGGCGGCGAAGACCACGACCGCATCGACGTGCTGCCGGAAAAGAAGAACTACCAGCCGGGCGAGGTCGCCAAGTTCCAGGTGCGCAGCCCCTTCCGCTTCTCGACCGCGCTGATCGCCGTCGAGCGCGAAGGCGTGATCGAGACGCACGTGGTGCAGCTCAACGGCCAGGACCCGACCGTGAGCCTGCAGGTCAAAGCCGACTGGGGGCCGAACGCGTACGTGAGCGTGCTGGCGCTGCGCGGCCGGCTGCGCGACGTGCCCTGGTACAGCTTCTTCACCTGGGGCTTCAAGGCGCCGCGCGAATGGTGGACCGCCTTCTGGGTCGAGGGCAAGGAATACGTCGCGCCGACCGCGCTGGTCGACCTGAGCAAGCCGGCCTACCGCTTCGGCCTGGCCGAGATCCGCGTGGGCACGGCGGCGCACCGCATCGACGTGAAGGTGGCGAGCGACAAGCCGAGCTACCCGGTGCGCGGCAAGGCACAGATCACCATCACCGGCAAGCTGCCCGACGGCAAGCCGGCAGCGGGCGCCGAAGTGGCGCTGGCCGCGGTCGACCAGGCGCTGCTGGAGCTGATGCCCAACGACAGCTGGAACCTGCTCGAAGCCATGCTGCAGCGGCGCAGCTGGGGCGTGAGCACCTCGACGGCGCAGATGGAGATCGTCGGGCGCCGGCACTACGGCAAGAAGGCCGTGCCCGCGGGCGGTGGCGGCGGCAAGGGCCAGACCCGCGAGCTGCTCGAGACGCTGCTGCTGTGGAACCCGTCCATCGTGCTCGACGCCACCGGCCAGGCCGTGGTGACGGTGCCGCTGAACGACGCGCTGACCACCTTCAAGATCGTCGCGGTGGCCGACATGGGCACCGGCCTGTTCGGCACCGGCCAAGCCAGCATCCAGGCCACGCAGGACCTGCAGATCATCAGTGGCCTGCCCCCGCTGGTGCGCGAGGACGACCAGTTCCGCGCGCAGATCACGCTGCGCAACACGACGCAGAAGGCGATGAAGGTCGAGGCCACGCCGCGCGCGACCCTGCTCACGCTCGAGACGCAGACCATCGACATCCCGCCTGGCGAAGCCCGCGAGGTGGCATGGAACGTCACCGCCCCGGCGCAGCTCGCGCAGACGCGTGCCGAAGCCATCCTGTGGGAGATCGAGGCGAAGGACACGGTGAGCGGCGCACGCGACGCGCTCAAGGTGCGCCAGCGCATCGTGCCGGCCGTGCCGCTCACGGTGCAGCAGGCGACGCTGGTGCAGGTCGATGGCAGCTTCACGCTCGAAGTCGCCTCGCCGGCCGATGCGCTGCCTGGCCGGGGCGGCCTGAAAATGTCGCTGCAGCCCAAGTTGGCCGAGGGCATGCCGGGCGTGCGCGACTGGTTCGCGAACTACCCCTTCGCCTGCCTGGAGCAGAAGACCAGCAAGTCGATCGGCCTGCGCGACGGCAAGCTGTGGCAAGGCGTGGTGGCGCAGCTGCCGAGCTACCTCGACAGCGACGGGCTGGCCAGCTACTTCCCGCCGCGCGACGGCGAGTCGAACCGCGGCAGCGACATCCTCACGTCGTACCTGCTCGCGGCGACGAACGAAGCGGCGGCCATCGACCCGGCCTTCGCGCTGCCCGACGAGGCGCGTGCGCCGATGGAACAGGGGCTGATCGCCTTCGTCGAAGGCCGCATCCAGCGCGAGTTCTGGAGCCCGCGCAAAGACCTGGACGTGCGCAAGCTGGCCGCACTCGAGGCGCTCTCGCGCTACGGCAAGGCACGCGGCAGCATGGTGGCGAGCATCACCATCGCGCCCAACCAGTGGCCCACCAGTGCGGTGATCGACTGGATGCAGATCTTGAAGCGCGTGAACGACGTGCCGCAGCGCCAGCAGCGCCTGGACGAAGCCAGCAACGTGCTGAAGGCGCGGTTGAGCTACCAGGGCACGAAGGTGCTCTTCAGCACCGAGCAGGACGACTACTGGTGGTGGCTGATGACCAACGGCGACGTGAACACCGCGCGCCTGCTGCTGGCCGTGATGGACGACCCGGCGTGGAAGGACGACATCGGCAAACTCGCCAACGGCTTCATCGGCCGGCAGCAGAACGGCGCCTGGCACACGACCACCGCCAATTTGTGGGGCGGGCTGGCGCTCGACCGCTTCTCGAAGGTGTTCGAAAGCGTGCCGGTGGCCGGCACCACGACCTCGGTGCTGCGTGCGCCACCGGTCGGCGGCGCCGATGCGGCGGCGCGCGCGCAGAGCGTCGACTGGAGCCGCGTCGAGCGCGTGAAGACCAGCGACGCGGCGGGCGCCCCCAACCAGACGACCTGGTTCGGTGTGCCGGCCTCGCCGGGCAACCTGCGCAACAACACGATGTTCCTGCCCTGGGGCCAGCCGCGAAAGGAAACGCTGACCGTCACGCACGACGGCGCGGGCAAGCCCTGGCTGACGCTGCAGTCGGTGGCGGCGATCCAGCTCAAGGCGCCGTTCGCGGCGGGCTACGCGATCAAGAAGACGATCACGCCGGTCGAGCAGGCCACCGCGGGGAAGTACACGCGCGGCGACGTGCTGCGCATCACGCTCGAAGTCAACGCCAGCACCGACATGACCTGGGTGGCGATCACCGACCCGGTCCCGGGCGGCGCCACGATCCTCGGCAGCGGCCTGGGCCGCGATTCGCAGATCGCGACGCAGGGCGAGAAGAAGAGCGGTGCCGGCTGGCCGGCCTTCGAGGAGCGCAGCTTCGAGTCCTTCCGCAGCTACTACGAGTACCTGCCCAAGGGCGTGGTGAAAATGGAGTACACGGTGCGCCTCAACAACGTCGGCGACTTCGCACTGCCGCCGAGCCGTGTCGAGGCGATGTATGCACCCGAGATGTTCGGCGAGATGCCGAACGCGCGGGTAAAGGTCGAAGCGGGACGTTGAGCCCCTTCGTCTGGAAAGGAATCCGATGACCATCGAACTGCCCCGCGAGGTGCGCCAGCAAGCCATCGCGTCCATCGAGCGCTATTTCCGCGAGCACATGGACGACCCCAAGATCGGCAACATCGCGGCCGGCGCGCTGCTGGGCTTCTTCCTCGAGGAGATCGGGCCGACGCTCTACAACCGCGGCGTGGCCGATGCGCAGGAGCGCATGCAGGGGCGCGTGTCGGAACTCGACATCGAAGTGCACGAGGAAGAGTTCGACTACTGGCGCAAGTACGACAAGCAGCAGCAGAAGCCGCGGCGCTGACCCGTCCGGTCAGTTGCGGCGCGGGTCGCCCGGGCGGCTGTCGTAGCGGTTCGGCACGCCGTCGCCGTCGCGGTCCCGGTCGTAGCGGTTGGGCACGCCGTCGCGGTCGCGATCGCGATCGCCCCGCATGCTCGGGCCCGGCGGCGGCGGGCGGTTGTCGTAAGGAGCGACCACGCAGCCCGCCAGGGTGGCGGTCACAGCAAGCACGACGAGAAGTGATTTCATGGTGATGTCCTCCAGTTTTTCGGCAGGCACGACGGTTCGGGCCTGTTCCGAACCGCATGGTCGGTGCGGTGCAAGACCGCCTGCGTCGGCCCGTCCGCGCGACTTAAAGTAGGCAGGTTGCCCGTCTTTCACCCATGCTGCTCGCCGCCCTGTCCCGACACGCCTTTCGCCCGCCGCTTCTTGCGCTGGCGATCGCAGTGGCCTGGGCAGGGCCGGCCTTCGCCCTGGCCTCCTTCGACGAAGTGCGGCGCGACTTCCGCCCGTCGGACACGGCGGTGCTCGACCGCGACGGCGCCCTGCTGCAGCGCGTGCGCACCGACGCCACCGTGCGCCGCGGTCAATGGATCGCGCTGGCCGATGTCTCGCCCGCCCTGCGGACCGCCATGGTGCTCAGCGAAGACCGGCGCTTCTACGAGCACAGCGGCGTCGACTGGCGCGCCGTGTCGTCCGCGGCCTGGGGCAACCTGTGGAACACGCGCACGCGCGGCGCATCGACCATCACGATGCAGCTCGCCGGGCTGATCGAGGAAGACCTGCGCCGCCGGACCGGTGGACGCAGCGTGAGCGAGAAGATCGGCCAAGCGATCACGGCGACGCAACTGGAGCGGAATTGGCGCAAGGACCAGGTGCTGGAGGCGTACCTCAACACCGTGCCCTTCCGTGGCGAGATCGTCGGCATCGACGCGCTGTCGCGCACCCTCTTCGGCAAGGCGCCGCACGGGCTCGATGCGCGCGAGGCGGCGGTGGCCGCGGCGCTGGTGCGCGCACCGAACGCCAAGCCCGCGCTCGTCGCGCAGCGCGCCTGCGAGGTGATGAAGGCGATGGAAGCCACCGAGGCCGAACGCCGCCGCATCGACTGCGACGCGGTCGACATGTTCGCGAGCGCGGCCCTGCAGCGCCGCGCCTTCGACCCGAGCGAGGGCATCGCGCCGCATGCCGCGCGCCGCGCGCTGCAGTTGCGCCGTGATGCCGCCAGGGCACCCGGCGCGAACACGGCGGACACCACGCTGCGCACCACCTTGCGCGCACCGCTGCAGCGCTTCGCGGTGAACACCCTGCAGCGCCATCTGCGCGAACTGCGCGGCCGCAATGTCGAAGACGCTGCGCTGGTGGTGCTCGACAACGCCAGCGGCGAGGTGCTTGCCTGGGTCGGCTCGTCGGGCGCGCTCAGCCGGGCCGGCGAGGTCGATGCGGTGCTCGCGCAGCGCCAGCCCGGCTCCACGCTGAAGCCGCTGCTCTATGCGCAGGCCATCGCCGAGCGGCGCCTGACCGCGGCGTCGCTGCTCGACGACTCGTCGGCGCAGATCGCCACGGCCGGCGGCCTCTACATCCCGCAGAACTACGACCGCCAGTTCAAGGGGCCGGTCTCGGTGCGCACCGCGCTGGCCGCGTCGCTCAATGTGCCGGCGGTGCGCACGCTGGTGATGGTCTCGCCCGAATCCTTCGCGCGCCAACTGCAGGCGGCCGGGCTGCCGCTGCGCGAGAGCGGCGGCTACTACGGCTACAGCCTGGCACTGGGCAGTGCCGAGGTGTCGCTGCTGGCGCTGACCAATGCCTACCGCACGCTGGCCAACGGCGGGCGCTACGGCGAGAGCCGCATGCTCCCGGCGACCGCAGCAACACCCGCGCCGCACACGCTGCCCGCCATCGACCCGCGCGCCGCGTTCATCGTCGGCGACATCCTGTCCGATGCCAACGCGCGCACCCGCACCTTCGGCGTCGACAGCGTGCTGGGCACGCGCTTCTGGACGGCGGTAAAGACCGGCACCAGCAAGGACATGCGCGACAACTGGGCCGTCGGCTGGTCGCAGCGCTACACGGTCGGCGTGTGGGTCGGCAACGCGGGTGGCGCGCCGATGTGGGACGTGAGCGGCACCAGCGGCGCCGCGCCGGTGTGGGCCGAAGTGATGGGCTTCCTGCATGCGCGCGAGCCGAGCCGTGCACCGGCGACGCCGCCTGGCGTGGTGCAAGTGCCGGTGCGCTTCGGCAATGACCTGGAAGCACCGCGCAGCGAATGGTTCCTCGCCGGCACCGAGCAGAAGGTGTTCGCACCCGACGCCGCGGCCGCAGACACGGGCAACCGCATCACCTCACCGGCCGACGGCTCGGTCATCGCGATCGACCCCGACATCCCGCCCAACCGCCAGCGCGTGCGCTTCGAGGCGCAAGGCCAGGGCCTGCAGTGGCGCATCGACGGCAAGGTGTTCGCACGCGGCAACCAGGCGCAGTGGATGCCCTGGCCCGGCCGCCATGTGATCGAGCTGGCCGACGCGCGCGGCGAGGTGCTCGACCGGGTGCGCGTCGAAGTGCGCGGCGCGGGCGTGCTGGCGCCTGTCGCCCGGCACCCCTGACCGGCGCCGCGGACCTACCCCGCGGTAGCGACATACCCCCTTCCCGGGGTCGGATGCGTTTTTGACCGACAGCAAGGGCTGCTGCAACGCAGCAGAATAGTGAACGCCCAGATCCACATAACAAGGCGATTCATGTCAGTCACTGCTCCTCCCGTCTCGGGCGAATCGGGCGCGCCCCGCGCCTACACCACCGAAGAAAAGCGCCACCGCATCTTCGCCATCATGGCGGCCTCGTCCGGCAACCTGGTCGAGTGGTTCGACTTCTATGTCTACGCCTTCTCGGCGCTTTACTTCGCGCCCGCGTTCTTCCCCAAGTCCGACCCGACCGCGCAGTTGCTGAACACCGCCGGCGTGTTCGCAGCGGGCTTCCTGATGCGCCCCATCGGCGGTTGGCTGTTCGGCCGCATCGCCGACCGGATGGGCCGCAAGACCTCGCTGCTGATCTCGGTCGCCATGATGTGCGGCGGCTCGCTGGTCATCGCCTGCCTGCCGACCTACGCGCAGATCGGCGCCTGGGCGCCCTTCCTGCTGCTGGTGTGCCGCCTGTTTCAAGGCCTGTCCGTCGGCGGCGAGTACGGCACCACCGCCACCTACATGAGCGAGGTCGCGCTGCGCGGCCAGCGCGGCTTCTTCTCGTCCTTCCAGTACGTCACGCTGATCGGCGGCCAGCTGCTCGCCGTGCTCGTGATCGTCGTGATGGAGCTGTTCCTGTCCGAGGCCGAACTGAAGGCCTGGGGCTGGCGCATTCCCTTCGCGATCGGCGCGGTCGCTGCCGTCGTCGCGCTCCTGCTGCGCCGCACGCTGCACGAGACGCAGACGGCCGAAGCCAAGGCCAACAAGGAAGCCGGCAGCATGGCCGGGCTTTTCAAACACCACAAGGCGGCCTTCTTCACGGTGCTCGGCTACACCGCCGGTGGCTCGCTGATCTTCTACACCTTCACCACCTACATGCAGAAGTACCTGGTGAACACGGTGCACCTGCCGATCAAGACCACCAGCTACGTCATGACCGGCGCGCTGTTCGTCTACATGCTGATGCAGCCGGTGTTCGGGGCCTTGTCGGATCGCATCGGCCGGCGCAACAACATGCTGCTGTTCGGCGCGCTGGGCGCGATCGCCACCGTGCCCATCCTCACCGCGCTGCAGCACGTGACGAACCCGGTGGTGGCCTTTCTGCTGATCATCCTGGCGCTGGCCATCGTCAGCTTCTACACCTCGATCAGCGGCATCGTGAAGGCGGAGATGTTCCCGCCCGAAGTGCGTGCGCTGGGCGTGGGCCTGGCCTACGCCGTGGCCAACGCCATCTTCGGCGGCTCGGCCGAATACGTCGCCCTGGGCCTGAAGTCCATCGGCCACGAGTCGGTCTTCTACTGGTACGTGACGGCGATGATGGTCATCGCCTTCGCAGTGAGCTGGCGCCTGCCGCGGCAGGCCAGCTACCTGCATCACGACCACTGAAGTAGGCCCACCCCCGAAACAGCGCACTGCGTGTCGCCGCCTCCCCCTCAAGGGGGCGCACCCAGCGGCCTGGCAGAGCCAGCTCCGCGGGTGCCCTGGCATTTGCCTCGCATTTGCCGCGCCGGTTTTCCGGCGACACGCTCAGTGCCGAGGTGAGGCGCCGCCCGCCATGTGTTCGGTCTTCGCGTTCACGAGTTCCTCGGGCTCGTCGGACTCGACCCAGCTCTCGTTGTTCAGGCCCGCGTGCAGGCGCTTCTCGTCGAGTTCGTCGGTCCACTTCGCGACCACGAGGGTGGCGACACCGTTGCCGATCAGGTTGGTCAGCGCGCGCGCCTCGGACATGAAGCGGTCGATGCCGAGGATCAGCGCCAGGCCGGCGACCGGCACGTGGCCGACCGCCGACAGCGTGGCCGCCAGCACGATGAAGCCGCTGCCGGTCACGCCGGCGGCGCCCTTCGACGTGAGCAGCAGCACGCCCAGCAGCGTGAGCTCCTGCGTGAGCGTCATGTCGGTGTTGGTGGCCTGCGCGATGAACACCGCCGCCATCGTGAGGTAGATCGAGGTGCCGTCGAGGTTGAAGGAATAGCCGGTGGGAATCACCAAGCCCACCACGGTCTTCTTGGCGCCGAGGTTCTCCATCTTCTCCATCATGCGCGGCAGCACCGATTCGGACGAAGAGGTGCCCAGCACGATCAACAGTTCTTCCTTGATGTACTTGATGAACTTCCAGATGCTGAAGCCGTGGAAGCGCGCGATGAGCCCCAGCACCACGAAGATGAAGAGCAGGCAGGTCATGTAGAACACGGCCATCAGCTTGCCCAGCGAGAAGAGCGAGCCCACGCCGTACTTGCCGATGGTGAAGGCCATCGCGCCGAAGGCGCCGATGGGGGCCAGCTTCATCACGTAGCCGACGATGGTGAACAGCACGTGCGAGCCCTTCTCGATCACGTCGAACACCAGCGTGCCGCGGCCGCCGAACTTGTGCAGCGCGAAGCCGAACAGCACCGCGATCAGCAGCACCTGCAGGATCTCGCCCTTGGCAAAGGCGTCGACCACCGTGTTGGGGATGACGTTCAGCAGGAAGTCGACCGTGCCCTGCATCTTGCCCGGGCCGGTGTAGGCGGCGAGCGCCTTGGTGTCGAGCGTGGCGGGGTCGATGTTCATGCCGGCGCCGGGCTTGAGCAGATTGACCAGCACCAGGCCGACCACCAGCGCGATCGAGCTCACGACCTCGAAGTACAGCAGCGCCAGGCCGCCGGTCTTGCCGACCTTCTTCATGTCCTCCATGCCGGCGATGCCGACCACGACGGTGCAGAAGATGATGGGCGCGATCAGCATCTTGATCAGCTTGATGAAACCGTCGCCCAGCGGTTTCATCGACTCGCCCAGCTGCGGATAGAAGTGGCCGAGCGCGATGCCGATGACGACGGCGACGATGACCTGAACGTAGAGCGATCGGTAGATCGGGCGCTTCGAAGGGGTAGGCAATGTGGTTGTCATGGTCTCTGCCAGCGAGTTGTTTTAGGGATGATGGCGAAAGCGCGGGGCGCATGCTAACGCCGTCTCGATGCGATGGGGCAGCGTCGGTGTAAGTGGGAGTACGTACGTAGTCACCCTCCGGTCAGCAACCCCGGAACGGGAGGGCGCGCCGCAAAGCCAGCGCGAGGCGAAAATCCACGGCGTGACCGTTTCCACCCCCCCCGTGCGCCGTATCGCCCACCTCGACATGGATGCGTTCTACGCCTCCGTCGAGCTGCTGCGCTACCCGCAGCTCAAGGGGTTGCCGGTCGTGATCGGCGGCGGTCGGCGCAAGGTGGACGAGGCCATCCGCGACCTGCCCGAGGGCCGCACGCTGGCCGACATTCCGGTGGCGGCCTTCCCGCTGCTGAAGGACTACGCCGGCCGCGGCGTGATCACCACCGCGACCTACCCGGCGCGCCAGTTCGGCATCGGCTCGGCCATGGGCCTCATGAAGGCCGCCAAGCTGTGCCCGCAGGCGATCATCCTGCCGGTGGATTTCGACGAATACCGCAAGTACTCGCGGCAGTTCAAGCAGATCATCCTGGACATCGCGCCGGTCATGCAGGACCACGGCGTGGACGAGGTCTACATCGACTTCACCGAGGTGCCCGGCGGCCAGCGCGAAGGCGGCCGCGTGCTGGCGCGGCTGATCCAAAAATCCATCTTCGACGCCACCGGCCTCACCTGCTCGATCGGCGTGGCGCCCAACAAGCTCATCGCCAAGATGGCGAGCGAGTTCGACAAGCCCAACGGCATCTCGGTCGTGCACGAAGGGGACCTGCAGACGCGCATCTGGCCCTTGCCCTGCCGGAAGGTGAACGGCATCGGCCCCAAGGCCGACGAGAAGCTCAAGGGCTTCGGCATCGAGACCGTCGGCCAGCTTGCGGCGCGCGAGCGCGACTGGCTGATCGCCCACTTCGGCAAGGCCACCGGCGCCTGGATGCACGAGGTGTCCTGGGGCCGCGACGACCGCCCGGTGGTGACCGAGAGCGAGCCGGTCTCGATGAGCCGCGAGACCACCTTCGACCGCGACCTGCACGCGGTGCGCGACCGTGCCGAGTTGGGCGCGATCTTCACCCACCTGTGCGAGAAGCTCGCCGAGGACCTGCAGCGCAAGGGCTATGTGGGCAAGACCATCGGCATCAAGCTGCGCTACGACGACTTCAGGATCGCCACGCGCGACCAGACCATCGACCGTTTCACCGACGACGGCAGGACCCTTCGGCAGGTCGGCGGCCTGTGCCTGAAGCGCGTGCCGCTCGAGCGGCCGCTGCGCCTGCTCGGCGTGCGCGTGGGCGCGCTGGCGAAGGCGGGCAGCCCCGAGGCGCTGGCGCCGGCTGCTGCGGGCGGATCACGCTCGGGGTCGGCGGTGGTGCCGGCATCGACCACCGCGTCGCTCTTCTGAAGCCGCGATGAAACGCGGGCTGCGGCACCTGGCACTCACGTTGCTGGGCCTGGTGCTTGCGGTGGGGCTGTACGTGGCCGTGGCCTGTGCGCTGATGTTGTGGCCTGCCAATGCGAGGCCGGCTGCGGAAGCGCCCGCCGTGGAGGCCTGGGTCCTGAGCAACGGGGTGCACACCGACCTCGTGTTTCCGATCCGCTCGGCCACGATCGACTGGCTGCAGCTCTTTCCGCACGCGGACTTCAAGGCCGTGCCGCCCGATGCCGAGTTCATCGCCATCGGCTGGGGAGACCGCGAGTTCTACCTGAACACACCCACCCGGGGCGACCTGACGGCCGCACGCGCCTTCGGTGCGCTGCTGGGCGGCAACCGCGCGCTCATGCATGTGACCTACCTGCAGCGCGCGCAACTGAGACGCGGCGCCTACAAGCTGCCGCTCTCGCAGGCGCAGTACGCGCAACTCGTCGGCTACGTGCGTGCTTCATTGCCTGCGGGACGCGCGGCGCCGATTGCGGGCGCGCACTACGGCAACGACGATGCCTTCTACGAAGCCGAAGGCGGCTACCACCTCTTCGAAACCTGCAACACCTGGACCGGCCGCGGCCTGCGGCAGGCGGGCGTCACCGTGAGCCGCTGGACGCCGTTCGACTTCAACGTGGTGTGGCACCTGGAGCCGGCAACGCCCTGAGCGTCGCCGGCATCCATCAGTCCAGCCCGTCGAAATCGGCGTCGTCCGGCCCGATGTGGGCCGGCGAGCGCCAGCCGGCGTCGCGCATCGAGCGCGCCACCTGCTTTTCCACCCCCATCAGCACCGCGAACAGGGCCATGCGCACCGGGATGCCGTTGTCCGTCTGGCGGAAGATCGCCAGCCGCGGGTCGTGGTTGAGGTCTACGCTCAGGTCGTTCGCACCCGGTCGGCCGTCGCGCGGCAGTGGGTGCATCAGGATGGTGTCGGGCTTGCAGACGGCGTCCACCAGCGCCTTGCGCATCTGGAACTCGGGCGTGTAGCCCTCGATGGCCTCGCCCTCGAAGCGCTCCTTCTGGATGCGGGTGGCGTAGACCACATCGGCGCCGCGCAACCCGCTTTCGAGCGACTGCGTCTGCTCGATCACATGGCCATTGCGCGCCACCAGCTCCAGCAGGTAGGCCGGCATCTCCAGCGACGGCGGTGCGATGAGCGTGAACTTCAGCCCGCGGTAAAGCGCCAGCAGCCGGATCAGCGAATGCACGGTGCGGCCGTACTTCAGGTCGCCGACCATCGCCACATGCGTGCCGTCGACCAGCTTGCCCATGCGCGAGAACTCGCGCTGGATGGTGTACAGGTCGAGGATCGCCTGGCTCGGATGCTCGCCCGGCCCGTCGCCGGCGTTGATGACCGGGATGTTGGTGGCCCGCGCGAACTCGGCCACCGACCCCTGCTCGGGATGGCGCACCACCAGCGCATCGACGTACCCGCTCATGACGCGGCTGGTGTCGTAGATCGACTCGCCCTTGGCCATCGACGAGAAGGTGAAGCCCGTGGTGTCGCACACCGTGCCGCCGAGTCGGCAGAAGGCCGCGCCGAAACTCACGCGGGTGCGGGTGCTGGCCTCGAAGAACAGGCTGCCGAGCACCGCGCCCTCGAGCACGCGCGTGACCTTCTGGCGCCGCGCGATGGGCTGCATCATGTCCGCGACCTGGAACAGGTCCTCCAGGCTGCCGCGGTCGAACTGGGCCACCGAAAGCAGCTGCGGCTTGCCCTCGGCGCCGATGCGCTGGCCGAGGGGCCGCTCGTCCGCCGCCAACCCGGCAGCCGCCGCGCTGGAGGCTTCGCGCTGCAGGATCTCGGCAACGAACTTGCCCACCATCTCCGGCATGGCCCGCGACTCGCCCGAGTCGGCCGGCAGCAGCCAGGTGTCGAGCGCCCGGCGGCGAACACCCAGCCGTTCGGAGAACGCGTCGCGGGTGAGGTTGAGGCGGCGCATGGCGTCGCGCAGGATGTCTTGTTGCTGGCTCATGGGCGAAGAATATACGCCATGCGTAGAAGTACTTCACAAGAGATCGCTCGTTGCGTACATTTTTCAGCGTCCTAGGACGCCTCCCCACTGCCAGAGGGCAAATCCGGCCAGGAACACGCCCGACAGGTGGTTGATCCTCTTTCTCCACGTCGTGTCGAACCGGTGGCGCCAGTGACCGACACCGAACGACAGGGTGAGCCACCAGGCCGAGGAGCCGATCAGGACACCCGCGATCATCGGAATGGCGGACAGCGCCTGCGTGCCTGTGCCGGCCATCGATGCGAACACGGCAATGAACGACAGGATGGTGGCCGGGTTGGAGAGCGTCAGCACGAAGGTGCCCACGAAGCAGCGCACCAGGTCCGCGCGAGACGGCAAGGGCGCAGCATCCGAAGCGAGCGGCTGGCTGAAGATGCGCCATGCCATCCACAACAGCATCGCACCGCCCACCCACGCCAGCCACACGCGCGCGCCCACCAGCCAGCCGATGACCTGGGTGATCCCGAAGGCGCCGATGGCGCCGTAGATCGCGTCGGCAAACGCTGCGCCCAGGCCGGTGGCCAGACCGGCGGCCATGCCCTGGTCCAGCGTGCGCTTGATGGTCAGCAAGCCGATCGGGCCAACCGGTGCGGCAATCAGGAGCCCCACCGCCAGCGCCTTGAAGAAGAGAGTCAGTGCATCCGTGTCCATGAGACAGATGCTAGGTTTCCGCTTGGGTTTGCCGAATACCGGAATTCAGGTAAACGGGCAGATTCACGGGAAATAATCAGAGTAAATCGGCCCTCAAGGAGAAAAATGAAACCGGCCCCAGCTCTCGATGACAAAGCGTGGCGCCTGATCCAGGCCCTGCAGGCCGACGGCCGTCAATCGCTCAAGGTGCTGGCCCAGGCAGCGGGTCTTTCACTGCCCGCGACTGCCGAGCGGCTCAAGCGCCTGGAGGAAGCTGGCGTGATCGGTGGCGTGCATGCCGAGGTGCCTCCGGCAGCGGTGGGCTATGCGGTGCGGGCGATCATCGGCATCAACGTGTCGCAACCGGGCAAGAAGAAGCTCATCCACAAGCTCACGACGATGCCGGAAGTGCTGGAGTGCCACCACGTGAGCGGTGCCGACTCCTACCTGATGACCGTCGTCGCCATCGATCTACCGCACCTGGAAGCGCTGATCGCGTCGATCAACGTGTACGGGGAAACGCGCACGTCCATCGTTTTCTCGACACCGGTGCCGCGCCGCGGCGTGGCCAGACCCGCTCGGTAGCGGCAACACACGTCGGTCGGCATGCGCTCGAAGCGGCGCTCAGGGCTTGGGCGCACCGCCCTGCCATTGCGGCCAGTTCGCCACGATGTGGTCGACCACCCGGGTGCCCACGAGCGCGATGTTTTCCACCGTCTCGGCAAAGCCGCCCGCGGTCTCGCCCGGTGCCGGGTCCAGGTGCTGCAGCGTGGTTTCCTTGGGGCTGCCCTGGTCGAAGTTCACCGCGCCGCGCAGGCTCATCACGCGGTCGGTGCCGTGGCTGCGCTTGATCACGAGGGTGATGGCGGCGGCTTCCATCTCGGTGATGACGTAGTCGTCGGCACCGTACAACTTGGCGATGTACTGCGCCTGCTTCGACATGCCGGGGCCGTGGAAGAAGGTGTCGCCGGTCATGTGGGTGCCGGTGCCGACGAAGGGTGCACGGCGGGCCGCGGCGTCGGCGTAGCGCAGGCGGTATTGGCGGGCCGACTCCGAATCCTTGAGCGGCGTGTCGGCCGAGAGCTTCATCGCCCAGCCCACGAGGTCGGGGTTGAGCCTGAAGCGGCGGTAGTCCTCGTAGCCCTTGCGCGGCATGAAGGTGGGCTCGCCGGCCTTGTTTTCTTCGGGCGCCCAGCGATGGCCAAGGTCGTAGTCCACCAGCCAGGTGGCCCAGCTCACCTCGCCAATGGTGCCGCGCGAAGGCGGCGTGCCGGCCACGCCGGAGATCACGTAGTAGGCCTGCGAGAAATCGAGTTGCGGGTTCAGCAGGATGGCCTGCATCGACGACGACGCGTTGACCTTGCCCATGCCGAGCACCGCGCCGCACACGCCGTCGGTGTTGCAGTACACCGGCTGCAGCGCGCCGGGCACGGCCATCGGCTTGGCGCCCTTCCAGTAGCGCTCGTACCAGTGCTGGAACTCGCCGGCGCGGTCGCCGGTGTTCTGGCCGATCTCGAACATGGCGGCGACGAAGACCTTGACGCGGATGGGTGAGGCAACGGCTGCGGTGGCGGTGGCGGGGGCGGGGGCGGTGGCGGGCGCTGCCACCGGCGCCGGTGCGCTGGCGCAGCCGGTGGCGAGCACGACGGCCGCGCCGAGTGCGAGCCAAAAGGGGCGGAAGGAGGAAGCGAAGAACATGCGGAGCTTTCGAAAGAAGCGAATGAACGACACGAAGCGCACGGTGCGCACTCGGCGCGCTTGCGGCGTCCTACACCCGCTGCGCACCGGGCCTTGCATTGTCGATGCCTGCACTTTGCCGTCCGCCATGCCCACGAAAAAAACGCCACGCCACGCGCCCTGGCCAACGGTCTCGTCTACGTCAACCCTGTCGTCCACCGACGTGAACGACTACCTGCGCGAGGCCGCCGGCGACAACTTCACCGCCAAGGACTTCCGGACCTGGCACGGCACGGTGCAGGCGCTCGAGTTGACACGCCTGGCCTGCAGCGCCCATGCGCCCGGCGACGCGTCGCCGGTGGCGCGCTACAGCGCCAAGGAGATCATCGCGGCGGTGGCGCGGCAGCTGGGCAACACGCCGGCCGTCTGCAAGAAGGCCTATGTGCATCCCGCCGTGCTGGCGCTCGGCACCACGCTCGCGCGCGACGCGGAAACGATGGCCGAGCGGTGGCAGAAGATCGCCGGCAGTACCAAGAGCACGCGGCGCCTGTATGCGGCGGAGGCCCGGCTGCTGGCCTTCCTGAAGACGCACCGCCATCGGCTGGCGCGCGAGATGAATGCCGCCATCGGCGCCAGCGCAGCCCGGCGGCTGCCGCCGGCTCAGCCGAGCGTCAAGGGCAAGCGCACCATGTCGCGCTCGATGATGAGCGCATAGCCGAGGTCTTCGGCCAGCGACTGCAAAGCGATGGCATCGATGGCCAGCTTGCGCGGCGCGCGGTGGGCGCCGGCCACCGGATCAGCCGCGTCGGGCGAGCCGGCCACCGCACGCAGCACCAGGGCATCGTGGCCCTCGGAAGCCACCGTGATGGCGGCGACTTCGGGCGGCGTGTCGTGAAGATAGCCGAGCACGCCGAGCAACAGGTAGCGCAGCGATGCGCCCGAGGGCCAGGTCGGGGCGCTCGGGTCGGCATCGGTGGTCAGCGCTTCGTCGACCTGCAGGCGAATGCCATGGAGGTCGAAGGCTGCGCGCATCAGTCCGACGCACTGCACCACCAGATCGCGCCGGCTGATGCCTTCGTTGTCGGTGGCGAGTTCCCAGTCGCGCAGCGAGCGCACCGCGCCCACCAGTTCGACGATCTGGTGGTCGATCAACGCCACCCGCTCCTCGCAGGCGGCCGGGTCGATGGTCGGCGCAGCGACCTGGCGCTTGAGCATCAGCAGGCCCATGCGCATGACCGACACCGGTGCCGCCATGTCGTGGCGCAAGGCCGGAAGCGCGCGGGTGAGCAGTTCGTGACGCACGCCGGCGGCAATCCAGCTGCGCGCGCCGGGCGACGACTTCATGAGGCCGCGGAAGACCGGTTGCCCGCCCGCTCCAGGATGCGGTCGAGGGCATCGAAGTCGATGGGTTTCTGCAGATGGTGGTCGAACAGGCCGGCCTCGGAGGCACCGGCATCCTGCGCCGACAGGCCGGTCACGGCCACCAGCAGGGGCGGTCGGCCGCGGGCCCGCAAGCGGCGCGCCACTTCCGTCCCGGGCAGATCCGGCAGCGTGATGTCCACCAGGGCAACGTCGAAGGTTTCGCCCAGGCAGGCTTCGAGCGCCTGGGTCGCGGAATAGGTACAGCGGGCCGTATGGTCCTGCAGCGAGAGCAGTTCCTGCAGCAGGTCGGCTGCTGCTTCGTTGTCGTCGACGATCAACACGTTCACGTTCGGAGTCCCAGGCCACAAAGGTGACGAGTATCGATGTGAGCCGACGCCGAAGATGTAGGCGCAAGCCTACTGTCGTGCCGTGCGGATGTTGGAAGGCAGCGCCTGCGGCCAGCTGGCGCGCAGTGGATTGATGTCCAGTCCCCCGCGGCGGGTGTAGCGCGCATAGACGCTCAGCTGGGTCGGCTTGCAGCGCTGCCAGATGTCCCAGAACATGCGCTCGGCGCAGGGTTCGTGGAACTCGTTGTGGTTGCGGAAACTCACGATGTAGGCCAGCAGCCCGGCCTGGTCGATCGGCGCGCCCGCATAGCGGATCTGCACGCTCCCCCAGTCGGGCTGGCCGGTGACGAGGCAGTTGCTCTTGAGCAGCCGGCTGCTCAGCGTCTCCTCGACCGGCGGTTGACTGGCGTCGCTCTGCAGCAGCTCGGGCGCCGGCTGGTAGTGCGTGCATTCGATGTCGAGCCGGTCGAGGTCGAGCCCTTCGAGCTCCTGCACCTTCTCGCGCTCGAAGGCCTGCGGTGCCAGCAGCTTCACGCCGATGCCGCCGCTGCGGTCGCCGCCGCGCCAGGCGGCTTCGGCAAGGTCGGCCTTGAGCCGCTCGCGCACCGCATCGGCGTCGGCGAAGACGCTGCTGTTGAAGCTGTTGAGATAGAGCTTGAAGGACTTGCTCTCGATGATGTTGGGCGTTTCGCAGGGCACGATGAACTGCGCGATGGCGACCTGCGGCTTGCCGCGCGGGTTGAGCCAGCTCAGCTCGAACGCGGTCCAGAGATCGGCGCCGAAGAAGGGCAAGGCGCCCTCGGCGATGCCCATGGCCGCGCGCTGCGTGGCGCGGGCGATCGGAAACAGCAGGGTCGGGTCGTACTGGTCGGCATAGGCAGAGGCGCGGCCGAGCTGCGATTGTTCAGGGGTGTTGTCGAGACTCATCGGCTCTTTCTAAGCGCTGCAGCCCTTTTCTGCCGTCTTCAGGAAAGGAACCATTTGCGACAGCAGGATTTCGGTGATCTGCGGCGTGAGGTCGTGACCCATGCCGGGAATGGCACTGAAGCGCGCGCCGGGAATGCGCCGCACGGTGTCCTGCCCGCAGGCGATCGGCACCAGCGGATCGACGTCGCCATGCAGCACCAGCGTCGGGCACTGGATGCGCGCCAGCAGCTTGGCGCGGTCGGTGTCGGCAGCGACCGCGGTGATCTGGCGCATCAGGCCGCGTGGACGGTAGGCGCGTCGAAAGGCATGGGTGAGGCGCTCGCGCAGTGCAGCCTGGTCCGGGGGGTAGTAGGGGCCGGCGATCAGGCGCACCAGTCGCATGCTGTGCGCCACCAGCGAGGCTTCGTCCTGCCTCACAGGGCGCCGCATCATGAGCGCCACCACGTCGCGTCGGGGCCCGGGCAGGCCGCGCGCGCCGCTGGAGCTCATCAGGCTGACGAGGCTGGCGACGCGCTCGGGCGCGGTGGCCGCGACGCGCTGCGCGATCATGCCGCCCATCGACGCGCCGACGACATGCGCGCGACGGATGCCCAATGCATCGAGCACGCCCACGGCGTCCTCGGCCATGTCCTGCAGGGTGTAGGCCGACTGCACCGGCAGCCCGAAGCGGTGGCGCAGACCCTGCCACAGCAGGCTGCGGGTCCCGGCGTCGTCGAACTGCGTGCTCAGGCCGGCATCGCGGTTGTCGAAGCGCACCACCCGGAACCCGGCACCGACCAACCCCTTCACGAAGTTATCGGGCCAGGCGATGAGCTGCATGTTGAGGCCCATGACGAGCAGCACCACCGGGCGGCCGTCGCCTCCGGAGTCTTCGACCTCGATGTCGATGCCATTGGCCTGGACTTTCATCGGCCCTGCATCAGACGAACTCTCGCTCGCGCAGCCATTTGGTCGCGACCCATTTCTCGCCGGCCAGCACCGGCGAGCCGCCGTGCAGCGTGCGCGTGCCGGGGTCGGGCCGGTCGTAGCTGAAGAAGACCGCCGTGCCACGCTTGGGCGCCACCTCCAGACCGATGTCGGGGAAGACGGTGCCGCCGCCGCGCTCGGGCTCCTGCAGGTACATCACCAGCGTGCCGACGCGTTGCCCACCGCGGCGCAGGATGGTCGGCGTGCCGGGCTCCGCGGGGTCGAAGTAGTCGTAGTGCGGTCGGTACTGGGCGCCCGGCGAATAGCGCAGGACCTGCAGGCCTTCGCCGAAGGCGAGCGGCCAGCGCAGCAGCGTCGCGATGCGCTGCTCGATGCGGCCGACGATCTCGTTCTCGCCTCGCTCGAAGAACATGCCGTCGCTGGTGCGGTCGATGTTGAGCGTCTCGCCGCCGGTCTGGGTCTCGACGGTGAGCGAACGCGCGAGCCGCTTCGCTGCCGCCGCGACCAGCGCTTCGCATTCGTCGTCGGCGAGCAGGTCGCCGAACACCACCAGGCGCGGCTGCTTCACGGTGTGCAGCACATGCACGCGGCGGTCGCCGGCCTCCAGATAGAGCGGCGAGCCTTCAAGGTCGGGCCCCGGCATCGGCCGAAGCGGCGCGGGTGCCGCAGCGGGCAGCGATGTCGGGATGGCACCCCGCTCGAGTTCCGCCAGCGCCGCCTCGGTGGCGGCATCCTGCCACCCCGCAGCCCGCATCGACTGGCGAAGCGCCGCCACGGAATGCCCCGCGGCGAGCTGCGACACGATCCATTCCCGCAATTCGGGGGTCACCGGTTGCGTCATGCCATTCTCCTTCGAAACACCAGCCTTTCCGGCAGCGAAGCCGCTGCGTCGAAGGCATACCCTTCCAGGTCGAACTTCTCCAGCGCCTTGGGCGTGGCGGCCTTGTGCAGCACCGCCCAGCGCGCCATCAGGCCACGGGCCCGCTTCGCGTAGAAGCTGACGATCTTGTACTGGCCGCCCTTCCATTCCTGGAACACGCATTCGATCACGCGCGCCTTGAGCACGCGTGGGTCGACGGCCTTGAAGTATTCCTGCGAGGCCAGATTGATCACCACCGGCGTGCGGTCGGCAACCAGGCGCTCGTTCAGGTGCTCGGCAATGCGGCTGCCCCAGAAGGCATAGAGGTCCTTGCCGTGCGGGTTGACCAGTTGCGTTCCCATCTCCAGGCGGTAGGGCTGCAGGCGGTCGAACGGACGCAGCACGCCATACAGGCCGCTGAGGATGCAGACATGGTCCTGCGCCCATTCCAGTTGCTTGGCGTTCAGGGTCTTGGCGTCGAGCCCGCCGTAGACGTCGCCGTCGAAGGCGAGCGCGGCCTGCCGGGCGTTCTTCGCCGTGCCCTTGGGCGACCAGGCCGCATAGCGGGCGAAATTCAGCGCGGACAGCTTGTCCGACAGGTGCATGAGCTCGGCGATCTGCTGCGGCGACTTCTGGCGCATCAGCGCGATCAGGGCGGCGGCCGGGCCCTTGGCACCTTCGAACACGGGCTGGGTGGCGGGCAGGTCCTCGGGAAGGGGGCTGTCGTAGTCGAGCGACTTGGCGGGCGAGAGCAGGAAGAGCATCAAACAATTATCGCCAGCGGCGATGACCAGGGTGCGCCGGTAAAATCCAGCCTAGTAGTCAGCCCAAACGACAACCGTAACCCGACGGCACCCCGCGTGCCGTTTTTCATTGCCACGCCATGAGCGAACCCATCTCCCAGCCCGGCCTCGAGAGCCTGTCCAAATCCTTCGAACCTGCCGCCATCGAGGCGCACTGGGGGCCGGAATGGGAACTGCGCGGCTACGCCAAGGCCGGCTTCCGCGGCACCCAGCAGCCCAAGGACGGCGCCGATTCGTTCGCCATCCAGCTGCCGCCGCCGAACGTGACCGGCACGCTGCACATGGGCCATGCGTTCAACCAGACGATCATGGACAGCCTCGCGCGCTACCACCGCATGAAGGGCGACAACACGCTGTGGGTGCCGGGCACCGACCACGCCGGCATCGCCACGCAGATCGTGGTGGAACGCCAGCTGCAGGAACAGAAGATCAGCCGCCACGCCATGGGCCCGACGCCCGCCGAGGCGCGCAAGAACTTCGTCGCCAAGGTGTGGGAGTGGAAGGAGAAGTCGGGCAACACCATCACCGGCCAGATGCGCCGCATGGGCGACACGGTCGACTGGAGCCGCGAGTACTTCACGATGGACGAGGACCTGTCGGCCGTCGTCACCGACACCTTCGTCAAGCTCTACGACGAAGGCCTCATCTACCGCGGCAAGCGCCTGGGCAACTGGGACCCGGTGCTGAAGACCTCGGTGAGCGACCTGGAAGTCGAGAGCGAGGAGGAAGACGGCTCGCTCTGGCACATCGCCTACCCGCTGGAAGACGGCAGCGGCACGCTGGTCGTGGCCACCACACGCCCCGAAACCATGCTGGGCGACACGGCCGTGATGGTCCATCCGGAGGACGAGCGCTACAAGCATCTGATCGGCCAGAGCGTGAAGCTGCCGCTGGTCGACAGGCTCATCCCGATCATCGCGGACGACTACGTCGACAAGGCCTTCGGCACCGGTGTGGTGAAGGTCACGCCGGCCCACGACTACAACGACTACGCCGTCGGCCAGCGCCACCAACTCGAGATGATCGGCGTGCTCACGCTCGACGCGACCATCAACGAGAACGCGCCCGAGAAATACCGCGGCATGGACCGCTTCGTGGCGCGCAAGGCCATCGTCGCCGACCTCGACGCGCTCGGCCTGCTGGTCGAGGTGAAGAAGCACAAGCTGATGGTGCCGCGCTGCGCGCGCAGCGGCGCGGTGGTCGAGCCGATGCTGACCGACCAGTGGTACGTGGCCATGACCAAGGCCGGCGCCGACGGCAGCTCGATCGCGCAGAAGGCGATCGACGTCGTGAAGTCGGGCGAGGTGCGCTTCGTGCCCGAGAACTGGGTCAACACCTACAACCACTGGATGGAGAACATCCAGGACTGGACCATCTCGCGCCAGCTCTGGTGGGGCCACCAGATTCCGGCCTGGTACGACGGGGACGGCAAGGTGTACGTGGCGCACGACGAGGCCGAAGCCCAAGCCAAGGCACCGGGCAAGACGCTGCGCCGCGACGAGGACGTGCTCGACACCTGGTATTCGGCGGCGCTGGTGCCCTTCTCGTCCCTCGGCTGGCCCGAGAAGACCGACGACCTGGCGCGCTACCTGCCGTCGAACGTGCTGGTCACCGGCTACGACATCATCTTCTTCTGGGTGGCCCGGATGATCATGATGACCAAGCACTTCACCGGCCAGGTGCCGTTCAAGGACGTCTACATTCACGGCCTGGTGCGCGATGCGCAGGGCAAGAAGATGAGCAAGTCCGAAGGCAACGTGCTCGATCCGGTCGACCTGATCGACGGCATCGCGCTGCCCGAGCTGCTCGACAAGCGCAGTCAAGGCCTGCGCAAGCCCGAGACGGCACCGGCCGTGCGCAAGAACACGCAGAAGGAATTTCCCGAGGGCATCCCGGCCTTCGGCGCCGACGCGCTGCGCTTCACCTTCGCCTCGCTCGCCTCGCTGGGCCGCAGCATCAACTTCGACAGCAAGCGCTGCGAGGGCTACCGCAACTTCTGCAACAAGCTCTGGAATGCCACGCGCTTCGTGCTGATGAACTGCGAGGGCCAGGATTGCGGCCTGGCGGAACACACCAAGGCCGACTGCGCGCCGGGCGGCTCGGCGCATGGATACCTTCAGTTCAGCCGGGCCGACCGCTGGATCGCCTCGCGCCTGCAGCGCGTCGAGGCCGACGTCGCCAAGGGCTTCGAGGACTATCGGCTCGACAACGTCGCCACCTCGATCTACCAGTTCGCCTGGGACGAGTTCTGCGACTGGTACCTGGAGATCGCCAAGGTGCAGATCCAGACCGGCAGCGACGCACAGCAGCGCGCCACCCGCCGCACGCTGATCCGCACGCTCGAGACGCTGCTGCGTCTGGCGCATCCGGTGATCCCGTTCATCACGGAAGAACTGTGGCAGAAGGTCGCCCCCGTGGCGGGGCGCGAAGGCGCATCGATCATGGTCGCCGCCTACCCGCAGAGCCAGCCGGAGAAGATCGACGAGGCCGCCGAAGCCCACGTCGCGCGTCTGAAGGCCTTGGTCGACGCCTGCCGCACGCTGCGCGGCGAGATGAGCGTGTCGCCCGCGACGCGGCTGCCGCTCTACGCGGTGGCCGACAGCGCAGCCGACGGCGAGTTCCTGCGGGACGTGGCACCGGTGCTTCAGGCACTGGCCAAACTCAAGGAAGTGCGCGTCTTCGACGACGAAGCCAGCTGGGCCGCGGCCGCCGAGGCCGCCCCAGTGGCGGTCGTCGGCGCCGCCCGCCTGTGCCTGCACATGGAAATCGACAAGGCCGCGGAAAAAGTCCGAATCGGCAAGGAGATTGCCCGGGTCGAGGGCGAGATCACAAAGGTTAACGGCAAGCTCGGCAACGAGGCCTTCGTGGCCAAGGCGCCGCCGGCCGTGATCGCCCAGGAACGTCAACGGCTGGCGGACTTCAACGCCCTGGTGGCTCGCCTGGCGGACCAGCTTGTGCGCCTCGGCTGACACGGCCCCGCCTCGGGAACAACGTACTATTCCGTATTCACTTCCCTGCCTATCCAATGTCCAATACCACGCGCATCCGCAAAGCCGTTTTCCCCGTGGCCGGTTTCGGCACCCGTTTCCTTCCCGCCACCAAGGCGCAACCCAAGGAGATGCTGCCGGTGGTGGACAAGCCGCTGATCCAGTACGCCGTCGAGGAAGCCTACGCGGCCGGCATCCGCGACATGATCTTCGTGACCGGCCGCAACAAGCGCGCCATCGAGGACCACTACGACACCGCCTACGAGCTGGAAAGCCAGCTCGAGGCCAGCGGCAAGACCGCCCTGCTCAACATTGCCCGCTCGGTGATGCCCGATGACATGACCGTTTCCTACGTGCGCCAGCCGCGCATGCTGGGCCTGGGCCATGCGGTGCTGTGCGCCGAGCACTTGGTGGGCAACGAGCCTTTCGCCGTGCTGCTGGCGGACGACCTGATGGTCGGCCCGGTCGACGGTCAGCCGGTGATGGCCCAGATGACCGCCGCCTTCGCCCAGCTGGGCCGCTCGCTGCTGGCCGTGCAGGAAGTCCCGCTCGACCAGGTGAAGCGCTACGGCATCGTGGCCGGCGACACCATCGACGAAGGTCTGGTCAAGGTCAACAAGATGGTCGAGAAGCCCTCGCCCGAAGCGGCGCCGTCGCGCCTGGGCGTGGCCGGCCGCTACGTGCTCACGCCCGGCGTGTTCGCCGAGATCCGCAATCAGCCCAAGGGCGCCGGTGGCGAGATCCAGCTCACTGACGGCATTGCCTCGCTGATGAAGAAGGAAGCGGTCTACGCCTACGCCTACAAGGGCACCCGCTACGACTGCGGCAGCAAGGAAGGCTTCCTGCAGGCCACCGTGGAACTCGCACTGGCCCACCCCGAGGTCGGTGCGCAGTTCCGCGAATACCTCAAGACCCTGGAACTCTGAGCGCGGCGCCGAGCGAGGCATCGGCCAGCGGCAACACGAAGCGCGCCAGTTCCTCGTCGCCAATCGGCGTGATCGACAGGCCGAAGTCGGCATGGAGCCGCGCGACCAGCGACTGCGCCCACAGCGCGTTGTAGGCCAGGCCGGCGTGGTGGTCTTCCATCATGGCATGCATGGGGTCGTTGCCGGCGGTGTTCGTCACCTGCAGCCGCCCGCCGAGGGTGACGGTCCGATAGGCCGGGGCACCGGTGGCGTCGCGCGACCCCCAGCGTTCGAGCATCCAGGCCTGGTCATCGAAGAAGAGCGTGTTCGGCTGCGCCGCCGCGACCTGCCGGAGCGCACCATTGAAGCGGGCCAGTGCCGCCTCGATGTTGCCGAACTCGACCCCACTCTGCCAGCGGTCGAGGTACAGCGGATCGGACGCCTCGTTCACCACGCCCACCACCACGACCCGCGTTGCAGGATGCGATGCGTGGATCAGCCGGATGGCATCGCCGATGTGCTTCGTGCAGCCGTCGATCACCGGCTGCAGTTCCGGCGCGTTCGGATCCTTCGCCTGCACGTCCATGAACTGCGACCACTCGCCCAGCCCGGTGCGGATCACCACCACCCCCCGGCGCCAGCGCTCGGGCTCCTTGTCCATCAGCGCCACCAGCCGCGGCGCCTGCCTGAACTTGCCCTGCATCAGCTGTTCGCAGCCCATGGCCGAGAAAGCGAAGTTGTAGAGGTAGTCTTCCTTGCGGGGCGCACGGCCGACCGGCAGGTGGAGCAGGTCGAGCAGCCGGATGATCACACCGGAGCGGCCCCAGGTGACCCAGGGCCCGACGTCGATCTCCTCGCCCCGCAGGCGCGCGAGCACCTCGACCCAGCTGAAGCTGCGGTCCTGGTTGAGGCCGCCGCGCTGCCCGGACTCGACCGAGAAGTTCAGGCGGTCCTGGTAGGAATGGCTGTTCGAGTCGCCCATGACGGCGAGCGGTATCGCCGTGGGCGACACCACGCGCTCGTCGACGGCATCGGGCACGCCGTTGTCCCACAGCATCAGAGCCGCCGCGGCCGCGATGCCGAGGACGACGAAGCCGATCTGGAGGGTCATCCTCAGCATGGCACGGCCTCCGCGGCCGACGAAGCGACGGGCAGCGCGGACGGTTGCGGCGGGGGCATGGGTCGCCTCACCGGCGACGCAGGACGTGGATGTAGTCGGTGCCGACCGTCTGCTGCTCGACCAGGTCGTTGCCGGTCTGTCGCGCGAAGGCCTGGAAGTCGCGCAGCGAGCCGGCGTCGGTCGACACCACCCGCAGCAGTTGGCCGCTCTGCATCTCGTTGAGCGAGCGCTTGGCCTTGAGGATCGGCAAGGGGCAATTGAGGCCGCGCGTGTCGAGATCTTGGTGGATGTGCATGGCGTTCCTGGAATCGGCTGAGATTGTCATGCGTCCGAGGGCGCCGGTCGAGGCCACTCGACGAATTCGGGTTCGTGGCCGCGGCTGCGCAGCCAGTCGGCCAATGCATAACCGGTGCCCGCCGGCCAGCATCGGAGGTCCTGCAGATCGTAAAGGCGGTAATCGACCAGTTCCGGCGACAGGCGCACCTCGCCGTCGGCCACCACATGGTAGGCAATGATCACCTGGTTCATGCGCTGGAAATCGTAGACGCCGACCAGGTGCACCGCGCTGGCCTCCAGGTCCGTCTCTTCCTTCACCTCACGGACGATGCCGGCTTGCGGCGTCTCGCCGGCCTCCATGAAGCCGGTGATGAGCGCGTACATCTTGTGCTGCCAGGCCGCGTTGCGCGCCAGCAGGACCTGGCCGCGGTATTCAACGATGGCCGCCAGCACCGGCGTCGGGTTGTTCCAGTGCGTCCAGTCGCAGGACGGACAGCGCAGGCGCATCGTCGGGCCGCTGTCTTCGACCCGTTCGATGTGCGCCAGCGGTGTGGCGCAGGCCGGGCAGAAGGTGGGCTGGAACACGGTCGAGCTCAGTGGGGGGACATCAGGCCGGGAACACGCCGGTCGAGAGGTATCGGTCGCCGCGGTCGCACACCACGAAGACGATGGTCGCGTTCTCCACCGTCTTCGCGATCTGCAGGGCCGCCCACAGTGCGCCGGCTGCCGAGATGCCGCCGAAGATGCCTTCCTCGCGCGCCAGGCGCCGCGCCATCTCCTCGGCATCGTCCTGGCTGACGTTCACTACCTGGTCGACCCGGCTCGGATCGTAGATCTTGGGCAGGTATTCCTGCGGCCACTTGCGGATGCCCGGAATGCGCGAACCCTCTTCCGGCTGGGCACCGACGATCTGGATCGCAGGGTTCTTTTCCTTCAGGAAGCGCGACACGCCGGTGATGGTGCCGGTGGTCCCCATGGCGCTCACGAAATGGGTGACCTTGCCTTTCGTGTCGTCCCAGATCTCCGGGCCGGTCGTCTCGTAGTGGATGCGCGGGTTGTCGGGGTTGGCGAACTGGTCGAGCACCCGGCCCTTGCCCTGCACGACCATCTGGTCGGCCAGATCGCGGGCGTATTCCATGCCGCCGCTCTTGGGCGTCAGCACGAGTTCGGCACCGAACGCCTTCATCGTCTGCGCGCGTTCGATCGACAGGTCCTCCGGCATGATCAGCACCATGCGATAGCCCTTGATGGCCGCGGCCATCGCCAGCGCGATGCCGGTGTTGCCGGAGGTCGCCTCGATCAGCGTGTCGCCGGGCTTGATTTCGCCGCGCTCCTCGGCGCGCTTGATCATCGACAGCGCCGGGCGGTCCTTGACCGAGCCGGCCGGATTGTTGCCTTCGAGCTTGCCCAGGATCACGTTGCCGCGTCGCGCATTCTCGGCCGCGTCGATGCGCTGCAGCGCGACCAGCGGCGTCTTGCCGATCGCGTCTTCGATGGTCGGATACTTCATGCCGAGCACTGTGCCATAATTTTCGGCTGCACTCTTCCCGTGCCCGGGTGGTGAAATTGGTAGACGCAGGGGACTCAAAATCCCCCGCCGCAAGGCGTGCCGGTTCGATTCCGGCCCCGGGCACCACGGATTTAGGAGAGCTGCACAGGTCGGTGCCGACGAGCGCGCAGCCAAGCTACCCGCTGCCGGCCCCCATCTCACAGGTCGCGGGCACGGCCACCCAACGTCGCACAGTAGGCCGCGACGAGCGCGCCGATGACCAGCGCGATGAACAGCCACAGCGAGCCGTAGGCCGCCGTCTTGCGTGCCGCATCCGCCGCAGCCTTGGTCTTCGTCACGGCTTCGTCCGTCGATGCCTTGGCGCGCGCGAACATGTCGGTGACGCGCTTCTCCGCATCCTGCTGGCTGATTCCGGTGCGCTGCGCGACGATCTGCGCGACATAGCGGTTGTCTTCGGGCGTCATCGATCCGCTGCGCAGGCTGGCGGCGAAGATTCGGCCGAGTTCCGCGGTGGGCACCTGCCCCTGGGGGGCGGTGTCTGTCTGGCCCGCGGCCGGTGCGCCCGGTTCCTTGCGCATCAATCCGTCGACCCAATAGCCCATCGGACCGGACGCGGAATCGTCGCTCGAGCGACTGGCACCCATCGCACTGGCCGCAGTGCTCACTGCGCCACCGGCCAGGCTCGCGCCGGCGCGCACACCGGCGCCCAGCGTGGCGCCTGCCGCAGACATCAGGAGCGCCGCCGTCACCAGGGTCGCAGCGCCCCAGGCCAGGAAGCCGTGGGCGGTGTCGCGAAAGCGTGCTTCGTCGGTGCGGATGCTGCTCCACTTGGCACGCAGCCGGCCCGCCAGATAGCCGCCCAGCCCCGAGGCGGCCACTTGGGTGAAGGTGATCCAGAACACGCCGGCGATCCCGATCGTCCTGGCTTCGGCGCCCTCGCCTTCCCAGGGGGACGCCACGCCGAGGCCCATGCCGGCACCCAGCAGCACCATGATCAAGGTGAGTGCGGCGGCGGCCGTGGCACCGGCGAAGATGGCGGACCAGGAGACGCCGCTCGTGGCGGGCCCTGCATCGTCGAGCCGATGGTCGTATCGGGCCTCGCTTCTCGGCTCGTTGGCGGTTTCGTTGGGGAATGCGTAGCTGCTCATCTCGGTCTCCTCATGGTTCGGGCTGTCAGGAGACGTGTCCGCCCTGAGACGCTGCGTACGTCTGCGACGATTCGTGACGTAGGCGCCGAGGAACCCATGTAAGCAGTGCAACAAGGAGCACCCGACCCACCAGGACAAAGGTGGTGTAGTCCGCTTGGTTATCGCACGCTGGCCCAGGCCGTGACGCGCTGCCAGGCCGACGACATCAGTCCATGGCGGGCTCGGCGCGTACGCGCCAGCTGTGCCGCATGCCGTCGCTGAACCACCGAGTCGAGCGCATCGGCCACCAGCCCGGCATTGAGATCGCCACGCATGCCTTGCAGTCGCAGGCGAAGGGCGATGTTGTCCAGGTCTTCGACGCTCAGGCGCGCCGCGCGCATGTCCCGGTCGACCCTCACAGGGCCTCCCTGCGAAGGGAAGGCGCCGAAGAAACGCCCTGCTGCTCGAGCGGAGCGTGGGCGGTAACGGGAGAGAAAGTGCGCTGTGCCATGTAATCAATTGTGTTTAATTGTGGCCGGCACCGCAAGGGAAAACCTCACACTTTAGTTCACATTGATGACCGCCTCGGCCGGTCCTTCGGCCCGGCGGTCACGGCATGCCGAGGTAGCAACGCACGTCCTGAGCGGAAGTACCCACTTCGGCCACAGCGGTGCGCAAGTGGTATTCGTCGACACCCAGCGTGTCGAGCCAATATTCCAGGGCCTGGCCCTCGGTCACGTCGATCGAACGGGTCTCGATGGCGCCGCTGGCGTGGGTCGGTTCGTGCATGTCGGTCTCCGGTGCGTAAGAAAGCGGGGGAGCTTCTTCGCTGCGGCCGCACCCCGCTGCCGGACAAGAACGCATCGAGGCGCAAGCACGTGCCGATGCACACGCCCTCCCCGGGCTGCGGGCTTCAGCAGCAGTCCGGCGCGCGCCCCCACAGTGGGGCCCGCTCATACGCGACGATCCAGCCGGGCAGCGCCTCGGCCGGCATCGGGCGGGCGATGCCGTAACCCTGCCCGAGCGTGCAGCCCAGGTCCATCAGGACGCGGCCGTGCGCCACCGACTCGACACCCTCGGCGATCGCCTTGCGGCCGAGCCCCTTGGCCAGCAGCAGGATGCCCTTGACGATGGCCTGGTCCTCGGCGTTGTCGATCACGCCGTTGACGAAGGACTGGTCGAGCTTGAGCGCAGCCACCGGCAAGCGGCGCAGGTAGGTCAGCGACGAATAGCCGGTGCCGAAATCGTCCATCGCGACCGGTACGCCGAGCGTCTTGCAGGCCTCGATGAAGCGAGTGACGGTGGTGAAGTCCTTGATGGCGCTGGTCTCCAGGATCTCCAGCTCGAGCGCGCCGGCCGGCAACTGCGGATGCCGCGCCAGGTGCGCCGCCAGCCGTTCGAGGAAATCGGGTCGCTGCATGTGGCGTGGATTGATGTTCACGCTCACCGAGGTGCCGACACCATCGGCATGCCAGTGTGCCGCCTGTTGCAGCGCCTCGCCGATGGCCCAGTCGCCCAACTGCTCCACCAGCTCGTGGTCTTCGATGTGCGGAATGAAATCGCCCGGCTGCAGTTCGCCGTGCGTCGGATGCCGCCAGCGGATCAGCGCTTCGGCGCCGATGACGCGGCCGCAGCGCATGTCGACCTTGGGCTGGTATGCGAGCCAGAGTTCGCCGCGGCCCAGGCCCTCGGCCATGGCCCGCCGCAGTTCGAGCGCCTCCTGCTCCTCGAGCGCCTGGCCGGCATCGAAGAAATGCAACTGGTTACCGCCGGCGCGCTTGGCGAAGAAGACGGCGTGCTGCGCATGCTGCAGCATCACCTCGGTCGGCTGTTCAGCGTCGGCCATCAGCGCCACGCCCACGCTGGCCTGCAGCCGTGCGGTCCGGTCCTGCAGGCGGAACGGGTGTGCCAGCCGGGCGAGCAGTTGGGCCACCAGGTTCTCGCACTGCTGGCGGCTGCCGACCGAGACGGCCAGCGCGAATTCGTCGCCGCCCACGCGCGCCACGATGGCCTCGTGCGGCAGCCCGGCCTTGAGCCGGCGCGCCACCTCGCGCAGCACGCCGTCACCGCCGCTCGGCGTGAAATGTTCGTTGATGTCGCGGAAGCGGTCCAGGTCCAGGTAGCAGACCGCCAGCAGCCGGCCCCCGCGCAGGTTCAGCCGCTGGCGCAGCTCCTCCACCGAGGCCATTCGGTTGGGCAGCCGGGTCAGCGCGTCGTGGCGGGCGACGAAATCCAAGCGCCCGGCGCGCACACCGCGCGCGGCCGGCGTAAAGGACCAGAGCACGCAGGAATCGTCCATGCGTTCGGCCCGGGCGTCGACCCGCACCGCACCGCCCTCCCGGGCGCGCAGCACGAGGCTGGTGCCATCGACGCCGCCCCGCGCAGGCACCGGCATCGCGGTCGCATCGGGCTGGACATCGGAGAACGGCAGATCGAGCAGCGCACCGACCGGATAAGTCAGCAGCTGATGGGCATCCTCGTCGGCCCACAGGATCCGCCCGTCGCAGATTTTCAGGTGGCCGGTCAGGGTGCGCGCGAGCATGGGAGAGGGCAAAGGTGCAAGGAGGTCGGATTGTCGACTCAGACCGGGCGGCCCGAGAGCGGTGCGTCGTCGCTGGGGACTTTGGCGCGGGTCTCGTAGTGCAGCGCCTTGTCGCGGTACATCGCCTTGTCGGCGCGCAGCAGCGCGTTCTCGAGGGGCTCACCCACTTCGCAGGTTGCCAGCCCGATGGCCAGGCTGAGCACATGGCCGCTGCGGCCGGCATAGAACTGATTGTTGAGGTCGACCATCGACAGGATGCGCTCGCGCACCGCCTCGGCGCCGCGCTCGTCGGTGGCCGGCATCAGCACCGCGAACTCGTCGCCGCCGACACGCGCCGGCCAGGCCGGGCTCTCGATCGCCTGGCTCAGCACCTCGCCGACCCGCCGCAGCAGCGCATCGCCGGCGGCGTGGCCTTCCTCGTCGTTCACTTGCTTCAGTCCATTCAGGTCGATCAGCAGCACCGACACCGGCCACGGGCCCTTGCGGTTGAGGCGGTTCAGCTCCTCGGTGTAGAAGGTCCGGTTGCGCAGCTGGGTCAGCACGTCGTGCTTGCCGAGGTACTCGAGGTAGGCCTCGGCCTTCTTGCGGGCGGTGATGTCCATCAGCGAGACGAGCACCATGCTCCAGTCGTGCAGGTGGGCTTCGAGCACCGCGAACTGCATGTGGATGTTGACCAGGTCGCCGTTGAGCGAATAGTTGATCACCTCGCGGTGCTGCAGCGTCTTGCCGGCCCACAGGTCCTGCAGTTGCTCCGCGAAGGAGTCGCGCATCTCGTCCCGGAAGATGCGCGGAATGTTCTCGAGCAGCATGCGGCGATCGTCGGCCGCGAACATGCGCAGCGTCTCGCGGTTGACGTCGATCACCCGGATCTCCTCGATGCAGCGGGTGACGAATTCCGGGTGGACCTTCAGGAACGTGTTGAAGTCGGTGATGCCGCGCTGGCGGATGTCGTCCAGCAAGCGCTTGACGGCACTGAAGTCCTCGACCCACAGGGACACCGGCGAATGCTCGAACAGCCCGCTGGCGTACTGCGCGCTGGCCTCGCGCTCGCGCACCGCCTTCATGCGCGCCGTGATGTCGTCGAGCGACACCAGCACCCGGTCCCAGGTGGTTTCGTGGCCCGGCAGGATACGCACCCGCAGCTGCACGTCGAGCCGCCGGCCGTCGAGCGTGTAGTTGACGGTGGTGTTCTCGTAGAGCAGCTTGCCCTGCCAGAGCTGGTCGAGCTCGTGGGTCATCAGCTCGGCCATGTCGCCGCTGAAGATCTGGCCGAGGCCGGCGACCAATGCCGCATGGTCTGCGGCGCCGAACAGGTCGAGCGTGGTCTGGTTGACCTTCAACACCTGGATCGACGCCATGCATTCGCCCACGCGCGACGGATCGGCGCGCAGATGGGCCACCAAGTCCTGCACGCCCTCGGCCCGCCAGCGTTCGAAGATCCGGCGCACCTGGCTGAAGTCCTCCACCCACAACGACACCGGCGCCAGGTCGAACATGGACTCGAAATCGGTCAGCTGAGACATGGTGCTTCTTCGTGGCGTCAGGCCGGGGCGCGCAGGGCGTTCGGCTTGGGTGCGCGCGTCACCCGGTTGAACAGCGGCGTGGCCATCAAGGTGCTGAGGATCGCCATCAGCACCAGAATCGAGAACAGCCCGGGCTCGATCACGCCGGCCTGCAGGCCGATGTTGATGATGATCAGCTCCATCAGGCCGCGTGCGTTCATCAGCGAACCGATGGCCATCGCATCGCGATTGCTCTCGCCGGAAGCGCGCGCTGCGGCCCAGCAGGCGAGGCCCTTGCCGCAGAACGAGGCCGCCAGGATCGCCACCGCCGCCAGCAGGATGCCGGGCTGCATCAGCACCGCCATGCGGGTGTTGAGGCCCGAGTAGGTGAAGAACATCGGCAGCAGGAAGATCACCACGAAGGGTTGCAACTGGGCGCGCAGCTTCTCGGTGAGCGCACCTCGCGGCAGCACCACGCCGAGCAGGAAGCCGCCGAACACGGCGTGGATGCCGATCGCATCCATCGCGAACGCGCTCAGCGCGAACAGCACGAGCACGGTGGCCAGCAGCGTCGCGCTCAAGGGTGCGTCGGGCCGTACATGGGCGGCCAGCCGCTTCAGCAGCCGCGAGCCGATGAAGATCATGAAGAGCGCGTAGGCGATGCCGCCGCCGATGGCCGCGTAGGCGCCGCCCCAGTGGCCGCCGAAGCTGGCCAGCACGATGGCCAGGATGCACCAGGCGGCGGCGTCGTCCACGGCGCCGGCCGTGAGCGCCAGCGTGCCGAGCGACGTGCCGGCCAGGCCGCGCTCGTGGATGATGCGCGCCAGCATCGGAAAGGCGGTGATGGCGATCGCCGCCCCGAGAAACAGTGCCGCTTCCAGCGGCTTCGCCTTGGCCGAAAACAGGCCGGGAATGGTGAGCAGCCAGGGGATCAGCGCGAAGGCCAGCACGAAGGGCACGAAGATGCCGGCCGCCGACACCGAGACGGCGCTGCGCAAGCGGCTCTTGAAGTGGTCGGCACGGAATTCGGTGCCGACCAGGAACATGTACATGCCGACGCCCAACTGGCCGCCCACATAGAGCATGCCGAGGGTCTCCTTCGGGAACAGCGCACGCTGCACCTCGGGGAAAAACAGGCCCAGCAGCGAGGGACCCAGCGTCACGCCGGCGATCATCTCGCCCACCACCTGCGGCTGGCCGAGCTTCTGCGCCAGGCGCCCGACCAGCTGGCACACGGTGATGATCACCGCGACCTGCAGGAAGAAGTAGACCGAGAGTTGAGTGGTGGGCATGGACGCAGCGCAGTGAAGGGGGAAAGCCGTGACAAATTTCGACTTGGAGATTATGTCCGGGACCGCATTCAAGAAACGGGCCGCAGCCCGCTGGCCACGGTGGGGTGCCGCAAGCGCATCCGCAGTTCGCGCTTCATGCGGCCGTTGTCCAGCCGCCGCGATTCGCCCATGAAGCTCAGCAGCGACACCGGAAGCTGCGCCTGTGCCTCGTCGCGCCCGATGCGCGGCGGGCGCGGCAGGCCGTACAGATCCGCAGCCAGATCGATGTAGTCGCCCATCTTCAGCTCGGTGTCGTCGCTGGCATGGAAGACGCGCTGCCTGCCGCCGCGCCACAGCGCCGCCACGCAGATGCGCGCCAGGTCGTCGGCATGGATGTGGTTGGTGTAGACGTCGTCCTGGCTGCGCAGCACCGGCGTGCCCTTGCGCAGGCGCTCGCGCGGTGTGCCGCCGCTGCGGTCGGGCGCGTAGATGCCCGGGATGCGCAGGATGCGCGTCGCGACGCCGGCCCGTCCCAGCCAGCGCACGGCGCGCTCGGCGTCGACGCGCCGATGAGCGCGCGGGGTGTGCGGGCGGACGGCGCGCGTCTCGTCGATGCGTGCCCCGCCGCAGTCGCCGTAGACGCCGCTGGTCGAGCCGTAGACCAGCGCCGTCGGCAGGGAGCGCTGGCGCAGCGCCCGCACCAGCGCGGTGGTGCGGGCGTCGCGCCACCAGCGGGCGCCTTCCACGTTCGCCGGTGGCGCCAGATGCAGCACGCGGTCGGCCAGGCCGGCCAGCCGGCGCAGGCTTTGCGGTGTATCGAGATCGGCCACCAGCGGGCGCAGGCCGGCGGCACGCAAGGCCGCCACCCGCTCCGGCGACGAGGTGAGTGCGAGCAACTGCACCCGACCGCGCAGGAAAGACGCGGCGCGCAGACCGACATCGCCGCAACCGACGATCAGCACGCGCTGCCGCCGGAAGCGCGCGGGCAGCGCGCCGGGAGGGTTGTTGATTGAGGGCAAAATCCGGGGTTCCCCTGCAGAGACGAACCCGAAGAATACCCATGACGAGCGCACCCCCGCACGAGGCCGGCTTCCAGATCACCGTCGAGCCCAGTGGACGACAGTTCACCGCCCAGGCCGACGAAACCATCCTCGCTGCCGGCATTCGCCAGGGCATCGGCCTGCCTTATGGTTGCAAGGATGGGGCCTGCGGCTCCTGCAAGTGCCGGAAGCTCTCGGGCGAAGTCACCCACGGGCCGCACCAGAGCAAGGCCCTGAGCGCCGAGGAAGAACTTGCCGGCTTCGTGCTGACCTGCTGCGCCCGACCGACCAGCGACGTCATGCTCGAATCACGCCAGGTGACCGAAGCCGGCGCCTTCCCGATCCGCAAGATGCCCTCGCGCGTGCTGGCGCTGTCCAAGCTCTCGCACGACGTGATGATGGTGCGCCTGCAGTTGCCCGCCGGCGAGCCGCTGCAGTTCCATGCCGGCCAGTACGTCGAATTCCTCCTGCGCGACGGCGCGCGCCGCAGCTACTCGATGGCCAACGCGCCGCACACGCTGAGCGAGCCCGGCACCGGCATCGAGCTGCACATCCGCCACCTGCCCGGCGGCAAGTTCACCGACCATGTCTTCGGCGCGATGAAGGAGAAGGAAATCCTGCGCATCGAGGGGCCCTACGGCAGCTTCTTCCTGCGCGAGGACTCCGACAAGCCGATCGTCATGCTCGCCTCGGGCACCGGCTTCGCGCCGATCAAGGCGCTCATCGAGCACATGAAGTTCAAGGGCATCGAACGGCGCGCCACCGTGTACTGGGGCGGCCGCCGGCCCGAAGATCTGTACATGCACGACTGGCTGCGCGCGCAGACGGCCGAGATGCCGAATCTGACCTACGTGCCGGTGGTGTCGAACGCCGTGCCCGACGACAACTGGACCGGCCGCACCGGCTTCGTCCACCGCGCCGTGCTCGAGGACTTCGCCGACCTGTCGGGCCACCAGGTGTACGCCTGCGGTGCCCCGATCGTGGTCGATTCGGCCAAGCGCGACTACATGGCCGAGGCCGGCCTGCCCGAAGAAGAGTTCTACGCGGACGCCTTCACCACCGAGGCCGACAAGGCGCTGCCCTGACCCTCCCCTTCTCCATCAGCAACGCCGGCAACGGCCCACAACAATGAAGACGAGACACTTTCTCCTGGCGGCGCTGGCCGCCGCCGTCACGCTCACCACCCTCGGCACAGCGCCCGTCCTGGCACAGCATCGCCCGATTCGGCTGATCGTTCCCTACGCGGCGGGCGGCCCGATCGACGTCACGGCGCGCATCGTGGCGGAGCGGGTCAAGGATTCGCTGGGCACCGTGATCATCGACAACAAGCCAGGCGCCGGCGGCAACATCGGTGCCGATGCGGTGGCCAAGGCCGCACCGGACGGGCTGACGATCGGCATCGCGGCCACGGCCACCCACGCGGTCAACCCGTGGCTCTACAGCAAGATGCCCTTCAACGCGGCCACCGACTTCGCGCCCATCACGCAGATGGTCCGCGTGCCGAACGTGCTGGTAATGAATGCCGAGACCGCGCAGCGACTGAAGATCAACACGCTGCCCGAACTCATCGCCTACGCCAAGGCCAACCCCGGCAAGCTGAACTACGGCAGCGGCGGCAACGGCAGCGCCGGGCACCTGGCCGGCGAAATGTTCAAGCAGCAGGCCGGCATCTTCGCGCTGCACATCCCCTACAACGGCGGCAACCCGGCCCAGCTCGCGCTGCTGTCGGGCCAGGTCGACTTCAACTTCGACAACCTGGCCACCGCCGCACCGAACATCCGCTCGGGCAAGCTCAAGGCCATCGCCGTGACGACCGCACAGCCCAGCAGCGCCTTGCCTGGCGTGCCGGCCGTGGCCGCGACGCTCAAGGGCTTCGCGATCGACACCTGGTGGGGCCTGGTCGCGCCGGCCGGCACGCCGCCCGACGTGGTCGCCAAGCTGAACCAGGCCTTCGTCGCGGCGCTGAACGCGCCGGAGACGAAGACGCGCTTCGCCACCCTGCTGGCGGAGCCGGTGTCGAATACGCCCGAGCAGTTCGGCGCGTTCATGAAGAGCGAGCTGGCGAAGTACGAAAAGGTGGTGAAGTCGACAGGAGCCAAGGTCGACTGACGGCGTGTCAGCGGCCGGCAAAGCCAGGCCCCTTCGTGAAACACCGCGGAACCGGCTCTGCCGGCCCGCTGGTGTTGCCCCCGGCAGGGGGTGGGCGGGCTACACGAAGTGAGCCCAACCTGGGGGCGAGCAACAGCTATTCGCCCAGATACGCGGCCCGCACCTTGGGGTCGTTGAGCATGACCTTCGCGTCGCCCGCCATGGTGATCAGGCCCGACTCCATGACGTAGCCGCGATCGGCGATCTGCAGCGCGCGGCTGGCGTTCTGCTCGACCAGCAGCACCGTCACGCCCTGGTCGTAGACGTTCTTCACCACCTCGAAGATCTTGTCGACCATGATGGGCGACAGGCCCATCGAGGGCTCGTCGAGCAGCAGCACCTTGGGCTGCGCCATCAGCGCGCGGCCCATGGCGAGCATCTGCTGCTCGCCGCCGGACATGGTGCCGGCCAGCTGGTCCTTGCGTTCCTTCAGCCGCGGGAAGATCGCGAACATGCGTTCGATGTCCGCCGCGATGCCGCCCTTGTCGTTGCGGATGTACGCGCCGATCTGCAGGTTCTCGGTGATGGTCATGCGCGTGAAGACGCCGCGGCCTTCGGGCACCATCACCAGGCCTTCGCCCACCAGGTCCCAGGCGCCGCGTCCCTTGATGCTGCGGCCGAGGAACTGGATGTCGCCGTCGACGAAGGGCAGCGTGCCGGTGATGGCCTTCATCGTGGTCGTCTTGCCGGCGCCGTTGGAGCCGATGAGCGACACCAGCTCGCCCTCGCGCACCTCGAAGTCCACGCCCTTCACGGCCTGGATGCCGCCGTAGGCGACCTTGAGCGCAGTGACCTTCAGCAGGGTCTTGCCCGTCGCGTTGGTGGATGCAGGTGCCGTGGCGGTGATCGTTTCGCTCATCTCAATGTCCTCCGGTGCCGAGATAAGCCTCGATCACCTTTTCGTTCTTCTGCACTTCCGCGGGCGTGCCCTCGGCGATCTGCTTGCCGTAGTCGAGCACCGTGAGGCGGTCGCACAGGCCCATCACCAGCTTCACGTCGTGCTCGATCAGCAGGATGGTGCGGTTGTCCTTGCGGATCTGGCTGATGAGCTCGCGCAGCATCACCTTCTCGGTCGCGTTCATGCCGGCGGCCGGCTCGTCGAGCGCGATGAGCTGCGGGTCGGTCGCCAGGGCCCGCGCGATTTCCAGCCGGCGCTGGTCGCCGTAGCTCAGCGTGCGCGCCTTGTAGTCGGCGAACTTGCCGATGCCGACGTAGTCGAGCAGTTCTTGCGCGCGGTCGGCGATCGCCGCCTCTTCGGCCTTGAAGCTGCTGGTGCGCAGCATGGCGCCGATCACGCCCGAATGCGTGCGCACGTGGCGCCCGACCATCACGTTCTCGAGGGCGGTCATGTCCGCGAAGAGCCGGATGTTCTGGAAGGTGCGCGCGATGCCGGCCTTGGCCACTTCGTGCACGGCCGTCGGCTGGTAGGGCTTGCCGGCCAGCTCGAAGCTTCCGCTGTCGGGCGTGTAGAGCCCGGTGATCACGTTGAAGAAGGTGGTCTTGCCGGCGCCGTTGGGGCCGATCAGGCCGTAGACCTGGCCGCGCTGGATCTTGATGCCGACGTCCGACAGGGCCTGCAGCCCGCCGAAGCGCTTGGAGATGCCGCGGACTTCGAGGATGGTGTCAGTCATGGTCTGGGGTTCCATCCGTTCAGGGGTTGATCGACATCGAACGCGAAGGCTTGTGCGGCACTTCGTCGGCCGGGCTGCCGACGCCCGCAGCGTCGATGGGCGTGGCGTCGCCACCCTTGCGCTTGAGCGACTTGCCATGCTCCGGCGACGGCCACAGGCCGCGCGGACGCACCAGCATGATGACGATCATGGCCAGCGCGATGAACAACTGACGCAGGATGGACGCGTCGAGACGGCCATCGGTCATCGACTGCAGCGGGCCGGCGATGTAGCGCAGCACCTCGGGCAGCGCGGCCAGCAGCACGGCGCCCAGGATCACGCCCGGCAGGTGGCCGATGCCGCCCAGCACCACCATCGCGACGATCATCACCGACTCCATCAGGCTGAAGGACTCGGGCGACACGAAGCTCTGGAAGGACGCGAACATCGCGCCCGACACGCCGCCAAAACTGGCGCCCATGCCGAAGGCCAGCAGCTTCATGTTGCGGGTGTTGATGCCCATCGCCTTCGCGGCGATCTCGTCCTCACGAATGGCCATCCAGGCGCGGCCGATGCGCGACAGCTGCAGGCGGTGCGAAATGATGACGGTGAAGATCACGAGCGCCAGGAACAGGTAGTAGTAGAGCGACACGGAGGAGATCGTGTAGTCGCCCAGCTTGAGCGGCCTGCCGAGGTTCAGCCCCCAGAAGTGCACCGGCTCGATGGCATCCAACCCCTTGGGGCCGTTGGTGATGTTCACCGGATGGTCGAGCGTGTTCAGGAACACGCGGATGATCTCGCCGAAGCCGAGTGTCACGATCGCGAGGTAGTCGCCGCGCAGCCGAAGCGTCGGCGCGCCGAGCAGCACGCCGAAGACCCCGGCCAGCACCAGCGCTAACGGGATCACGATCAGGAGCGGCGCATGCAGCCCACCCGGAAACATCGCCTTGATGGCCGGGAAGGTCTCGGTCAGGTGCGGCGAGCCGAGCAGTGCGTACAGGTAGGCACCGATCGCGAAGAAGGCCACGTAGCCCAGGTCGAGCAGGCCGGCATAGCCGACCACGATGTTCAGGCCCAGCGCCAGCAGCACGTAGAGCAGCGCGATGTCGACAATGCGCACCCAGGCATTGCCCTGGGTCTGCAGCAGCAGCGGCAGCGCAAGCAATGCGATCGCGGCGATCAGGAAGACGATGAGGTTCTTGCTTTTCATGGCGTCTTTTCCTTCAGGCTCGGTCTGCCACTCGCTCACCCAAGAGGCCGGAAGGCCGCACGGTCAGCGTCAGGATCAGGATGACGAAAGCGAAGATGTCGCTGTGCTGGCTGCCCAGCACGCCGCCGGTGACAGTCCCCAGGTAGCCGGCACCGATGGCTTCGATGAGGCCGAGCAGGATGCCGCCGACCACCGCACCGGCCAGGTTGCCGATGCCGCCGAACACGGCGGCCGTGAAGGCCTTGAGGCCGGGACCGAAGCCCATGGCATGTTGCGCGATGCCGTAATTCGACGCGTACATCACGCCGGCAATGGCCGCGAGCACGGCGCCGATGATGAAGGTCGCCGAGATCACCATGTCGGGCCGGATGCCCATGAGCGAGGCGACCCGCGGGTTCTCGGCAGTGGCGCGCATCGCGCGGCCGAGCTTGGTGTAGTTGACCAGCCAGGTCAGAACGGCCAGCGAGATCGCTGTCACCACCAGGATCATGATCTGCGTGGGCGAGATCGAGGCACCGCCGACGACGATCGATTCGCTCGGCAGCAGCGTGGGGTACGCCTTGTTGGTCGGCCGCCAGATGATCATGGCCAGTGTTTGCAGCAGGATCGACATGCCGATCGCCGTGATGAGCGGCGCCAGCTTGGGGCTGTTGCGCAGCGGCCGGTAGGCCACCTTCTCGATCACGAAGTTGAGCGTGGCCGCGACCACGCACGCGATGATCAAGGCCAGCAGCAGGATCAGCCAGCCGGGCGCGCCGGGCATGGCGTCCCGCATCAGGCCGATGACCGTCCAGCTGGTCAGCGCGCCGACCATCAGGACTTCGCCGTGCGCGAAGTTGATGAGGTTGATGATGCCGTACACCATGGTGTAGCCCAAGGCTATCAAGGCATACATGCTGCCGAGAACCAGACCGTTGATGATCTGCTGCAGCAAGATTTCCATAAAGAGTCCCTAATGTGATGGCACCTTTGCGAGGTGCTTTCGCTCCCCTGCAACGCCGGTTTGACGCTGCAGAGCCCATCTAGCAAAAAACCCGCCAGCATGTGGCGCTGGCGGATTTGTGGGCGGGATTGTAGTCAGGAGCATGCGCTGCCATGGTGCAGCCCAGCCGGGGGATTTACCCCTTGACGCGGGGCCGCTTCGATGCCGGCTCGGGGCAATGCCCCTCGCCTTACTTGGCGTCGCCGTTGCGGCGTTGCAGTTCGCGCATCTTCTCGGCGATGCGAATTTCCAGGCCGCGCTCGACCGGCTGGTAGAAGCCGGGCGCGGCCATCCCGTCGGGCAGGTAGCTTTCGCCGGCGGCGAACCCGCCCTCTTCGTCGTGCGCGTAGCGGTAGCCCTTGCCGTAGTCGAGCTCCTTCATGAGCTTCGTCGGGGCATTGCGCAGGTGCATGGGGACGGGGCGCGTGCCGTCCTTCTTGATGAAGGCACGGACTTCGTTGTAGGCCTTGTAGACCGCGTTGGACTTGGGCGCGATGGCCAGGTAGACCACGCATTCGGCCAGGGCGAGTTCACCCTCTGGCGTGCCCAGGCGCTCGTAGACCTCGGCGGCGTCGAGGGCGAGCCGCAGCGCACGCGGGTCGGCCAGGCCGATGTCCTCACTGGCCATGCGCACCAGCCGGCGCGCCATGTAGCGCGGGTCGGCGCCGCCATCGAGCATGCGGACGAACCAGTAGAGCGCGGCGTCGGGGTCGCTGCCGCGCACCGACTTGTGCAGCGCGCTGATGGTGTCATAGAACTGCTCACCACCCTTGTCGTAGCGGCGCATGCGCTCGCCCAGTACCCGCAGCAGCCAGTCGTCGCCGATGCGATCGAGCTTCTCGGCGCGGGCGGCCACGGACAGGGTTTCCAACGTGTTGAGCAACCGACGCGCGTCGCCGTCGGCGTAGGCCACCAGCCGGTCGACCGCCGCGTCGTCGATGGCCGGCACCGCGTCGATCGCCTGTGCCTTGGCGACGATCTGCTTGAGGTCGACTTCGGTCAGTGGCTGCAGCACATAGACCGCCGCGCGCGACAGCAGCGCCGAGTTCACCTCGAAGGACGGGTTCTCGGTGGTCGCGCCGATGAAGGTGAAGAGACCCGACTCCACGTGCGGCAGGAAGGCGTCCTGCTGACTCTTGTTGAAACGGTGCACCTCGTCGACGAAGACGATGGTGCGGCGCTGCTCGAGGCCGTCGCGCGCCACGGTGGCGCGCTCGACGGCTTCGCGGATGTCCTTCACGCCGCCGAGCACGGCGCTGATGCTCAGGAACTGAGCGTCGAAGGCATCGGCCATCAGGCGGGCGATGGTGGTCTTGCCCGTGCCGGGCGGCCCCCACAGGATGCAGGAGTGCGGCTGGCCGGATTCGAAGGCGATGCGCAGGGGCATGCCGGGGCCGAGGAGGTGCTGCTGGCCGATCACCTCGCCCAAGGTTTTCGGACGAAGGCGTTCGGCGAGGGGAGGCAGGGTGGAAATGGCCATGAGCGAGGACCATTCTCGCCGCGGCCCGTTCAGGCCTAGGCGTGCGGCTGGTGTATGGCGGCTATTGCTTGAGCACGTCTGCGCCGGCCGGCGCCTTGAACGCGAAGGCGCCGGCGCCGAGGGCGGGGTTGACCTCGACCTTGCTGAACTTGAGCACCGAGCGCTGGCCGAAGCTGTCCTGGATCTCCAGCGCCGCAAGTGCTTCGCCCTGGAAGCCGACCTGGATGCCCTGCAGTTGTCCGTCCTTGGCCTTCGGCGTGGCCTTGACCCATTGCAAGCCGTCACGCTCCGGTGCCGATTCGAGCGTGAAGTCGGCCTGCAGTGCACGCAGATCGGGTGCGGCAGCGATGAGGGCAGCGGGCGTGGATCCCAACGCCTGTGCCTGCGCCCGTTGCGTCACCTGATTCAGGTCGGCGTCGTAAAGCCAGAGCGTCTTGCCGTCGGCGACGATGGTCTGCGCGAAGGGCTTCTTGTAGTCGAACTTGAACTGGCCTGGGCGCTGGAATTCGAAGGTGCCGGTCGACACCTTCTCGCGCGATGGTTGGCCTTCCTTGGCCGGGGCGGTCACGGTCTGCGTGAACTCGGCGCGACCGGACTTCACGTTCTTCACGAAGGCCTCGAGGCTTTCCATGCCCGCCGCCCAGGTGCTCATCGCGGCACCTGCCATGCAAAGACCGACCCACGATTTCTTCAACGACTGCATCCTGTTCCGTTCATTCGGTGCGCGCAGGCACCAGGATCTCGCGCTGGCCCGCACCGCTCATGGCGCTGACCAGCCCGGCTTTTTCCATGTCCTCGACCAGCCGCGCCGCGCGGTTGTAGCCGATCTTCAGGTGGCGCTGCACCAGCGAAATGCTGGCCTTGCGGTTCTTGAGCACGACCTCGACCGCCTGGTCGTACATCGGGTCCTTCTCGGCATCGCCGCCACCGTCCCCCAATAGATCACCGTCGCCGTCGACGGTTCCGCCTTCCAGCACGCCTTCGATGTAGTCCGGCTCACCCTGGCTCTTGAGGTAAGCCACCACGCGATGCACTTCCTCGTCGCTCACGAACGCACCATGCACCCGAATCGGCAAGCCCGTACCACTCGGCATGTAAAGCATGTCACCCATGCCCAGCAAGGCTTCGGCGCCCATCTGGTCGAGGATGGTCCGCGAGTCGATCTTGCTGGACACCTGAAAGGCGATGCGGGTTGGGATGTTGGCCTTGATGAGGCCGGTGATCACGTCCACGCTCGGCCGCTGCGTCGCCAGGATCAGGTGGATGCCGGCGGCGCGCGCCTTCTGCGCCAGGCGGGCGATGAGCTCTTCGATCTTCTTGCCCACCACCATCATCAGGTCGGCCAGCTCGTCGATGACCACCACGATGTGCGGCTCGCGGCGCAGCGGCTCGGGGTCGTCCGGCGTCAGGCTGAAGGGGTTGTAGACGAACTCCTCGCGCGCCTTGGCTTCATCGATCTTGACGTTGTAGCCCGCCAGGTTGCGCACGCCGAGCTTGCTCATCAGCTTGTAGCGGCGCTCCATCTCGGCCACGCACCAGGTCAGGCCGTGCGCCGCCTGCCGCATGTCGGTGACCACCGGCGCCAGCAGGTGCGGAATGCCCTCGTACACCGACATTTCGAGCATCTTCGGGTCGATCATGAGCAGGCGCACGTCGCGCGCCTCGGCCTTGTAGAGCAGGCTCAGGATCATCGCGTTGATACCGACCGACTTGCCCGAGCCGGTGGTGCCGGCCACCAGCACGTGCGGCATCTTGGCCAGGTCGGCAACAATGGGGTTGCCGATGATGTCCTTGCCCAGACCCATCGTGAGCATCGACTTGCCCTCGTTGTAGACCTGCGAGCCGAGGATTTCGCTGAGCTTGATCGACTGCCGCTTGGCATTCGGCAGTTCGAGCGCCATGTAGTTCTTGCCAGGGATCGTCTCCACCACGCGGATCGACACCAGCGAGAGCGAGCGCGCCAGGTCCTTGGCGAGGCCAACGATCTGCGAACCCTTCACGCCCGTGGCGGGCTCGATCTCGTAGCGGGTGATCACCGGGCCGGGCGAGGCCAGCACCACGCGCACTTCGACGCCGAAGTCCTTGAGCTTCTTCTCGATCATGCGGGAGGTCATCTCCAGCGTGTCGCTCGACACCGTTTCCTGGCGCAACTGGGCCGCGTCGAGCAGGTCGACCTGCGGCAGCTTGCTGTCGGGCAGTTCGCGGAACAGCGGCTTCTGGCGCTCCTTGGCGACGCGATCGCTCTTGGGCACCTCGGTCATGGCCGGCTCGATCTGCACCGGCGGCGGCGCGGGTGCCCGGCGCTTGGGCCGCGGCTCGGGCGGCAGGGTGTCGCCGTCGAGCATCGGCTCACTGTCGCGCTCGCCGGGGTACATGACCTCCTCGCGCTCGCGCGCCGCTTGGCGGCCCAGCGCGATGTCCTCGGCGATCTCGCGCTTTTCCCGGCGCGATTCGAACAGCGAATAGACACGGGCGCCGATGCGCTCGGCGATGTGACTCCACGAGAAGCGGAACACCAGCGCCGAGCCGATGACGCCGCCGGCGATGGCGATGAGGGCCGAACCGGTGAAGCCCATCCACTTCACGCTCAGCGGACCGACGAAATAGCCGAGGATGCCGCCGCCGTGGCCCGGGAGCCGGAACTCCAGCCGGTACAGGCGCGACCACTCGAGCATGGCGCTGGCACACAGCAGCAACACCAGCCCGAACCAGAAGGCGAGCCGACTGCGATTGAATCGGCCCTGGGGCGCGGGCGCCGGTGCGCCACCGGCTTCGCCCCCACGCAGCCATCCGGCCAGCGACGACAGCCACACGCGCAGGCCCGCCGCCAGCGCCCACCAGATGGAATAGCCGCCGAGGAAATAGCTGCCATCGGCGATCCAGGCCCCGATGCGCCCCCCCCAGTTCTTCACCTCGCCGCCCGTGCCGGAGGTCGACCAGGCGGCGTCCGACGGCGTGAAGCTCAGCATGGCGATCAGCCAGAACATCAGGAGGACGAAACCGGCGATCAGGGTGATTTCATGCGCGAAGCGCAAGGCGCGCATGCGCACCGGCGGATCGCCCGCGGTCGGGGACTGGAGGGTGTTCAATGAATAGGTCATGGGCAGCGCAATGCCCCGGCGGTCGAAAAGAACCGCGGGCGCATGAAGACTACAACGGAAAACGGCGTGGACAGGCGCCGGGCGTGGCGTTTGCGCAAAGGGCGGCGGGCGCGGTGGCCGGCCGACGCGTCAAGCCAGCGAGGAGAGCCGATCCTTGACCAGCATCGAGCCATCGGCTTGTGTCTGAACGAAACCACGTTCCTCGAGGTCCTTCATGACGCGGCTGACCATCTCGCGGGATGCACCGACCATTTTGGCCAAGTCCTGGCGCGAAATCTTGTCGCGGATCTTGAGGTTGCCCTGCCCGTCGTCGACGGCGAACTCGATCAGCGAACGGGCGACACGTCCGTAGACGTCCATCAGTGCCAGCGATTCGATCTTGCGGTCGGCGTGGCGCAGGCGCTGCACCAGGCCGCGCATGATGTTGTACGACATCGACGAGTTCTCGGGCAGGCAGCGCGAGAACGCATCGCGATCGAGCATGAGAACGTCGGTCTGGATCTCGGTGCGCACGGTTGCGGAATGCGGCTCGTCGTCGATCAGGCTCATCTCGCCGATGTAGTCGCCCGGCTGGAGCGTGGCCAGGATGACTTCCCGGCCGCGGCTGTCGGTGCTCATCACGCGAGCCCGTCCGGTGAGGATGATGTAGAGGGCGTCGGTCTTCTTGCCCTGCTCCACGATGACTTCGGCGCGCTTGAAACGCTTTTTGACAATTGCGTCGGCAATGCTCGCCGACTGGGTGGGTGTCAGCGCAGCGAACAAAGGCACGCGGCGGAGCAATTCAAGGTTGGACAGCATCGACATTCATCAATCCCCGATAACGCGCGAGTCGATCCTTGATGGATTCATACAATCGCACGCATTGAAAACGTCCCCTCCCGGAGCGGACTCGAACGGTGATACTCAGAGGCAATCACCCCTGAAAATGTACACCCTGATACACGAAAAACCCCAGGTTTTCCATCTATGACGTCGCCACAACACGCAAAGGTTCTTATTTTGGGCTCCGGCCCGGCCGGCTACACAGCTGCAGTCTATGCGGCGCGCGCCAATTTGCAGCCCCTGCTCATCACCGGCATGGCACAAGGGGGACAGCTCATGACCACCACCGAGGTCGACAACTGGCCGGCCGACGTGCACGGCGTGCAAGGCCCGGAACTGATGCAGCGCTTTCTGGAGCATGCCGAGCGCTTCAAGACCCAGATCGTGTTCGACCACATCAGCGAGGTCGACTTCAGCAAGCGCCCCTTCACGCTCAAGGGCGACAGCGGCACCTACACCTGCGACTCGCTGATCATCGCCACCGGCGCCTCGGCCAAATACCTTGGGCTCGATTCGGAACAACGCTTCATGGGCCGCGGCGTGTCCGGCTGCGCTACCTGCGACGGCTTCTTCTATCGGGAACAGGAAGTCTGCGTGGTCGGCGGCGGTAACACGGCGGTCGAAGAAGCCCTGTACCTGTCCAACATCGCCAGCAAAGTCACGCTGGTGCATCGGCGCGACAAGTTCAAGGCCGAACCCATCCTCGTGGACAAGCTGAATGAGAAGGTCGCCGAAGGCAAGATCGTGCTGAAGACGCACCAGGTGCTCGACGAGGTGCTGGGCGACGATTCCGGCGTGACCGGCGTCCGACTCAAGAGCACCGACACCGGGGATACCGAGCAGATCGACCTGAAGGGCTGTTTCATCGCGATCGGCCACCATCCCAACACCGACATCTTCCAGGGCAAGCTCGAGATGAAGGACGGCTACATCGTGACGCGGTCGGGGCTGCAGGGCTTCGCGACGATGACCAGTGTTCCCGGCGTTTTCGCGGCGGGCGACGTGCAGGACAACATCTACCGCCAAGCCATCACCAGCGCCGGGACCGGCTGCATGGCAGCCCTGGACGCCCAGCGCTTCCTCGAGCAGGAATGAGCCGGCCGCCGAGGGCGGCTGCGCCTTCGCGCATCACGCCGTGACGCTCCGGCAGTACTCAAGGCTATAATCCAAGGCTTTGCCGAATTCGCAGCCCTTCACGGGCCGACCGGCAGCCGGGGTACCGCCACCCGTTTCTGGCGAGGTCAAGCTGCAAAACATCTCTCGACGACTCGTCGTGGGGCCCGCTTCCGGGTCCATCGGGTGCCAGCTGTTTATGAAAGAGTGTCCACATGGCACGCGTATGTGACGTCACGGGCAAGGGCCCGATGGTCGGGAACAATGTTTCCCACGCCAACAACAAAACCAAGCGCCGGTTCCTGCCGAACCTGCAATACCGTCGTTTCTGGGTCGAGACCGAAAACCGCTGGGTTCGCCTGCGCGTTTCGAGCGCTGCACTGCGCCTGATCGACAAGAACGGCATCGATGCCGTGCTCGCAGACCTGCGCGCACGCGGCCAAGCTTAAGGAGCGCAATCATGGCAACGAGCAAAGGCGGACGCGAAAAGATCAAGCTGGAATCCACCGCGGGTACCGGCCACTTCTACACGACCAGCAAGAACAAGAAGACGATGCCTGAAAAGATGTCGATCATGAAGTTCGACCCGAAGGCGCGCAAGCACGTCGAGTACAAGGAAATCAAGCTGAAGTAATTCAGCGCGATGCCCTCGAAAAGCCTGCTGGTTCAGCAGGCTTTTTTATTGCCTGAAGGATGTGCTTGGCGCCCAAAGCGCCTCCCGCCTCCCGTACGGCAGCCACAAAAAAACCGACCCGAGGGTCGGTTTTTTGATTCGACGACCGGAGTCGTCGATGGACCAGCGTCAGGCGGCGCGGGCAGCCCGGAGGCGCGTGGAGAACTCGCGCAGGCCGGCGATGCCGCTTTCTTCGGCGCGACGGCACCAGGCCGCCAGGTCGGACGCCAGCTGCTCGCGGGAGTGCGACGTGTTGAGCCATAGCTGGCGCAGCTCTTCCCGCATCGTCACCATCTTGTCGAGCACCGGATGCGCCTCGCGCGCCTGGACGATGTGCGTGCGCGCGGCGGCTGGCACCTTGTCTTCGTCCCGGTGCAGCCAGCGCTTGGCCGCCTTGAGCACCGACAGGTCGGCGCCCTTGGCCTTGAGCGCGTCCAGCTCCTGGCGGGTCGCGCGACGCATTTCGCGGGCGTAGCCAGCCATGACTTCGTAGCGGTTGGCAATCACCGCCTCGAGCGTCTTTTCGTCCGCCACCGGCTTCACGTCGCCCATCAGCAGCTTCGGCGGCAGCTTCTTGACCTTGGCCCAGCCAATTTTCTGCATCAGGCTGATGTAGACCCAGCCGATGTCGAATTCATACTTCTTGACCGAGAACTTGGCCGAGGTCGGGTAGGTGTGATGGTTGTTGTGCAGCTCTTCGCCGCCGATGATGATGCCCCAGGGGATCAGGTTGGTGCTGGCGTCGGTCGCCTCGAAGTTGCGATAACCCCAGTAGTGGCCGATGCCATTGACGACGCCGGCGGCCCAGAACGGGATCCAGAGCATCTGCACCGCCCAGACGGCCGCACCGGCCGCACCGAACAGTGCCAGATTGATCACCAGCATCAGGCCGACGCCCTGCCAGCTGTAGCGCGAGTAGAGGTTGCGCTCGATCCAGTCGTTGGGCGTGCCGTGGCCGAAACGCTCGATCGTGTCCTTGTTCTTCGATTCCTTGCGGTACAGCTCGGCGCCGCGCCACATGACTTCGTCGATGCCCTTGACCTGTGGGCTGTGCGGGTCTTCTTCGGTTTCGCACTTGGCGTGGTGCTTCCGGTGGATGGCAACCCATTCCTTCGTCACCATGCCGGTACCTAGCCACAGCCAGAAGCGGAAGAAATGCGAGGGAACCGGGCCCAGATCCATGGCCCGATGGGTCTGCGTGCGGTGCAGGAAAATCGTGACCCCGGCGATGGTGATGTGCGTGGTGACGAGCGTGTACAGCACGATCTTCCACCATGCGATGTCCCACAAGCCGTGTCCAAGCCAGTCGATGGCCGCACTCAGGACGGCAGAGTCAGGAAGCAACATTGATTTGAATACTCCATGGCGCACGAAGGTGCAGCCTTCAGGTAGTCGGCAATTTTAAGGCCGGCCCCCACCAAAGGGGGCTAAATCCTTGATAGAGCAGGCGTTTTCCCTGACTTTGGAGTGCCGCGCCTACTTCCGGCTCCACACCGCCGCAAAGAAACCGTCGGTCGCATGGCGATGCGGCCAGAGGCGCAAGTAGCGGGCGCCACTGTCCCCGCCCGCGCAGAGCTGCTCGGCGCCCTCGATCTTCAGGCCGCTCAGCAGCGGGGCCGCGTCCTGCAGTTCGAAGTCCGGATTCGCCGCCGAGAAGGCCTCGGCGATGGCCTCGTTCTCCTCGGGCAGCACGCTGCATGTGGCGTAGACCAGACGGCCGCCGCTCTTGACCAGCCGCGCCGCGCTCTGCAGGATTGCCGTCTGCTTGGCCGTCAGCTCCTCGATCGCCTTGGGCGACTGCCGCCATTTCAGATCCGGATTGCGCCGCAGCGTGCCGAGCCCCGAGCAGGGTGCGTCGATCAGCACTCGGTCGATCTTGCCGGCCAGGCGCTTGATGCGGTCGTCGCGTTCGTGCGCGATCGCCGCCGGGTGCACGTTCGACAACTTGCTGCGCGCCAGCCGCGGCTTGAGCGCGTCGAGCCGGTGCGCCGAGGTGTCGAAGGCGTAGAGCCGCCCGGTGTTGCGCATGGTGGCGCCGATCGCCAGCGTCTTGCCGCCCGCGCCGGCGCAAAAGTCGACCACCATCTCACCGCGCTTGGCGTCCAGCAGCAGCGCCAGCAGTTGGGAGCCTTCGTCCTGCACCTCGATGGCGCCGCGCGTGAAAGCGTCGAGCTTGGTCAGGGCCGGCTTGCCGTCGATGCGCAATCCCCAGGGCGAGAACGGCGTCGGCACCGCCTTGATCGACACCTTTCCGAGTTCCTTCTGAACGTCGGCCCGCTTGTCGTGCAGCGTGTTCACCCGAAGGTCCAGCGGCGCCGTTTGCTGCAGGCTCTCGGCCAGTGCCCAGAACTGGTCGCCCAGCTGGGCCTTCAGCGGTGCCACCAGCCATTCGGGCAGGTTGTGGCGATGGCGCTCCAGCAGGTCGTCCGGGCGCACGGCGTCGCAGTTGTCGAGCCAGCGCTTTTCCACGTCGTTGAGGGCGCTCTTGAGGAAATCGCGTGGGCCGTAAAAGCCCAGGATCGCCATGCGCCGCTCCTTCGAACCGGTGCCCGAGGGGGACAGGTGATCGAACAGCAGCTTCTTGCGAAGCACGGTGTAGACGGTCTCGGCCAGCGTCGCGCGCTCGCGCGGGCCGAGTTCGCGATGGTCGCGAAAGAAACGGGAAACGACCTGATCGGCCGGATGATCGAACTTCAAGACGAGGCCGACGAGATCGGCGCAGGCCTCCAACAAAACTTTGGGATGCATGCCCCGATTGTCTCAGCCGCGGTGCGCGCTGCCCGAGAATGCGATCCCGTCCCGAAATCCGACCCCCTGCGCACCCTTCCCATGACCGACGACGACCTGCCGCCCCTGCTCGAAACGCCGCCCGGTCTGTACCGCCATTACAAGGGCGGCGAGTACGAAGTCGTCGGTACGGTGCGGCACAGCGAAACGCTGGAACCGATGACGCTCTACCGCGCGCTCTACGGCCAACGCGGCCTGTGGGTGCGGCCGGCGGCGATGTTCCAGGAGACGGTCGACATCGACGGCGTGGTGCAGCCCCGCTTTCGGAAGGTCTGATTTCGGCCCGGCCCGCAGCCCGCTAGGCGCGGCGCAGCCAGCCTTCGATCGCCCGGGGATAGAGCCGGTGCTCCTGCGTCAACACACGCTCGGCCAGCGTGGCCGGCGTGTCGTCGGCGAGCACCGGCACCGCTGCCTGATCGAGGATCGAGCCGTGGTCGAGTTCAGCCGTCACCTGATGCACCGTGGCGCCTGCCACCCGGCAGCCGGCGTCGATCGCACGCTGGTGCGTGTTCAGCCCCGGAAAGGCCGGCAGCAACGAGGGATGGATGTTGATGAGGCGGCCGGCGTAGCGTTCGACGAAGACCGGCGTCAGGATGCGCATGAAGCCGGCCAGCACGACCAGCGTCGGCGCGTGCGCTTCGATCGCGGCCGCCAGCGCCGTGTCGAAGTCCTCCCGCGTCGCGAAGCCCTTGTGCGGAATGGCGGCGGTCGCGATGCCGCGTTGCTGCGCGAAGGCCAGGCCCGCAGCCTCGGCGCGGTTGCTCAGCACCGCAGCGACGCGGGCGCCGAAACGCTCGGCCCATCGCCCCTGCTCGGCGGCACGCACGATGGCCGCCATGTTGGAGCCTTCGCCGGAGATCAGGATGACGATGTTCTTCATGGGAGGCGGGATTATCCGTGCGCCGGAGGCGCAGCCGGCGCCCGCCACGATGTCGCAGCGCAGACACCTCCCGAGTGCACGACCGTGCTAAAAAGTCGGACTCCGGAGACACGCCGCTTCCTTCGCGGCGACGGACCAACACAGCGAGGCACGCATGGATTTGAGCTTCACCCCCGAGGAACAGAAGTTCCGCGAAGAGATTCGCGCCTGGGTCAAGGAGAACCTCCCCACCGAGATTTCCCACAAGGTGCACAACGCGCTCGAACTGACGCGCGACGATCTTCAGAACTGGGCCAAGATCCTCGGCAAGAAGGGCTGGCTCGGCTACGGCTGGCCCAAGGAATTCGGCGGCCCCGGCTGGACCGCCGTTCAGCGCCACCTCTTCGAGGAAGAAACCGCCCTCGCCGGCGCCCCGCGCATCGTGCCCTTCGGCCCGGTGATGGTCGCGCCGGTGATCCAGGCTTTTGGCTCGCCCGAGCAGCACCAGCGCTTCCTGCCCGGCATCGCCAGCGGTGAAGTCTGGTGGAGCCAGGGCTACAGCGAGCCGGGCTCGGGCTCCGACCTGGCCTCGGTCAAGACCAAGGCCGAGCGCCAAGGCGACAAGTACATCGTGAATGGCCAGAAGACCTGGACCACACTCGGTCAGTACGGCGACTGGATGTTCAACCTGGTACGCACCAGCAACGAAGGCAAGCCGCAGACCGGCATCAGCTTCCTGCTGCTCGACATGAAGTCGCCCGGCGTCACGGTGCGCCCGATCAAGCTGCTCGACGGCAGCGTCGAGGTCAACGAGGTGTGGTTCGACAACGTCGAGGTGCCGGCCGAGAACCTGATCGGCGAAGAGAACAAGGGCTGGACCTACGCCAAGCACCTGCTCTCCCACGAGCGCACCAACATCGCCGACGTGAACCGCGCCAAGCGCGAGCTCGAGCGCCTCAAGCGCATCGCCAAGACCGAAGGCCTGTGGGACGACACGCGCTTGCGCGACGAGATCGCCAAGCTCGAAGTCGACGTGGTCGCCCTCGAGATGCTGGTGCTGCGCGTGCTGTCGGCCGCCAGTTCGGGCAAGAACTCGCTCGACATCGCCGGCCTGCTCAAGATCAAGGGCAGCGAGATCCAGCAGCGCTACACCGAGCTGATGATGCTGGCCGGCGGTGCCTATTCGCTGCCGCTGATCCGCGAGGCGATGCACGCCGGCTGGCAAGGCGACTTCCCCGGTGGCCACGTCGGCCTGGCGCCGCTCGCATCCAACTACTTCAACATGCGCAAGACCACCATCTACGGCGGTTCCAACGAAGTGCAACGCAACATCGTCGCCCAGACGGTGCTCGGCTGAGGAGACAAGACATGGATTTCGATTTTTCCGACGATCAGGAACAGCTGCGCGACGCCGTTCGCAAGTGGGTCGGCAAGGGCTACGACTTCGAGCGCCGCCGCGGCGTCGAAGCCGCCGGCGGCTTCTCGCGCGAAGCCTGGGACGAGCTCTCCGAACTGGGCCTGGGCGGCCTCTACATCTCTGAAGACGACGGCGGCCTCGGCATGGGGCCGGTGGCCGGCATGGTGGTGATGGAAGAACTCGGGCGCGGCATCGTGCTCGAGCCCTTCGCGCAGACGCTGATCGCCGGTGGCGTACTCAGCGGCTATGCAGGCGCCGAGCTGAAAGACGACTGGCTGCCACGCATCGCCGGCGGACAGGCGCTGGTCGTGCTGGCCCATCAGGAGCGCAAGGCGCGCTACCGGCTCGACCTGTGCGACACCCAGGCCACGAAGGCCGGTGACGGCTGGACCGTCTCGGGCACCAAGGGCGTCGTGCCCGCCGGTGACCAGGCCGACGCCTACCTCGTGCCCGCCACGCTCGACGGCAAGATCGCCCTCTTTCTGGTCGAGCGCAGCGCCGACGGCGTCGCGGCGCGCGGCTATGGCACGCAGGACGGCGGCCGTGCGGCCGAAGTCGTGTTCGACCAGGCCGCGGCCGCGCTCGTCACGCTCGACGGCCTCACGGCGCTCGAGCACGCAGTCGACATCGGCATCGCCGCGGTCTGCGCCGAAGCCGTGGGCGTGATGGACAAGACCCTCGCCGTGACCGTCGAGTACATGAACACGCGCAAGCAGTTCGGCGTGACCATCGCCACCTTCCAGGCGCTGCGCCATCGCGTGGCCGACATGAAGATGCAGCTGGAACTCGCGCGGTCGATGAGCTACTACGCCAGCCTCAAGCTGAACGCGCCGGCCGCCGAACGCCGCCAGGCGCTGGCGCGCGCCAAGTACCAGCTCGGCGTCTCGATGCGCTTCGTCGGCCAGAACGCGGTGCAGCTGCACGGCGGCATCGGCGTGACGGACGAGTACATCGTGAGCCACTACTTCAAGCGCCTGACGCAGATGGAGATGACCTTCGGCGACACGCTCCATCACCTGGGGGAGGTGTCTGGCCGCATGGAGGAGACGGCCGGCGTCTTTGCCTGAACCTCTCACGTCCCAGCGCGACACGCCCGCCCGCAGCATGCCGGCGGGCGTTTTTCATGGATTGGATTTCTGCACAATGACCACTCGACGCACCCTCCTGGCCGCCGGCCTCTCCACCACCCTGCTCGCCGCCTGTGCCATGACGCCGACGACCGCCCAGCGCCCGCCGATCGTCTTCGTGCACGGCAACGGCGATTCGGCTGCGCTCTGGCAGACGACGATCTGGCGCTTTGAATCGAACGGCTGGCCGCGCGAGCGCCTGTTCGCCTTCGACCAGCCGATGCCGCTCGCGCGCGACAACGACGCGGTGGCGCAGTCGGGCCGCAGTTCCACCGCCGAATCGATGGCCTTCCTCAAGGCCGAGGTCGAACGGGTGCTGCAGAGCACGCAGGCCGGGAAAGTGATCCTCGTCGGCAGCTCGCGCGGCGGCAACACGATCCGCCACTACGTGCAGAACGGTGGCGGCGACCGGGTCGTGAGCCATGTCGTGCTGGGCGGCAACCCGGCGCACGGCATCTGGTCGATCCCCGGCTTCAACGAGGGCAGCGAGTTCTCGGCGCAGTCGCCCTTCCTGCGCCAGCTCAATGCGCCCAAGGGGCCGAACGGCGACGAGGTGACGCCGGGCGTGCGCTGGCTCACGCTGCGCTCCGACAACAACGACAAGTACGCCCAGCCCGAGGGCACCTGGATCGGGGCACCGGGCAGGCCGACGAACGTCAGCGACGACGGCCCGGCGCTGAAGGGCGCGACCAACCTCGTGCTGCCGCGCGTCGACCATCGCGAAACCGCCTTCTCGCCGGCCGCCTTCGACGCCACGTGGCGCTTTCTCACCGACGCGGCACCGCGCACGCTGCAGCCTGCGGCCGAATCGGTGATCGCGCTGTCCGGCCGCGTCACGGGCATGGGCCTCGACGCCCTGGCGCCCGCCAGCGGCAACTTCACCAACAACCTGCCGATCGTCGGCGCACGCGTCACCGTGTTCGCCGTCGAACGCGACACCGGCGCGCGGCGCGGCGCGGCCGTGTGGGACCGTGCCGTCGGCCCCGACGGACGCTGGGGGCCGTTCGTCGCCGAGGCCGGCACGGGCTACGAGTTCGTCGTCAGCGCGTCCGGCTACGCGACGACGCACATCTACCGGTCACCTTTTCCGCGTTCGAGCAGCGTCGTCAACCTCCGCCCCGAACGCGTTGCCGCGGCCGACCAGGACGCCAAGGCCCTCGTGATCTTCACGCGGCCACGCGGCTACTTCGATGCGCAGCGCGACACGATGCGCTTCGATGGTCAAGACACCCTGCCCGGCGTGCCACCGCGGGGCGCGGGCATCTCGAGTTCGAAGCTGAAGTTATCAGCCGATGCGCAACGCAGCGTCAGCGCCGAATTCAACGGCGAAACGCTCGCCGGTCTGAGCTGGCCGCTGGCGCAGGGCCACGTCAGCGTGCTCGAACTGACGTACTGAGGCGCGGATGAGGCTAGCCGTGCAGCCGTGAACTCTGCGGCAGATGCGCCATCAGAAACTCCATCTGATCCGCCAGGATGCGGCGGTTGCGCAGGATGAAGTCTTCCCACAGGCTGGGCACATAGGGCGCGTACAGCAGCGGCATGCCGGCCTGCTCGGGGGTGCGGCTGCTCTTGCGGTGGTTGCACGGCTTGCAGGCCGTCACGACGTTCATCCAGACGTCGATCCCCTTCTGCGCGAACGGGATGATGTGCTCACGGGTGAGTTCGTCTTCGTGGAAGTGGCCGCCGCAGTAGGCGCAGATGTTGCGGTCGCGTGCGAACAGCTTGCTGTTGCTCAGGCCCGGCCGCTGCGTGAAGGGGTTGATGCGCGGCACGCCCTTGGTGCCGATGATGCTGTTGATCGCGATCTGCGACTGCGCACCCGTCACCGCGTTGTGACCACCGCGGAACACAGCCACTTGCGCACCGACCTCCCAGCGCACTTCATCCGCCGCGTAGTGGAGCACCGCCTGTTCGAGCGAAATCCACGACTGGGGCAGCCCTTGGGCCGACAGCTTCAAGACCTTCACACACGCCTCCTCAAGATGGGAAGAAACACGGAGAGACCCGACCGTGGCGACAACCTTCGAGGCGGTGCGCCACGACGCACTGAGTCACAATATACCGGCTTTGTGACAAATGAGCCTGCGCTGCCCATTCCACGGGCTTGCGGCGCTATCAAAAACAGATCGATCCATGCAGGTTTTTCGCGGGTTTCGGCATCCCGGCGTGGCTCCGGCTTGCGCCCTGACCATCGGCAATTTCGACGGCGTGCACCGTGGTCACCAGGCCATGCTGGCGCTGCTCGTCACCGAGGCGCGCCAGCGCGGCCTGCCAAGCTGCGTGCTCACCTTCGAGCCGCATCCGCGCGACTACTTCGCGGCGGTCAACAAGCGGCCGGAACTCGCCCCGGCGCGCATCGGCACGCTGCGCGACAAGCTCAGCGAGCTGGCCGACTGCGGCGTGGCGCAGACCATCGTGCTGCCCTTCGACGCGCGGCTGGCCGCCCAGACACCCGACGAATTCGTCCAGAACGTGCTGCTCGACGGCCTGGGCGCGCGCTATGTGTTGGTGGGCGACGACTTCCGGTTCGGCGCCAAACGCATCGGCGACTACGCGATGCTCGATGCGGCCGGCGACCGGCACGGCTTCGACGTGGCCCGCATGAACAGCTACGAAATATCGGACCCCCATGCGCGGCTTCGCCCCGCGGCCCCCCGAGAGGGTGCGCCCGCCTTGGGGCGGCCCGGCGGCGGGCGGGGCCTGCGCGTTTCCAGCTCGGCCGTGCGCGAGGCGCTTGCCGATGGCCGCATGGCCGATGCCCACACGCTGCTGGGCCGCCCCTATGCCATCTCGGGCCACGTGGTGCACGGCCGCAAGCTGGGCCGCGCGCTGGGTGCCTCCGCGCCCGGCCAGGACGACGGCTTCCGCACCCTCAACCTGCGCTTCAAGCACTGGAAGCCGGCGGCCGGCGGCATCTTCGCCGTGCTGGTGCACGGGCTGGCGCCGCAGCCGCTCAAGGGCGTGGCCAACCTCGGCGTGCGGCCGTCGCTCGACCCCAACGACGTCAATGCCGGCCGGGTGCTGCTGGAGACCCATTGCCTGGATTGGCCTGCCGAACTGGGCGTCGAGGGGGCCTACGGTAAAATCGTCCGCGTGGAACTGCTGCACAAACTGCACGACGAATTGCGCTACACCAGCCTCGAGGCCCTCACCGCAGGGATCGCCAAGGATGGCGACGACGCACGCGCATTCTTCGCCTCCACGGCGGTCCAGACCCATGCGGAAGTGCACCGCCAGACCACGCGAGACCGAATTTAGAGCGGGAAGCCGATCCCGCTCCTTCGTCATTCGTCCCGTCCCGCGCACCGTTCTCCCGCGCTGCACGCATCCCTCGATCCTCGCGCGCTGCACCCGCAGCGCAGATTTCCGGAACCCCCATGGCTGACAACACACCCGAAGGCAGTGGCGACACCCGCGACTACCGCGCCACCCTCAACCTGCCCGACACCCCCTTCCCGATGCGCGGCGACATGGCCAAGCGCGAACCGGGCTGGGTCAAGGAATGGGAAGACCAGGGTCTCTACAAGCGGTTGCGTGTGGCCCGCGCCGGCGCGCCCAAGTTCATCCTGCACGACGGCCCGCCCTACGCCAACGGCCAGATCCACATGGGTCACGCCGTCAACAAGATCCTGAAGGACATGATCACCAAGGCGCGGCAGCTGGAAGGCTTCGACGCGCTCTACGTGCCGGGCTGGGACTGCCATGGCCTGCCGATCGAGAACGCGATCGAGAAGAAGTACGGCCGCAACCTGAGCCGGGACGACATGCAGGCCAGGAGCCGCGCCTTCGCGACCGAGCAGATCGCGCAGCAGAGGGTCGACTTCCAGCGCCTGGGCGTGCTGGGCGAGTGGGACCACCCGTACAAGACGATGGACTTCGCCAACGAGGCCGGCGAGCTGCGCGCCTTCAAGCGCGTGATCGAGCGCGGCTTCGTCTACCGTGGCCTGAAGCCGGTGTACTGGTGCTTCGACTGCGGCTCGTCGCTGGCCGAGTTCGAGATCGAATACGCCGACAAGAAGTCGCAGACGCTCGACGTGGCCTTCAAGGCGCACGAGCGCGCCAAGGTGCTGGCTGCGTTCGGCCGGCCCGATGTGCTCGGCGACATCTTCGCCGTCATCTGGACCACCACCGCGTGGACCATCCCGGCCAACCAGGCGATCAACCTGAATCCAGAGCTGGAGTACTCGCTGGTCGACACCGAACGCGGCCTGCTGATCCTCGCCACCTCGCTGGTCGAGATGTGCATGAACCGCTACGCGCTCGACGGCAAGGTGCTGGCCACCGTCAAGGGCGAGGCGCTGGGCGGGCTCGAGTTCGCGCATCCGCTGTACGACGTGAAGGATGAGAACGGGAACCATGGCTACAAGCGCCTGGCGCCCGTGTACCTGGCCGACTACGCCACCGCCACCGACGGCACCGGCCTGGTCCACTCGTCCCCCGCCTACGGCGTGGACGACTTCAACTCGTGCATTGCGCATGGCATGGCCTACGACGACATCCTGAACCCGGTGCAGGGCAACGGCACCTACGCGGCCGACTTCCCGCTGTTCGGCGGGCAGCACATCTGGAAGGCCGTGCCGGAGATCATCGCCGCGCTGCGCGAGGCGCACCGGCTGCTGGCCACCGAAGGCATCACCCACAGCTACCCGCACTGCTGGCGCCACAAGACGCCGGTGATCTACCGCGCCGCCGCCCAGTGGTTCATCCGCATGGACGAGGGCGAAGGCGTGTTCACCAAGGACAAGGCGCCCCAAACGCTGCGCCAGACGGCGCTCGAAGCCATCGAGAAGACGCACTTCTACCCGGAGAACGGCAAGGCGCGCCTGCACGACATGATCGCCAACCGGCCCGACTGGTGCATCTCGCGCCAGCGCAGCTGGGGCGTGCCGATTCCCTTCTTTCTGCACAAGGATTCGGGCGAGCTGCATCCGCGCACGATGGAGATCCTCGACCAGGCCGCCGACATCGTGGAGCGCGGCGGCATCGAGGCCTGGAGCCGCGTGACCGTCGAGGAAATCCTCGGCGCCGAAGACGCGCCGAGCTACACCAAGAGCACCGACATCCTGGAGGTGTGGTTCGATTCGGGCTCGACCTTCTGGCACGTGCTGCGCGGCACGCACCCCACGGTGCACCACGACGCCGGCCCCGAGGCCGACCTGTACCTCGAAGGCCACGACCAGCACCGCGGCTGGTTCCACTCGTCGCTGCTGCTGGCGTCGGCGCTGGAAGGCCGCGCGCCCTACCGCGGCCTGCTGACGCACGGCTTCACCGTCGACAGCCAGGGCCGCAAGATGAGCAAGTCGCTCGGCAACGGCATCGATCCGCAGGAGATCAGCAAGAAGCTGGGCGCGGAAATCATCCGCCTGTGGGTGGCGGCCAGCGACTATTCGGGCGACATCGCGGGCGACGACAAGATCCTCGCGCGCGTGGTCGACGCCTACCGCCGCATCCGCAACACGCTGCGCTTCCTGCTGGCCAACACCAGCGACTTCGACATCGCGAAGGACGCGGTGCCGCTCGCGCAGATGCTGGAGATCGACCGCTATGCGCTCAGCCGTGCCGCGCAATTCCAGGCCGAGGTGCTGGCGCACTACAAGGTGTACGAGTTCCACCCGGTGGTCGCGAAGCTGCAGATCTATTGCTCGGAAGACCTGGGTGGCTTCTACCTGGACGTGCTGAAAGACCGGCTCTACACGACCGCGCCCGGCTCGCATGCGCGCCGCAGCGCGCAGACCGCGCTCTGGCACATCACGCAGGCGATGCTGCGCTGGATGGCGCCTTTTCTCAGCTTCACCGCCGAAGAGGCGTGGAAGCTGGTGGGCACGGGTCAGCCAGGCGACTCGATCTTCACGCAGGTCTACAGCGACCTGGGCACGCCCGACGACGGCCTGCTGGCCAAGTGGACGCGCATCCGAGACATCCGCGATCTCGTCAACCGCGCGATTGAGTTGGAACGCAAAGAGGGTCGCGTCGGATCATCTTTGCAAGCAAACCTCGACCTTGCAGTCAGCGTTGAGGACTTTGAATTGCTGGATTCGCTAGGTGACGACCTGAAGTTTGTCTTCATCGTCTCCGCCATTGCACTGTCGCGCGCAGCAAGTGCAGACGATGTGGCCGCAGGCGAAGCGGCATTCAACGTCACGCCCAGCACCGACACCAAGTGCGAGCGCTGCTGGCACTACCGCGCCGATGTCGACCACGACCCGGCCCACCCGACGATCTGCGGCCGCTGCACCAGCAACCTCTACGGCGCGGGCGAAGCGCGGAGCATCGCCTAATGGCCCGCACCGCGACCACCCGCAAGCTGTCGTCGTCGAACGCCATCTGGCCCTGGCTCGGCCTGGCGCTGGTGCTGTTCATCCTCGACCAGTTCACCAAGACCCTGATCCTCGGCTACTACCGGCTCGGCGACGCGACCTACGTCACCAGCTTCTTCAACATCGTGCGGGCCCACAACACCGGCGCGGCGTTCTCGTTCCTGGCCGACCACTCGGGCTGGCAGCGCTGGCTGTTTACCGCCATCGGCGTGGCGGCGGCGATCTTCATCGTCTGGATGCTGAAGTCGCACCCCGGGCAGAAGCTCTTCAGTTTCGCCATGGCCTGCATCCTGGGCGGTGCCATCGGCAACGTGGTCGACCGGATGATGCACGGCTACGTGGTCGACTTCCTCGACTTCCACCTCGGCAAGAGCCACTTCCCGGCCTTCAATGTGGCCGACAGCGCCATCACCATCGGCGCGATCTGCCTGATCCTGGACGAATTGCGGCGGGTGCGCCGAGGCAAGTAGCCCCGCCGACCCGCTGCCCAAACCAAGGACCGCGTTGACCCTTCCAGGGTTAACGCGGTTTTTTCATGGGTCATCACGGCGTCATACTGCCGCGGTTCAATGTAATCGATTACATAGCTGTCGCATCGATGAACATCCAGACCGTTGCCGAGCGCGCGGGCGTCTCCGTCGCCACCGTCTCGCGCGCCTTCAACTTCCCCGACAAGGTGGCACCGGCCACCCGGGAAGCGATCGAGCGCATCGCGAAGGAACTGGGCTACCTGCCCAACGCCAGCGCCCGCACGCTGCGCACCCAGCGCAGCCGCGTGCTCGGTGTGGTGCTGCCGACGCTGCTGAACCCGACCTTCGCCGAATGCCTGCAGGGCATTGCCCAGGCCGCGGCGGCGGCCGGCTACGCGATCATCCCCGTCACCACCGCCTACGAACTCGACGAGGAGCAGCGCGCCGTCAATCTGCTGCTCGCGGGCAACGTCGACGGAATGATCCTGGTGGTGTCGAACCCGTCGAACTCCGAGGCGCTCCGGCGCCTGCGCAGCGTGGCGATGCCCTATGTGCTGGCCTACAACCGGCATCCGGCGCATCCGTGCGTGTCGGTCGACAGCGAAGCCGCATCGGCCGGGGTGGTGGCGCGGCTGGTGCAGCTGGGCCACCGGCGCATCGCGATGGTCAGCGGCACCATGGCCGCCTCGGATCGGGCGCAGCAGCGCCACCGCGGCTACCTGCGGGGCATGGCCGACGCCGGGCTCGCCGCGCCGCCGGTGCTCGAGGTGCCCTTCCTCGAAACCGCGGTCGATGCGGTGCGCCACTACCTGCAGTCGACGCCTCGCCCCACCGCCCTGTTCTGCTCGAACGACCTGCTGGCCATCCGCAGCATCCGCGCCGCGTCGCTCGACGGCCTGCGCGTGCCGCAGGACCTGGCCGTGGTCGGTTTCGACGGCATCGAACTCGGCCAGGACCTGACGCCCGCGCTGAGCACCGTGATGCAGCCCAACCACGACATCGGCCGCCACAGCGTCGAGCTGCTGGTGCGCGCGCTCGCCAGCGGCCAGGCACCCGATGCCAGCGCCAGCCTGCTGCTGCCCCACGGCTTTCGCGAAGGCGAATCCTGCGCGGCACCGGCCGCCCCCTGAATCTCTCTCGTCCCTCTCTTCATTCACCCCAGGAGTTCCCATGTCCTCGACCCTTCGACGCATCGCCCGCCTCGGCGTGCTGGCCGCCGGCTTCGCCGCGGCCAGCGCCACCATGGCGCAGACCGCCATCTGCTACAACTGCCCGACCGAATGGGCCGACTGGGGCACGCAGCTGCGCGCCATCAAGGCCAAGACTGGCGTCACCGTGCCGCCGGACAACAAGAACTCCGGCCAGTCGCTGGCCCAGCTCATCGCCGAGAAGGCCAGCCCGGTCGCGGACATGACCTACCTCGGCGTCACCTTCGCCATCCAGGCGCAGAAGGACGGCGTGGTCGCCCCCTACCAGCCCGCCAACTGGAAAGACATCCCCGACGGCCTGAAGGACCCGGCCGGTCACTGGTTCACGATCCACTCGGGCACGCTCGGCTTCATGGTCAACGTCGACGCGCTCAAGGGCAAGCCGATCCCGAAATCGTGGGCCGACCTGCTCAAGCCCGAGTACAAGGGTTTGATCGGCTACCTCGACCCGGCATCCGCCTTCGTCGGCTACGTCGGCGCGGTTGCCATCAACGAAGCGCGCGGCGGCACGCTCGACAACTTCGGCCCGGCCATCGACTACTTCAAGGCGTTGCAGAAGAACGAACCCATCGTGCCCAAGCAGACCTCGTATGCGCGCGTGCTGTCGGGCGAGATCGCGATCCTGCTCGACTACGACTTCAACGCCTACCGCGCCAAGTACAAGGACAAGGCCAACGTCGCCTTCGTGATTCCGACCGAAGGCACCGTCGTCGTGCCCTACGTGATGAGCATGGTGGCCAACGCGCCGCATTCGGCCGATGCGAAGAAGGTGCTGGACTTCGTGCTGTCCGACGAAGGCCAGGCGATCTGGGCCAAGGCCTACCTGCGACCGGTCCGTGCCGGCGCCATGCCCAAGGACGTCGAGGCGCAGTTCCTGCCCGCCGCCGAGTACCAGCGCGCCAAGACGGTCGACTACGGCCGCATGGCCGCTGCGCAGCGCGCCTTCTCCGACAGCTACCTGAAGGACGTGCGTTGAAATCCGGCCAGCGCTGGCTGCTGCTCGGCTGCGCAGCGCCGGCCGGCGCCTTCTTCCTGATGTTCTGGCTGCTGCCGGTGCTGCGCCTGCTGGCGCTGCCGGCGGACAAGGGCTGGGCCACCTACTTCGCGGTGCTCACCGACAGCCGCTATCTGCAGAGCATGCTCAACACGGTGCTGCTGTCGCTCGGCGTGACGCTGGCCACGCTGGTCCTGGGCGGCGCGGTCGGCGTTTATCTCGCGCGGCGCGACTTCCTCGGCAAGCGCGTGCTGCTGTCGCTGCTCACGCTGCCGCTGTCCTTCCCCGGCGTGATCGTCGGCTTCTTCGTGATCCTGCTGGGCGGCCGGCAGGGCCTGGTGGCCGACCTGTCGGACGCGCTGGTGGGCGAACGCATCACCTTCGCGTATGGCCTGCTCGGCCTGTTCCTGGCCTACCTGTACTTCTCGCTGCCGCGCGCCATCGCGACCTATGCGGCGGCCGCCGAATCGATGAACCTGCAGCTGGAGGAAGCCGCCCGCTCGCTGGGCGCCTCGCGGCTGCGCGTGGTGCGCGACGTGTGGCTGCCCGAGTTGGCACCCACCACGCTGGCCTGCGGCGCGATCCTGTTCGCGACCTCGATGGGCGCCTTCGGCACGGCCTTCACCCTGGCGAGCAAGTTCGAGGTGATCCCGATCACCATCTACAACGAGTTCACCAACTACGCCAACTTCGCACTGGCCGCGTCGCTGTCGATCGCGCTGGGCGTGGTCACGTGGCTGGTGCTGTTCGTGGCGCGCCACTTTGGCGGCAGCCCGATCACGCGCTGAGGAGAACACATGCGGCACAACACCTCAGGCAAGGCGCCCTTCCTCTTCGCGATCACGGCGCTGGTCAGCTTCTTCATGATCTCGCCGATGCTGCTGTCGGTGATGGCCGGCCTGGTCAACAACTACAGCGTCGGCCTCAAGAGCGGGCTCACGACACGCTGGTTCGGCGAGGTGTGGGAGGTCTACGGCGGCACGGTCGGCTGGTCGCTCGCGCTGGCGCTGGTCTGCGTCGCTTGCACCATCGTGCTCGGCGTGCCCTGCGCCTATGCGCTGGCCCGCAGCCGCTCGCGCGCGGCCCGCATCTTCGAGGAGCTGCTGACGCTGCCGGTCGCGGTGCCGGGCCTGGCCACCGCGCTGGCGTTGATCCTGGCCTACGGACAGATCAGCGCCTTCCGCCAGAGCTTCGCCTTCATCCTGGTCGGGCACATCATCTTCACGCTGCCCTTCATGGTGCGCACCGTGGCCTCGGCCTTCCAGCGCCATGACCTCGTCGCGCTGGAAGAAGCGGCGCGCACGCTGGGCGCGAGCTTTCGCCAGCGCTTCATGGGCATCCTGGTGCCGGCCGTTTTTCCCGCCATCGTGGCCGGCAGCCTGATGGTCTTCACGCTCTCGGTCGGCGAATTCAACCTGACCTGGATGCTCCACACGCCGCTCACCCGCACGCTCCCAGTCGGCCTGGCCGACAGCTACGCCTCGATGCGGCTGGAAGTGGGCTCGGCCTACACGCTGGTCTTCTTCATCGTCATCCTTCCGGTGCTGTGGGGCTTGCAGTCCCTCGCCCATCTCCTGCAGAAACGCCATGGAACTTGAACGCATCCCCGTCGACATTGAGAACGTCGCCAAGACCTACGCCGACGGCACGCGCGGCCTGCAACCGACGAGCCTGCACGTGGAGCCGGGGGAAGTGCTCGCACTGCTCGGCCCCTCGGGCTGCGGCAAGACCACGCTGCTGCGCCTGATCGCCGGGCTCGAAACGCTCGACGACGGCGGCACCATCCGCTTCGGCGATCAGGACGTGACGCACAAGCCGGTCGAGCTGCGCGGCGTCGGCATGGTGTTCCAGAGCTACGCGCTGTTCCCGCAGATGAGCGTGGCGGCCAACATCGGCTATGGCCTCCGCATCCGCGGCGTCGAGGCGGCGGAAGAGAAGCGCGTGGTCGGCGAACTGGTGGACCTGACGCGGCTCCATGGCCTGGAGAACAAGCGGCCCAGCGAGCTCTCGGGCGGCCAGCGCCAGCGCGTGGCCCTTGCGCGCGCGGTGGCCGTGCGCCCGCGCGTGTTGCTGCTCGACGAGCCGCTGGCCGCGCTCGACGCCAAGTTGAAGGAGTCGCTGCGCGACGAGTTGGCCGAACTGCTGCGCCGGCTGCACATCACGGCCATCCACGTCACGCACGACCAGCAGGAAGCCATGGCCATCGCCGACCGCCTCGCTGTGATGCGGGCCGGCCGCATCGTGCAGATCGGCCGCGGCGAAGCGCTGTACCGCGCGCCCGCCCATCCCTTCGTGGCCGAATTCCTCGGCCGGGTGAACCGCCTGGAACGCTCGCCGGAAGCCATCGCCCGCGGCGTGGTGCTCCTCGGCGGCATGGCCATGGCCTGCCCGAAATCCTGGGCGAACCACCCCACGCTCCTCGTGCGCCCCGAAGACGTGCAGATCGGCCCGGCCGGCCAATCGGGCTGGGGCATCGCGACCGTGGCACAGCGCACCTTCCTCGGCGATCGCGTGCAGCTGCAGCTGCGCGTGGCCGGCCAGGCGAGCCTGCTGGTCGACGCAGCGCGAGACACCCGCTTTCAGGCCGGCGACGAAGTCGGCGTGCGCATCCACCCCGACCGGCTCATGACATCGCAGGAAGCCGCCGCCGCATGAGCGACGCCCGGCCGCACGAAGGTACTCCAATGACCCCCACCGTTCTCGTCCAACTCACCGACCTCCACATCCGCGAACCCGGCCGCCTGGCCTATGGCCGCATCGACACCGCGCCCTACCTCCAGCGCGCGGTGCAGAGCGTGCTGCGCCTGCGGCAGGCGCCCGACGCGGTCGTCATCACCGGCGACCTGAGCGATTTCGGCCGTGCGGCCGAATACGCGCACATGGCCGAACTGCTGGCGCCGCTCACGATGCCGATCTACCTGATGCCGGGCAACCATGACGACCGCGACCAGTTGCGCCACAGCTTCCCCACGCACGCTCACCTGGGCGACATCGGCGGCTTCGTGCAGTACAGCGTGAAGGTCGGCGGCATCCGGCTGCTCACGCTCGACACCTGCGTGCCGGGCCACAGCCACGGCACGCTCGACGCTGAGCGCCTGGGCTGGCTCGAAAAGCAACTTGAGGCATGCAGCCACGAGCCAGTCGTCATCGCGATGCACCACCCGCCCTTTCGCACGCTGATCGGCCACATGGACGACATCGGCCTGCTCGAAGGCGCTGCCGAACTCGAAGCGCTGGTCGGGCGCCATCCGAACGTCGAGCGCGTGATCTGCGGCCACCTGCACCGCGCCATCGACGTGCGCTTCGGCGGCACCATCGCGTCGACCTCGCCGGCGCCGGGCCACCAGGTCGCGCTCGACCTTGACCCCGAAGCGCCCTCGGCGTGGATGCTCGAGCCGCCGGGCTTCCGACTGCATGCCTGGGACGGTGAACGGCTGGTCACGCACCTGGCCGCCTCGGGCGAGTTCGAAGGCCCCTATCCTTTCCACGAGAATGGGACCTTGATTGACTGAACCCGGTGCCGCCTTCGACGGACACCTTGCGGCACCACCCGTGCCGACAATCAGGGCTCGAACAGAAGAATAGAAAGTCGCACGCCGTCCATGAAACACCTGCTGAACCTGCTGGCAGCAGTCGCGCTCCTCGTCTGGGGCACCCACCTCGTCCGCACCGGCGTACTGCGCGTGTTCGGCGGCAACCTGCGCAAGTTCCTGGCGCGCAGCATGCGCAACCGCTTCACGGCCGCGCTGTCGGGCATCGGCGTGACGGCGCTGGTGCAGTCGAGCACCGCGACCTCGCTCATGACCTCGTCCTTCGTCGGCCAGGGGCTCATCACCCTGCCGGCGGCGCTGGCCGTGATGCGTGGCGCCGACGTCGGCACGGCGCTGATGTCGGTGCTGTTCTCGACCGACCTCTCGTGGCTGTCGCCGCTCTTCATCTTCACCGGCGTCGTGCTCTCGATCACCCGGCCGGCCACGCCCGCCGGCCGCTTCGGCCGCATCCTGATCGGACTGGGCCTGATGCTGCTGGCACTGCAACTGGTCGTGCAGGCCACCGGCCCGCTGTTCGATTCGCCGGCCATGCGCGCGGTGCTGGTGTCCATCAGCAGCGACGTGCTGCTGGAGATCACCATCGGCGCCGCCCTGGCCGTGGTGGCGTATTCGAGCCTGGCCGTGGTGCTGCTGGTCGCCGCCATGGCGACCTCGGCGGTCGTGCCGCTCGACGTGGCGCTGGGCCTGGTGCTGGGCGCCAACCTCGGCAGCGGCGTGCTGGCGGTGCTGACCACCGCCAAGTCGGACATCGCGGTGCGGCAGGTGACAGTCGGCAACCTGCTCTTCAAGCTGCTCGGCGTGACGGTGGCCGCGCCCTTCATTGGCCTGTACCTGACGCATGTGCGCGCCTACGTGTCCGACGCGACGCAGCTGGTCGTGCTGTACCACTTGGCCTTCAACGTGGTGGTGAGCATCGGCTTCATCGGCCTGACCGGCTGGGTGGCCGAACTCGTCAAGCGCCTGCTGCCGGTGCCCAAGGAAGGCTCGTCGACCGCGCGGCCGCAGCACCTGGACCCGTCCGCCCTGTCGACGCCCACGCTCGCCATCTCGAACGCCGCGCGCGAGGCACTGCACCAGGCCGACATCGTGGAGACCATGCTGATCGGCATGCTCAACGTGATCCGCCACAACGACCTGAAACTGGCCGAGGAGCTGCGCAAGCTCGACGACACGGTCGACCGGCTCTACTCGGACATCAAGTACTACCTGACGAAGATCTCGCGCGAGGCACTGGGCGAAGAAGAGAGCAAGCGCTGGACCGACATCATCAGCTTCACCATCAACATGGAGCAGGTGGGCGACATCATCGAACGCGTGATCATCGACATCGAGGACAAGAAGATCAAGCCGCAGCGCAACTTCTCGCCGGCCGGCATGGCCGAGATTGTCGAGCTGCATGAGCGGCTGGTGGCGAACCTGCGCCTGGGCATGAGCGTCTTCCTGAACGGCAATGTGCGCGACGCGCAGAAGCTGCTGGAAGAGAAGGCGCGTTTCCGCGACCTGGAGCGTGCCTACGCCACCACCCACCTGAGCCGGCTGATGGACCGCACCGCGCCGAGCATGGAGACCAGCTCGCTGCACATCGACCTGATCAGCGACTTGAAGCGCATCAACTCGCACATTTGCTCGATCGCCTACCCGATCCTCGACTCGGCCGGCGCGCTGGCCCCGAGCCGGCTGCGCGAATCGCGCCTGCACCCGCTCGACAACCCCTGAGCGACGGAGGGGCTGCACTCAGGCCGTCAAGCCGTCAGGCCGGCTTGGCGACGGCCGCAGGCGCCTCGTCCACCGGGCGGCGCGCATAGCGCTGGGCCAGCACCGCGCAGACCATCAGCTGCATCTGGTGGAACAGCATGACGGGCAGCACGACGGTGCCCACGGCGCTCGCGGCGAACAGCACATGCGCCATCGGCACGCCGCTCGCCAGGCTCTTCTTGGACCCGCAGAACACGATGGTCACCTCATCGGCCTTGTCGAAGCCGAACTTGCGGGCCATCCACGTCGTCGAGGTCAGCGCGAGCGCCAGCAGCACGGCCAGCACCACGAACAGGCCCGCCAGCGCGGTAGGCGACACCTGCTTCCACAGGCCTTCGATCACCGCTGCACTGAACGCCGTATAGACCACCAGCAGGATCGAGCCGCGGTCGACCAGCGTGAGCGTCGACGCGTGCCGCTTCACCCAGGCGCCGATCCAAGGCCGCAGCAAATGCCCGACCACGAAGGGCGCCATCAGTTGCAGCAAGATGCGGCCGATCGCGTCGAGCGAGGCTGAGCTGCTGGCGCCAGTCGTCACGATCAAGCCGACCAGCAGCGGCGTGACGAAGACCCCGAGCAGCGTCGAGGCCGACGCGCTGCAGATGGCCGCTGGCACGTTGCCCCGTGCCAGCGAGGTGAAGGCGATGGCCGACTGCACCGTGGCCGGCAGCACGCAGAGGTAGAGCACGCCGGTGTAGAGCGCGGGCGTCACCAGGGGCTCCAGCACCGGTCGCAGCGCCAATCCGAGCGCCGGGAACAGCACGAAGGTGCAGGCCAGCACCAGCAGGTGCAGGCGCCAGTGGCCGACGCCCTGCACGATCGCCTCGCGCGACAGCTTGGCGCCATGCAGGAAGAAGAGCAGCCCGATGGCCACGGTGGTGAGCCGCTCGAAAAAGTGCGCCGTGCTGCCCGAGGCGGGCAGCAGGCTGGCCAGCGCCACGGTCGTGACCAGGGCGAGAGTGAAGTTGTCGGGGAGGTAGCGTGAACGGGCCATGCGCCCATTGGGCCCGTGACACCATCGAAAGAGAAATGGATTTATCTGATAGATATATGATTTCAGCGCATGAATGTCACGCTGCGCCAGCTCCGGGTTTTCCTCGCCGTCGCAGCCGAGCGCAATTTCAGCCGCGCGGGCGACGCGGTGGCGCTGACCCAGCCCGCAGTGAGCCGCGCGATCCTCGAGCTCGAATCGCAGGTCGGCCTGAAGCTGCTGGACCGCACCACGCGCGAGGTGGTGCTGACCGATGCCGGCCAGTCGTTGGCGGCCCGGCTCGAGCGCGTGCTAGACGAGCTCGACCAGACGCTGCTCGACGTGCGTGGCATGGCCAGCGCGCGACGCGGCAAGGTCCGCGTGGCCAGCAGCCCGACGCTGTCGGCGCAGCTCATGCCGGCCTGCATCGCGGCCTGCGCGCAGCAGGAACCCGACATCCAGCTGGTGCTGCTCGACCGCATCCAGCAGGACGCGCTGGACAGCGTGCGTGCCGGCGAGGTCGACTTCGGCGTGGTGATCGAGCCCTCGGCCACCGACGACCTCACGGCCGAGACGATCCTGAACGACCCCTTCGTGCTGGTGGTGCCCGCGGGCCATCCGCTGGCCACGCGCAAGACGGTGCGCTGGTCGGCGCTGGCCGGCCATCCGCTGGTGCTGCTCGACCATGCGTCGGGCAGCCGCCGGCTGATCGACGATGCCTTGGCCCGCCATGGCGTGCAGGCCGAGGTGGCGCAACAGCTGGGCCACCCGACGACGGTGTTCCGCATGGTCGAGGCGGGCATCGGCATCAGCGTGATGCCGGCACTGGCCGTGCCACCCGGCGGGCTCGGCACGCTGGTATCGCTGCCGCTGGTGCCACGCATCGAGCGCCGCGTGATGCTGGTGCACCGCCGCAACCGCGCGCCGTCGCCGCTGGCGCAGCGCGTGTGGCGGCTGGTGCGCGAGACCGCGGTGATGGCCGCGGCTACAGCGTGAGGATGGTGCAGCCGGTGGTCTTGCGCGCTTCCAGGTCGCGGTGCGCCTGCTGCACGTCTTCCAGCGCATAGCGCTGCGCGATCGGGATCTTCACCGCGCCGCTCTGCACCACCGCGAACAGATCGTCGGCCATCGCCTGCGTGGCCTCGCGCGTGGCGATGTGGGTGAACAGCGTCGGCCGTGTCACGTAGAGCGATCCCTTCGATGCCAAGGTGCCCAGGTTGATCGGCGGCACCGGGCCCGAGCCGTTGCCGAAGACCGCCAGCAGGCCGAAGGGCCGCAGGCAGTCGATCGAGCCTTCGTAGGTGTCCTTGCCGACCGAGTCGTACACCACCTTCACGCCCTTGCCACCGGTGATCGCCTTCACGCGCTCGGCGAAGTTCTCGGTGCTGTAGTTGATCGCGTGCGCCGCGCCATGCTTGAGCGCCAGTTGGCATTTGGCGTCGGAGCCGGCCGTGCCGATGAGCTGCAGGCCGAGCGCCTTGGCCCACTGGCAGGCGATCAGACCGACGCCGCCGGCAGCCGCATGGAACACGATGAAGTCGCCCGCCTGCAGGCCTTCGGCCGGCAGCGTCTTCTTCAGCAGGTACTGCGCGGTCAGGCCCTTGAGCATCATGGCTGCGCCGGTCTCGAAGGAGATGGCGTCGGGCAGCTTGCACACGTTCTTGGCCGGCATCACGCGCAACTCGCTGTAGGCGCCGGGCGGTCCGCTGGCATAGGCGGCGCGGTCGCCGACTTTCAGGTGCGTCACACCCTCGCCCACCGCCTCGACCACGCCCGAGGCTTCCATGCCCAGCTGCAGCGGCATCGCGAACGGATAGAGCCCGCTGCGCTGGTAGGTGTCGATGAAGTTGAGGCCGACGGCCTTGTGGCGGATGCGGATCTCGCCGGGGCCGGGCTCGCCGACCTCGACGTCGACGATCTTGAGTTCCTCGGGACCGCCGGGGCGGTCGATGCGAACGGCTTTGCTCATGGGAAGGGGCTCCTGCAGAAGGGACGGGGTCGACAGCCCGCGATCGTGCCACGGCCGGACCCGTCGCGCGCAGAAGGGACAATCGAGAGGCCCGCTCTTCCTCGCGCCCATGCATCCGTCTCGCCTCACCCCCGCCACCATCGTCCTCCTCGCCACGCCGCCGCTGCTGTGGGCCGCCAACGCGGTGCTCGGCCGCATGCTGAAGGACGTCGCCTCCCCGCTCACGCTGAACTTCATCCGCTGGGTGCTGGCCTTCGTCATGCTGCTGCCGCTGGCGCACGGGGTGCTGCGGTGCGATCACCCGATGTGGCGCCACTGGCGGCGCTACAGCGTGCTTGGGCTGCTGGGCGTGGGCATCTACAACGCCTTCCAGTACCTGGCGCTGCAGACTTCGACGCCGCTGAACGTGACGCTGGTCACGTCCAGCGCGCCGTTCTGGATGCTGCTGATGGGCACGCTCTTCTTCGGCCAGCGCGCCACGCGTTTCGAGATCGCTGGCGCAGCGGTCTCGATGCTTGGCGTGCTGCTGGTGCTGAGCCAGGGCGACTGGCGCCATCTGGCCGCGCTGCGGCTGGTGCCGGGTGACCTCTACATCCTGCTGGCCGTGCTCGCCTGGTCGGTGTACAGCTGGATGCTCGTGGGCACCAGCGAGCCCGCAGGCCTGCGCCAGGACTGGTCGGCCTTCCTCATGGCGCAGATGGTGTTCGGCCTGGGGTGGTCGGGACTGTTCGCGGCCGGCGAATGGGCCGCCGGCGCGATGTATGTCCACTGGAGCGGGTGGCTGGCCGCCGCGCTGGTTTTCATCGCGGTCGGCCCGGCCCTCCTGGCCTTCCGCTGCTGGGGTGCCGGTGCGCAGCGCGCCGGCCCGAAGACGGCCGCCTTCTTCCTCAACCTGACGCCGCTGTTCGCTGCCCTGCTGTCGGCCACCTTTCTGGGCGAGGTGCCGCACGGCCACCACGCGCTGGCCTTCGCGCTGATCGTGGGTGGCATCGTGCTGTCGTCACGCCGAACGGCAGCGCGCTGACGGCCACGCTGCACGCGCCACGTGGCGTTCCTTTAAGACCGGCTTAAGTCCCGCCGACCACAGTGCGCCGACATGACGCCCAATCCGGAAACCCCACCATCGCGCGGACTGTCGGCGCACATCCTGCCGACCTCGGCCACGATGATCGGGGCCTGCATGACGGTCCTGACGATCGGCCACCTGGGCCACACGACGAGCGCCCGGCTGGCGGTCGACAAGCTGCTGGCCATCGACGCGCTGGTCTTCCTGGCAAGCGCCGTGCTGTCGTTCATGTCGATCCGCGCGGGACCACCCGGTGTCCGCCACGAACGCCGGGCCGAGCTGCTGTTCCTGTTCGGGCTGGCTGGCTTGGCGGTCGGCGCCGTGGTGCTCGCCTTCGCGATCAACTGAGCCTTGCGTCGCCAGCGCCGGGGTCAGTAGGTGCCGGGGTACGCGCCGCCGTCGGTCAGCACGTTCTGGCCGGTCATGTAGCCGGCCTGCAGGCTGCACAGGAAGGCGCAGATGGCGCCGAACTCTTCCGGGTTGCCGAAGCGGCCGGCGGGAATCGTCTTCTGGCGATTGGCGCGCACGGTGTCGACGTCCAGGCCCGACTTCTGAGCCGCACCCGCCATGTTGCCCTTCAGGCGGTCGGTGTCGAAGGAACCTGGCAGCAGGTTGTTGATGGTCACGCCTTTGGCCGCGATCGCCGTGCGCGCCACGCCGGCCACGAAGCCCGTGAGGCCGCTGCGCGCGCCGTTGGACAGGCCCAGGATGTCGATCGGCGACTTCACCGAGCTCGACGTGATGTTCACGATGCGGCCGTAGCCGCGTGCGGCCATGCCGTCGACCGTGGCCTTGATGAGTTCGATGGGCGTGAGCATGTTGGCATCGACCGCCTTGATCCAGGCCTCGCGGTCCCAGTCGCGGAAATCACCGGGCGGCGGACCGCCGGCGTTGGTCACGACGATGTCGTAGTCGGCGTGCGCGGCGAAGGCCGCGGCACGGCCTTCGGGCGTCGTGATGTCGGCGGCGACCGTCTTCACGAAGGGCTTGGGCGAACCGGCTGCAGCAACTTCGAGCCGTTGGGCCGCTGCCTTGAGTGCGTCGGCGCCGCGCGCCACCACCACCACGTTCACACCTTCGCGCACCAGCGCTTCGGCACAGCCCAGGCCCAGGCCCTTGCTGCCGCCGCATACCAGGGCCGTGCGGCCCGCGATTCCGAAATCCATCTGTGTTTCCTTCGGGCCTAGCGCCCTGTTCGTGTGAAGACAAAAATTCCGGCGATCACCAGCACCGTGCCGGCCGCGGTCCACGCGGTGAACGGTTCGCCCAGGATCACCACACCCATGAGGATGGTCGACATCGGCCCGACCATGCCGGTCTGTGCCGCCATGGGCGCGCCGATGCGCTCGATCGCCATCATGACCGAGAGCACCGGCACCGCGGTGCAGAGAGTCGCATTCAGCACCGACAGCCAGATGACCTGCGGCGCCAGGTCGAACACCCCGCTCACCGGCCGCAGTACGAGAAACTGCGCGATGCACAGCAGGCACGCCACGCTGGTCGCCAGGCCGACCAGCCGCAGCGAGCCCAGGCGCTTGACGAACTCGCCGCTCGCGACGAGGTAGACCGCATAGCTCACCGCGCTCAGGAAGACCAGCAGCGTGCCCCAGGCCGCCGCGGCGCTCTGCCCCAACTGCACCTCGTGGCCGAACACCAGCAGCACGCCGGCGTAGCTGATGGCCATGCCGAGCACCTGCCAGCGCGTGATGCGCCGGCGGTAGGCGATCCAGCCGAAGATCAGCACCAGCGTCGGGTTGAGGTACAGGATGAGCCGCTCGAGGCTGGCCGTGATGTACGCCAGCCCCGCGAAGTCGAGGAAGCTCGCCAGGTAGTAGCCCGAGAAGCCCAACCCCAGCACGCCCAGCCAGTCGCGCCGCGTCAGCGGCGCCTTGCCGCGCCCGGCCCACCACGCCATGCCCACGAAGAGCGGCAGCGCGAACAGCATGCGCAGCATGATGAGCGTGACCGCATCGACGCCGTAGCGGTAGGCCAGCTTGACGATGATCGCCTTGCCGCTGAAGGCGATGGCGCCGAAGGTGGCCAGCGCCAGCCCCGCGGCAAGCGGCTTCTCATGCGCCGCAGGAGCCGGCGCGATCGACTCCGAAGACATGGATGCGTCAGTACCCTGCCGCCAAGCCATCGCGCCGCGGATCGCTGGCCGCCACGTAGCCTTCGACCGACGGATCCCCCGCGCGCCAGATGAACTGGCCGGCGCCGAAGTCCTGGTACGAATCGTCGATCACGTCGAGTTGATGGCCCAGGTCGCGCAGGCCCTGCACGGCGGCCGGGTTCATCGCGGCCTCGACGTTGATCTCGAGTCCCGCGTTGAAGCGCCAGCGCGGCGCGTCGCAGGCGGCCTGCGGGTTCTGCTTGTAGTCGAGCATGCGCACCAGCGTCTGCATGTGGCCCTGGGGCTGCATGTTGCCGCCCATCACGCCGAAGCTCATGACCGGCTGGCCGTCCTTGGTGAGGAAGGCCGGGATGATGGTGTGGAACGGCCGCTTGCCCGGCGCCACCACGTTCGGGCTGTCGGCCTTGAGGCTGAAGCCGTGACCGCGGTTCTGCAGGCTGATGCCGAAGCTCGGCTCCACGCAGCCCGAGCCGAAGCCCATGTAGTTGCTCTGGATGAAGCTCACCATCATGCCGCTCTCGTCCGCCGCGGTGAGGTAGATGGTGCCGCCCTTGACGGGGTTGCCGGCCTTGAAGTCCTGTGCCTTTTTCACGTCGATGAGTCTGGCACGGGATGCGAGATACGCGTCATCGAGCATTTGCGCGGGGGTCACCGTCATCGACGATGGCTCCGACACGTAGCGGTAGACATCGGCGAAGGCCAGCTTCATGGCCTCGATCTGCAGATGCTGCGAAGCGACCGAGTCGACCGGCAGCGAAGCGATGTCGAACTTCTCGAGGATGCCGAGCGCGATCAGCGCCGCAATGCCCTGGCCGTTGGGCGGAATCTCGTGCAGCGTGTGGCCGCGGTAGTCGCGCGAGATCGGCTGGACCCACTCGGGCTGGTAGGCCGCGAGGTCGGCCACGGTGAGCGAGCCGCCCTGCTCGGCCGAAAACTTCGCGAGCGCCTCGGCAATCTCGCCGCTGTAGTAGGCCTCGCCCTTGGTGCGGGCAATGGCCTTGAGCGCGCGCGCGGCGGCGGCGAAGCGAAACAGCTCGCCCACCTCGGGCGCGCGGCCCCAGGGCAGGAAGGCCTGTGCAAAGCCGGGCATCGACTGGAGCACCGGCGTGGCAGCCGCCCACTTCTGCTGCACCACCGGCGGCATCAGGTAGCCGCGCTCGGCGATGTCGATGGCCGGCGCCAGCAGGTCGGCGAAGGGCAGCTTGCCGAAGCGGTCGCTGAGCGCCACCCAGCCGCGCACCGCGCCGGGCACGGAGACCGAGTCGATGCCGCGCATCGGCGGCGTCGCGGCGTCGGCGCCGTACTTGGCCTTGAAGTACTCGGGCGTCCAGGCCTTGGGCGCCGGGCCCGAGGCGTTGAGCCCGTGCAGTTGCTCACCGTCCCAGAGGATGGCGAAGGCGTCGCTGCCCAGCCCGTTGCTCACCGGCTCGACCAGCGTCATGACGGCAGCGGTGGCGACGGCGGCGTCGACCGCATTGCCGCCCTGCTGCAGGATGCGCAACCCGGCCTGCGCGGCCAACGGGTGCGAGGTCGACACCACGTTGCGCGCAAACACGGGGATGCGGGTGGAAAGATAGGGATTGGCGTAGTCGAACTTCATACCGAGCTTTCAAAATGCCTGAAAAATTCAGCGTGGCACTGGCTATTCGTTGCTGATCTTGCGATCGATGATGATCTTCTTCCACTTGGCCGCGTCGTCGGCCACCATCTTCACGAGCTGCGGCGGCGTGCTGCCGACTGGCTCGATTCCGAGGCGCGCGAGCTTGTCCTTGACCTCCGGGTCCACCAACGCCTGGTTGGCAGCCGTGTTGATGCGCGCGACGATGTCCGCCGGCAACCCCCGCGGGCCGTACAGCCCGAACCAGGTGCTGGACTCGAAGCCCGGCAGCGTGTCGGCGATCGGCGGGAGCTCGGGCGCCAGCGGGCTGCGCTTGAGCGAGGTCACGCCCAGCGCGCGCAATCGACCGTCGCGCACATGCGGCATGCCGGTGGGCAGCGAGTCGAACATCACGTCGATGTTGCCGGCAATCAGGTCGGGGATGGCCAGCGCCGTGCCCTTGTACGGAATGTGCGTGACGAACAGGCCGGCCTGCGACTTGAACAGCTCGGCCGTGAGTTGCACGATGGTGCCGTTGCCGCTGGACGCATAGTTGAGCTTGCCCGGATTCTTCCTGGCGTAGTCGACCCACTCGCGCACCGTCTTCGCAGGCGATGCGTTCGGCACCAGCATGATGCTGGGCGCGTTGCCGACGTGGTTGATCGGCGTGAAGTCGCGCACTGCGTCGTAGGGCAGGCGGGCCCCGAGCGCCGGGCCGATCGAATGCGTGCTGGTGGTCGCCAGCAGCAGCGTGTAGCCGTCGGCCGGCGCCTTGGCCGCCAGGTCCGACCCGATGGAACCGCCCGCGCCGGGCTTGTTGTCGATGACCACCGAATTGCCGAGCTTCTCGCCCATCTTCTGCGACAACGTGCGCGCAAACAGGTCGGTCGCGCCGCCGGCCGGGAACGGCACGATCAACCGGATCGGCTTGTTCGGGTAGCCCTGCTGCGCCAGGCTCGCAGTCGATGCCGCGACGCAGATCGCGACCGCCATGGCTTGAAGAAACCGGATTCGATTCATGGTGCTGGATTCTGTACTGGATGGATCAGCCTCGAATGCTATGCACCGCAGCGTCATGCCGACAGATAATCCCGCTTATTCAACTATGAGTCGTGTTTATGGCAAAGCAGAGCGCCGAAGCGGTCTCGCTGCAGCAGCTGCGCGCGTTGGCCGCCATTGCGGACACCGGCAGCTTCACGCTCGCGGCGGAAGCGTTGCAATTGACGCAGCCCGCCATCAGCCACCTGGTGCGGCGCATGGAAGAGGAGCTCGGTCAGCCACTGGTGGTGCGCGGGCGGCGCATCCGGCTCACGGATGCGGGCCAGATGATGGCCGACACCAGCCTGCGCGCGTTGCGCCTGATCGACGAGTCGGTCGGGGTGTGCCGCTCGCAGTCGCAACTCAGCGAAGGGCGCGTGGTGCTGGCGGTCGGTCACCTGACCGCCGGCACGCTGATGCCGCCGGTGCTGGGGCGCTTTTCACACACCCATCCGCAGTTGGGCGCCACGCTTCTCGACAGCACGGCCGAGCAGATGGTGTCGCGCGTCCTCTCGCGCGAGGCCGACCTCGGCTTCGGCTCGGACATCGGGCAGAAGCAATCCGGGCTCGCGACCGAAGCGCTGTTCAGCGCCCGCATGGCGCTCTTCCTTCGCGACGACCATCCGCTCGCCCGGCATGCCGAAGTCGAGGGCCGGGCACTCGACGGGTTGCCGTTCATCCACGTCAACCCCGACGCCAACGTGTGGCGCGCCATCAGCCGCCAGCTCGCGAGCGTCGCCAATGTCTACCCGGTGGTCGCGCACCACGTGTCGATGCTCTCGACCGCCTTCGGCCTGGTGCAGGCCGGTGCCGGCGTCGCGCTGCTGCCGCAGTACGTCGAGGTGCTGATGCCGGCGCGGCTGCGCGCGGTGCGGGTCGTCCGGCCTGCGCTCGAATTCCCGGTGGTGGCGGTCCGGCTGGCCAAGCACCCGCTGAGCCCTGCGGCGATGGCCTTCCTCGCCATGGCGCGGCAACACATGAAGCCATGAAAAAAGCCCCGGGGCGCAGGCCACGGGGCTTTGGGAATGCAGCGCAGCGTCGGCGCTACTCCTCGACGAAAGCCTCTTCGCGCTTCGACTTCACCGCCGGCAGCAGCACGATGACCAGCAGCAACAAGGCGGCGCCGAGCAGCGTGGCCGAGATTGGGCGCGTCAGGAACACGCTCCAGTCGCCCCGCGACAGCAGCAGCGCACGGCGCAGGTTCTCTTCCATCATCGGCCCGAGGATGAAGCCCAGCAGCAGCGGCGCGGGTTCGCACCCCAGCTTGAAGAACAGGTAGCCGATGAAGCCGAAGCCGCCCACCATCCAGATGTCCCAGGTGTTGTTGTTGGTCGAGTAGACCCCGACGGCACAGAACAGCACGATCGCGGGAAAGAGGTACTTGTAGGGCACCGACAGCAGCTTGATCCACATGCCGATCAGCGGCAGGTTCAGGATCACCAGCATCGCGTTGCCGATCCACATCGAGGCGATCAGGCCCCAGAACAGTTCCGGGTTGCTGGTCATCACCTGCGGGCCGGGCTGGATGTTGTGGATGGTCATGGCGCCGACCATCAGCGCCATCACGGCGTTGGGCGGGATGCCCAGCGTCAGCAGCGGGATGAAGGAGGTCTGCGCACCGGCGTTGTTGGCCGCCTCGGGCGCCGCGACGCCGCGGATGTTGCCCTTGCCGAAGGGCACTTCGCCCGGATGCAACTTGGTCTTCTTCTCGATCGTGTAGGCCGCGAAAGCCGCCAGCAGCGCACCGCCGCCGGGCAGGATGCCGAGCGAAGCGCCCAGCGCCGTGCCACGCAGCACGGCAGGCGTCATGCGCTTGAAGTCTTCCTTGGTCGGGAACAGGCCCTTCACCTTGGCGGTGAACACTTCGCGCTCTTCTTCGGGGCGCGAGAGGTTGGCGATGATTTCGCCATAGCCGAACACACCCATGGCGATGGCCACGAAGCCGATGCCGTCGGTCAGTTCAGGCACGTCGAAGCTGAAGCGGGCCACGCCCGAATTCACGTCGGTGCCGACCAGGCCGAGCAGCAGGCCCAGCACGATCATCGCGATGGCCTTGAGCAGCGAGCCCGACGCCAGCACCACCGCGCCGATCAGGCCGAGGATCATCAGCGAGAAGTACTCGGCCGGGCCGAACTTGAAGGCCAGCTCGGTCAGCGGCGGCGCGAAGGCGGCCAGGATCAGCGTGCCGACGCAGCCGGCGAAGAAGGAGCCCAGGCCGGCGGCCGCGAGCGCGGGGCCCGCCCGGCCCTTGCGCGCCATCTGGTAGCCGTCGATGACGGTCACCACCGAAGACGATTCACCCGGCAGGTTGACCAAAATGGCGGTGGTCGAGCCGCCGTACTGGGCGCCGTAGTAGATGCCGGCCAGCATGATGAGTGCCGACACCGGGGGCAGCGCATAGGTGGCGGGCAACAGCATCGCGATGGTCGCGACCGGGCCGATGCCGGGGAGCACGCCGATCAGCGTGCCCAGAATGCAGCCGGCCAGGCAGTACAGCAGGTTCGTGAAGGTGAAGGCGACGCCAAAACCCAGGGAGAGATTGGTAAAGAGTTCCATGTCGCGTTCTCAGCCGGTGATGAAGGTCGGCCAGACCTGGATCTGGAGCTTGAGCGCCCAGATGAAGGCGATGTAGCTGCCGATGGCCAGCACGGTCGCCAGCACCAGCACCTTCTTGAAATTGAACTCGCTGCCGGCCAGGCTCGCGATGATCACCAGCGCATAGATGGCGATGATCAAGCCCATGGCCGGCACGCCGAGGGTCGGCAGGCCCCCGAGCAGAATGCCGAAGGCCAGGTTGGCGCCGATGATGAAGATGATCTGCTTCCAGGCCCACTTGCCGATCTTCTCGCCGTCCTCGGTTTCGACGGTCAGGCCGGTGAACATGATGCCGATGCCGATCAGCGTCATCACGACGCCCAGCATCAGCGGGAAGTAACCGGGACCCATCCGCGCGCCGTTGCCGACGTTGTAGGTCGAGGCCCCCCAAGCGAAGGCGCCGCCGACGATGGCGAACATCAGCCCCGCGAAAAAGTCCTTCTGACTTTTGATTCTCACGAACAATCTCCTCGAAAAATTCGAACGGACGATTGTGTGGTCAGGGTCTCGTCAGGTCGATGTGGATTCCACCTAGCGACGAGTTAGGGTTACCCCGAGACTGCCTATTCCAGCGGAGGCGTCGCGCTCAGCACTTCCTGGATGGTGGTCACGCCCTCGGCCACCCGCAGCGCGCCGGCCAGCCGCAGCGGCCGCATGCCGTCGGTCACGGCCTGGCGGCGCAGGGCCGAGAGGACCGGCTCCTTGTTGACCCGGGCCTTGAACTCCTCGCTGATGCTGAGCAGTTCGTACAGGCCCATGCGGCCCATGTAGCCGGTCATGCGGCAGTCCACGCAACCCACCGGCCGGTAGGCGCGCACCGAGCCGGTGATCTGCCAGGGTGCGACGAACTCGGCGAGCTTCTCGCGCGTGACCGACTCGTCGGGCTGCTTGCACAGCGGGCACAGCGTGCGCACCAGCCGCTGCGCCAGCACGCCGAGCATCACCGCGTTGATCAGGTACGAGGGCACGCCCAGTTCCATCAGCCGGGTGATCGCGCTCGGTGCATCGTTGGTGTGCAGCGTGCTGAACACCAGGTGGCCGGTGAGCGCGGCCTGTACCGCCATGTCGGCGGTGGCGAGGTCGCGGATTTCGCCGACCATGATGATGTCCGGGTCCTGCCGCATCAACGCGCGCAGGCCCTCGGTGAAGCCGAAGTCGAGTTGCGGCTGCACCTGCGTCTGGTTGAAAGAGGGCTCGATCATTTCGATCGGGTCCTCGATGGTGCTGACGTTGACTTCTTCGGTCGCCACCCGCTTGAGCGTGGAGTACAGCGTGGTGGTCTTGCCCGAGCCGGTCGGCCCGGTCACCAGGATGATGCCGTGCGGCCGCGTGACGAGCTGTTCCCAGCGCTTGGCGTCGTGCTGCGCGAAGCCCAGCGCGTCGAGGTCCTTCACCGCGGTGTCGGGGTCGAAGATCCGCATCACCATCTTCTCGCCGAAGGCGGTGGGCAGGGTCGACAGGCGCATCTCGACCTCGTCGCCGCGCATGTTGCGGGTCTTGATGCGACCGTCGAGCGGCCGGCGCTTCTCGACCACGTCCATGCGGCCGAGCAGCTTGATGCGCGCGACCATCGCGTTCATCACGCCCATGGGCATCTGGTAGGCCGGGTGCAGCACGCCGTCGATGCGAAAGCGCACCACGCCCTGCTCGCGCCGCGGTTCCAGGTGGATGTCGCTGGCGCGCTGGTCGAAGGCGTACTGCCACAGCCAGTCGACCACCTGCACCACGCTCTGGTCGTTGGCGTCGAGCTGCTTGTTGCTCTTGCCGAGCTCCACCAGTTGCTCGAAGCTGGCACCACCCGCATTGCCGCCGGCCTTCTGCGCCGCCCGCACCGACTTGGCCAGTGCGAAGAACTCGGCCGTGTAGCGCTGGATGTCGGCCGGGTTGGCCACCACGCGGCGCACCGCGCGGCGCGACTGCCGCTCGACCTCGGAAATCCAGTCGGTCAGGAAGGGCTCGGCCGTGGCCACCACCACTTCGCTGGGCGTGACTTGCACCGGCAGCACCTTGTGGCGCTCGGCATAGGCCGCGCTCATGGTGTCGGCCACCTTGCCCACGTCGACCTTGAGCGGGTCGATGCGCAGGTACTGCAGCGCGGCGCGCCCGGCCAGCCATTCGGTCAGCATTTCGAGGTCGAGCGGCTTGCCATCCTTCTCGCGCGTCATCGCGACATTCGCGAGCCGCACCAGCGGCGCCTGCCGGCTCTCGGCCTGCGCGCAGCGCGCGATGGTGCGCTTGGCCTCGTGCGGCGAGATGACGCCGTCGGTGGCCAGCCACTCGATCAGCAAGCGCAGATCGAGCGGGCCTTCGTGGCGGGCAGCGGCGGCGGGTGGCGAGACGACACTCATGACAAGGGCTTGAAGACGCGCAGCCATTTCGGCGCGGGCAGACCCCAGCGAGTCTGGATGGTCTGCGCCCGCTCGGCAAGTGCGTCGCGCCTGGGCCGGGTCGGCGTGCGCTGCGCCAGCACGACGGTGTTGCCCTCGCGCGTCGGCTTGAAGGCCCAGACGGCCTCGGTGCCGAAGGCGGCGGCGATCTTCTCCAGGCTGCGTTCGTAACTCGACGAACGGCCGAACAGGTTGACCGTCATGCAGCCGTCCTCGGTCAGCAGCGCGCGGCAGTCGGCGTAGAAGGCTTCGCTGTCGAGCACCGGTGCGGCGGCCTCGTGGTCGTACAGGTCGACCTGCAGCGCATCGACCGTGCCCTGCCACTCGGGCTTGCGGATCTCGGTGCCGGCATCGGCCAGCACCACGCGCAGCTTGGCGTCGTCGGCCGGCAGCTTGAACCAGCCGCGGCAGGCCGCGACGACCTGCGGATTGAGCTCGACGGCCGTCGTGCGCATGCGCAATGGCTTGCGGCTGAACTTGGTGAGCGTGGCCGCGCCCAGGCCCAGCTGCATCGCATGGCGGTTCATGACGCTCGAGGGCTCGACGAAGAGCAGCCAGGCCATCATGCGCTGCACATATTCCAGTTCGATCTCGAAGGGCGCATCGATCTTCATCGAGCCCTGCACCCACTCCGTGCCGAGGTGCAGGTAGCGGACGTCGCCCCAATCGGAGAAGTTGACCTCGGGCAGGGCCGGCGTGCGCGCCGCCATCACGCGACCAGCCCGTGCCGTGCGAACACGTCGTGCCAGGCCTCGCACTTGCGCTCGAAGGACATCGCCGCATGCGCCGGGCTGGTGGACGGCAGCTTGTAGGCCGGCAGCATGCCGTGGCCGCTGTCGCGCAAGGCGTCGATCACTTTCGGCGCGTGGCGGAAGCTCTCGGCGCCGTTGTGCGCGATGGCGGCGAGCCGCGGCACGTCGAGGCCGGCGAAATCGTTCAGCACCGCGTCGCGGATCGACGCATCGAGGCTGCCTTCGCGCTGGCAGCTGCCGTAGACGTCCCACAGGCCGAGGCCGTGCTGCAGCAGCCAGTCGGCGCGCTCGGCGGATGCAGTGTCCGGGGGCAGGGGATGGGAGGGCCAGAGGGCTTGCAAGATCTTCCAGAAGTGGTTCTGCGGGTGGGCATAGTAGCGCCCCTCCGCCAGCGAACGGGCGCTCGGAAAGCTGCCCAGCACCAGCACCACCGTCCGGCGCGAGACGATCGGCACCAGGCCCTCGAGTGGGGCGTCGAAAGGCGAACGAGAAAAAACCCGCCGCGGCGGGTTTTTCAAGGGGTCGGGCCGGTTGGAGCCGGTCACGCGATCAGGGCTTCTTGGCGGCTGCATTCTCGGCGGTGCCGGGGATCTTCTCACCGATCTTGTGGCCGGCGCTGCGCATGCCATCAGCCGTCTTGTGGCCGACGTTCGCAACCGCGCCGCCTGCCTTGCGAGCACCGTTGGCCGTGGCATGACCGGCCTTCTTGGCGGTGCGCTTCGTGGCGTGGTAGGCCTTCTTGGTGCCTTGCCCGACCTTCTCGGTCACGGTGGGTGCGGGTGCGGCAGCAGGTGCCACGGCAGGTGCCGGAGCCGGCGTTTGCGCAGCCGCGGAGAAGCCGATGGAGGCGAGGCCCAGTGCCAGGACAGCAGGGATGGAACGGAAGAGGGACGAGGTCATGGAAAGCTCCTTGTTGCGTTGTAGTTACGGTTATGCCGCACCGAGAGAACAACGGGCGACGCGAAAGTGCGGATGACAACCCGTGCCCGATCGCGAAGTAATTTTTTCCGCAACGGGCTGTCGACCTACACGTGCACCTGACCACCGCCTGACGGTATCAACAACGAAGACAGGCGAGGCAATGCGTCCAACGCGTTGCGCGTGCTCGCCTGCGCGAGTTCGTCGTGCGTGATGCCGCGCAGCTCGGCCAGGACTTGCGCGATGCGCGGCAGTTCGGCCGGCTCGTTGCGTCCCTGCGCCACGCCGGCTTCGCGGGCCTCGCGCGTGCGGTAGAGCCAGTGCGGCTGGATGTCCGGCGCGTCGGTTTCCATCACGATCGCGTCCAGCGGCAGCACGGTTGCCAGGCGCCGCACCTGCAGCGCACGCTCGAAGGTCAGCGTGCCGCCGAAGCCCAGCTTCAGCCCGAGGTCCAGGCACGCCTTGGCCTGCTGCTCGCTGCCGTTGAATGCATGAGCGATGCCCCGCCACGGGCGCCCCGCGCCGACCTGCCGCAGGTGCTTGAGCACCTTGTCGACCGAGCGGCGCACATGGATCACCACCGGCAAGTCGTATGCCCGAGCCAGCTGCAATTGCGCGTGAAAGAAATGCTCCTGCTTCGGTCCGTCGAGCCCGGGCACGAAGTAGTCGAGCCCGATCTCGCCGACGGCCACCAGGCGCGGGTCGTCGCGCCGGGCAGCCAGCGCGGCATCGAGCGTCTGCAGGTCGGCCTCCTGCGCATCGCCGGTGCACAGCGGATGGACGCCGAGGGCATAGGCATCGCCCTGCCGATGCGCCAGCGTGCGGACGGTGTCGAAATTGAAGACGGCGACCGCGGGAATGACGCACAGCGCCACCCCCGCGGCGCTGGCGCGCTGGCGCACGGCGGCCGCTTCGTCGCCGAATTCAGGTGCATCCAGGTGACAGTGTGTATCGATGAAGGACGCCATCGCACGATGATGCCCGAACGTATGCAAGGCGGCACAAAGCGTGCTACCGTGATTTCTTCACGTCACTCTTCGCCGGAGATGTCGATGCGCAGGACTGCTTTCTACAGCCGCTCGCCGCAAGGGTCGCAAGACGCCGACGCGCCCCGCGAGGACCCTGCGCCCGCCGACGCGGGTGCGCCACCGGCGCCTGTGGCGGCGGCCAAGGGGCGCTGGGAGCCCGGTCGCAAGTCCTTCGCCGGCCTGCTGGTCCTGGTGCTCGCCCTCAGCGCAGGCGGCGCGGCGCTCTGGTCGCGCCAGGGAGGCCACACGCTGACCCAGAAGGACATCGACGCGGCGGTGCTGCGCACGCTCCAGACCAACACCCTGCCCTCGCCGGCGGCACGCGCCGCGGCCATCGTGCGGCCCTCCGTCGTGCGCGTGGTCGGCTACGGCACCGAGCGCGCCACCCCCGAGGCCAAGACCGAAAAGCGCGGCCGCAACATGGCGCGCGGCAAGGCGCCGGAAGCCGACCCGCCGCCGGGCACCGAGGTCGAACGCGGCGTGGGCACCGGCGTGGTGATCGTCGACAAGGGCGTGATCCTGACCAACCTGCATGTGGTTGCCGGCGCCGAGACCATCAAGGTGACCTTCTCCGACGGGCTGGAGTCGATCGCCACCATCACCGGCGTACAGCCGGAGAACGACCTCGCCGTGCTGCAGGCGAAGAAGATTCCGGACGACCTGATCGCCGCCACCATGACCTCCACCGGCGACCTGCAGTCGGGCGACCAGGTCGCCGCTGTCGGCTTCCCCTTCGGCATCGGCCCTTCCGTGTCGGCCGGCGTGGTGTCGGGCCTGAAGCGCTCGTTCCGCTCGCCGGAGGGCAAGCAGGAGCTCGGCAACCTGATCCAGTTCGACGCCGCCGCCAACCCGGGCAATTCGGGCGGGCCGCTGATCAACATGGACGGCGAGGTGCTCGGCATCGTCACCGCCATCCTCAATCCGACGCAGCAGCGCACCTTCATCGGCATCGGCTTCGCGGTGCCGATCGAGAACGCCGCCTCGGCCCTGGGCTCGCCGCCCTTCTGACCCTCCGTCCTCCGTCCGACGGCCCTTCCACACTCCTTCGAGAAAGCCCGCGCATGAGCCCCGAGACACCTCCCTCGAACACGCCCGCCACCGCCGAACTGATGGAGCAGATCCTCTACGAGGTGAAGCGCGTGGTGGTCGGCCAGGACCGCTTCCTCGAACGCGTGATGGTCGCCATGCTGGCCGGCGGCCATCTGCTGGTCGAAGGCGTGCCGGGCCTGGCGAAGACGCTCACCATCAAGACGCTGGCCGACACCGTGAGTGGCCAGTTCAAGCGCATCCAGTTCACGCCCGACCTGGTGCCGGCCGACCTGGTGGGCACGCGCATCTACAACCAGAAGACCGGCGACTTTTCCACCGCGCTCGGCCCGGTGTTCGCCAATCTGCTGCTGGCCGACGAAATCAACCGCGCACCGGCCAAGGTGCAGAGCGCATTGCTCGAGGTGATGCAGGAGCGCCAGGTGACCATCGCCGGCGAGACGCACAAGGTGCCGCGCCCCTTCCTGGTAATGGCGACGCAGAACCCGATCGAGACCGAGGGCACCTATCCGCTGCCCGAGGCGCAGGTCGACCGCTTCATGATGAAGGTGCTGGTCGACTACCCGACGGACGAGGAAGAGTTCGTGATCGTCCAGCGCGTGATCGGTGCGCCGGTGCAGCCGTCGATGGTGGCCACCACCGAGCAGCTCGCCGCGCTGCAGGCCGAGACGCGCCGCGTTTACGTCGACCCTTCCCTCATCCAGTACGCGGTGAAGCTGGTGTCGGCCACGCGCACGCCCGAGAAGCACGGCCTGAAGGACATGCGCCGCTTCATCACCTTCGGCGCCAGCCCGCGCGCTTCCATCAACCTGACCGAAGGCGCCCGGGCACTGGCCCTGCTGCGCGGCCGCAGCTACGCGCTGCCTGAGGACATGACGGCGCTGGTGCCCGACGTGCTGCGCCACCGCGTCACGCTGTCGTACGAAGGCCTGTCCGAAGGCCTGACGGCCGACGGGCTGATCGAGAAGATCATGCGCGCCATCCCCGCACCGCCGAAGCCGCTCGAACATGAAAAGCTGGTGGCCTAGCAAGCGCTCGCGCGCTGCCAACGACGCGCAGGTCGCAGCAGTCGCCGAGACCGCCGCGGGGGCTGCCGAGCGCGTGCTGCGCCGCCTCGAGTGGACGGTGATCCGCCGGCTCGACGGCCTGCTGCAGGGCGACTACCGCACGCTGATGCGCGGCACCGGGCTCGACCTGGCCGACCTGCGCGAATACCAGCACCACGACGACGTTCGACATATCGACTGGAACGTCACCGCCCGGCTGCAGACGCCGCATGTGCGCGTCTTCACCGAAGACCGCGAGATGGCCGCCTGGTTCGTGCTCGACCTCAGCCGTTCGGTCGACTTCGGCTCCGGCGTGAGGGCCAAGCGCGAGATTTCCCAGGGCTTCGTCGGCGTGCTGGCGCGGCTGCTCACGCGCCATGGCAACCGGGTGGGCGCGCTGGTCTACGGCAACGCGCTCGAGGCCGTCATCCCGCCACGCAGCGGGCGCTCGCATGTGCTGCGCCTGCTGCACGCGATGGACAAGCGCGGCGCCGAAGGCAAGGCCGCTCAGGGCATGACGCGCCTGGCCGACCTGCTGAAGTCGGCCACGGTGCTGATGCCGCGCCGCTCCACCGTCTTCGTGGTCTCCGACTTCCTGAGCGAGCCCGGCTGGGAGAAGCCGCTGGCCCAGCTCACCCAGCGGCACGAGGTGATCGCGGTGCGGCTGTTCGATCCGCTCGAACGCCAGCTGCCCGACCTCGGCCTGGTGCCGCTGCGCGATGCCGAGACCGGCGAACAGCTCTGGGTCGACACGCACGACCCGGGCTTTCGTAAACGCTTCGCCCGCATCGCGGCGGAACGCGAGAACACGCTGCGCGAAGCGCTGGCCAAGGCCGGCGTCGACGCGCTCGAGCTGTCGACCGACGACGACCTGGCCGCTGCCATCCTGCGCTTCGCCGATCTGCGCAAGCGCCGGGTGCGCGCCGGCAGCGGCGCGATGAAGGTGGTGGCGGCATGACTTCTGCGAAACCCCGGAGCGCCCCATGAATTTCCTATGGCCTCAATTCCTCTGGCTGCTGGCCGCGGTGCCGCTCCTGGTGCTGTTGTACGCCTGGCTGATGCGGCGCAAGAAGAAGCTGGCGCTGCGCTATGCCAGCCTGTCGATCGTGCGGGAAGCCATGGGCGCCGGGCAGAGCGTGCGGCGCCACATCCCGCCGCTGCTGTTCCTGCTGGCCATGGCCGCGATGCTGGTGGCCGCCGCGCGGCCGGTGGCCGTGGTGACGTTGCCGTCGAACCAGCAGACCATCATCCTCGCGATGGACGTCTCCGGCAGCATGCGGGCCACCGACGTGCTGCCCAACCGCCTGGTCGCGGCGCAGGAGGCCGCCAAGGCCTTCATCAAGGACCTGCCACGCACGGTGAAGGTCGGCATCGTCGCCTTCGCCGGCAGCGCGCAGGTGGCGCAGCTGCCCACCGTCAACCGCGACGACCTGGTCACCGCCATCGACGCCTTCCAGCTGCAGCGCGCCACCGCCACCGGCAACGCCATCGTGGTGTCGCTCGCCACGCTGTTCCCGCAGGCCGGCATCGACATCTCCAACTTCGGCCCGCAGAGCCGCCAGCGCGGCGTGCCGATCGAGCAGGCCGGCAAGGCGCCGGCGCCCGAATTCACGCCGGTGGCGCCGGGCTCCTACACGTCGGCCGCCATCATCATGCTGACTGACGGCCAGCGCACCACCGGCGTCGATCCGCTGGACGCGGCCAAGGTGGCGGCCGACCGCGGCGTGCGGGTGTACACCGTGGGCATCGGCACGGTCGACGGCGAGACCATCGGCTTCGAGGGCTGGTCGATGCGGGTGCGCCTCGACGAAGAGACGCTGAAGGCCGTGGCCAACAAGACCTCCGGCGAGTACTTCTACGCCGGCACCGCGGCCGACCTGAAGAAGGTCTACGACACGCTGAGCTCGCGGCTGACGGTCGAGAAGAAGGAAACCGAAGTCTCGGCGCTGTTCGCACTGGCGGCCGCGGCGCTGGCGCTGCTGTCGGCCGGGCTGTCGCTGTTCTGGTTCAACCGCATTCTTTGAAGCGCCGCGCCACGAGCGTGCATCACCGCTTCAGGCGATGCCGGCCGGCGCGGCCGCCAGCAGCCGGCGCGTGTAGTCCTGCTGCGGCTGCGCATAGAGCTGCGCCGTCAGGCCCTCCTCGATGATCTCGCCCTGGTGCATCACGATCACGCGATCGCACAGCTGGGCCGCCACCCGCAGGTCGTGGGTGATGAACAGCAGCCCCAGCCCGAGTTCGTCGCGCACCTCGCGCAGCAGCGTCAGGATCTGCGCCTGCACGCTCACGTCGAGCGCACTGACTGCCTCGTCGGCCACCAGCACGCGCGGCCTGCAGGCCAGGGCGCGCGCAATCGCGATGCGCTGGCGCTGGCCGCCCGAGAACTGGCTCGGGTAGCGCTCCAGCCCTTCGCGCGGCAGGCGCACCTTGTCCATCAGATCGGCCGCGAGCGCCACCGCATTGGCCCGGCTGGCGCCGAAATTCATCGCGCCTTCGACGATCGAATCGCCGACCTTCAGGCGCGGGTTGAGCGAGCGGTTCGGGTCCTGGAACACCACCTGCACCTGCGAGCGCAGCCGGCGCAGGTCGGCTTCGCGCAGCCGGGCCACATCGTTGTCGCCCCAGACGATGTTGCCCTCGCTGGGTTCGATCAGCCGGATCAGGCAACGCGCCAGCGTCGATTTGCCCGAGCCCGATTCGCCGACGATGCCGACGGTTTCGCCGGCACGGACCCGCAACGAAGCGGCCTTCAATGCGTCTGTTCGGCGCTTGCGGCCCAGCCAGTCGTGGCTGGTGTAGGTCTTGCCGACCGCGGCCGCCATCAACAGGTCGGGGCCCGTCGGTGTGGGCCGCGCGGGCGGTGGCGTCATGCTGGGAACGGCGCCGAGCAGCATGCGCGTGTAGTCGGCCTGCGGGCGGCGCAGCACGGCGTCGGCCGGGCCGTATTCCACGCCCACGCCCTGGTGCATGACCAGCACCTCGTCGGCGATCTCCGCCACCACGCCCATGTCGTGGGTGATGAACAGCACCCCGCTCTGCAGGCCGCCGGCCCCGCCCGCGGCGGCGTCGGCTTGCAGTTCGCGGATGAGCTTGAGGATCTCCTTCTGCGTGGTCACGTCGAGCGCGGTGGTGGGCTCGTCGCAGATCAGCAGGGCCGGCTGGAGCACCACCGCCATCGCGATCACGATGCGCTGGCGCTGCCCGCCCGAGAGCTGGTGCGGATAGCTGCGCACCATGCGTGCGGGCTCGGGCAGCTTCACGCGCGCCAGGATCCGCAGCACTTCCTGCTCGCGGCGCGATCCACTCCAGTCGGTGTGCTCCTTCAGCAGTTCGTCGATCTGCTCGCCGCAGGTCATGACCGGGTTGAGCGCCGTCATCGGCTCCTGGAACACCATGCCCATCGCCTTGCCGCGCAGCTGGCGCAGGCGCAGCGCCGAAGCGTCGAGCAGCGACTCGCCCTGCAGCCGGATGCTGCCTTCGGAGACTTTCAGTTCCTTCGGCAGCAGGCCCATCACCGCCGTGGCCATGACCGATTTGCCGGAGCCCGACTCGCCGACCACGCAGACCGTCTGGCCGGGCTCGATGCGAAGACTCACGCCCTGCACCGCATGCGCACGGTCGGCGCCCGGCGGCAACGCGACATGCAGCCGGTCGATGACGAGAACCGGTGGCGGGCTCATCGGCATGCGCCGCCTCTCAGGTTCCAATGCTGGACGGCGTTCATGCGGACCTCTTCGCGAATTTCGGATCGAGCACGTCGCGCAGACCGTCGCCGAGCAGGTTGATGGCCAGCACCATCGGCACCAGGAACAGGGCCGGGAACAGCACGTTGCCGGGGTACTGGGTGAACTGCACCCGGCCTTCGGCCATGATGTTGCCCCAGGTCGGCACATCGGCCGGCAGACCGAGGCCCAGGAAGCTCAGGATCGCTTCGGTGAGCACCGCCGACGCGGCGATGAAGGTGCCCTGCACGATCAGCGGCGCCAGCGCGTTGGGCAGGATATGGCGCGCCAGGATCACCGACGTCGGCGTGGCGAGCGCACGCGCTGCCTCGACGAAAGGTTCCTCGCGCAGGCTCAGCACCAGCGAGCGCACCAGGCGGGTCACGCGCGGAATCTCGGGGACCGCGATCGCGACCACCACCGTCCACAGCGTCGCGCCGAGCGCTGCCACCAGCGCGATCGCCAGCAGGATCGACGGCACTGCCATCAGCCCGTCCATCGCGCGCATCAGCACCGCGTCGACGACGCGGAAGTAGCCCGCCATCATGCCCAGGAGCGCGCCGATGGCGATGGCGACACTCGCGGTGAAGCCCGCCACCAGCAACGAGGTGCGGGTGCCGTAGAGCACCCGGCTGTAGACATCGCGGCCGAAGTTGTCGGAACCCATCCAGAAGGTGTGGGGCACCGAGCTGCCGTCGAGCAGTGCGAACTCGCCGTGCTCGCCGGCCGCGGTGTTGATGTGGGCGGAATCCATCGCCGACGGATCGACCGTGCCGAGCAGCGGCGCCGCCAGGGCCGCCGCGAGCAACAGGCCCAGCACCACCGCGCCGAAGCGGAACGCGCCATTGCGCCAGAGGCGCCGCCAGAGGGCTGCCACCGGTCAGTTCTTCTTGATGTTCCAGTAGACCTGTGCACCGCCCGGCACCAGGCCGCTGATGTTCGAGCGCAGCGCCGCCGGGTTGTTGTACTGGCCCAGCGGCACGTGGCTCACCGTCTCGAAGGCACGCAACTGCAGTTGCTCGGCGAACTTCTTCTTCTCGGCATCGGTGCCGGCCTGGGCGAACTTGACCTTGAGCTCCTCGATGGTCTTGTCGTCCTGCCAGCCGAACCAACCCTTGTCGCCGGTGGCGTTCATCATCGCCATCGTCAGCGGGTTGAGAATGTCGCCGGCGGTCCACGAGGTCATGAAGGCATTCCAGCCGCCCTTGTCCGGCGCGTCCTTCTTGGCACGCCGGGCCACCAGCGTGGCCCAGTCCATCTGCTGCATGTCGACCTTGAAGCCGGCGGCCTCCAGCTGCTGCTTGGCCACCAGCGGCAGCTTGGCGATGCTGGTCAGGTCGGTCGGGCGCATCAGCAGCACCGGCTGCCCCTTGTAGCCCGCGTCCTTGAGCATCTGCGCCGCCTTCTTCGGGTCGGCGGTGCCGGTGTAGATGCCGGTGTTCTCGCTCGCGAAGGGCGTGCCGCAGGGGAACATGCTCTTGCAGAACTTGAACATCCCCGGCGCGCCGACCTGGGTCTTGAGGAAGGATTCCTGGCCCATCGCGACCATCGCCGCCGCGCGGATCTTCACGTCGTCGAAGGGCGCATGCAGATGGTTGAAGCGGAAGATGAACTGCAGCCCGGCCGGCTGGGCATCGACCAGCTGGACGCCGGGCGTGGCCTTCAGCGTCGCGTACTGCTCGAAGGTGGGCTGCTCGACGATGTCGACCTCGCCCGCCACCAGGGCATTCATCTGGGTCTGCGGGTCGCGGATGATGACCCACTCGACCCGATCGACGTAGACGTTCTTGCCGCCCGCGGTACCGCTCGGCGGTTCGGCGCGCGGCTTGTATTTCTCGTTCTTGGCGTAGACCACGCGCTCGCCGGGTTTGTATTCCTCGGCGACGAACTTGTAGGGACCGGAGCCGACCTGCTCCTTGACCTGCTCGCTGCCCGGCGTGGCCGCCACGCGTGCCGGCATGATGAAGGGCGTGTTCGACGACGGCTTGCCGAGCGCCTCGAGCATCACGCCGAAGGGCTGGCTGAGCTTGAGGACGAAGGTCTTCGCATCCGGCGCTTCATAGGCCGACACGCTCCGGGCCATCACGCTGCCGAAGGTGTCGCGGCTGGCCCAGCGCTTGAGCGAGGCCACCACGTCGGCGCTGGTGACCGGCTTGCCGTCGTGAAACTCCAGCCCGTCGCGCAGCGTGAAGGTCCAGGTCAGCGCATCTTTGGACACGCTCCACTTGTCCACCATCTGCGGCTTGATCTTGCCTTCCTCGTCGGTGCCGAAGAGCGTGTCGTAGATCATGTAGCCGTGGTTGCGCGTGACGTAGGCCGTGGTCCAGATCGGATCGAGGATCGTGATGTTGGACTGCGGCACGACGCGCAGCGTCTTCACCTGGGCCTGCGCCGCGGGCACCAGCAGCATCGCCGCCGCAAGGGCCGCTGCGGGTACGAGGGTGGACAGCAGTGAACGGGATCTCGGCATCATCGGGAAGGCTCCAGCGGTGGATCGGGGGGATGGATCGGGCCGAACGGTCTAGCAACAAGCGCGCCCGCGGACGGCAACGCGGCCATCGCGGGCGCCGGGCAGGCAACTTGCATCCAGCCCCGGGGCCTCTTCACCCTCTCCCCGAGCCCATCGCCATGTTCCCTGTCCTCGACGTGTCTCAGCATCCCGACGCCCATGCGCGTGGCCGCGCCTACGGCCGCACCGCCGCCACGCAGGTGGCGCGCAGCATCGCGACCTACACCCGGCTGTTCGCCGCCTGCGGCATCGGCTGGGACGACGCCGAGCGCCGGGCGGCACGCTACCTGCCGGTGATCGAGGCGCTCGACGCGCAGCTCGTCGACGAACTGCGCGGCATCGCCGAAGGCAGCGGCCAGCCCTTCGCCGCCATCCTGGCGCTGAACTGCCGCACCGAGATCCTGCCGTCCAACTACCTCGACCCGGCCGGGCAGGAGGTGTCGGAGTGCACCGCGATGTGCGTCGCGCCTGAAGCCAGCGCCACCGGGCACGCCTGGTTCTCGCAGAACTGGGACTGGCTCGGGTCGCAGCGCGAGGCGCTGGTGATCCTGAAGACGATCGACGCCCGCGGCCGGCGCATCACCACGCTGACCGAGGCCGGCATGCTGGCCAAGATCGGCCTCAACGACGCCGGCTTCGCGCTGGGCCTGAACATCGTGCGCTCGCGCGAGGACGGGCAGCAGCCCGGCGTACCGGTGCATGCGCTGCTGCGGCACCTGCTGTCGTGCGGCTCGCTGGCCGCGGTGCGCGAGCGCCTGCAGGCGCTGCTGCCGCTGGGCTTCGGCTCGGCGTCGAACATCCCGTGTGCCGATGCGGCCGGCGAGGTGGCCTGCTTCGAAGTCGCGCCCGCGGGCTGGGCCGAGCTGAAGCCGGTCGATGGCACCGTGGTGCACACCAACCACTTCCTGTGCGAGGCGCTGCTGCCGCACCAGGCGCCGCTGGGCGCCGTCACCTCGAGTGCGCCGCGCCTGGCCACGGCGGCGCACCATGCACAGCGCGATGCGGCGCGTCCCCGCCTCGGCCTGCCCGAGCTGCAGTGCTTTCTGCGCGACGAGTCGGACGGCTACCTCAGCATCTGCCGCTCGCCCGATCCGCAGGTGCCGGCGGACAGCCGGATGGAAAGCGTGGCCGGCATCATCATCGACCCGCAGGCACGCCGAATGTGGATCGCGCCCGGCGTGCCGAGCCGCGTCGACTTCAGCGAGGTGACCTGCGCTGACCTGGTTTGAGCGCCGCGCGGCCTCAGGGGCGCGTCCGCGTCGCCGGCGAAAGCCGCTTCCACGGCAGGTCGGCCGGGTCGGCGGCCATCGGGCCGGCGGCCTTGGCGACGATGATCTCGCTGGCAATGGGCGTGAAGTCGGCGCGGAAGTGGTTGGAGCTCTTGACCACCAGGATCTTCATCGCCTCGGGCACGATGCCGACCATGCGCAACAGCTCGCGGTCGAGCAGTTGCTTCTTGCCGCTCGTCACCGCGACCAGGATGCCGTCGATCTCGAGGCAGGCGCAGGCGCCCAGGTGCACCGTGACGCCGGTCATCATCGGACCCTTCAGGGTGACGATGCCGTCGCTGATGGCGCGCACCTTGAACTCGCCCTGCACCGGCGGGTCGCTGGGCTGGCCGGTGAAGGTAGGCACCGCGGTGCCGAGCGCGAGTGTCAGCGTCGCGCCCACGCCGGCCGCGGCGGCGCGTTCGGCCGCGCGCGGGTCGGCCATCAGGCCCAGCGCCACCTGGCCCGGGAAGGCCCGGCCCGCGCCCTGCTGCAGCAACGCATGCAGCAGACCGGTGGTGTTGCTGTCGCCGCCCGCGCCGGGGTTGTCCTGGGTGTCGGCCAGCACCACGGGCGCGCTGGCAGTCTCCGCCAGCGCCATGGCCTTGCGCACCGCCGCGGCCGCGTCGAGGTAGTCGGGCCGCCATTGGGTCGGCTCGGCGACGCGCGCGTAGAGCCTTTGCACCGCGGGCTCGGCGTGCTCGCCGTAGCCCCAGACCATGGGTGCGCATTCGTCGAAGTCGGCGGCGGGGAAGGCCATGCAGAAGCTCAGCACGGTGCCGAAGTCGCGGTCCATCTCGACCAGTTCGTCGTAGAGGCCGCGGGCCGGCGCCATCCAGGTGCTTTGGGCATTGAGCGGAATCAGGAAGGGCAGCCGCCGGTGGTGCATCGGCTCGCGGCGCCCGAGCCTGAAGCGCCGCGCCAGCAGCTGGGCCGCCAGCTCGCCGGTGGCCGCCATGTCGACGTGCGGATAGCTTCGGTAGGAAACCAGCGCATCCGCCTCGGCCAGCATCCGCAGCGTGACGTTGGCATGCAGATCGAGGCTGGCGACGATCGGCACGTCGGTACCGACCACGCGACGGATGCGCGCGATCAGTTCGCCCTCGGTGTCGTCGACGTGCTCGGCCACCGCCGCGCCATGCAGGTCGAGGTACACCGCGTCGAAGCCGCCCTGGTGCACATCGGCCAGGATCGATGCGCTGATACGCTCGAAGGCATCTTCGGTCACGTGGGCCGAGGGGATCGCGCCGGCCCAGCTGCTTGGGAGCAGTTGCCAGCCGTGGGTGCGCGCCGCGTCGATGAACCCGCCGATCGGCAGGTTGATGCCGCTCAGCCGGTCGAGCATCGGCTGGCCGTGCACGAAGGCAGGGAACGAGTCGCCGCGGTTGAAGGCGGCCCAATCGGCGCGCGTCGGTGCGAAGGTGTTGGTTTCGTGCTGGTAGCCGGCGACGAGGATCTTCAATGGGCGTCCTTGGTGCACGCGCGAGCTGGGGCCGCGCGGAGGGTGCAGGTCAGTAGCGGATTCGCGGGTCGAGGAACAGGTAGCTCACATCGACCAGCAGATTGATCAGCACGTAGAGTACGCTGAACAGCAGCACCACGCCCTGGATCACCGGGAAGTCGCGGTTGAGCACCGCGTCGACCGTGAGCGAGCCCAGCCCGGGGATCGAGAACACCGTTTCGGTGACCACCACACCGCTGATCAGCAGCGCCACGCCGATGCCGATCACGGTGACGATGGGCACCGCGGCATTCGCCAGCGCATGGCGCAGCAGCACGGCCGATTCCCGAATGCCTTTGGCACGCGCGGTGCGGATGTAGTCCTCGGTCAGCGCTTCCGAGACGCTGGCGCGGGTGACGCGCGCGATGAGCGCGACGTACACCGTGGCCAGCGTGAGCCACGGCAGCACCAGCTGGGCGGCCCAGGCGCCGAGGCCCTGGCTCGACGGGCCGAAGAGCCGGCGATAGCCCTGCACCGGCAGCCAGCCGAGCTTGATGGCGAACAGGTAGATCAGCACGTAGCCCACGACAAAGGCCGGGACGGAAAAGCCGGCCACCGACACCCCCGACAGCGCGCGGTCGAGCCAGCCGCCCATGCGCCATGCCGCCAGCGTGCCCAGCGGCACTGCGATCAGCACCGACAGCAGCAGCGTGCCGGCCGCCAGCGACAGCGTGGGCTCCATGCGCTGGAGCACCAGTTCGACCACCGGCTTGCCGACGTAGAACGAATAGCCCAGGTCGCCGCGCAGCGCGTTGGAAAACCAGATCCCGAACTGCGTCAGCAGCGGCTTGCTGAGCCCGAGCTGCTCGCGGATGCGGGCGATGTCGTCGTTGGTGGCGTTGTTGCCGGCGATCACCGCCGCGGGGTCGCCGGGTGTCAGCCGCAGGATGAGGAACACGATGACCGTCACGACCAGCAGCACCGGGATGACGGCCAGAAGGCGTTGGAAAAGGAATCTGAGCATGGATGAAGTGCGCCGGCGGCCTCAGGTTTGCGCACCTGAAAAGGCAGCGTGGGCAAGCGCGGGACGGCCGGGTACAGACATGCGGGGTCTCTAGCAAAAAGCCGGCCACCGCCGCCTGAGGCACCGCCCCGGCACCGCGCCAGCGCGGCCCTCAGCGACCGCGCGTCAGCATCCGGCCGGCCCGCGCCAGCACCCGTGCCTCGCCGCCACGGTAGGCCCGCACCCCGTTGACGAAGACCTGCTCGATGCCCACGCTCACGCCGTGCGGCCGGTCGTAGGTGGCGGTGTCGGCCACCGTCTGCGGGTCGAACACCACCACGTCGGCCATCGCGCCCAGGCGCAGCAGGCCGCGGTCGGCGATGCGCAGGTTGCGCGCGGTCATGCCGGTCATCTTGTGGATCGCCTGTTCGAGCGTGAACAGCCGACGGTCGCGCCAGTAGCGCGCCAGCACGCGCGGGAAGGCGCCCCACAGGCGCGGATGCGGATGCCGGTCGTGTGGCAGGCCGTCGCTGCCGATCATCGTGAGCGGATGCGCGATCACGCGTTCGACATCCTCCTCGTGCATCTGGAAATAGCAGGCGCCGCCGGGCTTGAGCCGCAGGCAGGCCGCCTGCTCGCCGACGCCCCATTCGCGCGCGATGTCGGACAGCAGCCGGCCGGTCATCTCCGGATGCGGGTCGGACCAGGTGAGCAGCACGTCGATGACGCCGTCGACCAGGTCCTCGCGCAGCACGGTCGACCCGGCCACATAGGGGTAGACGTCCATCGAGATCTTCTGCCGCTCGGCCAGCGCCTCGATCAGCGGCAGGGTTTCCTTCGTGCGGCCCCAGTTGGCCGGGCCGGCGCACTTGTGGTGCGAGATGACCAGCGGCACGCCGGCCGCGAAGGCGGTGTCGCCGGCCTCGTGCATCGCCTCGATGATCTGCTGCATCTCGCTGCGCAGGTGCGTCGCGTACACGCCGCCGTGCCGGGCGACCACGCGCGCCAGCGCGGTGACCTCGTCGGCCGGCGCCGCCATGGCCTCCTCGTAGAACAGGCCGGACGACAGGCCGTGCGCGCCCTGCACCATGCAGTCGTCGAGCAGGGCCGCCATGCGTGCGAGCGCGTCCGCGTCGGCCGGCCGGTCGAGCGCCTTCATGGTCGCGAAACGCAGTGTGGTGTGGCCGACCAGCGCCGCCACGTTGAGTGCAGGCCGGGCCTCGGCCACGGCGGCACGGTAGTCCGCCATCGAGGCATGCCGGAACGAATCGGCGCCCAGCAGCGTGAGCGGCGGCTTCGACTGCGCCGTGCGGTACGGCGCCAGCGAAATGCCGCAGTTGCCGGTCACCACCGTGGTGATGCCCTGCGACACCTTCGGCAGGCAGAGCGGGTCGCGCAGCACGATGGCGTCGTCGTGCGTGTGAGCGTCGATGAAGCCCGGCGCGATCGCCTGGCCGGCGCAGGGCACCACGTCCACATCGCCGATCGCCACGCCGGCCGGCAGGCGCTGCCGCAGGCCCTCGCCCAGCGCGAGGATGCGGTCGCCGCCGAGCAGCACGTCGCCCGGCCACGACGGGCCGCCGCTGCCGTCGATCACCAGGCCGCCTTCGAGCAGCGTGTGCGTGCGGGGCTCAGCCATGCGTCACCCCGCCGCCGTCCCAGCTCTGCAGCGGATGCGTCGTGGCGTCGATGCCGTGGCGCTGGAAGGCTTCGCGCGCGCGCTGCAGCCGCTGCACCGCGGGCTCGCCGCGGCGCTGCGCCACCAGCACCGTCAGGATCTCGATCGCCGTCAGGTGCGTGAGGTAGGCATCGATGCCGACGTGCATCACCGCGTCATCGGGCACCGACAGGCCCAGCACGAAGTCCGCCTTGGCCGCCAGCGCCGTGCCGGGCCGCGTCAGTGCCACGACCTTCGCGCCCTGTCCGCGCGCGATGTCGACCGCATCCAGCAGCGAGGGCATGCCGCCGACGTGCGAGATGGCGATGACCACGCCGCCGGGCCGCTGCGCCGCGCCCGCCACCTGCTGCAGGTGGTAGTCGGACCAGGCGTTGGCCGACAGGCCGAGGCGGAACAGCCGCGCCTGCAGGTCGCTGGCCATGAACCAGGAGGTCGCACCGGCGCCGTACAGATCGACGTGCGGGGCCGCCGCGATGGCCGCGACCGCGCCTTCCAGCACGCCCATGTCGAGCTGGCTGCGCACGCCCGAGACGGAGGCCGCGGCGCTGCGCGCGATCTTCGCGACCACCTCGTCGGCCGCGTCCGCGATGTTGACGCGCCGGTGCAGCGCCGAGCCGCCGAGCGCCAGTTCCTGGGCCAGCGCCAGCTTGAATTCGCGCAGGCCCGCAAAGCCCAGGTCGCGGCAGGTGCGCATGATGGTCGGCACCGAGCTGCGCGAGCGCTCGGCCATCAGCTCGAAGCTTTCCTCCAGCACCCGGTCGGGGTCTTCGAGGATCAGGTCGAGGATGGCGCGCCGGGTGGCGGGCGCGGCCGCACGGATCTCGGCCACGCGCTGAAGCAGGGAGGACGCCATGGCTAGAAGTGCATCGACACCGCATCGACGACGCGGTAGTCGTCGTCCACCACCGGCATCCAGTGCCACTTGTCGAAGGTGGTGCAGGGGTGCGAGATGCCGAAGCCGATGCGTTCGCCGACCACCGGCGCCAGCGCGTCGTCGGCGGCGCTCCAGCGCAGGTAGGCGTGCTGGTCGTTGAGCGCGCTGACCTGCCAGCTGGCCGGCACCGGCGAGGTCGCCCGCGCGCCGAGCGCGGCCCGCGCGATCGGCGTCGGCATCGAGAGGTCGAAGGAGATGTCGCGCTTGCCGACCGCGACGATCGCCAGATTCGGCTCCGGGCACGACTGCACCGTGGCCCAGACCTCCATGGCCGGGCGCAGGCTCTCGCCCTGCGCGCAGCCCATGCGCGCGTCGATCGAGACCTGCAGGCGTTGGTAGGTGCCGTGGTCGTGGGTGACATAGCAACCCGAGCGCAGCAGCCCGCGCACCGGCATGCGCAGCGCCGGCTTCAACCGCGCCGCGACCAGGTCGTACAGGGCCGAACCGCCGGCCGAGACCAGCACCTCGTCGCCGTCGAACAGCGCCTGCGCTTCGCAGTGGCGCGCCACCGCCTCGACCCGGTCCATCAGCTGGTTGGTGTAGGCGGTGTCGGGCCCGCTCTCGCCGGTGGCGCCCTGCCCTTCGTAGCATTCGATGCCGACCAGCTGCACCGCGGTGCTCGCATGCAGCCGCTCGGCCAGCGCCACGGCCTGCGCGTGGGTTCGGCAGCCGGTGCGGGCGCCTTCCACGCCGATCTCGACCATGACCTCGAAGGGCACGCTGTCGGCGTGGCGGCCGGCCCAGTCTTCGATCAGCGCGAGCTGCGCCGCCGAGTCGACCAGGAACACGATGCGCAGGTCGGCATGGGTGCGCAGCAGCAACTGGATGCCGGCCAGGTCCTGCTCGCTCACCACCTGGTTGGCGATGAGCGTGCGGCGCGCGCCCGCGGCCACGCCGACGGCGAGCTGGGTGACGGTGGCGAAGGTGATGCCCCAGGCGCCGGCCTCGAGCTGCTTGCGAAAGAGCTGCGGCGACATGGTGGTCTTGCCGTGCGGCACCAGCTCGACACCCCAGCCATCGACGCGCCGCTGCATCCAGCTCAGGTTGTGCTCCAGCGCCTCGCGCTTGAGCAGCGCCACCGGCAGCGGCAGGTCGCCGGCCAGCAGGTTCCAGCCGGTCTGCCGGAGGGCACTGCGGCGCAGCGGTGCAGCGGTGCGGGGGAAGCCCTTGAGCGCGCTGCTCAGCAGCGGGTCGTCGATGTCGTCGACGGCAATGGTGGCGGAGATGGCGTGGTCGGTCGCGTGGTCGGTCATGGTCATTGGAAGGCGGTCGGAAGCAGGTCGGTTCGGATGCAGGCGGAAAAGCGGCCGGGGGCGCGGGCCTCCAGCGGCGGCACCGTCTCTGCGCAGGCGTCGATGGCATGCGGACAGCGGGTGCGAAAGACGCAGCCGGAGGGCGGATCCATCGGGCTCGGAATGTCGCCCTTCAGCGCGACGTGCTCGCTCGGCTGCAGCGGATCGGGCTTGGGGCTGGCCGCCAGCAAGGCGCGCGTGTAGGGGTGCAGCGGCCGCTCGAAAAGCTCGGCCGTCGTCGCCACTTCCATCACCTTGCCGAGGTAGAGCACCACCACCCGGTCACAGAGGTATTCCACCACGTCGAGGTCGTGCGAGATGAAGAGCATGGTGAGCGACAGCCGCTCGCGCAGGTCGGCCAGCAGGTTGATGACCTGCGCCTGGATCGACACGTCGAGCGCCGACAGCGGCTCGTCGGCAACGATGAACTCGGGCTCCACCGCCAGCGCGCGGGCCACGCCGATGCGCTGGCGCTGGCCGCCGGAGAACTCGTGCGGAAAGCGGCTGGCGTGCTCCGGCCGCAGGCCGACCGTCTCCAGCAGTTCGGCGATGCGGCGCTCGCGGGCCGCGGCGCCCTTGTGCAGGCCGTGCGTTGCCAGCGCTTCGCCGAGGATGGCGCCGATGCGCATCTTGGGGTTGAGGCTGGCGTAGGGGTCCTGGAAGATGATCTGCAGCTTGCTGCGCAGGCGACGCATGCGCTCGCCCGACAGCTGGCCGATGTCGTCGCCGCGGTAGAGCACCTCGCCGCCGCTGCGCTCGAGCAGCCGCAGCACCGTGCGGCCGATGGTGCTCTTGCCGGAGCCCGATTCGCCGACCAGGCCGAGCGTCTCGCCGGCGCGGATCGCGAAGGACACGTCGTCGACGGCGCGCACCGGCCGGGCGCCCGAGCCGAAGTACTTCTTCAGCCGGCGCACCTCGATGAGCGGCACCTCGGCGTTCGTGTCGGGAAAGGAGGCGATGGAAGTCGTCATGGCTCAGGCGGCCTTCTCGAAGGATTCAACGGCGGCCGGCACGCGGATGCAGCGCGCCTGCCGCCCAGCCTCGGTCGCGATCAGCGGCGGCATCGCGTCGCGGCAGGCGGCGATCGCCTGGTCGCAGCGCGGCTCGAAGGCGCAGCCCGGCGGCGGTGCCAGCGGGCTCGACACCTGGCCACGGATCGCGAACAGCCGGCGCGGCCGCACACCGCCGGTGCGCACCGCATGGCCCGGCAGGCAGGCCAGCAGGCCCTGCGTATAGGGATGCCGCGGTGCCGCGAAGAGCGGCCGCACCGGCGCATGCTCGACCACCCGGCCGGCGTAGAGCACCACCACGTCGTCGGCATGGTGCGCCACCACGCCGAGGTTGTGGGTGATGAAGAGGATGCTCATGCCGGTCTCGCGCTGCAGGCGGCGCATCAACGCCAGGATCTGCGCCTGGATGGTCACGTCGAGCGCGGTGGTCGGCTCGTCGGCGATCAGCAGCGTCGGGTCGCAGGCCATCGCGAGCGCGATCATCACCCGCTGGCGCATGCCACCGGAGAGCTGGTGCGGGTACTCGTGCAGCCGCTGGCCGGCCGCCGGGATCTCGACCAGGTCGAGCATGCGCCGCGCATGCGCCAGCGCCGCCGTGCGGTCGAGCCCCTTGTGCAGCCGCACGCTCTCGGCGATCTGCTCGCCGATCTTGAAGACCGGGTTCAGGCTGGTCATCGGCTCCTGGAAGATCATCGACAGCTGGTTGCCGCGCAGCGCGCGCATGTCGCGCCCGCCGAGCGTCAGCAGGTCGACCGTCTTGCCCTCGCGCGTGACGAAGGCGGTCTGGCCGTGGATCTGCGCATTCGCGGTCTTGGGCAGCAGGCCCATCAGCGTGAGGCTGGTGACCGACTTGCCCGACCCCGACTCGCCCACCAGCGCGGTGGTCTTGCCCGGGAGGATCGAGAAGCTCACGTCGGCCACCGAGCGCACCAGGCCGGCCTCGGTGGGGAAGCAGGTGCTGAGGTTGTGGACCGCGAGGCGCGGCGTTTCGGTGTTCGCGGTCATCAGACGGTCTTCTGAAGCTTGGGGTCGAGCAGGTCGCGCACGCCGTCGCCCAGCAGTTGCAGCGACAGCGCGGTCAGGATGATGGCCAGGCCGGGGAACAGCACCACCCAGAAGGCGCGGTTGGCATATTGCTGGCTGCCCGCGACCATGGTGCCCCAGGTCGGGATCTCGGGCGGCACACCGACGCCGAGGAAAGACAGGCCGGCCTCCGCGAGGATGGCGTAGGCGAAGATGAAGGACACCTGCACCAGAATCGGCGAGAGCAGGTTGGGCAACACATGCCGCCACAGGATGCGCGAGGTGCGCACGCCGAGCGCCCGCACCGCCTCGATGAAGAGCAGCTCACGCACCACCAGCGTGGACGCGCGCACCACCCGTGCGACCCGCGGCGTGTAGACCAGCACCAGCGCCAGCACCACGTTGCCGAGCGAGGCGCCGAGGATGGCCACCAGCGCGATCGCCAGCAGGATGTCGGGGAAGGACATCATCGCGTCGACCAGCCGCATCAGCGGCGCATCGAGCCGGCGGAAGAAGCCGGCGATGAGGCCGAGCAGCGTGCCGAACACCACCGAGCCGAGCGCGGTGAGCGCGGCGATGGCGAGCGAATAGCGCGCGCCGTGCACGATGCGCGCATAGAGGTCGCGGCCGAGTTCGTCGGTGCCCATCAGATGCTGGGCGCTCGGTGCCTTCAGGCGCTCGAGCACCGCGGTGTCGTTCGGGTCGGCCGAGGCGAACCAGGGCGCGCCGATGGCGAGCACCGCGATCACCAGCAGCACGACGGCCGACAGCATGACGATGCGACGGTGCATCAGCTGGCGCAGGAGTCGGGGCATCGGCATGTCAGACTTTCACGCGCGGGTCGACCACCGCATACAGCAGGTCGATCGAGAAGTTGATGAGTACGTAAATGGCCGCGATGACCAGCAGCGCGCCCTGGATCACCGGGTAGTCGCGCCGCAGCACCGCATTGACCACCAGGCTGCCGACGCCGGGCAGGCCGAACACCGTCTCGGTGACGACCGCGCCGCCGACCATCAGCGCGGCGGTGAGGCCCAGCACGGTGACGATCGGCACCAGCGCATTGCGCAACGCATGCTTGAGCACCACCACCGTTTCCGACAGCCCCTTGGAGCGGGCGGTGCGCACATAGTCCTCGCCCAGCACGTCGAGCATCGAGGCCCGCGCGAAGCGGATGATCAGCGCCGAATTCAGGATGCCGAGCACCGTGGCCGGCAGGATCAGCGCATGCACCCGCTCGGCCAGCGGCGCGTCGGGCGCGCCGTAGCCCGACACCGGGAACCAGCCCAGCGACACCGCGAAGAACTGGATCAGCACGATGCCGAACCAGAAGCTCGGGATGCTGGCGCCGAGCATCGCGATGCCGGTGAAGAACTGGTCGATCCAGCGGCCCCGGAACACCGCCGAGACGATGCCGCACGGCAGCCCGATCAAGGCCGCAATGCCCACCGCCATGAGCGACAGCAGCGTGGTCGGCTCGGCCCGCTCCCACAGCGCCTGCGTCACCGGTCGCTGCAGGAAGATCGACTGGCCGAGGTTGCCCTGCAGCACCTCGCGCAGCCAGTAGCCGAACTGCACCGGCAGCGGCTTGTCGAGGCCGTAGTCCTTCTTCACCCGCGCGATGTCGGCGGGCGTGGCCTGGTCGCCCAGCAGCACCGAGATCGGGTCGCCCGAGGCCGCGCGGGTGAGGATGAACACCAGCACCGCGACCAGGGCGAGCACGACCAGCATGCCGGCGGCACGGGAAGCGAGATAACGAATCATGTGCGCTGCAGTCGTCGGTCTTACTTGATGCGGGCGTTCCAGAAGAAGGGCCAGGTCGCGGGCTGGTAGTTGTCGAGCGCGGGGCTCCTGGCCGACAGGCCGTTGAACTTGCCCACGTTGATGTAGGGCACCTCGTCGTAGACAACCTGCTGCACCTTGCCCCACAGCGCGCCGCGTTTGGCGGGGTCGCTCTCGACATTGAAGGCCTGCAGCGCCGCCTTCTTGGCCGGCGTGTCCCACCAGCCCGGTGCGCCGTCGCCCAGTTGCGGCGGCGACAGCATCGGCTCGGGGAACTGGCCCGAGTGGGTCACGTAGATGTCCCACAGCTTGGCATCGTTGCGGCGCTGCACCAACGTGGCCCAGTCGACCACGTTCAAGTCGACCTTGAAGCCGGCGCGCTTGAGCTGCTCGGCCATCAGCAGCGACATGTTGTAGTGGAAGTCGTACTGGCGGCTGGTCAGCACGCGGATCGGCTCGCCCTTGTAGCCGGCCTTGGCCGCAGCCTCCTTGGCCTTGGCCGCGTTGCGCTGGTTGTACTGCTCGGTGCCGGCGGTCGCATAGAAGGGCGAGCCCTTCGGGAAGTGGTTGCCCTCGGCGACGAAGAAGCGGGTGTCGCCGAAGCCGGCGGCGAGCATCTCGCCCTCGCCCAGCGCGATCTGGATCGCCTGGCGCATCGGCTGGCTGGCAGCCACGCCTTCCTTGGTGTTGAGCACCAGGTAGGGGAAGCCGAAGGCCGGGGTCATGATCGGCACCGTCTTGCCCGCGGCCTTCTCCAGGCGCGACAAGGCCTCGACCGGCAGCAGGTCGGCGAAGTCGTACTGGCCGGCCAGCGCGCCCTCGACACGGGTGCTGGCGTTGGGCACCGGCACGAAGCGCAGTTCTTCGATGGCCGCCTCGCGCTTGCCGCCGTAGCCGTTGGCCGCTTCCTTGCGCGCGCTGTACTTGTCGAAGCGGCTCAGCAGCACGTACTGGTCGGGCTTGCGCTCCTTGAACTTGTAGGGGCCGGTGCCGACGAAGTCCTTCAGCGGGGAGGCATTGGTCTCCTTGGCCATGATCGCGGCCATGCCGCTGGGCAGGGCCAGCTGGGCCAGCAGCGGCGCATACGGCTCTTTCAGCACCATCTCGACGGCGAGCGGCCCCTTGGCCTTCAGGCTGTCGACCACCTTGCCGAGGGCCTTGCCGCGCGGCGACTGCTCGATCCAGCGCTGCAGGCTGGCGACCACGTCGTCGGCCGTCAGTTCGCGGCCGCTGTGCAGCATCACGCCCTTGCGCAGCGTGATCGCATAGTTCTTGCCGTCGGCCGAGATCTTCGGCATCGATTCGGCCAGCATCGGCACCACGTTCCACTTGGCGTCGAAGGTGTAGAGCGGCTCGTAGACGTGCTGCATGATCGTGCCGACCAGGTCGGCGGTGGAGGCCATCGGGTCGAGCGTCTGCGGCTCGGCCACCATCGCCAGCGTCGCGAAGTTGCGCGACCCCTGGCCCTGGGCGTGGGCGTGGTGCGACGGCAGCGCGGCACACAGCAGCGCGAGCAAGGAAACGCCCAGCAGGCTGCGCTTGGACATCAAGGGCAAGGACAGGCGTGGGACGCGACCGAGGTGGGGCATGGGGACTCCTGAAGAAGGGGCGAGGGTTGAAAGAAATTTTCTTTCCGGCCCGGACTTTGAAGCACTATCCATGCCAAATCATCCGCGTTTACCCGCGGTTTGACGCGCCCATGAAAGATATTTTCACTTTGGAGAGATACTTCGGGCTCCTCTTCCGATCATCCTTCGTCCCCTGGAGTCCTCATGCCCCTCGAATACCTCGGCGCCCCGCCCCTCGCCTCCGACCGTCAGGTCCGCCCCTTCTCCCCGGCGGTGCGCGCCGGCGACTTCATCTACGTGTCGGGCCAGGTGCCGGCCAACAAGGACGGCGAGATCGTGGCCGGTGGCATCGAAGCCCAGACGCGCCAGGTGATGGAGAACCTCAAGACGGTGCTCGCGCTGGCCGGCGCCACGCTCGACGACGTCTGCAAGAGCACCGTCTGGCTGCAGGACGCGCGCGACTTTGGTGCCTTCAACCGCATCTACATGGGCTATTTCGGTGAGAACAAGCCGGCCCGCTCGACCACCGAGGCGCGGCTGATGGTCGACGCGAAGGTCGAGGTCGACGTCGTGGCCTACAAGCCCCGCTGACTACAGCAGCTCGGTCTTGCGCTGGATGATGCGCGAGACCAGCCCGTACTCGACCGCCTCCTCGGCCGACAGCCAGCGGTCGCGCTCGATGTCGGCCAGCACCAGGTCGAGCGCCTTGCCGGTTTCGCGTGCGATCTCGTGCGCGATGCGCTGGCGCGCCTTGATGATCTCCTGCGCCTGGATCGCGATGTCGGTGGCCTGCCCGCCGGCACCGCCGCTCGGCTGGTGGATCAGGAAGCGGGTGTTGGGCAGGCAGACGCGGCGCTCGCGCGGCGCCGCCAGGTAGAGGTGGGTCGCGGCGCTGCCGACCCAGCCGGTGCCGATCATGTTCACCGGCGCGCTGATGAAGCGCACGATGTCGTGGATGGCGTCGCCCGACTCCAGATGCCCGCCGGGCGAGCTCACCAGGATGTCGATCGGCTTCTCGGCGTTGTCGGCGTCCAGCGCGATGAGCCGACGCGTCACGTCGGCGGCCACCGAATCGGTGATGGTGCCGAAGATCAGCAGGGTGCGCGACTTGAACGCCTTTTCTTCCAGGTAGGCATTGCGCGGCTCGGCCGTGGCAGCCGGCCGCGGGTCGTCGGATTCCATCGAGTGCATGGGCAGCATGGGGAGAGCTCCTGTGGTTGAACGGTCTGGAGGGTCGGTCGAGGCGCAAGCCTAGCGCTTTGCGAACTCGCGCGCCTAGATCCGGGTGACGCGGGTGACCCGGGTGGCCCGCGACCGCCTCAACCGGCCAGGCGCCCCGCCACCAGTTGCAGCACCCGGTCGCAACGCTTCGCCAGGTCCTGGTCATGCGTGACCATCACGAAGGCGGTGCCGTGCCGGCGCGCCAGGTCGAGCATCAGTTCGAACACCTTGTCCGCGGTGTTGCGGTCGAGGTTGCCGGTCGGTTCGTCGGCCAGCACGCAGGCGGGTTGGGTGACCAGCGCGCGTGCGATCGCCACCCGCTGGCGCTCGCCGCCGGACAGCTCGGCCGGCCGGTGCTGCAGGCGCTCGCCCAGGCCGACGGCCCGGAGCATCTGCTCGGCGGCGGCCGCCTGCTCGGCCGGCGGAGCGCGCCGGATCTTCAGCGGCATCGCCACGTTGTCGAGCGCACTGAACTCCGGCAACAGGTGATGGAACTGGTAGACGAAGCCCAGGTGCTGGTTGCGCAGCCGGCCCTGTTCGGCGGCGTCTGCCTTCGCGATGTTCTGGCCGTGCAGTTCGACGCTGCCCGCGGTCGGCGCGTCGAGCCCGCCCATCAGGTGCAGCAGCGTGCTCTTGCCCGAGCCCGAGGCGCCGACGATGGCCAGCGTTTCGCCGGCATGCACATCGAGGTCGACGCCGTGCAGCACGGTCAGGTCGATGCGGCCTTCGTGGAAGCGCTTGGTGAGGCCGCGCACCTTGAGGACGACCTTGCCGGTGTTGGCTTCACTCATAGCGAAGTGCCTCCGCGGGATTCACGCGACTAGCGCGCCAGCTCGGGTACAGCGTGGCCACGAAGGCCAGGGCCAGCGAAATCAGGGTGATGGGCATGATGTCCGACTGCTGCGGATCGCTCGGCATCCGGCTGATGAGGTAGATGTCCTTGGGCAGGAAGCTGGCCTGGAAGAGCCGCTCCAGCGCCGGCACGATCACGTCGATGTTGTAGGCGATGCCCAGCCCCAGCAGCAGGCCGCCCAGCGTGCCGATCACGCCGACCATGGCGCCCTGCACGACGAAGATGCCCATGATGCTTCTCGGGCTCGCGCCCAGCGTGCGCAGGATGGCGATGTCGGCGCGCTTGTCGGTCACGGTCATCACCAGCGTCGACACCAGGTTGAAGGCCGCCACCGCGACGATCAGCGTGAGGATGATGAACATCATGCGTTTCTCGACCTGCACCGCGGCGAACCAGGTCTTGTTCTGCCGCGTCCAGTCGCGGATGAGGAAGGAGCCCGGCAGCGTCACCGCCAGCTCGTCGGCCACCTGGCGCGCCTGGTTCAGGTCCTTGAGCTTCAGGCGCACGCCGCTCGGCCCTTCGAGGCGGAACACGCGCGCCGCATCCTGCTCGTGGATCATCGCCAGCGCCGAGTCGTATTCGTAGTGCCCCGAATCGAAGGTGCCGACCACGGTGAACTGCTTGAGCCGCGGCACCACGCCGGCCGGCGTCACCTGGCCCCCCGGGGCGACGAGCGTGACCTGGTCGCCGACCCGCACGAAAAGCGATCGCGCCAGCTCGCCGCCGAGCACGATGCTGAATTCGCCGGGCACCAGCTTGTCGAGCGCGCCCTTCTGCGCGGTGCTGGCGAAGTCCGTCACCTCGGGTTCGAGCTTGGGCTCGATGCCGCGCACCAGCGCGCCCTTCATGTCCTCGCCGCGTGCGATGAGTGCCTGGGTGGTGATGAAGGGGGCCACGCCGATCACCTCCGGGTTCTTGCGCGCCGCGTCCATGATCGGGCCGATGTCCTGCAGCGCCTGGCCGTCGCGCGAGAAGATCTCGATGTGCGACACCACGCCGAGCATGCGGTCGCGCACCTCTTTCTGGAAGCCGTTCATGACCGACAGCACGATGATCAGCGCCGCCACGCCCAGCGCGATGCCGAGCATCGAGACACCGGAGATGAAGGAGATGAAGCCGTTGCGCCGCGTCGCCCGGCCCGCACGCGTGTAGCGCCAGCCGAGTTGCAGTTCGTAGGGGAGGGGCATAGGGGCGGAATTGTGGCATCCCGCCTGAACGCGCCGGGGCGCGGCCCGACAATAGGCCTTATGCCCCTTCCCTCTTCCTCGACGCACCTGCTGATCCCCTTTGCCGGCCGCGGGTCTTCCGCTTGTTCCGCCGCGCTGGCCACGCTGCAACTCCCGAATCTCGACGCCCTGCTCACCCGCCTCGCCGTGGCCCACGACGACACGCAGGCCGACACCTCCCTCACGCCGCCGCACGAGCGCGCGCTGGCCCGCGCTCTCGACATCGAGGCCGCCGACGGCTGCATCGCCTGGGGCGCGCGCGAAGCGCAGCAGACCGGCCTCTCGCGTGCCGGCGCCGACGAGCCCTGGGCCGTGCTCACGCTGTGCCACTGGGAAGTCGCCATCGACGAAGTGGTGCTCCACGACCCGGGCGACATGGCGATAGACGCCGCCGAATCGCAGGCGCTGCTCGAAGCCGCCCGCCCCTTCTTCCAGGAAGACGGCATCGTGCTGCGGCGATCGACCGCACCCGGTCGCTGGCTGGCACGCGGCGAGCTGTTCCGCGGCCTGCCCACCGCATCGCTGGACCGCGCCGCCGGCGGGCCGATCTCGGCCTGGGCGCCGTTGTCGGACGCGCTCAAGCCGGTGCGCAAGCTGCAGAACGAGATGCAGATGCTGCTCTACACGCAGCGGGTCAACGACGAGCGCATCGCGCGCGGCCTGCAGCCGATCAACTCCTTCTGGCTGAGCGGCACCGGCGTGCTGTCGACCACGACGCCTCCGGCCACCGATGCCCCCACGGTGCTCGACACGCTGCGCGCTCCGGCCCTGCGCGACGACGCCGCGGCCTGGACCACCGCCTGGCAGGCGCTCGACGCCGGCCCGATCGCCGAACTGCTCGCGGCCTACCGCCGCGGCGAGTCGGTGCAGCTCACGCTCTGCGGCGACCGCAGCGCGCGCCGCTTCGCGCCGCAGCCGCGCGGTGCCCTGGGCTGGGTGAAGAACCTCTTCAGCCGCACACAGGCCACCACTGTGCTGGCCGCGCTGTGAAGATCGTCGCCCGCGACATCCCGCCGCGCAGCGTCTGGGCGCTGGAGCAGGCCGGCGTGCACCCGTTGCTGGCACGGCTGTACGCGGCGCGCGGCGTGCTCGGCAAGGAAGAGCTCGACGACGGCCTGGCGCGCCTGCTGCCGCCCGACACGCTCAAGGGCGCACGCGACGCCGCCGTGCTGCTGGCCGACGCGATCCGTGACGACAAGCGCCTGTGCATCGTGGCCGACTACGACTGCGACGGCGCCACCGCCTGCGCGGTGGCCGTGCGCGGGCTGAAGCTGCTCGGCGCGAAGCACGTCGCCTACCTGGTGCCCGACCGCGTGGTCGACGGCTATGGCCTCACGCCGCCGATCGCCGAGCGCGTGGCCGATGGCGGTGCCGACGTGCTCGTCACCGTCGACAACGGCATCGCCAGCGTCGACGGCGTGGCCGCCGCCAAGGCGCGCGGCCTGCAGGTGCTGGTGACCGACCACCACCTGCCCGGCCCGCAACTGCCCGACGCCGACGTGCTGGTCAACCCGAACCAGCCCGGCTGCGACTTTCAGAGCAAGAGCATCGCCGGTGTGGGCGTGATGTTCTATGTGCTGCTGGCGCTGCGTTCAGAGTTGCGTGCGCGCGGCGTGTTCGATGCGGCCACGCAACCCAAGTTGGACGCGCTGCTGCCGCTGGTGGCACTGGGCACCGTGGCCGATGTGGTGAAGCTCGACGCCAACAACCGCCGCCTCGTCGCGCAGGGCCTGCGCCGCATCCGCGCGGGCGCGCTGCCCGCTGGCATCGCCGCCCTGTTCAGTGCGGCCGGCCGCAAGGCGCCCGTCGCCACCACCTTCGACTTCGGCTTCGCGCTCGGCCCGCGCATCAACGCCGCCGGCCGGCTCGCCGACATGACGCTGGGCATCGAATGCCTGCTGACCGACGACGCGGGCCGCGCCGACGAACTGGCGCGCCTGCTCGACGGCATCAACCGCGAACGGCGCGACATCGAAGGCGGCATGCGCGAGCAGGCGCTGCTGCTGGCCGAGTCGCTGTTCGACGTCGACAGCGCCGGCGGCGAATCGGTGCCGGCGGCCATCAGCGTGTTCGACTCGGCCTTCCACGAAGGCGTGGTCGGCATCGTCGCCTCGCGCCTGAAGGACCGCTTTCATCGCCCGACCTTCGTCTTCGCCGCCAGCGGCGCGCCGGGCAAGGAGCAGGAGCTGAAGGGCTCGGGCCGCTCCATCCCCGGCTTCCATCTGCGCGATGCGCTCGATCTGGTCGCCAAGCGGCACCCGGGCGTGCTGCTGCGCTTCGGCGGCCATGCGATGGCGGCGGGCTGCACCGTGGCGCGCGAGCAGTTCCCGACCTTCGAGCGCGCGCTCGCGCAGGTCGCGCTGGAATGGCTCGACGCTGCATCGCTCACGCGCCGCATCGACACCGACGGCCCGATCGCCGCCGAGTACATGCGCGTCGACCTGGTCGACACGCTGCATCGCGAGGTCTGGGGCCAGGGCTTCGCGCCGCCGACCTTCAGCGAAGAGGTCGAGGTGATCTCGCAGCGCCTGGTCGGCGAGAAGCACCTGGCGCTGCGCCTCAAGCACCAGGGCAAGCCGGTCGACGGCATCTGGTTCGGCCACACCGAGCCGCTGCCGCCGAAGGTGGTGCTGGCCTTCCGGCTCGACGCCGACGAATGGCAGGGTGTGCGCCGCGTGCGCTTCCTGATCGAAGGGGCCGAAGGCGCAGACGGCCACTGAGGCCGCTGAGGGCCGCTGCGCTCAGGCGCCGTCGCCGCGCTTCGCCAGTACGGCCACCAGTTCCGGCAGCAGCGCGTCGCCGTTGCCGGCCTGCACCGCACTGTCGAAGGTCTGGCGCACGCCTTCGGCGATGGTGCGGGCCGAATGGCTGGCCTCGGCCATGGCCGTGTAGTAGCCCAGGTCCTTCAGCGCGTTCGACATCGCGAAGCGCAGCCCGTTCGGGTCCCGGTTCATCAGGAAGGGCCGCAACCGCTCCAGCGCGGTGCCGCCACCGCCGCCCTTGACCAGCACGTCGATGAAGACTTCGGGGTCGACACCGGCGCGCTCGGCGCAGGCGGCGGCCTCGGCGATCAGCGCGACGGAGCCGAGCGACACATAGTTGTGCAGCAGCTTCATGCGGTGGCCGGCACCGACCGGGCCGGCGTGCGTGATGTTCTCGGCGAAGCAGGCCAAGAGCGGCCGACAGTCGCGGAACAGTTCGGCATCGCCGCCCACCAGCAGGTTGAGGCGCCCTTCGGCGGCTTCCTTGGGCGTGCGCGTCATCGCGGCATCCATGAAGCGGCCGCCGGCATCGGCGACGATCTTGGCGAGGCGCTCGGTCGAATCGGGCAGCGCGGTCGAGCAATCGATGATGACCGTGCCGGGCTGGATGCCCTTGAGCACGCCGGTGTCGCCCAGCAGCACCGCTTCGACCTGCGGCGTGCCGGTGACGCACAGGATCAGCACGTCGACCGCGGCGGCGAGTTCGCTCGCCGTCGCGAAGGTCCTGACGCCCGCCGCCTTCAGCGCATCGAGCGGCTGGTTGCCCGGGTGCTCGAGCACCGACAAGGGGTGGCCGTGCTTGACGATGTTGCTCGCGATGCCGTGGCCCATGAGGCCGACGCCGACCAGTCCGATGTTTTCCATTCGTATCTCCTGCTCTGAAACTGTGGTGCCTATGCCCGTATCGGACGGCCGAGGCCGCCGGCGCAGACGTACTTGATCTCGAGGTAGTCGTCGATGCCGTACCTGGAGCCTTCGCGCCCGATACCCGATTCCTTGATACCGCCGAAAGGGGCGAGCTCGGTCGAGATCAACCCTTCGTTGAGCCCGACGATACCAACCTCCAGCGCCTCGGCCACGCGCCAGGCCCGCGCGTAGTCCTGCGTGTAGAAATACGCGGCCAGGCCGAAGGGCGTGTCGTTGGCCATCGCCACCGCCTGCTCGTCGGTGTCGAAGCGGATCAGCGGCGCCACCGGGCCGAAGGTTTCTTCCTGCATCAGCTTCGACTGGGGCGAGACGTCCGCCAGGATGGTCGGCATGAAGAAGCGACCGCCCAGCGCGTGCGCCTGGCCGCCGGTCACGATCTGCGCGCCCAACGACACGGCGTCTTCGATGTGCTCGCGCACCTTGGCCACGGCGGCGTCGTCGATCAGCGGGCCGAGGTTGACGCCTTTCTCCACGCCGTTGCCGACCACCTGCGCCTCGACCGTGGTCTTGAGCTTTTCGGTGAATCGGTCGTAGATGCCGGCCTGCACGAAGATGCGGTTGGCGCACACGCAGGTCTGGCCCGCGTTGCGGAACTTCGACGCCATCACGCCGGCCACCGCGGCGTCGAGGTCGGCGTCGTCGAACACGATGAAGGGCGCGTTGCCGCCCAGCTCCATCGACACCTTCTTCACGGTGCCCGCGCATTGCGCCATGAGTTTCTTTCCGACCTCGGTGGAACCGGTGAACGACAGCTTGCGCACGATCGGGCTGCCGGTGAGTTCGCCGCCGACGGTCGATGCCGCGCCGGTCACCACGTTGAGCACGCCGGCGGGAATGCCGGCCTCGGCCGCGAGCTGCGCCAGGGCCAGCGCCGAGTACGGCGTGGCCGACGCCGGCTTGATGACGATGGTGCAGCCGGCCGCCAGCGCGGCACCCGCCTTGCGCGTGATCATCGCGTTGGGGAAGTTCCACGGCGTGATCGCTGCGACCACGCCGACCGGCTGCTTCAGCACCACGATGCGGCGGTCCATCGTCGCGGCCGGGATCACGTCGCCATACACGCGCTTGGCCTCTTCGGCAAACCATTCGATGAAGCTCGATCCGTAGGCGATCTCGCCCTTGGCCTCGGCCAGCGGCTTGCCTTGCTCGAGCGTGAGCAGCATCCCGAGGTCGTCCTGATTCGCCATGCAGAGGTCGTACCAGCGGCGCATGAGGCGCGAGCGCTCCTTCGCGCTGGTGTCGCGCCAGCCGGGGAGCGCCTGGTGCGCCGCATCGATGGCGCTGCGCACATCACCCGCGGTGAGGCGCGGCACGGTGCCGAGCACGCTGTCGTCGGCCGGGTTGGTGACGGCGATGGTCGCGCCGTCGGACGCGTCGACCCAGCGGCCATCGATGTGGCATTGCTGGCGGAAGAGATCGGGGTGCTGGAGCTTCATGGCAAAGGTCGTTGGGGGGGTGGAAATCAGGAAAGCAGGTTGTCGGGCGTCTCGCCACGCGCCAGGGCCTCGACGCCGTGGATCAGCAGCCAGCCCATCGCATCGCGGGTCTCGTGCGTGGCGCTGCCGATGTGCGGCGACAGGAAGACGTTGTCCATCGTTCGATAGCCCGGGTTCACGTGCGGCTCGTTGGCGAACACGTCGAGCCCGGCGCCGCGCACCTGGCCGCTCTTCAGCGCGGCGAGCAGCGCCTCGTCGTCGACCAGATCGCCGCGCGAGATGTTCACCACGACGGCGCCTGCAGGGAGCATCGCCAGCCGCTCGGCGTCGAAGGTGCCGCGCAGCGACGGCGCACCGGGCGCCGCGATCATCAGGATGTCGCTTGCGGCGAGCAGGCCGTCGAGCGTGTTGTGGTAGGTCGCGCCCTCTTCCAGCGCAGCGTCGAGCCGCGACCGGTTGTGATAGTGGACAGCGAGGCCGAAGGCGCGGGCGCGCACGGCGATGGCACGGCCGATGCGGCCCATGCCGAAGATGCCGAGCCGGCGGCCGACCAGACCCATGCCCAGCAGTTGCGTCGGTGCCCAGCCAGCCCATGCACCGCTGCGCACCAAGCGATCGGCTTCGAAGCCACGGCGACAGGCGTTGAGCAGCAGCATCACCGCGATCTCTGCGCAGGCATCGCTCAGCACGTCGGGCGTGTGCAGCACCCGCACCCCGGCCGCACGCGCTGCCGCCATGTCGATGTGGTCGTAGCCCACCGACAGGGTGGCGATCACACGCAGCGTGAGCGCGAGTTGGGCAATGGTGGCGGCATCGATGGCTTCGGTGGCGCTGACGAACAGCACCTCACAGCCCTCGGCACGGCGCGCGATCTCGGCCGAAGGCAGGATCGAATCGTCGTCGTTCACCTGCAGCGCAAAGCGCTCCTGCAGGGCGGACTCGACGGCGGGCGTGAAGCGGCGGCACAGGAAGGCGCGGGGCCGTGGCGAAAGGGTCATGACGGAGGCGATCAGGGTTTTCTCGCAGCCCGGAAAGCGCCGCGTTGTCTCAGGTCGTATTACAAATACGTCATATCACTTTGTCAAGGGCACGAATGCCGGTGGTATTCTTCGCTCCCTCCGAACCGCCCGCATCACCGACCGCCATGGCCTTCTCCACCACCGACGAACCGAACGCCCGCATCGCCACAGAAGGCACCCTGGCCGATCGCGTGACGGGGCTCATCGCGGCCGACATCCGGGCGCGCGTCTATCCGGTCAACACGCGCCTGCCGACGGAACAATCGATGACCGAGCAGTACGGCGTGAGCCGCACGGTGGTGCGCGAAGCGATCTCGCGGCTCAAGTCCGAAGGCCTGGTCGAAACACGCCAGGGCAGCGGCACCGTGGTGCGCGACCCGAAGGTGTCGGACGCCTTCCGCCTCGGCCAGCCGCACGAGAACCCGGCCGAGGGGGTGCTGCGCATCCTCGAACTGCGACGCGGCATCGAGGCCGAGATGGCGGCGCTGGCGGCCGAGCGCCGCACCGGTGCCGAGATGACCCTGATCCAGCAGTCGCTGCGCGCTATCGCCCGCGCCGTGAAAGACGGCGGCGACGGCGTGGCCGAAGACCTGGCCTTCCACATCGCCATCTCGCGCGCCGCGCACAACCCGCACTACACCGAGCTTCTGGGCATGCTCACGCGGGCGCTGCACGATGCGATCCGCCTGACGCGCGCCAACGAGGCGCGGCGCGCCGACCTCGCCGCCCAAGTGCTGGCCGAGCACGAAGCGATCTGCGTCGCCATCAAGGCACGCGACCCCGCCGCCGCGCGCACCGCCGCCTTCCTGCACATGCACAACACCGGCCAGCGCATCGAACAGGCCGGCAAAGATTTCTGGACCGGTGACAGCCGCGCGGCGGCGCAGCGCGTGGCGCGCGCCAAGCTCGGCGGCACGGCGACGTCCAAGCGCTGACGCTCGGCAGAAACCCGGTCGTCAGCGCGAAAGTTGTGTGATAGATTCATCACACAACTTCATTGGCAATGCACCCTTGAACGACCGAGACAAGCGACGGCAGGCGACACCTGCCGCCGTCGAACGGGCTCGCGTCCAGGTCGACCGGCCACCGACCCACGCCATGCCTCCTCCTCGTGTTCTTCTGACAGACCCACTGCACCCCGATGCGCAGGCTTGCCTCGACGAATGGGCAACCGTGTCGCAACTGCCTGACGGGCTCACGCACGCGCAGAGCGACGCGGCGCTGCGCGACGCCATGGAGAGCACGGAGGGCCTGGTCGTGCGGCGCCTGCTGCCGCCCGACCTGTTTGACCGCCCGAACGCGCTGCGCGGCGTGATGCGCCAGGGTGTCGGGCTCGACTTCATCCCGGTGGACCGCGCCACGGCCAACGGCATCCCGGTGGGCAACACGCCGGCGGTCAATGCCAACGCGGTGGCCGAGTACGTATTCGCGGCGTTGCTGGCACACAGCCGTCAGCTGGCCGCCTTCGACATGAGCGTGCGCATTGGCGACTGGGCGGCGCGCACGCAGGCCGGCGCCCGCACCTTCGAGCTGCGCGGCCGCATGCTGGGGCTGGTCGGCTTCGGCGCCATCGGCCAGCGCATCGGCAGCATCGCGCAGCGCGGCTTCGGCATGACGCTGGCCGTGTGCACCGGCACGCCGTCGAAGGTGCCTGCGGGCATCGCGACGCTGTCGCTCAAGGCGTTGTTCGCCGCCAGCGACTTCCTCGTGATCGCCTGCCCGCTCACGCCGCAGACGCGCGGCATGGTGAACGCCGAGGTGCTCGCGCATGCGAAGCCGACGGCGGTGCTGGTCAACGTCGGGCGCGGCGCCGTGCTGCGCGAGGACGATCTCGCGGCCGCCCTCGATACGGGCCGACTCGCCGGCGCGGTGCTCGATGTGTTCGAGACCCAGCCGCTGCCGGACGACAGCGTCCTGCGCCAGCACCCCGGCGTGCTGCTCACGCCGCACCTCGCCGGCCTCACGCAGGAGGCGGAGCGCGCCATGGGCCTGCTGGCCGTCGACACGCTGGCGGCGCTGCTGCTGCGCGGCGAAAGGCCGCCCAACATCGTCAACCCCGAGGTCTTCGCCACGCCACCCGCGGCGGGCGCCTGACCCCGTTCTTTTCTCTCTTTCAACGCACAGGAGACATCCCTTGAAGATCACCCGCATCACCGCCGTGCCGCTGTCCTACCGTCTGCCCGAAGGCAAGACCGTGACCATGGGCATCGGCAGCACGCTCAAGCGCGACTGCATCATCATCCGCGTCGAGACCTCCGAAGGCATCACCGGCTATGGCGAGGCGCACCCCGGCCGCAGCCCCGGCGCCATCACGGCGCTGGTGCACAACACGCTGCAGCCGCTGCTGGTGGGGATGAACGCGACCGACGTGGTGGGCGCCTGGCAGCGCGTGCACCGCATGCAACTGTCGAGCCACGGCCTGGGGGCCGGCACCTGCCTGGCGCTGTCGGGCATCGACATGGCGCTGTGGGACATCCGCGGCAAGGCTGCCAAGATGCCGCTGTACGAACTGCTGGGCGGCTCGCACCGCCGCATTCCGGCCTACGCGGGCGGTATCGCGTTGGGCTACCAGCCGGCCGAGGCGATGGCCGAGGAGGCGCAGTCGTATGTCGAGCAGGGCTACAAGGCCGTCAAGCTGCGCATCGGCGACACGGTGAAGAGCGACATCGCCCGCGTGCGCAAGGTTCGCGAGGTACTGGGCGAGGACATCGACATCCTGACCGACGCCAACACCGCCTACACCATCGCCGATGTGCGACGCGTGCTGCCAGCGTTGGCGGACATCCACGCCGGCTGGCTGGAAGAGCCTTTCGCCTGCAACGACTTCGCGTCGTACCGCGAGGCCGCGAAGATCACGCCGCTGGTGCCGATCGCCGCTGGCGAAAACCACTTCACCCGCTTCGAATTCGGCCAGATGCTGGACGCAGGCGCGGTGCAGGTGTGGCAGCCCGACCTGTCCAAGAGCGGCGGCATCACCGAAGGCGTGCGCATCGCGGCCATGGCCTCGGCCTTTCGCATTCCCGTGCATGCGCACAGCTCGGCCACCGGGCTCAACCATGCGGCCACGCTGCACTTCCTGGCGGCCACCGAGAACGCCGGCTACTTCGAGGCCTGCGTGTCGAAGTTCAACCCCTTCCGCGACATGTTCGGCAGCACCTTCCAGATCGGTGCCGACGGCTGCGTCGAACCGCCGAAGGGCCACGGCCTCGGCATCGAGGTGGACGAATCGATCTTCGAGAAGTACCCGATGGTCGACGGCCCCGGCTATGTCGTGAAGTTCTAAAGCCCACCCCGACGGGTGCCCCACAAAACCAACGGAGACAAGACATGCCTTTCACGAAACGAACTCTCAGCCGCCTCGCAGCGCCGCTGTGCCTCGGCCTGGCCTTGGGCGCCACGTCGGCCCTGGCCGACGACTACCCGAGCAAGTCGGTGCGGATCATCGTGCCGTACACCCCGGGCGGCTTCAACGACACGCTGGCGCGCACGGTGGGCGACCGGCTCGGCAAGCTCTGGAAACAGTCGGTGGTGGTCGACAACCGCCCCGGCGGCAACACCGTGCTGGGCAACAACATCGCGGCCAAGGCGCCGGCCGACGGCTACACCATCCTCATCACGCCGCTGCCTTTCTCGGCGCTGCCGGCCCTCTACGGCGCCAAGCTGCCGTACAGCGCGCTGACCGATTTCCAGCCGCTGGTGTGGGCTGGCTACACGCAGAACGCCTTGGTGATCCGCCCCGACCTGCCGGGCGTGACCAACCTGAAGGAACTGATCGACTACGCGAAGAAGAACCCGGGCAAGCTGAACTACGGCTCGACCGGCTCGGGCTCGTCCAACCACCTGTCGATGGAGCTCTTCATGAGCATGACCGGCACGAAGATGACGCACGTGCCCTACAAGGGCAGCGCGCCGGCGGTGATGGCGATGCTCGGCGGCGAGATCGACGTGCTGTTCGACAACGTGCCCAACTTGATGCAGCAGATCAAGGCGGCCAAGCTCAAGCCCATCGCCGTGACCGGCACCAGCCGCGCCGGCCTGCTGCCCGACACGCCGACGGTGCAGGAAGCCGGCGTGCCGGGCTACGAGGTGGTGGTGTGGTTCGGCATGCAGATGCCGGCCGGCGTGCCCAAGCCGATCGTCGACCGGGCGAACCAGGACATCGTCGCGATCCTCAAGGACCCGGACGTCGTCAAGCAATTCCGCGACCAGGGTGTGGAAGTGGTGGCCAGCACGCCCGAGGCCTTCGGCCAGCTGCTGCAGAAGGAGGTGCCGAAGTGGACCAAGGTGGTCAACGACGCGGGCGTGAAGGTCGAATAGGCCTCAGTGCCGCGAGAACTCGCGGTTCAGCCCAATCACCACGCCCCGCAGGCGGCCGTCGCCGGTGCGACCGCTGCGCGAGGCGCTGAGCTCGATCGTCGTCAACGGCGCCACCGTGAGGCGCGCGCCCAGGCGCGATGTCCACAGTTCGAAGGCGCGGTTGCGCTCCGCGATCAGCGTGAGCTGATCGGTCAAAGCCCACTCCAGCGCAGCACCGCCGCGGGCCGTGGCCGCACCGGTTCCGGTGGTCCAGTCGACGCCGGCATTGACCAGCACGTTCAGACGATCGCTTGCACGCCAGCCAAGCGGCACGAGGAACTGCCCTCCGGCGCGGCCGCCATGGCGCAGGTCGACGCTCGCGGCCAGCAACGCGGCGGCGCTCCATCTCGCGTCGGGCTCGCGGCCCCAGAAATTCCATTTGATCTGCGGACCGGACGACACGGCAGCGCCCGCGCCCGGCTGCGAGGCGCGGTCGGTGTTGAAACCCAGCTCTACCGGGCCGACGCCGCAGGCCCCGCCCACATGCTGGAAGTTCAGGCCCGCCGGGCTTCGCAGCCGGCCGGCCCACGCCTCGATTTGACACTGACCGGGGTCTAGCGTGCCGGGGTCGTCGACGTCGAAATGGCCAGCGGCACCCGCCTCCGCGACGAGGAGCAGGGCGCAGACGAAAGCAGGCCATCGCGGAGCCCGGCAGCGGAAGTTCATAAAGGGTTATCGGTCGTGGAGGCCCCGACTTTAGGGCCGCGGCATGCCGGGCCGATGACACCGCACTCAGATCTCGAACTGCGGCTGCAACTCGCGGATGCGCTTGGTCGCCACGCCGGCGGCTGCCGTGCGGGTTTCGACGCCGAGCTTCACGTAGACCCGCTCGAGGTGCTTCTTCACCGTCGCCGGGCTGCTGCCGAGGATCTCGCCGATGTCGCGGTTGGTCTTGCCCTTGACCACCCAGTACAGCACCTCGGCCTCGCGCGCGGTGAGCTTCAGGCTCAGGCTCATCGCCTCGATGACGGAGGTGTCGGACACCTCGCGCATGATGATCAGCCAGTCATCGCCGCCGTCGTCATGGCCGGTCTGCTGGTGCAGGCGCAGGGTGAGCGTGCGCGCGCCCTGCACGATGGACAGGGCGGGCGGTTCGGTCTGCGCGCGCTGCACGTCGGGCAGGTGGCGCCGCAGCCAGTCGAGCACCGCCGGCGGCGTGGCCGGCGCGACGGTGTCGCAGTAGCGCTGCAGCATCTCGCGCGCCAGCGCGGTCTGCCAGATGATGCGGCCCTCGGGCAGGCGCACGGTGATGCTGGCGTAGCCGAAGGCGTCGAGCGCGTTGCGCGCCTGGCCGGCCTGCTGCGCCTCCTGCCGTGCGCGGCGGGCGCCTTGCAGGTGCACGTTCATGCGCGCCAGCACTTCCTTCGGCTTGATCGGCTTGGTGACGTAGTCGACGCCGCCGGCCTCCAGCGCGGCGACCAGGTGCTCGGTCTCGGTCAGGCCGGTCATGAAGACGATCGGGATGTGCGCGGTGGCGGCATCGGCCTTCAGGCGGCGCGCCACCTCGAAGCCGTCCATGCCCGGCATCATCGCGTCGAGCAGCACGATGTCGGGCCGGGCCTGCGCGGCGCGGGCCAGCGCGGCCTCGCCGCTGGTCGCGACCAGCACGGTGTAGCCGGATTCGTCGAGCGCGTCGTGCAGCACCGCGAGGTTGTCGGGCACGTCGTCGACGATCAGCACCAGGTCGGCGTTGCGGGCGAATTCGCGGGTCGGCGGTGGTGTCGAAGCGTTCATGCCGAGCCCTCCGGCGATGCGGCCGTACCGCAGTCCATCGCCTCGAAACGGAACTGGCGCGCCAGCGCACGCTGGGCGGCTGTCCAGGCGGCGCATTCGGGTTGGGCGGCGTCAATGGCGTCAAGCTGATTCATGATGCCGCGAAAGTAACCCAGGCCGACCGCATCCCCCAGCGCGCGCAGATGCGGGGGCGACGGGCGCACGAGCGCGACGGGTGCCGCGGGTGCCTCGGCCGGCGCAACGGCGGTGTCGGTCCATCGGATGGCCAGTTGGCGCTCCAGCCAGTCGAGCAGTTCGCTGTGGCGCACCGGCTTGACGAAGAAGTCCTCTGGGGCGATGCCTACATCGTTCTCCAGGCGCTTGTCGAAGGCGTTGGCCGAGACGATGGCCACGCAGCGCGGCGCCAGCGCGGCGTCGAACCCGCGTGCGCGGCGGATGGTCTCCCAGCCGTCGATGCCGGGCATCGCGAGGTCGACGAACATCGCGTCGGGCCGGAAGCCGGCCGCGACGAGGTCCAGCGCATCGTGGCCGCTGGCCGCCGTGCGCAGTTCGAAGCCGAGCGGCACCAGCACGTCGACCAGCAGCTCGCGGTCGGCCTCCTCGTTGTCGACCACCAGCACGCGCAGGCGCGGCCCCGGGTAGCCGCGACGTGGGCGCGCCGCCACCGCGGGCACCGCCGCCGTGCGTCCGGTCAAAGCGACTTCGTGGACGCGCGGCAGGAACAGCCGCACGCGGAACACCGAGCCCTCGCCGGGCGTGCTCTGCACCGACATCTCGCCGCCCATCAGGTCGGTCAGCATCTTGGCGATGGTCAGGCCCAGCCCGGCACCGGGCGCCGCCGCGCGTGTGCTCACACCGGCGGCGTCGCCCCGCGCGAAGGGCTCGAAGATGCGGTCGATCTCGTCGGCCGACATGCCGGGGCCGGTGTCCTCGACCTCGAGCGTGGCGAACTCGCGCGCGTAGCGCAGCCGCAGCGTGACGGTGCCTGCTGCGGTGAACTTGATGGCGTTGCCCAGCAGATTGATCAGGATCTGCCGCACCCGCTTCTCGTCGGCGCGCACCACCTCCGGCACGTCGCCCGCCGCGTCGAAGCGGAAGGCCAGCCCCTTCTCGGCGGCCTGCAGCTCGAACATGTCGGCCAGCTCGCGCATCGCCTCGGCGAAGGGCATCGGCCGCGCATGCAGCGTGAGCTTGCCGGCCTCGATGTGGGCGATGTCCAGCGTGCCCTCGATGAGCGACAACAGGTGCTCGCCGCCGCGCTTGATGACGGCCACGGCCTGCTGGCGGTGCGGCGGCACGGTGGCGTCTTCGCCCATCAACTGCGCATAGCCGAGGATGGAATTGAGCGGCGTGCGCAGTTCGTGGCTGATGGCGCTGATGTAGCGGCTCTTGGCCTGGTTGGCATGGTCGGCCTGTTCGCGCGCGATGTCGGCGCTCTGCTTGGCGGCCTGCAGCGCGCGGTCGGTTTCCTTGTGCAGTTCGATCTCGCGCATCAGCAGCCGCGTCTGCCGGTTCGATTCTTCCTGCGCCACCTTGCGGCTCTGGTGCGCCAGCACCAGCCACCAGGCGACGATGCCGGCGATCAGCAGAAGCGCCATATAACTCTTCAGGAAACCCGACTTGAGCGAAGCCTGCTGCGCCCTCATCACGGCCGTGGCCACCTCGCCTGAGGGCATCAGGCCCAGCGCACCTTCGCCCAATGCACGCAGCTCCTGCTGGTAGAGCACGCCGAAGACCGTGGCCAGCAGCGGCACGATGACGAGCGTGAGCAGCAGGAAGTGGCCGAGCCCGGTGTCGAGGTACGGCCACACGCGGCGTGGCATCAACCAGCGCAGCGCGCCTGACCACTGCGTCGACAGGCTCGCCTGTGGCTTGCACAGGTCGCCGCAGCGCGCGTCGAGCGTGCAGCACAGCGAGCAGATCGCGCCCTGGTAGGCGGGGCAGTGCGCCATGTCCGGGCCTTCGTACTCGCGCTCGCAGATCACGCAGCGCTGCACCTGCAGTCGCTGGTAGGGGCCGGCGTCGGGTTCGAACTGGATCCAGTGGATGCCCTTCGCACCGGCGTCGGCGGTGCGCTGCACCGGGCCGCGGGCCAGGTAGTACTTGCCACGCGTGGCCCAGGCGATGATCGGCGCGGTGATCAGCGCCGTACCCATGGCGATGAGCGCCGAGAAGGCCTGCGCCAGCGGCCCGAACACGCCCAGGTGCGCCGTGATCGACAGCACCGACGCCAACGCCATCGCGCCGACGCCGACCGGGTTGATGTCCCACAGGTGCGCGCGCTTGAACTCGATGCCCGGCGGCGACAGGCCCAGCGGCTTGTTGATGACCAGGTCGGCCACCACCGCCATCATCCAGGCGATGGCGATGTTGGCGTAGAGGCCCAGCACGTCGCCCAGCGCCTCGAACACGTTCATCTCCATCAGCATGAAGGCGATGAGCGCGTTGAACACCACCCACACCACCCGGCCCGGGTGGCTGTGCGTCACGCGCGAGAAGAAATTGCTCCAGGCCAGCGAGCCGGCGTAGGCGTTGGTCACGTTGATTTTCAGCTGCGAGATGACGACGAAGATCGCCGTGGCCGCGACCGCCCATCCGTAGTTCGGAAAGACGTACTCGAAGGCCGCCAGGTACATCTGGTTCGGGTCGACCGCGCGCTCCGGCGGCACCATGTGGCCGATGGCGAGGTAGGCCAGCATCATCCCGCCCACCATCTTGAGCACGCCCATCACGACCCAGCCCGGGCCGCCCATCAGCACCCCGCCCCACCAGCGCTTGCGGTTGGCCGGGGTGAGCGCGGGCATGAAGCGCAGGTAGTCGGCCTGTTCGCCCAACTGCGTGATGAGTGCGATGCCGACAGTCAGCGCAGCACCGAACAGGTGCAAATTGAAGCCCGTCGACCGCGCCGAGGCGCCGTCGTAGTGCGTCAGACCCGCAAACGCACCAGGGTCGCGCACCAATACATAGCCGAAGGGCACGACCAGCATCAGCAGCCAGATGGGCTGGGTCCACATCTGGAGCCGGCTGATCGCCGACACGCCATGCGTCACCAGCGGGATCACCACCAGCGCGCAGATGAGGTAGCCCCAGGCCGGCGGAATGCCCAGCGCCAGCTCGAGCGCATAGGCCATCACGGCGGCCTCGAGCGCGAAGAAGATGAAGGTGAAGGACGCGTAGATCAGCGAGGTGAGCGTCGAGCCGATGTAGCCGAAGCCGGCACCGCGGGTGAGCAGGTCCATGTCGACGCCGTAGCGCGCGGCGTAGGTGCTGATCGGCAGGCCGGCCAGGAAGATGATCAGGCCGGTGACCAACACCGCCCAGAAGGCATTGATGAAGCCGTACTGCACCAGCAGCGTGGCACCGACCGCCTCGAGGATGAGGAAGGACGCCGCGCCACCGAAGGCCGTGTTGGCCACCCGCCATTCCGACATCTTGCGGAAACGCTGCGGCGTGTAGCGCAGTGCGTAATCCTCCAGCGTCTCGCGGGCCACCCAACTGTTGTAGTCGCGCCGGACCTTGACGATGCGCTGCGGCGCGTCGTCGGGCAAGGGGGGCGTGGCGGCGTCGTTCACACCGTTTCGGTGCAGGTTCTGTGCCACGGCACGAGTGTTGCATCGGCGGAACAGCTGCCCATAATCGGGCCTCTTCCTGCACCCCCCGACCGCCCATGGAACTCACACCGCGTGAAAAAGACAAGCTACTGATCTTCACGGCAGCGCTGCTGGCCGAGCGCCGCCAGGCCCGCGGCCTGAAGCTCAACTACCCCGAAGCGATCGCGCTCATTTCCGCCGCCGTGATGGAAGGGGCGCGTGACGGCAAGAGCGTGGCCGCGCTGATGAGCGAAGGCCGCAGCGTGCTGACCCGGGCCGACGTGATGGACGGCGTGCCCGAGATGATCCCGGACATCCAGATCGAGGCCACCTTCCCCGACGGCACCAAGCTGGTCACCGTGCACCAGCCGATCGTCTGACTCCCTTTTCACCGCCCTTCTTCACCCTTCCCGAGCGGAGACCTTCATGCGCCTGACGCGTTCCTTTTTCGCAGCACTGCTGCCCTCCCTGGCCGCAGTCGCCCTCGGCGCGCTGCCGCTGCTGGCCTCGGCCCACGTCGGCGCGGACGGTGCGGCGCACCACGACATCGGTTTCGCGCAAGGCTTCCTGCATCCGTTCACCGGCATGGACCACCTGGCCGCGATGGTCGCCGTCGGCCTGTGGAGCGCACTGATCGCGCGCCGCGCCCGCGACGTGCTGTGGGCGCCCGTCGGCTTCGCGGCGATGCTGCTGGTCGGTGCGGCGGTCGGCCTGGCGGGTGTGCAGGTGCCGGCGGCCGAACCGATGATCGCCGTGTCGCTGCTGGTGATCGGCCTGCTGGTCGTCACGCGGCTGCGCCTGCACGGCCCCGTCGCTGCGGCGGTGGTCGGCGCCTTCGCGGTCTTCCACGGCGTGGCTCACGGCCATGAACTGGCGGGCGCCCAGGGGGCGGGCTTCGCGATCGCCGGCATGGTGCTCGCCACCGCGCTGCTGCATGCCGGCGGCATCGCCATCGGCTGGGCGCTGCGCCAGCGCAGCGGCTGGCGCACGTGGTTCTCGCGCGTGGCCGGTGCGGCGGTCGCGCTGTTCGGCGCAGCCCTGCTCACCCAGCTCGCTTGAGGCCATCGCCATGATCCCCGGCGAACTCTTCACCGACGAGGGTGAGCACACCCTCAACCCCGGCCGCCGCACGCTCACGATGGTCGTGCAGAACACCGCCGACCGGCCGATCCAGGTCGGCTCGCACTACCACTTCGCCGAAACCAACGGTGCCCTGGGCTTCGACCGCGAAGCGGCGCACGGCATGCGGCTGAACATCGCGTCGGGCACAGCGGTGCGCTTCGAACCCGGACAGCAGCGCACCGTGGAACTGTGCGACTTCGCCGGCGACCGGGTGGTCTACGGCTTTCGCGGCCTCGTTCAAGGAAAGCTCTAAATGGCGACCATCGGACGGCGTGCCTACGCCGAAATCTTCGGCCCGACCGTGGGCGACCGCGTGCGCCTGGCCGACACCGACCTGGTGATCGAGGTCGAGGCCGACTACACGCTGCGCGCCGGCGGCTACGGCGAAGAAGTGAAGTTCGGCGGCGGCAAGACGATTCGCGACGGCATGGCGCAATCGCAGCGGATGCGCGCCGAAGGGGCCGTCGACACGGTGATGACCAACGCGCTGATCCTCGACCACTGGGGCATCGTGAAGGCCGACATCGGGTTGAAGGGCGGGCGCATCGTCGCCATCGGCAAGGCCGGCAACCCCGACGTGCAGCCGGGCGTCGACATCGTCATCGGCCCGGGCACCGAGGTGATCAGCTGTGAAGGCAACATCGTCACCGCGGGCGGCATCGACAGCCACATCCACTTCATCGCGCCGCAGCAGATCGAAGAGGCGCTGACCTCGGGCGTGACCACGATGCTCGGTGGCGGCACCGGCCCCGCCACCGGCACCTTCGCCACGACCTGCACGCCCGGTCCCTGGCACATCGAGCGCATGCTGCAGGCGGCCGACGCGTTTCCGATGAACCTGGGCTTCCTCGGCAAGGGCAATGCCAGCCTGCCGGACGCGCTGCACGAGCAGATCGACGCCGGCGTGATCGGCCTCAAGCTGCACGAGGACTGGGGCACCACGCCCGCGGCCATCAGCAACTGCCTGGACGTGGCCGACGCCACCGACACGCAGGTGGCGATCCATTCCGACACGTTGAACGAATCGGGCTTCGTCGAGAACACCATCGCGGCCGTGAAGGGTCGCGGCATCTGTGCCTTCCACACCGAAGGCGCGGGGGGAGGACACGCACCCGACATCCTGCGCGTGGTGGGCGAAGACAACTTCCTGCCCTCGTCGACCAACCCGACGATGCCCTACACGGTGAACACGCTCGACGAACACGTCGACATGCTCATGGTGTGCCACCACCTCGACGCCGGCATCGCGGAAGACCTGGCCTTCGCCGAGTCGCGCATCCGCAAGGAAACCATCGCGGCCGAAGACATCCTGCACGATCTGGGCGCGATCAGCATGTTCAGCTCCGACTCCCAGGCCATGGGCCGCGTGGGCGAGGTCATCATCCGCACCTGGCAGACGGCGCACAAGATGAAGGGCCAACGCGGCACGCTGCCGGAAGACAGTGCACGCAACGACAACTTCCGCGCCAAGCGCTACGTCTCGAAGTACACGATCAACCCGGCCATCGCGCACGGCATCGCGCACGAGGTGGGCAGCATCGAGGTCGGCAAGTGGGCCGATCTGGTGGTGTGGAAGCCCGCCTTCTTCGGCGTGAAGCCCTTCACCATCATCAAGGGCGGCACCATCGCGATGGCGGCCATGGGCGACCCGAACGCATCGATCCCGACGCCGCAGCCGGTGCACTACCGGCCGATGTTCGGCGCGTACGGCGGCTCGCTGCATCGGAGCTCGCTCACCTTCGTCTCGCAGGCGGGCTTGAATGCCGGCATCGGTGAACGTTACGGGCTGAACAAGACGCTGTCGGCGGTGAAGAACATCCGCGGCGTGCGCAAGCAGCACATGGTGCACAACGCCTACACGCCCAGGATGGAGATCGACGCGCAGACCTATGCGGTGCGCGCCGATGGGCATCTGCTGGTGTGCGAGCCGGCGACCTCGCTGCCGATGACGCAGCGGTATTTCCTGTTCTGACTCGATGCCGACAGACCTGCGCATTCGCCTCGACGCACTGCAAGACCCGCGCATCGCCGCGTTTCTCGAGGAACACCTGGTCGATATGCGTCGTGTCTCACCGCCCGAGAGCGTGCATGCGCTGGATCTGGAGGGTCTGCGCCAGCCGGACATCCGGTTCTGGACCGGGTGGATCGATGCACCGACGGGCGAGGCGCTGGTCGCGACGGCCGCCCTGAAGCGCCTCGACGAGGGGCACGCCGAGCTCAAGTCGATGCGCACGGCCGGCTCGCTGCGCGGCCAGGGCATCGCGGGCAGGATGTTGGCGCATGTGATTGCCGAAGCGCGGGCGCAGGGCCATGCGCGGCTGAGCCTGGAGACAGGCAGCCAGCCCTTCTTTTCACCTGCGCATGCGCTGTATGAAAAACATGGCTTTGAAGCGTGTGCGCCTTTTGGCGCCTACACCGACGATCCGAACAGCCGCTTCATGACGCGTGTGCTTTGATCGCGATCGACAATACGTCATCTCTGCACCGCAGCGCTCCACCGGTGAACATCGCCGCCCTCTGAAGTCTTCCATGCTCAACGCCAACAAACTCATGCCCCAGGGCGGCGGCCTCGCCGCCGTGCTGCTCAAGCGTGCCGCCACCGTCGAACTCGACTGGGACGTGCGCCAGAAGAGCCGCTTCGACACGGTCGATTCGCAGGGCCGCCGCATCGGCGTGTTCCTGCCGCGTGGCACGGCCGTGCGCGGTGGTGACGTGCTGGTGGCGGAAGACGGCTCGCTGATCAAGGTGACCGCGGCGCCACAGCCTGTGCTGGTCATCACGCACTGCACGCAGCACGGCACGGCCTTCGACCTGACGCGCGCGGCCTACCACCTGGGCAACCGGCATGTGCCGATCGAGCTCAAGCCCGACCACCTGAAGATCGAACCCGACCACGTGCTGGCCGCCATGCTGCGCTCGATGCACCTGATCGTGCGCGAAGCCGACGAGGCCTTCGAGCCGGAGGGCGGCGCCTACGGTGCGCATGGCGGCGGCCATGGGCACGATCACGGTCATGGCCATTCGCATGACGCGGCACCGGTCGGTCCGGTGCTGCACCCGGACGCCTACGGCGGTGCGCACGACCATTCGCACGGTCACGACCACGCGCATTGATGACCGACACCGCGGGCGCAATGCCCGCCGCCGCCCTCCTGCAGCTGATCTGGCTGGCCTCGCCGGCCCTGCCGATCGGTGGCTTCTCGTACTCCGAAGGCATCGAAGCGGGCGTCGAGTGGGGTGGCATCGACAGCGAGGCACGCGCCTCCGACTGGATCGTCGACCAGCTGCACCTGGGCCTCGCGCGCGGCGACCTGCCGGTGGTGGCGCATTCGATCGCCGCGTGGCGCAATGCCGATGCCGAGCGCATCGCGGCGCTCAACGCCTGGGTGCTGCAGACGCGCGAGTCCACTGAATTCCTCCTGCAGACCGAGCAGATGGGTCGCTCCTTCGTCGAGTGGCTGAAGCTGCACCATGACGACGTCGCCGCGCAGTTCGAGGGGTTGGCCATCACCATCACCTACCCGGTGGCCTTCGCCTTCGCGGCCAGCCGCACGCAGGCCAGCGTGCGCGACGGCTGCCTGGCCTTCGCCTTCGGCTGGGCCGAGAACATGATCGGCGCCGCAGTGAAGTCGGTGCCGCTTGGCCAGAGCGCCGGCCAGCGCATGCTGCGCCGCCTGTCGGCAGAGATCCCCGCCGCCGTCGACCGCGCCATCGCGCTCGACGGCGACGAGCGCCAGGCCTTCTCACCAATGCTCGCCATTCATTCGGCGCGGCACGAAACCCAGTATTCCCGGCTCTTCAGAAGCTGACCTTTTTCAGAACGAGACGCACCATGGCTTCCCCCCTGCACCACATCGCCAACCGCACCAAGAAACTGCCGCCCCTGCGCGTCGGCATCGGCGGGCCGGTCGGCTCCGGCAAGACCACGCTGCTGGAGATGCTCTGCAAGGCGATGCGCGACAAGTACGACCTCATCGCCATCACCAACGACATTTACACGAAGGAAGACCAGCGCCTGCTGACCGTCTCGGGCGCGTTGCCGGCCGAGCGCATCATGGGTGTGGAAACGGGCGGTTGCCCGCACACCGCGATCCGCGAAGACTGCTCGATCAACCTCGAAGCCATCGACCGCATGCTGGTCGAACATCCCGACGCCGACATCGTGTTCGTGGAAAGCGGCGGCGACAACCTGGCCGCGACCTTCAGCCCCGAGTTGAGCGACCTCACCATCTACGTGATCGACGTGGCCGCGGGCGAGAAGATCCCACGCAAGGGCGGCCCCGGCATCACCAAGAGCGACCTCTTCATCATCAACAAGACCGACCTCGCACCCTACGTGGGCGCAGACCTGGGCGTGATGGAAGCCGACACGCAGCGCATGCGCAAGCAGCGCCCCTACGTGATGACCAACCTGAAGACCAACACTGGCCTGGCCCAGGTCGTGGCCTTCATCGAAGAGCGCGGGATGTTGAAGGAAGACTGATCCGCAGTCGTCTCAGAGTTCGCTCGCGTCCCTGAGCTGGCGCGCCTTGTAGACCAGGCGCACGCTGGCCCCGCGCTCGCCATCCACGAGTTGCGCGTAGACATCGGTGTCGCCGGCGACCCAGGCGGCATAGCGGCTGCCGGGGTCGCGCGATGCCATCTCGCTGCCGAAGCGGCCGCGGCCCCAGGCGAGCAATTCATCGAAAGCTGCGGCACCGCGGTCCGGCTGCGCGTCGGCTACGGCTGCCCATTCGACGCGCCGCAATTGAGCACCGGCGAAATAGAACGTCGGCTCGAAGCCGAGTCCGGCAATGGCCATCGACGCGCCACGCCAGGTGCCGGCCAGCCCGCCGGCCAGGCGCTGCGGCCGGGCCACGCGTTGCGCATCGGGCAGCGCGGCCTGCAGTTCCGCGGGGCTCATGCCCAGTTGCACGCCGGGCGGCAGCGACTGCGCGGACACGGCACCAGAGATGAAAAGCGCCGCAGCGCCGAGAGCAAAGGAACGTCGAAACGGAAACATGGGCGGCAAGCGTAGCGCGAGCCAGATGTGACCGGCCAGGCCGCACGAAGTTCAGCCGCTGTTGCCGAAGCTCACAGTTCGAGCACGATCCGCTGGCCGCGGGCGCGTGAGCAGCAGGTCATCATCTTCTGGTTCGCGTCGCGCTCGGCGCGTGTGAGCACCACGTCGCGGTGGTCGACCTCGCCGGCCAGCACCCGCACCTCGCACGAGCCGCACAGGCCCTCCTCGCAGTCGCTCTGAACGTCGATGTTGGCGGCGCGCAAAGCGGTCAGCAGGGTCTGGTCGGCCGGCACCGTGAGGACGATGCCCGAGTCCTTCAGCTCGACCTCGAAGGCGTGCTCCTTCGACGGGTCGAGCGCACCGAGGGTGGATTCGAAGTGCTCGACGCGCAGCGTGTCTTCGGGCCAGTAGGCGCAGCCCGCTTCGAGCGCCTGCAGCATGCGTACCGGGCCGCAGGCGTAGATCTGCGTGCCGGCCTGCGGCGTGGCGAGCAATGCGGCGAGATCGTTTCGGCCGCCCTCCTCGCCGATGTGCAGATGGAGCCGATCGCCGTGCAGCGCGCCCAGTTCGTCGATGAAGGGCATCGCCGAGCGCCGGCGACCGCTGTAGTGCAGTTCGTAGTCCATGCCCAACACCTGCGCACGACGCGCCATCGCGCTGACGGGCGTGATGCCGATGCCGCCAGCGATGAAGATCACTTGGTGGCGCTCCTCGTCGAGGCGAAAGTGGTTGCGCGGGCCACGGATTTTGAGCCGGTCGCCGACGCGCACGTTCGCGTGGATCCAGGCCGAGCCGCCGCGGCCGTCAGGTTCGCACAGCACGGCGATCTCGAAGGCGTTGGTATCGGCCGGGTCGCCGCACAAGGAGTACTGGCGCGACCGGTCCGGCGAGCCGCATTCGAGGTCGATGTGCGAGCCCGGCGCCCAGCGCGGCAGCGCGCGGCCATCGGGCGCGACCAGCCGCAGTTGGACGATGCCGTCGGCCACTGGCGTGATGCTTTCCACCACCACCGGCCGCGTGATCGCATGGCGCGACGGTTCGCCGATGCGCACGGGCGTTGGTACCTCCACGTCGCGCACTCCACGACGCGTTCGCTCGGGGTTGCGCCGCGGGTCCCATTCGACCCACAGATGCTCCGGCCCGCGAAAGGACGTGTTCGGCACGTAGCTGAAGCGCTGCTCGGCCAGCCGCATGTGCGGCAGTCGCCGGGTGAACTCCTCCAGAAAGATCTGCATCTCCATGCGCGCGAGGTTCTTGCCCATGCACTGGTGCGCGCCGTAGCCGAAGGTCAGGTGGTCGCTTGCGTTGTCGCGGCGGATGTCGAACAGGTCGGCATCGGCGAAGTGCCGGTCGTCGTGGTTGGCCGATGACGTGACGATCAGCAGCTTCGAGCCGGCCGGGATGTCGACGCCGTCGATCTGCACGTCCTTCGTCGCCAGGCGCCGCCAGGCCGCCACCGAGCCGTTGTGGCGCAGGCACTCTTCCACCGCGTTGGGAATCAGGCTCGGGTCTTCGCAGATCTCGCGCCACACGCTGGGGTGCTGCAGCAGCAGCTTCATCGCATTGGCGGTGGCATTGGCGGTGGTCTCGTGCGCGGCGACGATGCCGGCCATCATCATCGAGTGCAGGTAGGAGTCGGTCACGACCTCGGGCTGCTCGCGCTGCTTGCGGATGCCGTATTGCATCCAGCCCGCTGCCTCGGGGTTCTGCCGCATCTTGTCGAGCACCTTCCCGGCGAACTGCCAGAAGTTGCCGACCGCATGCGCCACGGCGACCTGCTCTTCCGGCTTGGGCCGGCCCCAGGTGTTGACCGTGTGCGCGATCGAATACTCGCGCAGCGTGTCCATGTCTTCTTCGGGCACGCCGAGGAAATGCAGCGCGACGGTGAGCGGCACTTCCCACAGCATCTGGTCGACCAGGTCGGCGCGGCCGTCGTCGATGAAGCGGTCGACGTATTCACGGGCCAGCGCACGCACCATCGGCGCGTGGTGCTCGAGTTCGGCGGGCGTGAACGGGTCCATCAACGCACGGCGGCGCGGCATGTGCGCCGGCTCGTCTTCGTTGACCAGCGTGCGATTGAGCGCGAAGCCGTACGACGCGAGCACCGCGTTGGCTTCGGGGCCGGTCGGCGTGATCTTCTCCAGCGCGATCGAGGGACTGAAAGTGTGGTGGTCGCGGAAGATCGCCTTGATGCTCTCGTAGCGCGTGACGACCCAGTAGCCGAGCTTCGGGCTGTAGAAGGTCGGCTCCTGCTCGCGCGCCCAGCGCACGTAGTCGGGCGGGTCCTGCTGATAGCCGTCCTCGAAGGGGTCGAAGGCAGCGGCGCGATGGCTGACGGGGCAACCGTTGGGCGCCGCCGGCGCGGACAGCGCGCGATGGTCCACCGGGCAGCCCGTGGCCGCCGGGGCGCGAGGGTCGGTGACCGTCGTCATGCCGTTTGCTCCGTCCTCAATCCAGGGTGATCTTGAGATCGGTGATCAGCTTCTGCCAGCGCGTCGTCTCGTTGCGCAGCAGTTCGGCGAACTGCGCCGGCGTGTTGCCCACGGGCTCGACACCGAAGTCGATCAGGCGCTTGCGCACGCCCGGCTCGTTGATGGCCGCGACCACGGACTTGTTCAGCGCATTGATGACGTCCGGCGGCGTGGCGGCCGGCACCACCATGCCGACCAGCGCGGCAGCTTCGACATTCTTGATGCCGAGTTCGGCGAAGGTCGGCACGTCGGGCAGCTGCGGCAGGCGCGTGGCGTTGGCCACGGCCAGCGCCTTGACCTTGCCGCCCTTGATGAAGCCGGCGCCCGCAGCCATGTCGACCATCATCGCCGGCACCTGGCCGCCGGCCACGTCGGCCAGCGCGGGCGCTGCGCCGCGGTAGGGCACGTGGACCATGAACACCTTCGACTGGACCTTCAGCAGTTCCATTGCCAGGTGGTGCGGGCTGCCCGCGCCGGCCGATGCGTAGTTCATGCTGCCGGGCTTGGCGCGCGCCTGCGCGATGAAGTCCTGCGCGCTGGCGATGCCGCTGTTGGCGCCCACCACCAGGATCATCGGGAAGCGGCCCATCAGCGCGACCGGCGCGAGGTCCTTCGTCGGGCTGTAGCTGAGCGACTTGTAGAGCGCGGGGTTGAACACCATCGTGCCGTTGTCGGCCGACAGCACCGTGTAGCCATCGGCCGGCGCGCGCGCCGTTTCGGCCGCGGCCAGCGCCGTGTTGCCACCCGGCTTGTTGTCCACCAGCACCGGTTGGCCGACCTGCGTCGACAGCGTCTGGCCAATGGTGCGTGCGAGGAAGTCGGAACCACCGCCGGCCGCGTACGGCACGATCCAGCGGATCGGCTTGGCGGGAAACGTGGCGGGCTGAGCAACGGCATGGGTGGCCGCCCACAGCGGCAGGGCAAGCATGGCGCAGGCGAGGTATTTCTTCATCGTGTCTCTTTCGGCGTTGTACGGTCTTGGGGGAAGAACTCTTGCGTAATCGTAGTACGCAGTGCGTAATTCGAGCCTCCGTGCCAACCCTGATGCCACCCGTTCGTCCGATGCCGACTACGAAGAAACCCGCCGCCCTGCCCTTCGACCCCGCACCCCCGCGCGACCGCGAAAGGCGCCAGCGCGTGCAATCCGCCGAAATGGGCATGGCGGTGCTCAAGGGTCTGGCGCGCCTCGGTGGCCGTGCGAGCCTGACGGCGCTGTCGGCCCACGTCGGCGAGAGCCCCGCCAAGGTCCACCGCTACCTGGCGAGCCTGGTGGAAGAGGCGCTCGTCGTGCAGGACAGCGGCTCGCAGCACTACCACCTCGGCGCCGAGGCGATCCAGATCGGCTTGGCCGCCATGCGGCAGGCCGACCCGATCCGCGTGGCGGAGCCAGCGCTGATCCGCCTGCGCGAAGCGCTGGAGGTGACCTGCTTCGTGGCGGTGATGGGCAACAAGGGGCCGACCATCGTGCGCTTCGAGGAGCCCGGCCTGCCGGTGACGGTGAACGTGCGGGTCGGGTCGGTGCTGTCGATGCTGTGGTCGGCCACGGGCCGGGCGTTCCTGGGCTTCCTGGACGAATCGCGCGTGCGTGCGATGGCGGAAGAGGAACTGATGGCGGCACCCGCCGAACTGCGCCGCCAGCTCGATCCCGAGGACCCGCTGGGCGTACTGCGTTCGGAGATCCTGGCCGCCCGGTGCGCGCCGGTGCAGGACACCTACCTGCGCGGCATCAGCGCGGTGGCCGCGCCGGTTTACGACTACAACGGTCGCGTCTGCGCCGTGCTCACCGCGCTGGGGGCCAGCGGCGGTTTCGACCCATCGGCAGGGGGGCCGATCGCCGCGGCGGTGCGGCGCGAAGCCGCGGCGGCCAGTGCTCTGCTCGGGCACGGCACCGCGGCGTCGACGGGCGCCGGCGCCTAGCCGACGATGCCGAAGCGCGCCAGCTCGAACACCGAGTTGGGCGCGTTGGGGCGCGATGGCTTGACGGCCGCGCGCAGCGGCTCGGGGCGCTTGGCCGCGGGCTCTTCCTGCGAATGCAGCTGCACGCCCAGCGCGATCTGGTCCTCGACCAGCTTCTGCAGATTCACCGAGTCCAGGAACTCGACGACCTTGCGGCTGAGCGAATCCCACAGTTCGGGCGTGGCGCAACGCTGGGCGTCGTCTGCGGCCTTCGTGCGGCTCTTGGCACCGGCGTCGTCCGCCGGGCCATCGACCGCGAACAGGATATCGGCGACGGTGATCGACGCGGCGTCGCGGCCCAGGCCGTAGCCGCCGCCCGGGCCGCGGGTCGACGAGACCAGGCCATGGCGCCGCAGGTCGGCGAACATCTGCTCGAGGTACGACAGCGAGATGCGCTGACGACGGCTCAAGACAGCCAGAGAGATCGGGCCCATCTTGCGATGCAGGGCGACGTCGATCATGGCAACGACCGCAAGGCGGCCCTTGGTACTGAGGCGCATGGTGTTGTTCCTTTCTGGCGCGGGGTCGATGGATGGAAGCGCGGCTTACTCTTCGCGGCTGCCGCCGATGCCCAGCAGCATCAACAGCGACTGGAAGACGTTGTAGAGGCTCAGGTACACGCCCAGCGTGGCGCTGATGTAGTTGGTTTCGTAGCCGTCCTTCACGCGCTTGAGGTCATGCAGGATGAAGGCCGAGAAGATGCCGATGGCCAGCACGGACAACGTGATCATCAGCGCGCTCGACTGGATGAAGAAGTTCGCGATGCCCGCAACCAGCAGCAGGATGGCGCCGATGAAGAGCCACTTGCCCATGGACGAGAGGTCGCGCTTGATCACCGACGACAGCGTGGCCATGCCCAGGAACACCGCGCCGGTGCCGGCGAAGGCCGTCATGATCAGTCCAGCACCGTTGGTCAGGCCGAGCACCGAGCCCACCAGACGCGAGAGCATCAGCCCCATGAAGAAGGTGAAGGCCAACAGCACCGGCACGCCGGCGGCCGAGTTCTTCGTCTTCTCGATGGCGAACATGAACCCGAAGGCGCCGGCCAGGAAGACAACCATGCCGATGCCGGGCGACATGGCGCGGGTGATACCCGTGGCGACGCCGACCCAGGCGCCCAGCACCGTGGGCACCATCGACAGGGCGAGTAGCCAGTAGGTGTTGCGCAGCACCTGGTTGCGCTGCGCCGGGGTGGCCAGGGCGCCATGGGCGCCGTAGCTGGAGAGGGTCTCGTTCATGTTATGTCCTTGATGGAAAGGGAAAGAGTCGAAGTGGACTGTAGGCCTATCGAGCCTTCGAGAAAAGTAGAATTTTCGGCATCATTACTTCGCTTAAAGCTTAGTATCAAGGCTGAACCATGAATTTCAAGCACCTCTATTACTTCTGGGCGGCCGCCAAGGCGGGCGGCATCGTGCGCGCCGGCGAACAGTTGCACATCACGCCGCAGACCCTGTCGACCCAGATCAAGCTGCTGGAGGAATCGATGGGCTGCCACCTGTTCCAGAAGCACGGGCGCGGCGTCGAACTCACGGCCGAAGGCCGTACCGCGCTGAGCTATGCGGAGCAGATCTTCACGCTCGGCGCCGAGCTCGAAGCGGCCGTCGGCAACAAGCGCGGCGGCGGGCGCACCCTGCACTTCCGCGTCGGCATCGCGGATGCGGTGCCCAAGGCGATGGCCTACCGCCTGCTGGAGCCGGCGCTCTCCGTGTCGGAACCCGTGCGGCTGATCTGCCACGAAGGCCACTTCCGCGATCTGCTGGGCCAACTGTCGGTGCAGCGGCTCGACCTGGTGATCGCCAACGAGCCGATGGGCAAGCAGACCAGCGTGAAGGCCTTCAATCACACGCTGGGCATCACCGGCATGAGCTTCTTCGCCGCGCCTGCACTCCGCCAGACGTTGACGCAGCCCTTTCCGCAGTGCCTGGACGGCGCGCCGATGCTGATCCAGGGCTCGGGCTCGGCCATGCGCCAGCGGCTGGACCTCTGGCTGGCCGAGCACGCCCTGCGCCCCCGCTTGATCGGCGAGTTCGACGATGCCGCATTGCTTAAAGCCTTCGGCGGCGAAGGCCGCGGCGTCTTCATGTCGCCCACGGTGCTGGAAGAGGAAACCTGCGTGCAGTACGGCGTCGAGGTGGTGGGGCGCGCCTCGGAACTGGTCGAGGAATTCTTCGGCATCTCGGTGGAACGACGCATCACGCACCCCTGCCTGGCGGCCATCACGCGCGCGGCGCGGGTGCAGTTCCCGCGCAAGTGACTCCGGCGCCAGGCGCTGCGGCTTACCATCCGCCCATGGTCTCCTGCCGCACGCCGCCGTCGGTGCTTCTTCGCCTCTTCATTTTCAGTGCTGGCCTGGCCCTGGCCGGCTGCGCGAGCGGGCCGCCGCCGCCGCGGCAGCCGGCGCCCATCAGCTACCGCGCGCTGTCGCCCACCCAGGCGCAGGACATCGCGATCCACGCACTGGGCCTGGTCGGCACGCCCTACCGCTACGGCGGCAACACGATCGATGGCGGCTTCGATTGCAGCGGCCTCATCAGCTACGTCTACCGCACCAGCGCAGGTGTCTCGCCACCGCGCACGGTGGCACAGCTCGCCGGCTTCGGGCAGCCGATCGACACCCGCGAACTGCGCACCGGCGATCTGGTGCTCTTCGGCGGAGGCCGCCCGACGCATGCCGGCATCTACGTCGGCAACGGCCAGTTCGTGCACGCGCCGTCGTCCGGCGGCGATGTGCGGCTCGACACGCTCAGCGGACCGTACTGGTCGCGACAGGCGCTGGCCGTGCGCCGCCCCTGAGGCGACTGGGCCGGGGACGCCGCGCGCGGCGTTTGGCCATCGAGCGTTGGCAGAGGCGATGTGCTGTCTATTCGGACGTTTGAACGCACCCTCTTCGCGTTAGCCTTGATGCCGACACAAGGCCACACAGACATGCACGTCCACCGCCTGCCCCGATGGCCGGCGCCTTCGCACTTTCGACCCGATGAACGCACCTTCACTTCACCCCATCATTCGTGATGTTGCGGGAGAACCCCATCCCCTCGCAGCCGCCCTCGCGGCGATGACGGGCCAGCCGCTCAGCGCGGTCGAGCGCGTGCTGCGCGACGCCGACAGCACACTGAAGCGGCTCACCCGGCGCACCGGCCCCACGTCCATCGAGGACGCCGCGCACCTGGCGTTGCTGCGCTTCGGCCATGCGCCCTCACGGCTCTACTGCGACGCCAACCGCCGGAGCCGACTGGGCGACGTCCTGGCCGCATACGCCGGGACGCCCGGGAACGCGCCGGAAAAGCTGCTGGTCGTGCAGGAGGACGGTGTAGTGCACGCCATTTGCGGCCAACGGCTCTCCGGCGCGCAGTGCTCGGCACCGCGGGCCCTGGCCATGGAGATCGTCGACCGGCGGCTCGACATCGAGGCCCGGGTCGTCTTCGCCTTGAGCTTCGTGGCGCGGGTGGATGTGCCGCTGGCGCAACCCGATCACGGCTTCCTGGAAGCGACCGCCATCGCCGCCTATGCGCTGGCCGAGGCCTACGACATCGACCTGCTGCCGGCGGACTGGCCCTACTGGAGCATCGCCTTCCCGCAGGACCTGACGGACGGCGCACCGGGCTCCGCGCGGAGGCTGGTGTGCGGGGAGTACGAGTTGCTCACCACCGTCAGCCAGCATGTTCGACAGCACGTCGCTGCGGTGGAGTCGGCTGCCAGCGTGCTGAAGGCCTACTCCCTGGCGCAGCGATAGCAGGGCCGGGAGTCGCTCGCAGGCGCACGCCGCGACCGAAGGGCTCAGCTCTCAGCCGACCCCGTGGCCCACGCCGGCGGCGGTGTGGAGACCATCTTCGCCAGCATGCAACCGCGCTGATACGGCACACCGAACTGGCGTTCGAGCTCTGCGGCCAATTCGTCGGTGAGCTGCCCGGCGTGGTCGCTGTCCTTCATCTCGCCCGACAGGAGCACGCTGAGATCGGCCGCGCGGATGCCCAGCCGCATCGACGCCTGGGCGTGCCAGATCGTCACGGCTTCGAACGTACCTTCGATCAGGAACATCAGCAGAACCGGCGGCGGAGCGCGCCGCCGGTCCTTGTGGCGGTGCAGGGCGTCCCAGGCGTGGCGCACCGGAATCGGGCTCTGGTCGTCCCCTGCCGCATGGAGCAGTTGCTCTGCGAAGTCGTTGCATTTCGCCGACTCGGGCTGTGCGCTCCGCAGCCGAGGATGCACGGTGACGTGATCGACGGTGTCGTTCGGCATCCGCAGCGCCACCGGCTCACCGCAATAGAAGTGACGTTCGAGGAAGTCGCCCAGCGCCCCGTAGTCGATGGCGTCGTGGTCGACGCGGTGCCGCACCCGGCCGCACCACGCCATCGGCTCGGACAGCTCCGGACAGATCCACAGCCCTGCTACCAATTGAAAATCGCTTCTCATGTCATGCCTCATGCGTTTGATTGTGATTCGCTATCGGACGTTTGCAGTGACCGCACGTCGGCCCAACCGCGCGGGGCCGCAAGCAAAGCAGACCGGTCGACAGCAACTTGGCGCGCCGGCACTGCGAACGACTACTTCTGCATCGATAAAACCATGCGCCTGGCTTGGCTAAAGATTGAAACCGGTTACACAATTGTGCGAAGACGTAACCCGTATGCACTACTTTTCGGCAGCCCAGGCGCGAACTTGTAGGACCAAACTGACGGAGAACGTGCTGTTTCGCACGCTTTGCCGGAGTGCTTACCAGATGGTTAACAAATGTAAAACTCCCATGGTCTACTTACTTCAAGTGATCCAACAACGGAGTTTTCAAGTGGATATCGAATCGAGCAACGACGGTGCCGTGGCTGACATGCACAAGGAGATCGGCGACATCAATCTGGCCTACATGCTGCTGGCCCAGAAGCTGGTGAAGCAGGACAAGGCGGCCGCGATGTTCCGGCTCGGCATCGGCCGCGAACTGGCCGACCTGCTGGGCAGCATGTCCCTCTCGCAGATCGTCAAGCTGGCGGCGTCGAACCTGCTGCTGTGCAGCTTCCGGCTGGAGAACAAGCCGATGCTGACGGTGGCCGCCGACGACAAGAGCAGCGGCTTGCAGCAAGCGCACATGTCAATCCTGATGGCTGCGCGCCAGATGCGCGAGACCGCCGTCCGCTTCGTTTGACCGTCGCGCTGGCGGCGCCTGACCTCAACCTCGCACGAAAGACGCGGCGACCAACACGACGGTCAGCGCGACACCCACGCGGATCACATAGCGGCCGAGCTTGGCGGCGAACGGATCCTGAGGCTGCAACGAGGCGTGGCTGGTGTTCATGGGGCGGGACTCCGGAGGGTGAGCGATGCGGCGTGGCGGCGCGTTCGAAGCATCCCACGCAGAGGGCCGGACGCATCGCGCCATCAGCGGCTGGAAGACCTCTCACTTCATGGTCGCCACGCACTTCAAACGTGCAGAAATTCACGAAAACGAGCAATCACCGTCGAAAATGCAAACCTAAGAACTACATTCTTGCCGAGTTGTTACAGAATCCGGGCCGGTGACGCTTGTCATCGAATTCTTATCCGCGCCGTGCAAGCGGCGTGCATTCAACGAACTGCCCGGCGTGTCCTTTGGCGCGCAGGGCTGCCTGCTGAGCCATTCGAATGTCCAAGTTCTTTCCCCGGGGCCGCTACGACGACGAACCCGACACCGTGCCGTCGCGGCTCGACGCCCTCACCCTGCACAGCCGCCTCGAGCAGCGCGAGCAGTACCGCGACGGCTGGCGCCGCAACCTCTCGATCATTGCACTGGTGCTGATCGGCGCCTTGGTGCTCACCTTTCTGCTGCGTTGACCGGGGGGGCCGGTCCGGGCGCCCGTGGACGCGTCACCACGGGCCAGTAGCCGGCGGCGCTCAACTTCTTGCCGGAAGTGCCGATAAAACAGAAGCGAGATGGCGCGGCCCTCTCATCTGTCCGGAGCAACAACCTGATGAGAGCAGCCTTCCCTGCCACGCACGCGTCCCGCCCAGGGCAACACGCCGTCGCCCTGTTGCCGTCCGAATGCCTGGCGTTCCGATTGGACGAGCGGGCCTACGGAATCGACATGCGACAAGTGCAGGAACTGCGTGGCTACGGCGCGGTGGCGAGCCTGGGATGCCCGACCCCACAGCGGCAGCGCTGGCTCGAGCTGCGCGGTGCGATGGTGCCGTGCATCGACCTGCGTCGCGCCCTGGCGCTGCCAGTGGCCGACAAGACGCCCACCGTGGTGGTAGTGGCGGCACTGGATGCGCGCCTGCTGTGCTTCACTGCCGACGGTGTGCTCGGGGTGCGCTGGAGCGATCCGATGCAACACCCGTCCAGCGCGGACGCGCTCACCCTGGACCTTCGCACCACCGACGACGACACGCTCAGACTGCTGCACCTCGACCGGATTCTCGCAGCCGATGCGTTTGACGCCTTCACAACGGTGCCAGACACCGACCGCTCGCTGGCAGGGGCGCACGCAGCCAGAAGCGGCGAAGGCCCGGTTCAGTGGCGTGCCACGGACAACAGGCCGTCGATGGCCTGAACCACCCCGTGCTTCGAATCCTCGGTGGCCGCGCCCTCGGTGAGCAGCGCCCGGATCAGCGACAGCGTGTGAAGGAGTTCGGCCTCCATGTCGGTGAGCAGGGGGATCAAGTCGTAGTGGGGATATTGGCCCCGCGCGCCCAGGGGACGGCCAGGACCGGAAAGGTCGACAGAGTAGCCGTCGCGAACGGCTTCCGCTTGAGTTTTCATGGGAGGGCTCCTCGGGAAGTTGAGCGCTGCCCCGGAGGCTCCGGAGCCTGCTTGCAGCGTTATGCTGCCACCGCTGGTGCGCAGGGCACGTCAGCCGCTTGCACCAGTTGCTTGAGGCGTCGCCCCATGCGTTCGACGCGCGCCTGTTTGGCGTGGGCAGCGGCGGTCGCGTCGTCGACGAACCCGAAGGACAGATCTTCAGCGGGTGCCTGGGAGGCGTTGGCCGACAGAAGTTCGTGCTCGGGCAGCGCGTCGCGCAGCACCGCAGTCAGTCCTTTGGAAGACCAGGAGGGAGAGCATGTAGGCGTCATGTAATACATTGTGCCTACACTTTCCTGCCGTCACAAGATGGTCAACACATTGTTGACTCGTCGTGGGACTTTTTACCGCCTTGCGGCCCTGCACTTGGCGGGCGTTCTCAATCGAATTGAACGCGCGTTGCAAGGAGCACACCCCGTACTACCTGCCCCCCGGTCACTGTCACCGACACGCCTTCGCGGAGCGAGGCGGCCGTGCCATTCACGAAGGTGACGGTCGGACCGCTCGCATCCACCGGTTGCCCTTTGACGCGGAAATCGGCGACCGACACGAAGCGCCCGACAGGCCCGATCAGTGTGAAGGACGATGGGCCGCCGGTGCCGGGAATCTGCTTGATCCGCAGCGTCGCCGCCCGCAGCACACCACCCGACACGGTGCCGGCGACTTCGACCTCCACACCGTTGCCGAGCGACGCCATCGGCCCGCCGGTCACTCGGGCGGCCGAGGCATCGACGGGCAGACCGAGCAAGCGGAAGCTGCCGAGCGCGCTGAAGTCCGTCACCACGCCGCCCAGCTCCCGGCGCACGCCATCGCGCAACGAGACCGGATACCAGCGTTCGATCGACGTGGCGCTCAGCACCCCGGCCGCCGGCGCCGCTGCGGCACGCACCCGGACCAGCGCGCCGTCGCCCACACCGCCGGGCAACTGGGCCACCGGAATCGCGCGATAGTCGATCGTGAGACCGCCGAGCACGAAGCTGCGCCGGACCGGATCGAGCTGCTCCAGCGCTCCGGTGACGATCGGCAGCTCGGTGCTCCGTTGCTCGACACGCGTCGCCCGCAGCCGGCCCGGGCCGGCCGGCAGGCCCCAGACCTGGACGATGGTGCCGGCAGGCACGGCCGACAAGCCCGCCGCATCGCCCCAGACGGTCCCGTCGTCGCTGAGGACGGTCTGACCGGCGACGATGAAGCGGCCGGTGCCCAGGTCGACCGCCGACAGCCGGCCGCGCAGTTCCGCCGCCGAGTCGATCCGCTGGGCCACGCCGAGCGTGAAGTCGGCATTGGTCGGGCCGATCACCCGCGCCGTCATGCCTATCTGCAGCGTGCTGGCGTCCTGCAGCTGGACCAGCGCGCTGTCGGTGTCGTAGCGCACGCCGTTCACGATGATGCTGCCCACGCCGCCGACCCCGCCGACCCCGGCATCGCCCGAATCGCCCGCATCGCCGGCCGACGCCGACGCGCCAGTGCCGCCGGAGCCGACGCCCGAGCTGTCGCCGGCCGACGCCGTCGACGTGCCGCCGTCGCTACTGCCTGCGCTGCTGCTGGCCGACGATCCGCCGCCGCCGCCCGAGCCACCTCCGTCGAGGGTGGCGCCTCCCGAGAAGCCGTCACTTCCCTGCGTCGACGTGGCCGACAGCCCCCCGTCGCCGCCGCCGCCGCCCCCGCCCCCGCCCCCGCCGCAGGAAAGGAGCAGGGCGATCGAGATGGCGAGCGACGCCCGCTGCAGAAAGGTCTTCATGTCGGTGCGCTCGTCGGCTCGGGGACCGCGACGCCGGCGGTATCGGGCGACGCGTCCTCGAAGTAGGTGTAGATCCCCACGCGGATGCGCCCGGTCGCGGCGTCGCCGCCACGGTCGACCGCCTGCCGCATCTCGTGGGCCAGTTCATGGTGCAGGTGGCCCCAGCGCCTTCGCACCAGCTGGTGGATGGCTTCGCAGTCTTCCAGACTCAACCCGTCGGCGTAGACAGCACGTTCGAGCATCGGCGACCCTTCGCGCAGCACGTTCGCCACGGCGCTCTGGAGGTGGTCGCGTCCGTTGTCAGCCAGATAGGCCAGCATGCCGCGCAGGTCGTTGGCCGGCACGAAGCCCTCGGCCCGGAGTTCGGCCTGGCCGTCGTGCTCGGTGGCCATGCCCAGTCGCACCAGCTCGTCCAGGATGGCGCGATGGTGCAGATTGCCGCGGCTCGCCAACCACGCCATCGATTCGAAAGACGGTGTCTTGCCCTCCACCGTCACCGGCAGCCGGCGCAACGCCGGGTCGTCGGCGACCATCTGGAGCCACAAGGTGAGGGTGCGCGCAGCCGGCGAAGACTCGGTGGCCGGCAGTACATCCGAAGGCGCCCTCACCCGGGCGGTGACCGCCTTGCGGTTGAGGCCGGTGGTGACCGAGAGCTGGCTGATGTTGGGGCGGATGCCCCGGGCGTGCCAGGACCGGCCCGCCTCGTCGAGCAGGAGATCAACCAGCAGGCCCTGCAGTTCGGCATGCTTGACGCCCATTGCGAGCGCCAGCCGAACGATCGGACGAAGGATCCGGCCGCAGGCGGCGAGCGTCAGGGTGCGTTGCTGGGTCATGCCATGCCGATGCGAAGACAGCCGCGGCTCGCGACGCGTCAGGCCGACGCGTGGTGCCGCGCGGCCTTGGAGCGGCTTGCCAGCAAGGGCGAGAAGGCGCTGGCGAACCAGGACGTTGCAGGCTTTTCTGTGAGGCGCCGGGGCTGCGCTGGCAGAGCCACGGTCTCGACGTCGACGGCTTCGGGGCCGGTGAGTACCGCTCGGCGACAGCTCTCCATCCGGCGACCAATCTGAACCAGCCTCAGCGAAGCACCGGGCTCCAGACGGCGCAGGGCGTCCAGGGCGGCCGCGTACTCGTGCGTCAGATGGGCCCACTCGCTGAAGGCGGCCCCCATGGTGAGTTGATCGGTGTGCATCGTGCCTTTCTGGCTGTGGCTTATACGGCAATGTCTCGCTGTCAGATTCTATGTGAATATTTCACATCTGATGACATTCGAGGCCTCGCCGCGGCGCCCAGCCGCGCACACGTGGCGCTACACCTGCTCGCCCACCGCCATAGTTAGGAGGCGTTCGCCGTAGGCCACGCGCAGGGTGTCGTGCATCTGCTCGAGCGTGTGCAGCCGATCCACCTCCTCTGCGCTGGGCCCATCGCCGCTGCCGCACAACCGGTCGCCGAGCGACTCGATCAGATCGGTGCGATGTTCCGTGAGCAACGCAGCGCAGCGCGCCAGGGCTTGGCGCAGCTCATCCAGGGTCTGAACGACGCTCATCGCGCACAACTCCGGGCGCCAGCAGACCGTCGCGGTCGGACAGCGAAGGAAAAGAAAGGGACATTCAACATGCAAACACCCTATGGGAAAAGATCACATTCAACAATCGGAGAGGACGCCATCGCGTTGAAACTCGTGTGACATTTGTTGTGTTTTGCAAATCATCTCGGCGGCGATGGCCGTCGCGCTCGGTCAATCACCGTGAACGCACGCATCGGTGATGTGCTTGAACACCCCTGCGCGAATGCCCGCGTCCGCCGGGGGGCAGGCTCCGCGCTTCAGAACTGGCGCGCGCAGCCGATATGCAGGGGCTGGCTTCAGAAATCCGGCACACCATGTCCATTGAAACTCTGCCCCATCAGGCCGACACGGATCGCCTCGCGCTCCGCTTCCAACCCATCGGCGACCTGCATCGGGTCGCGGTGGTGGGCCACCATTTGCGCCTGCCGGATCGGTGGGGCGAGCGCCTGCGCGCGGGTGCCGCATCGGGCGGCCCCGCCGCAGGGTGGCCGGCCTTCGATGCAGAGACCACCGCCCCGCTGCTGATCGTGGCACTCGGTGCGCGGGCGCTGCACGATGCGGCGGCCTGCCCGGCCGCGCGGTGGGCCCAGCGGCTGCTCGCCGAACTGGACGCCCTTCACAGCACGCTGGTCCTCGATGTGAGCGCTGCCGCCCGCCCGGACGCAGGTGCCGACCTCGGGACAATCGTTCAAGCCCTGCGGCGGCAAGGCATCCGATGGGCCGTCGGGCAGCTCGGCGACGCACATTCCCACCTCGGGCTGTGGTCGGAGCTCGGCCCCGACTACCTGCTGATCGACAGTGCCTTGACGCGCGGCGTGGCCCGGTCCATGCGCCGCCTGGAGATCGCTCGCGCGGTGGTGGCGCTCGGGCACGCGATGGGCAGCACGCTGATCGCGACCGAAGTGGCGGCTCTCGACGACCTGGCCGCCCTGCGCGACATCGGTGTGTCTTACGCACAAGGGCCGCTGCTGGGCGTGCCCACGTCGCGACCCACCAAGGCGGCCCTGGACGCCGCGGTGCAAGATGCGTTGCACGGGCCCGCGCCCGACATCGGCTCCCCCGCGGCACAGGAATCGTTGAAGACGGTGCTGCGCAACCTGCCGGTGGTGCACGCGCCCACGGTGCAGTGGCACACCGCCAACGACGAGGTTTTCGCCCTCTTCGAGTCGCGCATGGACCTGCAGGCGCTGCCGGTGGTCGAGGGCGAGCAGCCGGTCGCGCTGATCGGCCGGCTGGCCTTCATGAATGCCTATGCCCATCCGACCTTTCGCGACACCGCGGGCCGCGCGTCTTGCCGGGCGCTGGCCAACCCGTCACCGCACATCGTGGAACTCGACGCCGAGGTCCAGGAACTGGTCGCCACGCTCATGGCCTCGGACCAGCGCTACCTGACCGAAGGCTTCATCGTGACCGAGGACGGCCGCTATGCCGGGCTGGGGCGTGCCGACCAGCTGGTTCGCGCGGTGACCGAGTTGCGCGTGGAAGCCGCGCGGCATGCGAACCCGCTGACCTTTCTGCCCGGCAACATTCCGATCAGCATCCACATCGAGCACCTGCTGATCGAGAACATCGCCTTCGTTGCCTGCTACGGCGACCTGAACAACTTCAAGGCCTTCAACGACCACTACGGCTACTGGCGCGGCGACGAGATGATCCGCCTGCTCGCCCGCATCGCGGTGCGCAACGCCGACCCGAAGCGCGACTTCGTCGGCCACATCGGCGGCGACGATTTCCTGGTTCTCTTCCAGAGCGACGACTGGAAGCAGCGCTGCCTGCGCATGATCGACCAATTCGAAAGTGCCGCGATGCGCCTCTACGACGACAGCGAACTGGAGGCCGGCGGCATCGAAGGCGAAGACCGCCATGGCGTGCTTCGATTCTTCGGCTTCACCACACTGTCGATCGGCGCCTTGCTGGTCGCACCGGGCGACTTCGAAGACGCGCAGGACGTGGCGAACGCGGCCGCACTCGCCAAGCATGAGGCCAAGCTGGGGGCCACCGGACTGACGGTGCGCGAGGTCGGCGGCCCGGCTGCATAAGCATCGTCGCTACACCATCGATTGAAGGTCGGCTCGCTCTCTCCTTTCTGGCCCGCGCCGAACAGCAGGAGAAAGTCACGCAGCGGTCTCAAGCATCTTCGGCAGAACAAGCCGGAAAGTGCAGCCGCATCCCGGCGCGCTCTGAAGCGAAATTCGGCCGCCGTGGCGCACCGCAACGGCCTTGACGAACGCCAGGCCGAGCCCCGCACCTGGGGTGCAGCCAGGTGGGCTTGCACCACGCTCGAAGGGCTCGAAGATCGCCGCCTGCTTGTCCGGGCTGATACCAGGCCCCTGGTCCTGCACACGGATCGCCCAGCCATCTTCATGCGGCTCGACCGCGCAAATGATCGCCGAGTGCATGGGTGCATGGGTGAGCGCATTGCCCAGGAGGTTGTCGATCGCTCGCGAGACCAGATCCCTGTCGACTCGGCCGTGCGCTTCTGGCAGGCTTGCCGATGCCAGGATCACCTGGATTCGACGGCGTTGGCGTGCCTCCCAGGTGTCGTCGATGCATTCGACCAGGATGCTCGCAAGATCGCAGCGCCCCAGGCGATAGGGCTGCGAACGCGCCCGAGCCAGCTGGATAAAGCCCTCCGACAATGCCAGCGCCTTCTGGGCGTGCCGCCCGATCCGCTCCCTGAACTGCGCCGGCGACATGGTTGCGGGGTCGTGCCGGTCGAGCTCCAGCAGCGTCAGGATGGCCGATTGCGGCGCGCGAATGTCGTGGCTCATGAAGTGGATGGCTTCATCGTGCTGCCGCTGGGCCTGGCTTATCTCGGTCACGTCGACAAGGCTCAGGATCCAGCCGGCGTGCCACCCGTCGGCACGGAGCGAAGGCGCATGCTTGACCAGCAGGTCGCGGCCCTCGTGGTCTCGGGCGGACACCGTCCCCGCGCAAGGGCTCTGCGACAGCGATTCGGGTGTGACCACCGGCCGCTGGTTTTCGGTCGAGTGCACGCGCTGCAAGAGTTCGATCACCGACATGTTGCTCATCGCCTCGCTCGATGCGGCATGGAAATAGCGCGCCGCGGCCGCGTTGGCCAGGCCCACGCTTCCTTGCCGATCGCACACCAGTGTTGCGTCGGGCAGGCTGTCGAGGGTGTCGCTCACGAGGCGGTTCAAATCGCGCAGTTGTCGCGTGGCGCGGGACAGCGTCTTGATGCGCCGGTCGAGAAAGTCGCCGGACGGGCGTGTTTCCTTCCAGGGCGCCGGCGCGATGTTCGCGCTCTCGCGCAAATGCATGGAAGCCTCGATCAGGTAGCGCGCGGCGGTATTCAGGCGGCTCCAACTCCACAGCGCATACGAGGCACTCAAACCCAGCAGCCCTGCCATCGGACCGAACTGAAGATGCAGCAGCGTTCTGCCGACCGTGGAGATCACCAGCAGCGCCAGTGCCAGTGCAACGGTCAGCAGCAACGCGGACAACGGCTCGATGAAGGCCATGCCGACCAGCGCCAGCACTACCACCGACACGTTCAGGCCTGTGTTCAGCCAGGGCGGCGCGATTGCCACCTCGTGCTCGCCCAGCAGGCTGTCGAGCACGTTGGCGTTGACCTCGACACCCGCCATGGGTTGCTCGCGGTCGGCAGCCGGTGTTGCATACAGACTGCCCAGTTCCGCGGCGGTGGGTCCCACCAGCACGTACTTGCCACGGAACGTGTCGTGCGGCACCGCGCCCGTGATCACATCGATGTACGAGATCCGGCGAAAGTGCCCGGGCGGCCCGGCAAATGGCACGACCATCTTGTGCGAGCGTCGCCAGTCGAGCCACCGGCCCGAAGGCGGCGTGTGAGGCGGCACCTCCTTGTCAAGGCTGCCCGGCACATCCGCGGAAAAGCGGTCCGGTGCCCCGACCTGCAGCATGGCAAGGCTGAAGTGATCCAGTTCGAAGTCGCGCAATCCCTCGCGCAGGTAGACGTTGCGCAAAACGCCGTCTTGGTCCACGGGCAGGCGATCCAGGCCCAGGCGCTTCGCGCTTCCTGCGAGCCTGCAGACCGGACCGAGGGTCAACGGACTGTGGCCGTAGCCTTGGAGCGCCATCGTCGTTGGCAAGACGACGCGGCCGCTTCGCTCGAGCGCGCCCGCGAGCACCCTGCCGTCGTCGGGGAATCGCTCGTCGGGTTCCGCGAACAGGATGTCCAGCCCGATCACGCGCGGCGCGTCTTGCATGAGGCGATCGATCAGAGCGGCATGCGTCGTCTTGCGCCACGGCCAGTTGCCCAGCGCGGCAAGGCTGGGCTCGTCGATGGCAACCACGATCACGTCGCTCTGGCGCACGTCGCGGCCTTGCGACCTGACCAGCGCGTCTTGCAGCATGAGATTGGGCCGCAGTACCAGCCCCGAGACATCCAGGCCGATGACGAGCGCGAGGGCAAAGCTTGCGAGTGCAGCCCAGCGGATCCAGCGTGCGCACCAGTCATGGCCGTACGTGTTCAGGGTCGAGAGCTGGGGGGACGAGCGGTTGCTGAAAGCTGGAGGAGTCGCGTACATATGAGTTCGGGGCCGTCGCAAAAGACGCAGGCCGTGAAGCTCGTCATCTCAGGGATGCACCTTCAAGAGGTGCGACGTGTACAAATCAGTGCATCAATCTTGTATGCAACATAGAAATCCCAATTTTGTACGTCAGGCCAGCAAACTTCATGCCGGGGCGAGGCGGCCCGCGGCAGGACGCGCCTGAACCCGGTGTGCTGTCGAAAAGGGCTCTTGCCGCCGCCGGGACGCGACCGTCTTCACGAGGCCAGGCCCAGACCGGCACCGTCGGCCCGAAGGCTCGAGGGGGCGATGGTTTTCCGCCGGTCGAATGGCTGGCCGGCGCGCGTTTGGACAAGTACCACCACAAGGTCGTGCGGAGCGGACGGGGCTCGCTCTTTCGCTACGGAAGCCGCCATCCTCAGCGAGGGGAATTGCCAGCGCCACGTCGCGCGCCTGCGTGAACGCATCACCGAAGCGACGGCTCGAAGTGGTCGCGCTTCAACGTCGGAGCGGTGGGTGATCCGCGCTTGGCGAAATCATTGAAAGCGGTATTGCAGCGGATGGGATGAGGTTGCGGCCGAGACGGCCTTGATGCGGGCGCGATTCAAGATCAAGCCGTCTTTCTGGCGGAGAGTGTGAGATTCGAACTCACGGACGCTTTCACGTCGGCAGTTTTCAAGACTGCTGGTTTAAACCACTCACCCAACTCTCCAAGGCTGCGTCTTTGCGACGCAGCGCTGTGATTTTATGCGGGCATTCGCCCGGGGATGGGGCGGCGCCTGAAGAATCTACGCGTCCGGCAGAAAGAGCGTCTGCAGATCGCTCAGGAAGTCGAGCCCGCGTTCGGTTGGCCAGGCATGCCACAGGTCGCGCAGCAGCAGCCCCTTCTTTTCGGCCTCTTCCAGCCCACGCTGGATCGCGGTGATCGACAAACCAGTGCGTTCGGTGAATTGCGCGAGGGTGAAGCCTTCGCGCAGCCGAAGCGCGTTGAGCATGAATTCGAAGGGGAGTTCGGCGATGGCGACTTCGTCGCTCTGCGCCACGGCGGCGCCGGCGAGCGCCTGGGCCATGTAGCGTTGTGGCTCGCGGTAGCGCACCTGCCGCACCACCCGGTGCGCGAAGCTCAGCTTGGTGTGCGCACCCGCGCCAATGCCCAGGTAGTCGCCGAACTGCCAGTAGTTGAGGTTGTGCGCGCAGCGGTGCCCCTCGCGCGCATACGCCGACACCTCGTAGCGCGTCATGCCCAGCGCGGTCGTCGCCTCGGTGATGCGGTCGAGCATGGCGTAAGCATCGTCGTCTTCGGGCACAACGGGCGGAAACTTGGCGAAGTAGGTGTTGGGCTCGATGGTGAGGTGGTAGACCGACAGGTGCGGCGGCGCGAGCGCCAGGGCCTGTGCCAGGTCGGCCTCGAGCTGCGCCGGCGTCTGGCCGGGCAGCGCGTACATCAGGTCGAGGTTGAAGGTATCGAAGGCGCTGGCCGCTTCTTCCACCGCCGCAATAGCCTGGGCGCGGTCGTGCACGCGGCCGAGCGCCTGCAGGTGCGCGTCGTTGAAGCTCTGCACGCCGACCGACAGGCGCGTGACGCCCGCGCCGCGGTAGGCGCGGAAACGGTCGCGCTCGAAGGTGCCGGGATTGGCCTCGAGCGAGATCTCGCAGTCCGGCGTCAGCTTGAGGCGTGCACGCAGGTCACCGATCAGGCGGTCGATGGCTTCGGGTGAGAACAGGCTGGGCGTGCCGCCACCGATGAAGATGGTGTGGACGGTGCGGCCCCAGATCAGCGGCAGTGCGGCGTCGAGGTCGGCCACCAGGGCATCGAGGTAGCGCTGCTCGGGCAGCGGCTCGCCACCGGCGCGCCACTCGTGCGAGTTGAAGTCGCAGTACGGGCACTTGCGCAGGCACCAGGGCAGGTGCACGTAGAGCGACAGCGGCGGCAGCGCGGCCAGCTGCAGCGGGCCGGCGCGCATCAGGTGCAGCACGTCGTTGGCGTGCGGCGCGCCGGGCTCGACGGCCGCGGCGATGGGCATCGACGCTTTCACATCCAGTGGGCGCGCATCAGCGCCAGCATGGCTCGCGCGGCCTGGCCGCGGTGGCTGTGCGAATTCTTCACGTCGGGCGAAAGCTGCGCGAAGGTCTTGCCGAGGGGGGGCAGGAACATCACGGGGTCGAAGCCGAAGCCGTTGTCGCCGATCGGTTCGCGCGTGATCTCGCCCGGCGCGCGGCCGACGGCGATCAGCGGTTCGGGGTCGTCTGCGCTGCGCACGGCCACAAGGGTGCTGACGAGCGCGGCGCGGCGGTCGTCGATGTTCGCCATCTGCTCGAGCAGCGCGCGCACGTTGTTGGCGTCCCCCTTGGGGTAGCCGAACTGGGTGGCGTAGTGGGCCGTGTCGACGCCCGGCAGCCCGCCGAAGGCGTTGACGCACAGGCCCGCGTCGTCGGCAATGGCCGGCAGGCCGGTGGCTGCGGCGGCATGACGCGCCTTCGCCAGGGCGTTCTCGACGAAGGTGCGGAAGGGTTCTCCCGCCTCGCCGACGCCCAGTTCGGACTGCCGCACCAACTCAACGCCGAGCGGCGCGAATAGGTTCTGCAGCTCGGCCAGCTTGCCGGCGTTGTTCGATGCCAGAACGAGTCGCATGCCCTGCCCGTCGCTCAGGCGGCCAGCGCCTGCTGCTGAAGCAGCACCAGTTCGCCGATGCCCTTCTCGGCCAGACCGAGCAGCAGGTTCATCTCTTCGCGCGAGAAGGCCGCGCCCTCGGCCGTGCCCTGCACTTCGACGAAGTGGCCGGCGCCGGTCATCACGACGTTCATGTCGGTGTCGCAGGCCGAGTCTTCGATGTATTCGAGGTCGAGCAGCGGCGTACCTTGCACGATGCCCACCGAGATCGCCGCGACCTGGCCGCGGATCGGCGACGCCGTGATGGCGCCGCTGGCCAGCAGCTTGCCGACCGCGTCCTGCGCCGCCACGAAAGCGCCGGTGATGGCCGCGGTGCGCGTGCCACCGTCGGCCTGGAGCACGTCACAGTCGAGGTGGATGGTGCGTTCGCCCAGGGCCTTCAGATCGAAGACGGCGCGCATCGAGCGGCCGATGAGGCGCTGGATTTCCTGCGTGCGGCCGGTCTGTTTGCCCTTGGCCGCCTCGCGGCTGCTGCGGGTGTGGGTGGCGCGCGGCAGCATGCCGTATTCGGCCGTCACCCAGCCTTCGCCGCTGCCCTTCTTGTGCGGCGGCACCTTCTCTTCGACCGAGGCGGTGCACAGCACGCGGGTCTGGCCGAACTCGATGAGCACGGAGCCTTCGGCGTGGATGGTGAAGCCACGGGTGATGCGCACGGGGCGCAACTGGTCGGCGGCGCGGGCGCCGCTACGGATGAAATCGGTCATGGGCGGAAAGAGAGGAAAGAGAGAAGCGGGTCAGGCCTTGCGCGCCGCAGAGCGGCGGATGGCCTCGTTGATTTCGGCAATGGATCGCTCGATGGCGTCCTCGTCCAGGTCGTCGTGCTCGGTCTCGGACGGCATGCCGGCCTGGATGGTGGAGGCGAACACGCCATCGCTGATGCTGTCGGTCGAGATGCCCCGCTCGATGCCGGGGGCATCGGGCGTTTCCCACTCGAGCGCGATGAGGGTCACGTTGTCGCTGTGCGGGCCGCCCTTGCGCAGCGCCATTTCGGCCAGGTCGGGTGCGGCGTCGGAGACCGGTTTGCCGGACGAGAGCGTGTGCACGATGAGCGCGTCGTCCAGCACGCCCCACACACCGTCGGAGCACAGCATGATGCGGTCGCCGCGTTGCAGCTGCAACGGCGCGGCGACATCGATCAGGGGCGGTGTGGGCGAGCCCAGGCAGGTCAGCAGCAGGTTGCGGTTGACGGGCTCCGGCCCGCCGCCGGGGCGCGGGCGCTCGGCGTGCGAATGGTCGCGGGTACGGGTCAACAACGCGCCGTCCCGCACGACGTACAAGCGCGAATCGCCGCAATGCACCCAATGCGCCGTCGGGCCCTGCAGCACGGCCGCGACGACGGTGGTGCGTGGCGTGTCGAGCATGGCCTTGGTGCCGGCGTAGCGCATGATCTGCTGATGCGCAGACATCACGGACGAGGTGAGAAAGGCCTTCACGTCCTTCAGCACCGGGCGGGCTTCGCGCTGGTACAGCGCGGCGATGGTCTGCAGCGCCATCTGCGCCGCCACCTCGCCTTCGGGGTGCCCGCCCATCCCGTCGGCCAGCACGAACAGGCCGGACTCGCGGGTGTAGCAGTAGCCCATGCGGTCTTCGTTCTTGAGGCGACCGCCCTTTCGGCTGACCTGGAAAACGGAGAACTTCATGCCGGTCGGGTCGTGGGCGCCGCCGCCTTGGGCAGCCCCTTCTTGTCGAAGGAACGGATGTTGTCGATCGACAGGCGCACCTTCTCCCCGACCGTGAGCTTGGTGTAGCGGCGCTCGCCTTCGCGGCTGAGCTCCTTCTGCAGCGCGAACACCGACTGCGGGCGCGACAGCGGGTCGAGCGACATGCACCACTCGACCACCTCGATCATGTTGTCCGAGTAGATGCCGCGCAGGCGCGAGAGCGACAGGCCCAGCCGGTCTTTCTCGATGCGCTGCGGCGCGTCGTTGGGCGGGTAGCCCTGCATGCAGGCGTAGATGCAGGCGCCGATGGCGTAGATGTCGGTCCACGGGCCCATCGACGAGTCGCGGCGGTACATCTCGGGCGCCGCGAAGCCGGGGGTGTACATCGGGCGGATGAAGTTGCCTTCCTTCGACAGCACCTCGCGGGCGGCGCCGAAGTCGATCATCACGGCGCGGTCGTCGTCGGTCACGAAGATGTTGGCCGGCTTGATGTCCAGGTGCAGCATCTTGTGCTGGTGGACGATGCGCAGGCCGCGCAGGATTTCGTCGAACAGCGAGCGGATGGTCGATTCGCGGAAGACCTTCTGCTTCTTCAGGTCGCGGGCAGTGACGATGAAGTCCTGCAGGGTGGCCCCCTCCAGGTAGTTCATCACCATGTAGACGGTTTCGTTCTCGCGAAAGAAGTTGAGCACGCTGACCACCGAGGCGTGCGAGATCTGGGCCAGGGAACGCCCTTCCTCGAAGAAGCTTTTGAGCCCCAATCGGTAGAGAGACAGCTTCTCGGGCGGCACCTGCGGCGCGAGTTCACCGGTGCCCCGCGTGGCCAGCGACGAAGGCAGGTATTCCTTGATCGCGACCTGCTGGCCGCTGTGGTCGACCGCCAGGTACACCACGCCGAAACCACCCGCCGACAGACGGCGCACGACGCGATAGCCTCCGATGACGGTGTCCGGCAGCAGGGGCGAAGGTTTGACCTTTGACATAATCCGGGAGTTTCGCCCGAAGGCAATGGGGCGGCAAGCGAACGCTGTGCCGTCGCCTCCGTGCGAGCAACAAATCCACAGTGAGGCGCAATGTCAGTTTACAGCATGACCGGCTATGCCAGCGGCCAGAACGGCCCTGCCGGCACCCCGCCAGAAACCGACCCGCGCCCTCTGGCGACGGGCCGGCTCGGGGTCGAAATTCGCTCGGTCAACAGCCGATTCCTCGACCTGACTTTCAAGCTACCGGAAGACCTTCGGCAATACGAGCCGGTGTTGCGTGAAATGCTCACCGGCCGGCTCAAGCGCGGCAAGGTCGAACTGCGTGCCGCGGTCGAAAGCACGGCGCAGGCCGGTGTCGCCGAGCCATCCACCCGCCTGTTGCAACGGCTCAACGGCGTGCAGGACGGCATCCGCGCCTGGCTGCCGAGCGCGCGCGAACTGAGCGTTGCCGACGTGCTGCGCATCGCGGCCGGCGATTCGACCTCGGCCGGCGACTGGGGCAGCGCCTTGGCCGACGTGACGAAGAAGGCGCTCGACAGCCTCGTCGAAGCACGCGAACGCGAAGGCGCCCGCCTGGCCGCGATGCTGAAAGACCATCTTGGTCAGTTGCGCAAGCTGGTCGCACAGGCCGTCCCGCTGGTGCCGCAACTGGTCGAGCAGCAGCGCACCCGCTTTCTCGAGCGCTGGCAGGATGCCATGGGGCTGACCGGCGGCACACTGCCCGAAGCGGCCCAGGACCGGGCCCTGAACGAGGCCACGGCCTTCGCCATCCGCATCGACGTGGCCGAGGAGCTCACCCGCCTCGGCTCGCACCTGGACGAAATCGAGCGCCTGCTGAAGAAGGGCGGCGAGATCGGCAAACGCCTGGACTTCCTGATCCAGGAACTGCATCGGGAAGCCAACACGCTCGGCTCGAAATCGGCCGCGCTCGACATGACGCGCATCGGCGTCGACATGAAGGTCCTGATCGAGCAGATGCGCGAGCAGGTCCAGAACATCGAATAAGTACTATGGACTACCCCGGCAATCTCTTTGTGGTCGCAGCGCCGAGCGGCGCGGGCAAGTCGAGCCTCGTGAAGGCGCTGATGGAGCTCGACTCGGCCGTCCAGCCCTCGGTCTCGCACACCACCCGTGCGCCGCGCGGCCAGGAAAAGCACGGCCGCGAATACTTCTTCGCGTCGGCCAGCGAGTTCGATGCCATGGTCGAAAGTGATGCCTTCATCGAGTGGGCCCATGTGCACGGCCAGCGATACGGCACCTCGAAGAAGGCCGTCGAAGAGCGCATGGCACAAGGCGTCGACGTCATCCTCGAAATCGACTTCCAGGGCGCCGTGCAGATCCGCAAGACCTTCTCGAACGCCGTGCTGATCTTCATCCTGCCGCCGAGCTGGGAAGAACTGCGCTCGCGCCTCGAGCGGCGCGGCGAGGACAGCGCCGAAGTCATCGAACTGCGCCTGCGCAACGCTGCCGACGAGATGGCGCGCGCCAACGAATTCGACTTCGTTATAATCAACGAGTTATTTGAGCGCGCGCTTTTCGACTTGAAAGCCATCGTCCACGCGCAGCGGCTGCGGTATTCCGCCCAGCGCCGTGCCCGTGCCGACACCTTTGCCGCTCTGAATATCCCCTGAATCGCCCACCGTCCGAAACGAAAGATCCTCATGGCCCGCATCACCGTCGAAGACTGCCTGCAGCAGATCCCCAACCGCTTCCAGCTCGTGCTCGCCGCGACCTATCGCGCACGCATGCTGAGCCAGGGCCATGCACCCAAGATCGAAAGCAAGAACAAGCCGGCCGTGACTGCACTGCGCGAGATCGCCGAGGGCAAGATCGGCATCGAAATGCTCAAGAAAGTCCCGGGCTGATTGACGTTGCGCTGCAACAAAGAAGCACCGCCGCGCGGTGCTTTTTTTATGCCTGAACGCGGTGTCGCGGGCCTCGCGCTAAAGTGGCATTCATGAGCGCGGTCGTCAAGCCCAAGTCCAATGCACCTCGAGGCGCGCCAAGGCCCAGCCCGGCGGCCTTGAACGCGGCAGCGGCGAGCTTTGCCGCGCTGACGGCGCGGCTCGACTACCTCAGCGCCGAGGACACCGAACTGGTCCGGCGCGCCTATCGCTTCGCCGATGAGGCCCACCTCGGCCAGCTGCGCAACAGCGGCGAGCCCTACATCACCCACCCGATCGCCGTCGCCGCCCAGTGCGCGGAGTGGAAGCTCGATGCGCAGGCCCTGATGGCCGCGCTGCTGCACGACGCGATCGAGGACTGCGGCGTCACCAAATCCGAATTGATCGAACGCTTCGGTGCGCCCGTGGCGGAACTGGTGGACGGCCTCACCAAGCTGGACAAGCTGCAATTCAACACCCGGGAAGAAAACCAGGCCGAATCCTTCCGCAAGATGCTGCTGGCGATGGCGCGCGACGTGCGGGTCATCCTCGTCAAGCTGGCCGACCGCACCCACAACATGCGCACGCTGGCCGATGCGCCACGCGAGAAGTGGGCACGCATCGCTGGCGAGACGCTGGAAATCTATGCACCGATCGCCTACCGGCTCGGGCTCAACCAGACCTACCGCGAACTGCAGGAGCTGTCTTTCCGGCACCTGCGGCCCTGGCGCTACGCCATCTTGTCGAAGGCGGTGTCGAAGGCGCGCGGCCGACGCCGCGACCTGATCCAGAAGGTGCAAAAGGAGGTGGAGAGCGCCTTCGGGGAAGCCGGCATGATCGTGCGCCTTGCCGGACGCGAGAAGACGCTCTACTCCATCTATCGCAAGATGGACGAGAAGCATCTGAGCTTTGCGCAGGTGACCGACATCTACGGCTTCCGCCTCATCGTGCCGAACGTGATCGCCTGCTACACCGGCCTGGGCATCCTGCACCAGATGTACAAGCCGTTGCCCGGCAAGTTCAAGGACCACATCGCGATCGCCAAGCTCAACGGCTACCAGTCGCTGCACACCACCCTGGTGGGCCCGGCCGGCGTGAACGTCGAATTTCAGCTGCGCACCGAGGCCATGAACGTGGTGGCGGAATCCGGCGTGGCGGCGCACTGGCTCTACAAGGCCGCCGACCAGAGCGCGGCGAACGGCGAACGGCTGGGCGCCAAGTGGCTGCAGTCGCTGCTCGACATCCAGGACGAGACCCGCGACGCCGCTGAATTCTGGGACCACGTCAAGGTCGACCTGTTCCCCGATGCGGTCTACGTGTTCACGCCGAAGAGCCAGATCATGGCACTGCCCCGCGGCGCCACGGTGGTCGACTTCGCCTACGCCATCCACAGCAACATCGGCGACCACACCTCCGCCGCACGCATCAATGGCGACCAGGTGCCGCTGCGCACCGAACTCAAGAACGGCGACGTCGTGGAAGTGATTACCGCGCCGGTCTCCACACCGAACCCGGCCTGGCTGGGCTTCGTGCGGACCGGACGCGCCCGGTCCAAGATCCGGCACTACCTCAAGACCCTGGCGCATGTCGAATCCGAAGGCCTGGGCGAAAAGCTGCTGGCGCAGGCACTGCGCGCCGAAGGGCTGGGCAAGCTGCCGGCCGACGACGCTGAATACCAGGCGGTGTGGGAAAAACTGCTGCGCTTCACCGGCAACCGCAGCCGCGCCGAACTGCTGACGGACATCGGCCTCGGCAAGCGCATTGCGAGCATCGTCGCGAAACGGCTGATGGCGCTGCTGGCCGAGCGCGGCGAGAAGCCCGACGCGCTGATGCTCAGCCGCGAGCGCTTCACCGCCCATGAAACCGTGTCGCAAGGCGCGGTCACGCTCGATGGCAGCGAGAACTCCTCGGTGCGTTTCGCCCTGTGCTGCCGGCCGATCCCGGGCGATCCGATCGTTGGCTACCTCGGCCACGGCGAAGGCCTGGTCGTTCATACCGAGGCCTGCGGCGTCGGCCAGCGTTTGCGCTACAAGGACAGCGAGCGCTTCTTCGCCGTCGAGTGGGCCGACGACCCGGTGCGCACCTTCGAAACCGGCATCGTCGTCACGGTCCGCAACGACAAGGGTGTGTTGGCCAAGGTGGCATCGACCCTGTCCGATGCCGAAGCGGACATCACGCATGTCGAGATGACCGAGGAAACGCCGCAGGACTCGACGGACCTGCGCTTCGTGATCGCGGTGCGCGACCGTGCACACCTGGACGCCGTGCTGCGCGCCGTCAAACGCAGTCCATCGGTCCTGTTGGCGACCCGTACCGTGCCGGCGGCCTGATCAGGCCGCGGCAGGCGCCGGGTACGCGACCGACAGGATTTCCAGTTCCTGCAGTCCACCGGGGGTGGCGAGCTTCACGACATCGCCTTCGCGTGCCTTGAGCAGCGCGCGTGCGATCGGCGAGATCCAGCTCACCTGTCCCTTGGCGCTTTCGGCCTCGTCGATGCCCAGAATCGTCACCGCGCGTTCGGCGCCTGCGGCATCGGCGTAGCGCACGGTGGCACCAAAGAAGATCTGGTCGCGGCCGTGGTGCACCGACGGGTCGGTGACCTCTGCCACCTCGAGCCGCTTGGTGAGGAAACGGATGCGCCGGTCGATTTCGCGCAAGCGCTTCTTGCCATAGAGGTAGTCGCCGTTCTCGGACCGATCGCCGTTCTTCGCGGCCCAATGGACCGCCTCGACCACCTTCGGCCGTTCCACGTCCATCAGCGCCAGCAACTCGTCCCGAAGCCGCGCATAGCCGCCTGGCGTCATGTAGTTCTTGGTGCCAGCAGGCAAAGGCGGCGTCGCACCGTCCGAGGCGTCGTCGTCTTCGGTATCTGTTTCTTTGGTGAAGGCCTTGCTCATACAGGATGCGTTGTCTGCCGGGGGCCGATCAGCGCGGAAATGAGCGCGGGGCCCGGAAAAATCATTCTAGAGCGGACGTCCTGCGGCTCCGGCAGAGAGCAGCTTGCGTGACATATCACGCAGAAAGCATCGGCCAAACCGTCGCGCAATTGTTAACTTTGGTATTCATCCTGATTAAAATTGGCGACATGAAAACCGGCGCCGATCAGGATCACGAATGGGACACCAACCTCGGCTGGTGGACCGAGAAGCCGGAAAAGCCGACGCGGCGCTTGCGACCCAGTCCACGGCCGGCTACGACGTCGCGCCCATCCTCCATCTGGCGCGATGCGCTGCTGACGATCGGCTTGATGTTTGCGCTGGTCCTGTCGCTGATCTCTTTGGCGCTACGCTGAACGCCATCTCAGGTCCAAGGTTCAGCGCACGGGCACGGTGATCCGAGCGACAAGTCAACGCCACAGCCCCAAAGAAAAAGGGTTAGGACGCGTGAACGTCCTAACCACCGCCCGCTTGAGGTCGTCGAGGAACCGCTGCGCCGCGAAGCGCATCCAGATCCCGAAGTGCTTTTTGTTCTTGGGGTTCGCTGCCCTCTTCGCGTAGTCCTTCGCTACGGCAACGAAATCACGCGGCTCGCTTGCCACGGCTCGCGAACTTGTTCCCGGCCGGCTCTCCTCCCACCGGCTTGACCTTGCCCTGCGCCACGGGCGTCAGGCCGAAATCGTTGATCAGGTTCCGGTACTGCGCGACCATCGACGCGACCGGCGCCTCCCCCGCGGCCCACAACTGGACCAGCTTCCCATGCAGGGCACACAGCATGCCCAGTGCACTTGTACCCGCCTCCGTCAGCAGTTTGTTCGCCACCAGAATAGGGGCAAACCGCTCCCACTCCTTGACCGCATGTGCGTTGGGCAGCCAGTCGGGCGCACCAGGCACTTCGCCCACCACGGGAAGGTCGACAGCAGGTTTCGTGTCGCGACTCGGCTGAACGGTGCCGGAGACAACCTTCAGCGCTCGCGGCTTCTTTGGGTTGGCCATGGGGCACCTCTTGGAAGAACCAAATTACTGAACTGCACGCGTGAAAAAGAGACTTGACGCCCGGTTTCCAGAAGGTCCGCCCCAAATTGGGCGCTCACCCCCCCTACCCGACCGGCCAACCGTCCTCGCCAATTGCGACGTGCAGCCTCTGCCTCATGTCGTCGGCCGTCTTGCGGTCATGGCATCCGACCTTGCCCTTCACGGTGACGCATAACACCTGGCAGTTGTCGTCCGCGTCCTCGCCACCCTTGAAGAGTGGCACCTTGTGATCTAGCTGGAAGCCTTCGGGATATGCCGTCAGGGAACTGCAAAGAGCGCAGCAGCCCTTGGCCTTTTTCCACAGGCGGAAGCGTCGTTCCTGCAGCTTGCGGCCACGCATGCGGCCATCGGTGTTGTCGAAGCCCTGCATTAGCCTCTGGGCCCTGAGTCCCCCGTCATGCGCAACGCGTCGCTCATCAACAGCAGCCGAGAGATGAGGCACAAGACGAATCGATCTGGCTCCGAGCTGTTGGTGTAGAGCCGGAATATCTTCGAGAGACGGTCGGCGTCATCGGAGCACTCGATCGCACGCACAGTGGCGTCCTCGCTGACAATGAGATGGAGGAGATCTTTCATGCCTACCTTAGTCTTGAACTGCCCGCATTGTCTGGCGAACAACATGGGCTTCACCTACCGGGGCCAGTATCAATACAGCCCGTCGCCTAACGAGCGGATGGTTCTTGCTTCGTGCAATGCATGTCACAAGCCCGTCGTAGCGCAGTTAAAGAACCCGAACCTGCAGGGTTGGGACGCCGCGAAGCTTGAGGGCGATCTACTACACCATCGCGATCTGCAGACACGTGCCGTCTGGCCAAAGCCAGTGACTGTTTCGGCTCCAGACGCCGTACCGGACAAGGTGGCACGGACTTTCATAGAAGCTGCGGAGGCGCGGCATCGCCGTTCTTGGAATGCCGCGTGCGGCATGTATAGACGCGCGATGGAGCTGTCCCTCAAGGAGTTTGCGCCTGACGTAGAGGCATGGAAGCTCGAGAAACGCATCGACAAACTGGCTGCGGAGCATCGCATTACCGCGGACATGCAGACATGGGCCCATGAACTCCGACTCGATGGCAACGAGGCCCTTCACGGCGATGCAGATGCCACGGAAGAAATGACAGAGCAGATGCACCATCTGGCTCAGTTCCTTTTGATATATCTGTACACCCTGCCCAATCAAATTCAAGCGGCGCGGGCAAGAAGAGATGGTTCTGAAGGGCTCAGCTCCTGACCTGCTATCGCTTGGCAGTCGCTATGCTGTGCACTCCTGACAGGAGGTGCCATGCCAACCAAGGAAGATGAGAAAACCTTCACCGACGAGCAGTTCGCCGACTACCTGAGCAAGACGTTCGTCTTCGCACTATTTCTGGCGTGCGGTGCAGTTCTTGCCTACGTCGCTCGGTTTGCGAAGCTCGGCTGGTCCGACAGTCAAGAGGTATGGGGACAGTTCGGCGACTTCGTCGGCGGGGTTATCAATCCGATCGTTGGCCTCGTGACCGCCTTCTTGGTCTTGATGTCAGTCTCCATCCAACGCAAGGAACTCAAGGCATCCGTCCAAGAGATGAAGGCAGCCAACGCCAGCACCTCCAGGATGAGCTTCGAGCAGTCACTTTTCGCCTGGTTGGCAAACTACCAACTGCTGCTAAACAACGTCAAGGATGGACGCGGGCGAACAGGCAGAGAAGCGCTCGTCCATTGGTATGAATCGCGCTTCTCCGGCGAGAGTGCCTGGCTGCATTCGCCTGAGGCGTTGATGGGCCTTGCCGACCTCCGCGTGGCAACCCCATCCGAGGGTTTCACGCAGCTGATGCTGGAGCCTGAAAAGCTATCCCACCGGACGCTATTGGAGCAGATCTTTCTAGAAGCGCAGTCTGAGTTCACGCAGATCTCAAGCACGAATCGCGTTGGGCTCGACCCGATTTTTAGGACGCTCTCGCGCCTCTTCCGATGGATTGATACATCACCCCTGACAACCACCGAGAAGTGGCACTACGTGAGCCTGGTAAGCGCGCAGCTGTCGTGGATCGAACAGGTGTACATGCTCTATTACGCCCTTGGATCAGCGCCTTCATGGTTTGGAGCGCTCGCTAACAAGTACTCATTGCTGCACGCTGTGGACACGGACGATGCGCTGATCGTCATGATCGCCAGCGAACTCACCGAGCGGCCTCCACTCTCTTTCACCGGCCGTTTGCCAGCTCCTAAACCGTGGCCGCTACAACGCGCAGCGTTCGAACCAGAGCTCGCGCGCGCAAACCTCGGCTTGGAGCAGGAGCCCAACTAACCGATCTCCCTTCGGTCACCAAATCGCCTGAGGGCCTGCGCGCCCCGGGAATCAGCCCCAGGGCGGCAAGGGCGACAACGCGACTTCAAGCACCCGACGAAGCCAGGTCACGTTGTCATTCCACACCCGCGCAAGGACACAGCCATCGGCACCTTGCGCAACACTTACCGGCAAGCCGGTTGGACATGGAGGTAAGAGATGTTCTATCCCGCATATATCCACAGGGACGCCGACAGCTCCTATGGGGTGAGCTTCCCGGACTTTCCGGGTTGCTTCTCTGCGGCCGACGAATTGGCCGATCTGCCTAAGGCAGCGCAAGAAGCGGTTGAGGTTCACTTCAACGGCGAGGAGCTGCCCATCCCGAAGCCCAGCGCACCGGAGAAGTGGACCAATGACGAACGCTATCAGGGCGGCTACTGGATGCTGGTCGACATCGATCTATCAAAGATCAGCAAAGGCGATCCGCGCCAACATCAGCCTGCCCAATCACCATAACGAGTGCTGACGGGCTGAGCGGGTGGGATGACGTGGGTTGGTGCTCGACCTATAAGGAACAGCTGCCCGTGGCTCGACTAAAGCGGACGCGGAAGGAGAGCGCGACTGGCGCCCTTCATCAACGCATGAGTCGCATTTCGTACCTCATGCCGTATCGGTGCGCTGCGCTTTGGACCGCGGCATAGACCACGAAAAACGGAAAAAGAACAAAGAAGGCGAATCCCAAGCTGTTTGCGATCAGCGGCAGCGCGAGCCACACAGAAGCGATAAAGCCTCCCGACTTCAAGGCCCATCGGTGACCTTGCGGAAATAGCACACCGCAGAAGAAACCTATCGCTGCGCCGAACACCCAGTACGGGATCGCTGCAAACCAACCCGTGAGCACCGCGGCAGGGTATAGGAATTGCCCCAGAAAATATGTACCGATGAGACTGGCTAAGAAGGGCACGGCGACCCGGAGAAGTGTGCGCAGCATGCGCCATTGTGTCGCGGGTCGATGTGCTGTCGCGGCTGCGCTCTGGGTGCGCTACTTCCGAGCGTTGTGCATCGGGGGTTTGGGCGCCGACGGAGCCTCAACGACCGTCTCCGGAAAAAACTTGAAGTACGCGAGGACGCCCGCAGCGCTGACGCCTATACAAGAAGGAAGACCAGCATCCACCGGGTGGCGCGGTTGGAAATACGCTGTTTGGCTCTTTCGTTCATTCCACAAGCCTAGTGTTCGCAGATCGCGCTGATGTCAGACGAAGGCGCACTCTTGAAACGAAAAAGCCGCCGGACGGTGGTCGCAAGGCGGCTTGGATTTAGCGTCGGCTCTCCCTTGAGGGCAGCCGGTCGGGACGTGAACCCCGGGGCGTTCTATTAGGCCTTGACAGCCTCGATGGTTGACGTTGACGCTCGGCGTCGCGTGCTGATGGTAGCAGGCCCTATCTAAGAGTTCAAGCGAAGGTGCTGTCAATCAGGCGGAGCTGGCAGCGGAGGCAAGGGGAAATTCGGGGCAGCTCGGCTAACCGACTTAGATTGCTGGAAGAGAAGGTCCAGATCTTGTCTGGCTGTATTCAGCTCGTTTGCACTTCTCTTCGAGTCCGAGGCTTTCAGCCCAGCACTCTGCTCGATGCGCGCCCTTACCTCTCGAAGCTTGAGATCTGTCATCTCCGCAACTTGTTCGAAGTATCGGACGCAGATCCGCCCAAACCCGTCCGACCGATCAGATCCCGCAGCAAGGCGCGAAAGGCAGAGCTGCGGCGTGTCATCGGCATTGATGATGTCTTGAACGATGAGTCTGACCGCCTCTACAACTTTCTCTTGTGGTGCGGTGGAGGCAGTGGGCATTCCAACAGCGCTGATGACCGAAGTTGCGCTACCCGACGCAAGCAATCCGCGAGCGCTCTCGATCGCCTTGAGGGTGGCGCCCTTCACTGAAGTGAGACGCGCAACTTCGTCATCGATCGCCTTGCTAGCTGCCGCATCAGTGGTGGCCGCCTTCTTCGCAGCGAGTTCTGCAAGGGAGGCGTCGATTCCGGCAACTTGGCTGGACATTTCGGTCAACGATCGCGATGTCTCAGCGCTGCCGATCGTACTAATAGTGACGCTCGGCGCACGAACTGCGCCAGTGAGCTGTTCAATCGCCATCAGTGCGACAGTGTGCTTTTGCGCTCGGCGTGCACGAAGATCGTGTTGCTCCTTCGAGCTTGCCCCATTCATGTAGTCGATGCAGTTGTACGAGATCTGATCGCGAAGGAGTTGGATTGAACTCGTGCGAACGCCGATGGAAGCAGCGCTTTCCTGGAATGAGGCCGCAAGTTGAGCCCCGACTTTTTCGGAGGTCGCAGCAATCTCCGCGGCGTAAGCGGCTAGCGCATCTGGACTTGGTTCGGGGCAAATAACCCGCTGCATTGCAACGCCGGACGAACTCGCCTCAACACGGTTGCCAACCAGAATCGCCCGCTGTTTTGCATCGACCAACGCACCTTTACCGGTCGAGGTGTCTAGCATGCGATGGATGCTGTTGAAGTTTGCGCAGCCAGACAGAAACGCCGCGGCGACGCAGCTCACCCACACTACCCATCTCTTCATGCTCCACCTCGACTTGTTGTGTTCGTTGAATGTAGAGAGGGATGACCCGCCGTTAATCATCAGAAGTGACCATGGATCGTCGCCGCCGTAGAGATTGCGGCGTGGATCTAGCCTTTCAGGTGCCGCTCGAGGCTCCGCCGAAACTGATCGATCTGCTGCCGCGCTTTTCCTATGCAGTCGTCGATCGCGCGCTCGATCACCCGGCCGTCCGCGCCATAGGGCAGCACGCGTTCGCCAGTGCCTCCGCAAGACCTGCACGCACGATCCGACAACCGCTTTTGCCCCGGCATCAGTTCCCGTCTCGTGCCATTGCATGTCGGGCAGATGTGATCCAGCCACCAGGCAAGCAGCGCCATCACCTTGGGCACTGGATCCTTGACGCGCCCGTTCAGCACGTCGACCAAGCCGTCGCGCACGCGATGCAGGCTCTTGAGCCGGGAGTAAGCATTGAGGCATTCGGCTTCATGCCAACGTCGTGCGATTGCCCTGGCATTCCCCTCCCGCAGCTTCGGCTCCATCTTGGGCCAGCCGTCCAGATAGGCGTGGGCCAGCACCAGCCTCGGACGCTCGAGCGGCATGGCCTTGGCAATTGCGGCGATGTCGTGGTCCAGGATGCGCCGCGGCTTTGCACAGCCGTCCCATTCGCCATGCAGCGCGATCAGATGCCGACCAACCACGCGCGGGGTCTTGCCGGCGGCGATCAGCGTGTAACCATCGCCGCGACGGTCAGGCCTGACCGAGAGATCAGACGTGTTTGCTGCTCGAGCCAGGCGCTCGTCGACCGAGGTGTGCTCGGCGCTCATCGGCGAGCTTTCAGCGCGTCACCCACGCGCGCGACGAGCACGCGGCGACTCCCGTCGATGGACCGCCGGCCGGTGGGCTCGTCCAGGCGTGCCAGCAGCACCTTGATGGCCGCCTCCGACACGATGCCGCTGTCCTGCAGCATGGCCGCAAAGCTCGCGATGATCTCCGCCGTGGCAGCACGGTGCGTGTTGATCACATCCGCGAAGTGATCCGAGGCCTTCAAGTACTGTTCGAACTCTCGCATGCTCATAGTTTCTCCCGGTATTAGCGGCCGTTAATTGCTACGAGCTTGCGGTCGAGCCTGCCCAGAAACTGCTCGGACGCACGCACAAGCACCGTCTCCCTGACGCTGTCGGCCATGGCGTCGATCACGTCTTCGTCCCCCACGATCAAGGGCACGTAATCCATGCGGCGGTTCTCCAGGAATGCGTCGATGTCGGAGCGCAGCGTGTTGTCGAGGGTCTCGATGTGCAGCGCGTTCTGGCTCTTGTTCCAGAGCAGCACCCAGACCTTCGAAGGCCGGAAGGTGGGCAGAGCGCCGATGAGCGGCCGGTCAGCCTTGAGATCTGTCTGCATGTGGGGCCTCCTGAGTGGTGAAGTCGACGTAGTGAAAGGGGTAGCGCTTGGGCTGCGACCGGTACTGCATCGAGCCGCGGTCGAACCAGAGGCGCCAGGTGTATTCCTGGTGCTCGCCGTAGCGACATTTCTTCAGCACCAGCTTGGCGTCGATGTCTTCCTGCTGGGCCTGCCAGGCGGCCACTGCGTCCGGGTCGCTGGTGTTGACTGGTGCCTCGTCCTTCTGGGCACGTCAGATGGAGAACACGTTGTCGGCGCCGTTGACGATGCCGCCGGCACCGGCCACGTCCATCTTCCCGGGCACCTCGGACTCGTCCTTGCCCTTGCGCGGGTGAGCCACGAGGTGGACGTGTGCGTCGTGCGTCTTCTTGAACGCGACGATCTTCTGAACCGCCTCGTTCTGCTTGCTGATAGCTCCCGGGCCGTCCGCGGGCACGTCGATCATCATCAAGCTGTCGATGACGAAGTGCCGGACGCCATAGCGGCGAGCGGCGTAAGCGAACACCTCCAGCAGCCGATCCAGCTTTGCCGTGCCCACCAGGTCGAAGATCCAGCAGCGATCCCGCAGCCACTCGCCAACCGCACGGATGTATTCCCGAGTCGGCCTGTCGAGACCGGTGGCCTGCTTGTGCATGCGCTTGAGGTGCCTGGCCGGGGGCATCTCCCCGGAGAAGATCGCGACGCGCTCGCCGTGCTTCATGAGGCCCAGCAGGATCTGGTCGAGCATCAAGCTCTTGCCGTGCCCGTTGATGCCCGTCCAGCTCCAGCAGGTGTACTCACCGCGTCGGAAGTAGAACCAGTCCACCTGCTTGTCGAGCTGCAGCGCAGGGTCCACCGGTGAACCCGGAAGCGGATAGAAGAGCTCTTCCACAGCAGCGGTGTAGTCGTCGGCGCTCCGCAGTTCCTCGGGATCGAGCGGGCGGGCATCGTCCATGGCCTGCTGGAAGTCGACAGCCTCCGCCCCATCCTGCAGCCATTGGTTCGAATCCTTGGCAGGGATTCGAACCCTGCGGCAACGTTCGATGCCCAGACGCTTGATGACTTCGCGGGCGCCCTTCTCGCCCGGCTCGTCGTTGTCGAAGCACACGAGGATGTCGCTGAAGCGCTCGAGGCGCTCCCAGTCGGTCTCGATCCACTGGTGGTTTCCGGCGCCCTGGTTGACCGAAAGCGCAGGGATGCGCATCTGGTGCAGCGTCATGGCGTCGATCTCGCCCTCCGTGAGGGTCACCCTCCGCGCCTTCGGGTCGATCAGGTGCCAGCCGAACAGGCACGGTGCGGCCCCGGCCTCCTGCCGCATGTCCTTCTTTTCGTCGGCATTGCGGTACTTCACGTTGACGAGTTCGCCGGCCTCGTCGAGGTACGGGAACACCGCATACACCTTCTCGCCGCGCACCTGCTCGGCAATGCGGAACGCTTCCAGCGTCGCCGGGGTAAGGCCGCGGCCCTGCAACCACTCGGCCACCCTGCCCTTCGGCTTGTGACACCGTGGCTTCTCCGACCGCGTGTAGACGCGCTCCGGGGGCCTCGGCGAGTCGTCGCGCACGCCAAGGTACGCCTTGATGTCCTTCAGCGCTTCGCTCATCGACTGCCCGCGGCAGGCCATCCAGAGGTCGATCAGATCGCCGCCCTCCCCGCTCGCAAAATCCTTCCAGACGCCAGCCTTCGCACCGGTCAGGCGAACCGACAGGCTGTCACCGGGCTCGCCGCTGGTGTTGCCCGCCTTCAGCTCCGCACCCTTGCGCTTGCCGTGCGGCAGCAGGTGCTCCGCCACGTCCTGCGCCCGACCCGCGAGCTGCATGCTGAGTTCGGCGGCGTTCAAGCGGTGACCTCCGACGGGATGCGCTTGCCATCACGGAACTCTCGGTAGTTGCCGATGTGGCAGCGAGCGTTCTGCGCCTCGGCGATGTGCGTGAAGCCGGCCTCGACGAGCCAGGTCTTGTCGCCAGTGTTCACCGCCGAGCCGCGCAGCTTGGTGCTGCCGTCCTTCGGCAGGTACAGGCCCTGCCAACTGTTTTCGATCACCGCCTCGATGACCAGCCGCACGTCGTGGCCGTCGGCTCGAAACTTCGCCAACTTCCCGATCTGCAGTCGAGCGGCTTCCTCGGTGATCGACTTGTTGCTTTCGCGGCGGTACTTGACCCACATCGCCCATGTCTCGGCCGTCAACCACTCCGGTAGTTCCACGGTCATCGGATCGAAGGTTGAATTCTTTGCGCGCGCTGTCTTTGTCTTATCTGATGTCTTATTGGTGGTTATTGATGTCTCGGGTCCCGCTGCGGGACGGGGTGGTGTCAGAGCGGGACGGGTAGGTGTACCGCTGCGGGACGGGGGGGTATCCCGATCCGGGACGGGTGACGCACCGGGACCGGTGCCAGAGCGGGACGGGTGGGCATCGCTGAATCCATCCGAACCAGTGCCGCATCGGGACGGGTCAGATTCATCACCCGGTGCCGCATCGGGACAGGTAGGTGTCCCGATGCGGGACGGGTTGGCCGTCACTGCGACGATGTTCCCGATGATGATCGTGCACCGGCTGGTACGCCCCTCGGCCCGGCTCATGACGATCAACTGCTGCGCCTCCAAGGCGTTGACAGCGCGAATGACCGTCGATCGGCCCAGGCAGGTCCACTCCGACACCCATGCGACGGAAGGCCAGGCGACACCAGCATCGTCCGAACGATCGGCCAAAGCCATCAGTACGGCCTTCTGCGCCGGCGACAGCTGAAGAGGCCGGCAGAGGTTGGTCACGATGTTGCTCACGCGGCCTCGGCTTCAGAACGGCAGGCCGTCGTCGGTCACGGGCACCCAGCGCACCTCGAATCCACCGAGGGGCTCTGGAATCGCTTGCTCGATGGCGGCGCCCAAGTGCGCCATGTCCTCCGCAGAAAAGGAGATGACTTTGCCGTCGTCCCAGAGGTTGCACATCAAGAACCCCAGCCGGCAGCGAGCGTTCTCGATGAAGCCGGCGGCATCGAACGTGGCGCGCGGGCCACCTTGCGCGGGCGCAAGCGTCACCACGGGATGGGTCCTCGGTGGAGGCGGTGGGTTCTTCACCCACAAGCCATCCACGCACGACGCAGTGCGGATCGTGGACGGGACCCTGCCACCGAACTGGAGAAGCACCATGTACCTCGTACCGGCAGCATCTGGGATGAATCCCAGATCAACGCTGATGCCGTCGACCATAGGGCCAATATCAAAAACGTTCAGTTCCATGCTCGTCCTTCGTGCTGCATGCACCACACCGCGCTCGACCAGGAGCGGTGCACGCGGAGGTAATAGAGGAGGTGCGCGACGTAGATCACGCGGTTCACCGGGCGCGCCATCAGTCGGCGTCCTCGAAGATCAGCTTCGCGGCCGAGGTCTGGCTCATCGCCCGCTCCCACAGGATCTGGAAGGCGGCGAAGGTCTTCTGGTCGACGCACTGGAATTCGGTCGGAACGACCTTGAGGCCCAGGTGCGCGAGGAACGTGCACAGCTGCTCGAGCTGATCGGTCTTGAAGCGCGACACCGTGCTCTCGCTGATTCCCATCGCAGTCGCCAGCGCTACCTGCCTTCCAGGCTCTTGCAGCGCGCGCAAGATCGTGACGTGCGCCTTGCGTGCCCTTTCAGCAGGGGTTGGCGAGACTGCAGACATATGACTCACCGCCCTCCCCTGACAGCCGCCAACGATCCCGCCCTGCTGCACTCAAGCACCAGGACGACCCTCACCACAAACAGGGATGGCACCACCTGGCGCAATCGAGTGATGTTCCGGGTCACGAAGCTGGAAATTCGGGTGCTCGACGACGAGGTGGTCATGCGGTTCACGGCCAACGAGCTGGATGTGACGCCGCGCGCCACACCGGCTCGGCGCGAGCGCTCTACACCGTCGAACACGATCGCAATCACTTCTTCTTCGCCTTCGCGGACGCCGGGCAATCGTGGCGCCGCAGCACGCCCCAAGGCACGTCCGGGCGAATGACTTCGCATCGCACACCCGTCTCGCGCTCGATCGCCGGGCAGTGCTCGGCCGGCACTCTGCCTCGCCAGATCCAATTACTCGGCGTGCTGTTGGCAACGCCGATGCGGCGCGCCAGTTGCCCGATCCCACCTGCAGCCAACACTGCTTGCCAGAAGCCTTGCATGAGAACCCCACATCCAAACACGATAGAAGCCCAAATGCTAACACGAACGCACTTAAAAGCTGTGGGAGAATTTCGTTCGTGAAGACCATCGCAGAACGAGTGAAGGCCGTCCGCCAGGAACTGGGCTGGAGCCAGGTTCAACTGGCGGAAGAGGTGGGCGTGTCTCAGAGTTCCATCGGGAACATCGAATCAGGCTTCAGACAGCGCCCGCGGGAACTCGTCTCAATCGCTAGAGCGCTTAGGGTCTCCCCAGAGTGGCTGGAAACGGGTAAGGGCCCGAGAACAGAGCGTGCGTCTCTCACGCTGGTGGGAGCCGACGCCGAGCCAACGGTGAGAGCGCTGGTCGAGTACCTGTCCAGCATCGCGACGAAGCAACGCCCGACGCTGCGGAAGAACCTTGGCAACCTGTTGGTGGAACTCGTCGAGCATCCAGACGACCAGAGCGTCGTCGAGCAGACGATCGCGGACATCGAGCGGTTCTTCAAGGAGTAGGGGCAAGCACAATATCTCAAATTGAGATATGATTCAGCTCATGCGCCTCATCTCAAACAAGGCCCTGACCGAGTTCGCGGCCAAGCACATCGAGGCGGATGCGCCCTTGCAAGCGTGGCGCAAGATCATCGAGACAGGTGCTTTCTCGAACTATGCAGAGTTGAAGAACAGCTTCAACGCGACCGATAAAGTGGGTGACTACTACGTGTTCGATATCGGCGGGAACAAGTACCGCGTGATCTCGGCCATCCACTTCAATCGCCAGATGGTGTTCATCCGCCACGTCTTCACTCACCAGGAGTACGACAAATGGAAGCCGTAATCGACCGCCAAGCCGCTGACGAACTGGCAGGCCACTTCGCCGCCATCTCGAAGCATGTTCCCCTGCATCCCGTCAGGTCAGAGGGCGAATACGACGCGGCTGTCGCCTCCTTGAATGCTCTCTTGGACGCTGGTGCCGCGGACGAAGCGCACCCGCTGGCCGACCTCGTTGCGACGCTGGGGGAACTGATCGGCGACTACGACGAGGTGCACTACCCCGGCAAGGATGTGGCTCCGAGCGAGATGCTTCGCTTCCTCATGGGCCAGCATGGACTGAAGCAAACCGATCTAGCGGACGAACTCGGATCGCAGGGGATCGTCTCGGAGGTGCTAAACGGTAAGCGCGAGCTGAACCTGCGGCAGATGCGCGCGCTTGCGGGGCGGTTTTCTGTTCCTGTCGCTTCCTTCGTAGGAGCTTGAGCGCTCGCTGACGGCATAACCAATTGGCCACCAGCCGAAAGCTGGCCGTCGAAGCGCAGGCGCTAAAGACCGGCGCGCTCTACCGGAGATCGCGGAAGTTTAATTACACTGGTTTCGCCGGTATCTGTGATATTCGTGCTGATCCGACCTGAGAAATTGGTCGATCACCAACGATTGTGAGTTGAACGATCACGGTTGTGATTTACTCGGCGAATCGTCAACCATCGATGGCAACTATGAGCACCTCAGGCGCCGCCGACTTGCAGCGATGGAGACCACCGCCCGTCCATCGAGTGCTCAGCACCGGGCTATTACTCGAAGGCTCACATCTGAACAAGGTGTGGCGTGGCATGGTGCAGAGGTTTGGAACTACGGAAGCTGCGGTTCCGCATATCCTCAAATGGACTGATAAAAAGGAGGTTCTTGCCGCGGAGTTGGCATGCTCACTCGCGGGAAAAGCCCTCAAGCTTCAAGTTCCCGCCGGAGTTCTCGCGTTGGCAGAAAAAGGCGACCTCCCAGGCCTTCCGAATCGGGTTCGTGGAGCAAGCACCGACCTGGTAATGTGCTTCGCAAGTGAACTCCAATGGCCAGATGACGCCTTTGCGCGTCCAGTACATAGTGACGCAGCAGAGGAACGCATCTGGCAGCAACTTTGTGATACCCCGCAAGGCCCGAGCGGCGCAGTCTGGGATGAACTAGTCGCGAACGAAGACAGGCACTGCGAGAACGTTGTGTTCGATGGACATCGATGGTGGCTGATCGACCACGAGCACACGCTTCCGAGCGTGGCGAAGGTCATGAAGCGGTTTGCCGAGCACGTCATTCGACAAAGCCTGATCGACCACGTAGCCAAGGAAAATGTCTTGGCCGCTGAGGTGGTGCGGCGCCGTTCCAAGGACCATCAGATGAACACGCTGCCCCCTGCTTGGGCGTCGCTGCGGGTACGTCTGCAATGGCTTGCTGATCAGGCGCAGAACTGGCATACGGGTATGGACCAAGTCGACACCGTGCTAATGATGACCCACGTTTACCTGAGGAGCATAGACTTGCGCCTTCCCGCACTCGCCATGCACTTACAAAAGCGTTTGGAGCAACCGGAAAAAGTGTCATTGTGGACCTCCTACAGCAAGCCTCGCCAACCCGTCCCCAGCAAAGCTACGCCGCGCCGCCCTGCGTAGCCCGCTACAGCCCGATTTTCTGGGAGCCGATCCCAGGGACGGCAGAACGCATCGTGGCGCTCGTTGCCCTTGAAGGTCATCCGAGCAGCGAGATCAAGCTGTCTCCTGGGACGCACAGCATTTTGCCGATTGAGCGCCTTCGCGCCATGCTGGGGCGGCAGCGCGGCAATTCTGCACACGGGATCCTGCGAGAGGTTGCGGAGTTTCTAACCCATCGACAACAAGCCGGCGTACCCATGGAGCAATTGCAAGCTCAGTTTCATGGCTTCACGCTCGGCCCGGCCTCAGTGGCGAGAGGCTACGATCTCGATCAGTTGGTGAATGCTGCCGTCCGCAGCGTTAGCGCTTTTGGGCAAGCAACTGACTTGGTCAACGACGAAGAGGCGAGAGAGGCACCTCGCCATACCGTGAGGACGGCAGAGTTCCTGAAGACGCTCAAACGGGAAGTCGCCGGCGATGATGCCGACATCAAGTCCAGGTTTGAGATGACTTTGAAACCCAGTCAAGAACTGCCCGAACTTACGGTCGACTATGCATTTCGTCGTTGGATGGTGCAGATCACTAGCCTTCCGGCAACGCCCAGGCAGGCCGTTCATGCTCTTCGTGAATCTCAAAGCAAGCTGTACGAAATTGATGTGATTCGTAAGAACATGGAGGGCAATATGATCATGCCCGTCCTGCTGATTAACGAAGACGTGCTCTACAACCTGCCGACGACGAGCGCTGAAGACGAAGCGCGGACGATGCTGGACCGCCTCACCCTCCTCGCGAAATCAAGTGGTCTTGAAATTCTTCAGTCTGCCTCAGCTTTCGAAGCCGCAGATCTCGTGGCGGCGCTGAAATAGACGATCGCACTACCGTCCCATAGCCGCCACTAAGGCGGCTTTTTTGCCGCCGTCGAGCTGCCACCGTTGCTCGTCGTCGCTCGCCCCTGTTGGTGGCACTATCACGGGTGTGATCAATAACACGCACCCTCCTGCCGCGCTCACACCAACGACGGCCGATGAACACGGTCATAAGCAGGTCGACGTATGCGTCGGATGCTTGGTGGACGAGCAGATCGAGCTCTTCTGGCACTTGGGTTCACCGGTGGCCCAGGGCATCCTCTTTCTGGAGGAGGAGGATCTCCATAGGCTCATCAAAACCCTCCCCCTTGCACCAGAGGAAACCGAAGCCCAGATCGATGCCCTTCAAGGCATAGAGCACGCGGATGAATTCCCAGAAAGTAAGCCCGATGCGCTAAGACAGGATCTATGGGACCTGGTAAGCAACGACCACAGCCATTGCTATTCCCATTCTGAACGACTGGGTCAGCTCGAGATCCTCGCTGGAATCCTATCGATAGATCTGGCGGCACAGTACCTGCAACGAGGCAGCGTCTCGGCCTGTTTTACCTCGTGCAGTCGTGCGCATATGCATCTCGGCATGGCGTTTGTACAAGCGGGTGCGTCCTATTCACAGGACTCAGTGCGTTCCGTCGCGCAACGCGGTGGCCTAGCAAAGGTTGCGCAGGATCCCAAGCAGCGGACGAAGGACAAGGCCAAACAGTACTGGTTGCGCTGGCAAGAAGATCCGGGGCTGTACGTCGGCCCAGAGGCATACGCCAAGGACATGATGAACAAGTTCGGCCCAGAGAGCGATCTGCCGGAAGAACAAGTGATTCAGAACATCGAGAGCCCGCGGCGATGGAGCCGGCAGTGGAAGGCGCAGAAGAATACGACTGAACCGGCAGAGTAGCTACCCTGCGGCCAGGATGCGCATCCACCCGGCGCAGTGCTATAGATTAGATAGCGACAGTCTAGTCCAATCCATCCCATACCGCAGCACACCGGATGCAGGGCGGGTCAGTTGGGGCGTGCGATGGGATGCTGGGGCTTGGTGAAGCGTTTCACCATGACGGGCGGTGCCGCGGCCGGGAGACTGGCGGGCATGAGCTGCCTCCAACGTTGCCCCGGGCACAGTGACTTCTCAGTCACTCAAAAGGCACTTGTTAGTCCGTCGCAATATTTCGGGTCGACGAGCAGACTACCGCCTATGCACACATGCGGCGGACAAACTGCTGATCGGCTGAAGTTACTCAGTACTTACTGTCTATCAGGGCTTGGGCTTGCGTGCGTTCGCGCTGCGCGTCGGGCCCCTATTTGCAGGCTTCTTCGCAAGCATGGGATCGGCTTGGGCGACCCCCTTGTCGTAGATCGACCCCTGGTCGGCCCCAATATTCCCTACCAAGATCTTTCGCACGGGAGGCTTCAAGCCGCGATTGGGAATCGGCGATCCGCCCGATTCGGACTCGTAAGCTGCCGACTGACGGAGAGACCGTCTGGCTTCGGCGAGCCGATCTCCTGCAGCCAGAAAACGCCGGCTCAGGTCATCAATGCTCACTTGCTTGTCTTGGGCCTCAGCGGCGGCGATCGCAGCCTCTGCCTCTTCACGAACATCACGAAGCTCCTCTTCTCCGAACACTCTCGCGCAGGCTTCAGGAGCGTCAAGCAGGAGTTGCAGCAGCGATGCTGCGGAGGATGCATGCGAAAACACGGCACCACTAAGCAGCAATTCGTTCATGGCGGCCTGTCGCTCGGCGCTGGCCAAGCTGACGGCGACCGCGACAGCATCGCGGTCCTTCGATTCAAAGGATCGTTCAAGGCGAGCGGATATTTCAGCGTTGAGGCTCCGCTTTGCACTGGCCGCTTCTCGCTCAAGACGCTCACGAAGCTCCGGGGCTATACGCAGCGGGTACGGCGGCTGCTGTTTTGGTTCCATCCCCGAATCATCGACTCTTTTTGATCCTTTTTCAAAGATTCTTGTTGACTCTTTCATGCGACTCTTTCAGAATCTAATCCACCATGACTACCCCGAATCGCCATCAGCAAGCCCCCACGCCAGTCCGAATGCCCGACGACTTGAAGAGCGCGCTTAAGAGGGAGGCCGCGGCAAACCACCGGTCGCTTTCGAGCGAGATCGTGCATCGCCTTGAACAAACCCGCTCACAGCAACCCGCCACCTCGAAAGGAACCTTATGAACAACATCATCCCCTTCGACTTCGAGGGATCCTCGATCCGTTTGCTGGACTTGGAGGGTTCGCCTTGGTTTGTGGCGATGGAGATAGCCGCGATCCTCGACTACTCCGACGCCGAGGCGATGACCCGCAAGCTGGACGATGACGAGAAGCAAAACCTACAGATCGTCGGTTTTGGTCCCCGTGGCGTCACGGTCATCAACGAGTCTGGCCTGTATTCGGCCATCCTCAGCAGCCGCAAGCCCGAAGCGGCCAAATTCAAGAAGTGGGTGACGGCAGAAGTGCTGTCGGCGATCCGCAAGACCGGCAGCTACACCGCGCCCAAGGCTGCGCCCTCGCCCGTGCGCCTGGCCTACGACGCTGCGAAGGCGTTCCCGCCGCTGTTCCGAGTTGCCCGACTGCTGGGCTGCGACAAGAACGCGGCGGCGATCAGCGCCAACCAGATGGTGACCAAGCTCACCGACGTGGACCTCATGGCAGGGCTGGGCCAAATCCACCTCGAAGCCGAGAAGCAGGACACGCAGTTTTTCACGCCCACCGAACTGGGCAAACGCATCGGCGCCAGCGCGCGCGGCGTAAACCTGCTGCTCGCCGAAGCTGGGATGCAGATGAAGAGAGGCGACGTGTGGGAAGTGACCGAGGCCGGCCGCGAGTTCGCTCGGATCCTCGACACCGGCAAGCGCCATGGCAGCGGCGTGCCCATCCAACAGATCAAGTGGTCGCCGAGCGTTCTGCCGCTGCTCGGCACAGAGAAGGAGGCCGCTTGAAAGCGTTTGGTAAAGCGCTTTCATATACGAACCGGACCGACATCAGCAGTATCAAGCCTCAGAAAAGGCGAAGCCGGAATGCGCTTGGACCCGCAGACCGGCTTCTGTGACCCGAAACCCTTACAAGGAACGAATCATGACGAAGGTTAGCACGCGCCCACAAGTGGACGCAAATTCCGCGCAGCCGCCACGCTCGCTCCCACCGCGGCTCATCGATGCCGCCGACAAGAAGCCGGCGATCGAGTTTGACTCGACGGCAATCGACGTCCTCATCGCCCGCACGGCGGAGATTGAGGCCCTCGCCTCCTGCTCGATGTGCTTGGCAGCTATGGAGCGCGCCACTGACAACGTCAGCGGCTACGAAATGATCGACGATGCCATGCCGCTGCTCGCCGACGTGATGATGCGATTGGCACGCGAGGCCCGCCAGGCCAGCGATCAACTTTGGGAACAGTACCAGCAGGCCCGCGCTGTGGCGAACGGCACGGAGTATTCCGCATGACCGCCGCAACGCTCACCCGGCCGCGCGCCAAGGCATCGCCACGCGCTGAGAAGAAGTTCGGCCCGACCGAGATCAAGAACGCCTTCAGCAGCATGGCCGTGGCGCTTCACGCGGCAGCCATGACTGACGAGCCGCACAACTTGTCGGGTGATTCAAACCGTTTGCTGCGCGCCGGCGCCGCGATAGCTGAGCGCGAATCGCAACGCACGAGCGACGCCGAGACGGCCCAGTTCATCGCGTTCGACATCGCGGCGCAGATCAAGGCGGCGCGCCTGGTGCCCGGCGATGCCGAGTCGGCGGAACGCACGGCGCAGATCGATGCGGCGCGCGCAAACCTCGTCTTGCTCACGGGTTCCGACGACTGCCTGCAGCCGGACAAGGAGGCGCGCGCTAAGTGGGCCGCGCGCCAGTACCGTCGGCCAGTGCAGGAATACAAGCCCAACACGGACGCGTCGCCCACCGAACGCATCGAAACCCTGCGCGCCGCCATCTACGAGGCCGACGAAAAGCTGCAGACCGCTCGCGCGGCGGCCGAACTCGGGAGCCCCGCCGCCGTGCTGTTGGACCTGATCGACAACAAGCTGACCCGCGGCGCTTGGCAGCCGCTCCTGCGCAACGAAGACGAGCAGCACCAGCCCGTCACGAAGGCTGACGCTGCGGTGGCCTACGAGGGGTTCTTTCCGCTGCTGGCAGCCCTTGAAGGCGTCATGGCTCTGTCCGTCGACAGCGTCATCTATGCGACGGTCGCGGAGATCTTCAACCTGATGGACTGGGCGCAAACCGAGTGCGACTCGGCCCTGCTGGGTGCATTGCTTCCGGAAGTGGCTGTGGCCGAGAGCACCGGTGCGCGCACCGCGACTGCTGGACCGGACCATCGCAACCTCGTGACCGAAGCAACGGCAGTGATCCTCGCGGCCTCGCGGGAACAGAACCGGCCGGAGGTCTGGGGGGTGCATTCCTTGGCCAAGCTCATCGGGAGCACCCTCGATTCGACAGATCAGGCGGATCTTGAGGTCCTCGAGGACGCAAGCGCCATGCTCGAACAGGTGCTGGCCTTGCTCGAGAAGGTAAACGGCGACGCTCTGGATTGCATGCTGCTGCATGCGGGTGCATCGCTACTCACGACGGCAAAGCAGCTCATTGACGACAAGTGCCAAGAGGCCATCGCGTGAACACGCGAACTCCACAGGCACGGCTTCTGCGGCTGGTGCCCACGCCCACCAGCACCATCGACGCCGACATGGTTGCCTTCACCATCATGGAGTTCATCGACAAGAACTTCCCGGCCATCTGGCGCGTGCTGCCAACGACGGCGAGAGTACAAATCCGCAACGCCATCGTCAGCGCAGTGCGAACCCAGGAGAACGGCCGATGATCCGCGACCTCTGGTACGCCGTCGGCACCGGTGCCGTCGTGTTCATCTTCGCGATGGAGATCGCGCACGGGTGGGCGATGTGAAAGCCGTCGTGACCTGCAGCGCCCGACCCGGAATCCCCGAAATCAAGCCGTCAGGCATCCTTGCACTCTGCGTCGATCCAGCGCACTGCCGCGGCATCAGCGGCCTCCTCGGCGGCCTCTCGCGTCGGGTAGGTGTCGCTCGTCACTTCGTTGATGACGCCATCCGCAACCTCTGGGCTCGAGCTGTCGATATCGAACACGCCGCGGTATACGTCTGGCGATTCGACCTTGGAACTTGCGTCGTAGAAACGACCGCGGTGTGTCTTGGCTCTCATGGGGTTTGTCCTTCTCGTGGGTTCAGGTATTCAACCGCGCGAAGCGCTTTGCAGGGGTCAACGCCACTTATTCAGTGCTGCGGCCATCCCCTTCCCGCTCATCCGACCAAGCCGCGGCGCGCTCTTTCGCCGACAGCAGCGCCTCTGAGGCAGTGCCGAACAAGTCACGTCCGATCGATATTGTGCGAATGGCATCGCTCGGCGGGCATCGATACCTCACCACTGGCTGGTAAAGGCCATCAGGTAGCTGTTCCGCACTGCAGAGGAACGTCCAGCCCTTGTGCTGAAACTCCTCCATCGAATCCATCGGGGTGCTCGGTCCCATGGTCAGGCAGGCTCTTCATCACGCCGCATCACCATCTCCATCCAGGTGGCATGCAGGGTGTCGATCTCTCCGACCTTTTGCGTCATCGCCTGGACATCGAGGGGCTGGCCAGTCGTGACGGCGCGCATCATGTCCACGTGTTCATCTATCGCACGATGCCAGGCTTCAAAGGCTTCGTTCAGTTTGTCAGGGGTGGGCATCTCGCTCTTCCTTTCTCAGCTAAGGGTTTACGTTGTCGCCCACTGGGTCAGCGTCTTCGTCTTCCTTCCGCATCTGCTGTTTCCAGCGGGCTGTTCCTGCATCGAATGCTTCCAGGGCCGACGGGTAGCTTTCCTCGGACGCTGAGTGCGCATGCACGACGTCGTCGCCCTGAGCTTCGAGCAGAAGCCAGAGATACGCGCCTTCATGGTCCGGATCGTCGATCACGGTCAGCGCCAGGTGAGAGAGTCGCATCGCGCTACTCCTTGGCTGGCTTGTCGGTCGTGTTCTTCAGGAAGCCGGCGGCGTTCTCGTCGACGCCTGGCTCGCCGTCGTCAAGCTCCGGCTCTTCGGCTTCCTTCCGAGCGTTTGGGTCGGGCACCAGCGCAGGCTTCGAAGCTGGTCGGATCAGTTCGTTCATGGCGTTCCTTCGTGGTGATGTGTTCGAACACCCTACAGCGCAGGCACTTGGTCAGCATGTAGGAAATCCTCGCACCTCTGCGAGCCGCAGCGCCGCAGGTGGCGCCCGGCAGGCCTCGAAAGTCAGAAGCGCTGTGGTGGTCGGGGAGCACCGCCCATGAAGCGCGGCCTCACCCACGCCGAGGCGATCGAGTACGTCTGCATCAAGCGCCGGACCTTCGACGATGTCTGGCGCCCGCGCCTGGTCGGTATGCGGCAGGGCAGTTGCGTGATCTTCGACCGCGAGGACTTGGATCGCCTTTTCGAGGAGTTCAAGCGCCAAGCCGCTGGCGAGGATCCGGCCGCCAACGATGCGCCCGCCCTGCCCCACAATGGCCCCCGGAACGGACGGCCCACTCACGGAAATGGAGTTTTCACATGGGCCAAAGAACAAGGGGCATCTACCCCGACAAGGACGGGACCTGGCAGGTCGACAAGTGGTGGCGCGGAACTCGATTTCGACAGCGTGGCTGCGTCAGTTTTGAAGAAGCGGAACGCTGGCTGATCGCTCAGCTGGCGGCCAAGCGCGAGGTCGTGATACACGGCGCGCGCGCGGTGCGTACCTTCAAAGCCACCGCGGCGCACTACCTGACGACCCACCAAGCCAAAGCGTCGATCGAAACTGAGATCTTCATGCTCAAGAGCGTCATGCCGACGATAGGGTCACTCGAGCTGCACCAAGTGCACGACAGCACGCTCGCGCCGTACATCTCGGCGCGGCTGGCTGGCGGCCGGGCGCACAAGACGGTGAACCTGGCCCTGGGCGTGGTGCGGCGGATCCTCAACCTGGCGGCCACGAGCTGGCGGGATGAGGACGGCCGGACCTGGCTGCCGCAGGCGCCGAAGATCACCATGCTGCCGCTCGTCGGTCACCAGCGCGAGCCCCGCCCCATCACCTGGGGTGAACAGCGCGCGCTGCTGCCGAAGCTGCCGGATCACCTGGCCCGCATGTCGTTGTTCGTCCTGAACACCGGTGTGCGTGACGACGTGGCCTGCAGCCTGCGGTGGGAGTGGGAGATCAAGGTGCCGGAACTCGGGATTTCGGTCTTCGAGGTGCCGCGCCAGCACGTCAAAGGGAAGAAGCAGTCGCGGGTCGTGGTTTGTAACAGCGTGGCGCAGTCGGTGGTCGATGCGGTGCGCGGACAGCATGCCGAATTCGTGTTCGTCTACCGCCGGGAACGCGTCAAGAACGTGGACCAGGCGCCGCTGATGGCCTACCGGCCGATCAGGACGATGAATAACACGGCCTGGCAGCGTGCGCGGCAGGAAGCCGGGCTCGGAGATCTGCACGTCCACGACCTGCGCCACACCGTGGGCATGCGCCTGCGCGAGGCCGGCGTCGCCGAGGGAACGATCTCCGACCTGCTGTGGCACTCGACGGGATCGATGACGCGGCATTACAGCGTGGCCCAGTTGCAGGAGCTGCACGGCGCGCTGGAGAAGGTAAAAGCAGACAGCGGCCGCTGGAACAAGAGCCTGGCGACGCTGCGGCGGGAGCAAGAAGAGGGGCGGCGGGTGGATGCGAGTCCCCCAGAAGTCCCCCAAAAGAAAATGGCCTAGAGGGGATAAACCTCTAGGCCATTTGAAGAGTGGTGCGGCTGGCAGGAATTGAACCCACGACCCCTTGGTTCGTAGCCAAGTACTCTATCCAACTGAGCTACAGCCGCACAGCTTGCGATTATAGCATCCGTTTTCGACCTCTCCCGGATGCATCGCAAATTTCGCGTGGTAGGCCGTGATGGGCTTGAACCATCGACCAACGGATTATGAGTCCGCTGCTCTAACCAACTGAGCTAACGGCCCACGCGCCGGAATTCTAGTGGCGCCGCGCCCTGGCCACCGGCGCATCAGGTCTTGCGGTGGCTCAGCGCGTTGGTCACCAGCCGCGACGTGATGTCGACGATCTGGATCATCCGGTCGTAGTGCATGCGAGTCGGCCCGATCACACCGAGCGTGCCCACCACCTGCCCATCCACCTCGTAATTGGTGCTGACGATCGACAGCTCTTCGAAGGGCACGACCTGGCTCTCGCCGCCGATAAAGATGCGCACCCCTTCGGCCTTGCTCGAGACGTCGAGCAAGCGCATGAGCTGCGCCTTCTGCTCGAACAGGTCGAAGGCGCGCCGCAGTTGCCCCATGTCGCTGGAAAAGTCGCTCACCGACAGCAGGTTGCGTTCGCCCGAAATGACGACGTCGTCCTGCGACTCGGTCATGACTTCCGAGCTGGCCTGCACCGCCGCCTGCATGAGCGATGCGATCTCGCTGCGCAGCTTCTCGACTTCGGACTGCAGCCGGTCGCGCACCTGCTCGATGGTGAGCCCGGCGTAGTGCGCATTGATGTAGTTGGCCGCCTCGACCAGTTGCGACTGCGAGTAGTCCGACTCCGGGAAGATGACGCGGTTCTGCACGTCGCCATCGGGCGAGACGATGATGACCAGCAGGCGCCGGTCCGACAAACGCAGGAACTCGATCTGCTTGAACACCGAGGTGCGACGCGGTGCCATCACCACGCCGACGAACTGCGAGAGGCTCGAAAGCAGGTTCGCCGCGTTCGCGATCACCTTCTGCGGCTGATCGGGCGGCAGGCTGGGTGCGGGCAACTGGTCACGCTGCGCCGTCAGCATGGTGTCGACGAAGAGACGATAGCCGCGCGCCGTTGGGATGCGCCCGGCCGAGGTGTGCGGGCTGGTGATGAGCCCCAGCGCCTCGAGGTCCGACATGACGTTGCGGATGGTGGCGGGCGAGAGTTCGAGCCCCGATGCGCGCGAAAGCGTGCGCGACCCCACAGGCTGCCCCTCGGCGATGTAGCGCTCAACCAGCGTCTTGAGCAGCAACTTGGCACGGTCGTCCAGCATCGTTCGATTTTAGTGTTGTAATTTGTAGATGACCTCGCGCTTTCGGCATGTCGCCCTCATTGGCAAGTACCAGGCGTCCGGCCGACGGGCGTCGTCCGGCGCACCGGACGACCACATCATGGCGGAGATCGGCGCCTTCCTCGAATCGGAGGGCTGCGAAGTGGCCGTCGAGCGCTTCACCGCCGACGAATTGCACAGCAGCCGCTACACGGCCCTGACGGTCGAGGAGATCGGCGAACGCTGCGATCTGGGCCTGGTGGTCGGCGGCGACGGCACCATGCTCGGCATCGGCCGGCAGCTTGCGCCGTACGGCGTGCCACTCATCGGCATCAACCGCGGCCGGCTCGGCTTCATCACCGACATCCCGCTCGACAACTACCAGGCCACGCTGATCCCGATGCTGGCCGGGGAATACGAAGAAGACCACCGCAGCCTGCTGCATGCGCAGGTGATGCGCGACGGCGCCTGCGTGTTCGATGCGCTCGCGATGAACGACGTGGTGGTCAACCGCGGCGCGACCACAGGCATGGTCGAGCTGCGCGTCTCCGTCGGTCGGCACTTCGTGGCGAACCAGCGGGCCGACGGCCTGATCATTGCCTCGCCTACCGGTTCGACGGCCTACTCGCTGTCGGCCGGCGGGCCGCTGATGCATCCGTCGATTCCGGGCTGGGTGCTGGTGCCGATCGCGCCGCACACGCTGTCCAACCGGCCCATCCTGCTGCCCGATGCCGACGAGATCTCGATCGAGCTGGTCGCGGGCCGCGACGCCAGCGCGAACTTCGACATGCAGTCCTTGGCGTCGGTCGAGATCGGCGACCGCGTGGTGGTGCGCCGTTCCGACTACCGCGTGCGCTTCCTGCATCCGAGAGGCTGGAGCTACTTCGACACCTTGCGCAAGAAACTGCACTGGAACGAAGGAGGTTCCTGATGGCGTTGCGACGCATCGCGCTGCGCGACTTCGTGATCGTGCGCACGCTCGACATCGATCTGGCGACCGGTTTCACCGTTCTCACCGGTGAAACCGGCGCCGGCAAGTCGATCCTCATCGACGCGCTCCAGCTCGCACTGGGCAACCGTGCCGACGCTGGCGCCGTGCGCGAAGGTGCAGAGCGGCTGGACGTGAGCGCCGAGTTCGACGCCGACCCGGCCCTGGCGAGCTGGCTCGACGAAGGCGGTTTCGAGGCCGGCGATTCATTGCTGCTGCGCCGCACGGTCGACCTGCAAGGTCGCAGCCGCGGCTGGATCAACGGCAGCCCCGCCACGGCCACCCAGCTGCGCGAGCTGGGCGACCACCTGCTCGACATCCATGGCCAGCATGCCTGGCAGAGCCTGACACGGCCCGACGCCGTGCGCGGCCTGCTCGACGCCTACGGCGGCGTGCGCACTGACGCGCTGGATGCCGCCTGGCATGCCTGGCGCCGGGCCCAGAGCGCCCACGACAGCGCACGGTCGGCACAGGATTCGCTGCAGCGGGAGCGCGAACGCCTGCAGTGGCAGATCGCCGAAGTCGCCAAGCTCGCACCGGGCGAGGACGAATGGGACGAACTGTCGACCAACCACACGCGCATCTCGAATGCCCAGGCGCTCATCGATGCCGCTGAAGGGGCGCGGGCCGCTCTCGAGGACGACGACCAGGGCGCCCTCGCCGGCCTCAACCGCGCGCTCGGCCTGCTCCAAGGCTGCGAGCACATCGAACCCGAATTCAAGACGCTGGCCGACGTGCTGGCGTCCAGCATTGCGCAGGCCGCCGATGCTGCCCATTCGCTGCACGGCTATCTGCGGCATGCCGACGCCGATCCGCAGCACCTGGCCGAGCTCGACGAGCGCATGGGCCTCTGGATGTCGCTGGCCAGACGCTACAAGCGCGTGCCGGCCGAGCTGCCGGCGCTGTGGGTCGGCTGGCAGGCCGAACTCCAGGCGCTCGACGCACAAAGCGATCTCGACGCGCTGGAACGCAACGAGCAGGCCGCACAGCAGGCCTACCAGAGAGAAGCCAAGGCGGTCGGCAAGTTGCGCAAGCAGGCCGCGCCGAAACTGTCGCAGTCGGTCACGCAAGCGATGCAGGGCCTCGGCATGCAGGGCGGTCGCTTCGAAGTCACGCTTCAGCCATTGGCGCAGCCCGGGCGCGCGGGCCTCGAAGAAATCGCGTTTCTCGTCGCCGGCCATCCGGGCAGCACGCCGCGGCCGATCGGCAAGGTCGCATCGGGCGGCGAGCTCTCGCGGGTGGCATTGGCCATCGCGGTCACGACCAGCGAACTCGGCACCGCGCAGACGCTCATCTTCGACGAGGTGGATGCAGGCGTCGGTGGCGCGGTGGCCGAAACGGTCGGCCGGCTGATGCAACAGCTGGGGCGCGACCGCCAGGTGCTCGCCGTGACGCACCTGCCGCAGGTGGCGGCCTGCGCCGACCACCACCTGCTGGTCGCCAAGCGCCAGACGGCAGCCGATGGCGATGCGACGCCCCGCACCGAAAGCGGCGTGTCCGCACTGAAGGCCGATGCGCGCACCAAGGAGATCGCGCGCATGCTCGGCGGCGAGCGCCCGTCGGCCACCTCGCTGGCGCACGCGCGCGAAATGCTGGGCCAGCAGCGCGTGGGGGCCGAGTGAGCGACGAAGCGCAAGCCACCGCCACCGAGACGGCTGCGACCGAAGGGCTGGCACTCGTGCTGATCACCGGCATGTCCGGCTCCGGCAAATCGGTGGCACTCAACGCGCTGGAAGACGCGGGCTACTACTGCGTCGACAACCTGCCGCCCGAGTTGCTCATGCCCTTCATCACCCTGCAGCAGCAGCAGGGCGCCACGCACGTCGCTATCGCGATGGACGTGCGCAGCGGCGTGTCGCTGCCGCTGGTGCCACAGCAGTTGGAGGCGCTCCGACGTAGCGGCGTGGCCCTGCGTTCGCTCTTCCTCGACTCGACCACCGACGCGCTGGTGCGGCGCTATTCGGAGACCCGACGTCGCCATCCGCTGTCGCGCGGCGAGAACCGTACCGACGCGCCCGAGCAGCAGCGCGTGCTGATCCAGTCCATCGACCTCGAGCGCGAGCTGCTGGCCGACTTGCGCGACGGCGCCGACGTGATCGACACCAGCATCATCCGGCCGGCGCAGCTGCAGAGCTATGTCAAGGCGTTGATCTCGGCGCCGGAGAGCGCCCTCACGCTGGTGTTCGAGTCCTTCGCCTTCAAGCGCGGCGTGCCGCTCGACGCCGACTATGTGTTCGACGTGCGCATGCTGCCCAACCCCCACTACGTGCCGACGCTTCGGCCGCTGACCGGGCGCGACCAGCCAGTGATCGACTGGCTGCGCGGGCACGAAGACGTGGCGCGCATGTACGGCGACATCGAGCAGTTCCTCGCGCGCTGGCTCGATGCGCTGGCGCAGGACCACCGCAGCTATGTCACGGTCGCCATCGGCTGCACCGGCGGCCAGCACCGGTCGGTGTTCCTGGTCGAGCAGCTGGCGCGCGGCTTTGGCGCGCGCTGGGCCGCGCTCAAGCGGCATCGGGAACTGGACGGAAACTAAGCGCGTACGAGCAGCAGCTTGCGCACCGGTGCAGGCAGGCCGAGCACAGCCCAATCGTCGGGCGCGAACCAGCCACCCGCATCGCTCAGCTTTCGCCCGGCCGTCGGCACACGCAGCGGGTGCAGATGAAGGTCCTTGTGCGTGAGCACATGCAGGAACGCCGGCGCGTCCACCGCTGTTTCGCGCTCGGCCGGCTGCAAGGTCGCGAGCAGGGCGGCGCGACTGTCGAACACCGGCAGGCAATAGAGCCCGGCCCAGATGCCGCGCGCGGGCCGCTTCTCGAGCCACACCCGACCCTGGCCGTCTTCGGCCTGGAGCATCCAGAGGGACTGCGAGGTGCGGCGCAGCTTGCGCGTCTTCACCGGATAACGCTCGGGCTCGCCCTCTCGCACGGCGACGCACATCCGGTTGACCGGGCAGATCGTGCAGCTCGGCTTGCGCGGCAGGCAGACGGTCGCGCCCAGGTCCATGAGGCCTTGGGTGTAGCGGGCGATGTCGGCATGCCGACCCACCGGTGGCAAGCATGCGGTGGCACGGTCCCACAGCGCGCGCTCCTGGGCGCTCGATGCCAGGTCGCCCGCGAAACCGAGCACCCGGGTCAGCACCCGCTTGGCGTTGCCGTCGAGGATCGCGACGCGTTCGCCGAAGCAGAAGGCCGCAATGGCCGAGGCCGTGGAGCGCCCGATGCCGGGCAGCGTCGCAAGCTCGGTCGCCGTCGGCGGAAAGAGCCCGTCGAAACGCGCCACGACTTCCTGCGCACAGCGATGCATGTTGCGTGCGCGGCTGTAATAGCCCAGGCCGCTCCAGAGGCCGAAGACCTCGTCCTCGCTGGCCTCGGCCAGCGCCCGCACATCGGGAAAGCGCGCGAGAAACCGGGCGAAGTAGCCGAGCACGGTGCTCACCTGTGTCTGCTGGAGCATCACCTCGGAAAGCCACACGCGGTACGGGTCGCGCGTGTTCTGCCACGGCAGCGTGCTGCGCCCATGCGTCTGCTGCCAGGCGACGATCTGCGCCGAGAAGTCATCGCGTTCGCCGGCCTCGGGTGCCCTGGGGGCGCCGACGACCTCAGACCGCACTGACAGCGCCGTGCGTGTTCACCGCCACTGGGGCGTCGTTGCTGGTGAGCAGGGAGGTAAGTTCGTTGAGGCGCTGCTGCAGCTCGGTCAGTCCGCTCTCCTGCGCGGCAATCTCGGCCAGGCGCTCGTCGAGGTTGCCGGCCGCACCCTGGATGCGTTCGACCGATTCCAGCCGGCGACCGAAATTGCGACGGCGCTCCTTGAGCTGCGCATCGAGCTGCGCGCCCGCGCCCTTGCTCCAGCGCTCGACCTCGGTCATGGCCGCTTCGTTGACGACCCGCAGCCGACTCGACAGCGCCCGCACCAGCTTGTCGCAGAAGTCGGCCTGTGCCAGCTTCAGCAGGTTGCCGACGCCGAGGTAGTGGATGTGGCTCTGCTCGATCTGCGTGAGCTGCTGCTCGAAATCGCTCAGGTCGGGCTCGGCCGGTGCCTGCAGCGTGAAGCCGTGCTCCGCGTTCAGCTGGCGGAAGGTGGCGTGCAGCATCGACTGGATTTCGCCGGTCGTGGCCTGCACTTCGCGCAGGTTGTTGCGCAGCGCATCGAAGGTCTCGGCGTACACCTTGCGGACATTGAATTTGATGCCCGGTCGCTTCAGCGCTGCGGCCAGGTGGGCCATGTCGGCCTTGAGCGCCGTGCTGCCAAGCACCGCATACACCTCGCGCAACAGCTTGCCCTGCACCGAGCGCACCGCCAGGATGCGCACGTTGCTGGTCTCGAATTCGGTCTGCTCCTGCTCGATGCGCGAGCGCATGTGGCGGATCACCGAGACGTTCTTGCCGCGCAGGCCCTGCAGTTCCAGGGCCTGCTCGGACAGGTCGCGCTGGCGCACGTTGATGATGCGCGACGCCTCGGCGCGCAGCGCGCCGATGCTGGCATCGACCGCCAGCCGCAGCATGGTTTCGCGCTTGCCGAGCAGGCCTTCGCCCAGCACCGCCTCGAGCCCCGGCAGGCGGCTTGCCTGCAGCAACGGCCCGTCGCGCCGGATCTTCGCCTGCAGGCCCTTCTGTGCCGACACCGGCAACACCTGCGGCAACGGCACGCCAAGCAGTTCGGCGGCGCCCTGGCGCTGGCGTTCGATCTGCGCATCGATCTGGGCCGGCGTGCTGAGCGTGTCCCACATCGTGTCGATCTTGTTGAGCACCACGATGCGGGTCTCGCTGGCCGGGCCTTCGGTGATCAGGTGCTCGCGCCAGATCGACAGGTCGGAGCGGGTCACACCGGTGTCGGCACCGAGGATGAAGACCACCGCATGCGCCTGCGGGATCAGGCTCACGGTGAGTTCGGGCTCGGCGCCGATCGCGTTGAGGCCGGGCGTGTCGAGGATGACCAGGCCCTGCTCGAGCAGCGGATGCGGCATGTTGAGCACCGCATGCCGCCAGCGCGGTATCTCGACCCGCCCGTTGCCGTCCGGCATCGGGTTGTCGTCGGGTGCGTCATCGCTCCAGAAGCCCAGCGCCCGCGCTTCTGCGAGCGGAACCCAGCGAACCTCGGCCACCTTGCCCATGGCCACGGACAGGCTCTCGGCGTCCTCGACGTCGACCGGCACGTCGGTCCAGCGCGCCGGCTCGTCGCGCCAGTGCATCAGCGAATGCGGCTCCAGCCGCGTCTCGATCGGCAGCAGCCGCAGCGACGGCGGCTGGGCCGGGTCGTAGCCGAGCTCGGTCGGGCACATCGTCGTGCGGCCCGCGCTCGCCGGCATGATGCGGCGACCATAACCGGCAAAGAAGATGGCGTTGATGAGCTCCGACTTGCCCCGGGAGAACTCTGCCACGAAGGCGACCATCACCTTGCTCGTGCGCATCTGCGCCTCGAGTTCCTTGAGCCGTTCGGCGACGGCGTGGTCCAGCAGCTCGTTCTCGTCGAGCCAGCCGGACAGCCACTTGAGGCGCTTCGCAAAGCTGCGACGCCAGACGCCGTGCTGATCGAACTGCTGATTGAAGGAAGGGGTCAAAAGAGGAAGCTGTAAGTGGAGCTTACAAAATATAGCATCGGGCTCGACAGCATGCCCTGTCCGGCGGTCGACAGGGCGTCAGTATTTCTGGCAAATCGGGCAGAAGTAAGTGGAACGTTGTCCTTGCCGGATCTGGCGGATGGGTGTGGCGCAGACCCGACAGGGCATTCCGGCGCGGCCGTACACCGTCGCATCCAGCTGGAAATAGCCGCTCTGGCCGTCGACGTTGGAGAAGTCGCGCAAGGTGCTGCCACCCCGTTCCACCGCTCGCGCGAGGATGTCCCGCACCGCCGCATGCAGGCGCAGCGCGCGGGGCCGGCTGATGCGCGATGCGGCGACGCTGGGGCGAATGCCGGCAAGAAACAGCGCCTCGGAGGCATAGATGTTGCCCACGCCCACCACGACGTCGCCGGCCAGCAGCACCTGCTTGATGGCCGCGCGGCGCTGGCGCAGCCCGGCGTGGAAGGCCTCGAAATCGAAGCCGTCGTCCAACGGCTCCATGCCCAGGCCGCCCAGCAGCTTGATCGCCAGCGGCGATGCTTCGTCGTCCACATGCACCACCGCGCCGAAACGGCGCGGATCGTTCAGGCGCAGAACGCCGCGACTGGTCACCAGATCGAAGTGGTCGTGGGCGCCCGGCGACGGCAGCACCGCATCGAAACGCAGGCTGCCCGACATGCCCAGGTGAAGAAGCAGAAGACCCGCATCGAGGTCGACCAGCAGGTACTTGCCGCGGCGTCGAACACCCCGCACGGTGCGGCCCACCAGGCTCTCGGGTGCGACGCCGAGCGCCCAGCGCAAGGGCTTGCCGACGCGCACCGCTTCGATGCGGGCGCCGACGATGCGGTCGGCAAAACCGCGGCGGGTGACTTCGACTTCGGGGAGTTCTGGCATGGCGCGAGCGTGCCATGAAAGCAAGGGCGGGGAACCGGATGACCCGCAGGCACTCACACCGAAAGCCTTGCTTTATTATGAGTTCGATGACCCCACCGCCTCGCCGACTCCGCCTTGCGGCGGCCATCTCCGCCCTCCTGGTCGCTGCCGTTGCCCACGCCCAGACGGCACCTTCCGCCACGCCACCGGCCGCCGAGCCGACCAGCCCCGCGCCCCTGATCCAGCCTCGCCCGGCCAGTCCGGCAAGGCCCGCGAGTCCTTCGGCCCGCAAGGCGGCCGCCGAAGCCGAAGCCAGGGCGTCGGCACTGAGCGCGGAGTTGTTCTACGAAGTGCTGGTTGGCGAAATCACCGCCCGCTCGGGCGATCCGGGCGGCGGCTATTCGCTGGTACTCGATGCCGCGCGTCGCGCCAAAGACGGCGAACTGTTCCAGCGCGCCGTCGAGATCGCACTGCAGGCACGCTCGGGCGACGCCGCATTGGCGGCCGCCCGTGCCTGGAAAGAAAGCCTGCCCGATTCGCGCGAGGCACGCCGCTTCGAGCTGCAGATCCTCATTGCGCTCAACCGCATCGACGAGACCGCCGAGCCGCTGCGCGCCGAGATCGCCGCCACCCCGCTGCCCGAGCGCCCCTTCCTCATGACCGTCATCGGGCGGACCTATGGCCGTGCCGCCGACAAGAAGCTGGCCGCCTCGGTGGTGGAGCGAGCGCTGGTCGATGAGCTGAAGAATCCGTCCACCGCCGGCTTCGCCTGGAGCACGGTCGGCCGGCTGCGGCTGGGGGCCGGCGATTCGACCGGCGCGCTCGAGGCCGCCATTCAGGGGCAGCAGCTCGACCCGTCGTCCGAAGGCCCACCACTCCTGGCGCTCGAACTCATGGACCCGGACCGGCCGCTGGCCGAACCGCTCGTCAAGCGCTATCTCACCGGAGCAAACCCGGTGCCCGAGATTCGCATCGCCTATGCGCGCGAACTCATGGAAGCGCGCCGTTATCCGGAAGCGACCCGCGAGCTTTCCACGTTGACGCGTGACAAGCCGGAGCTTCCCGGCCCGTGGATTCTGCTCGGCAGCCTGCAGGCGCAGAGCCGGCAGGACGCCGCGGCCGAGGCGTCGGTCAAGCGCTATCTGGCGCTGGCCGATGCGTTGCCGGCGGACGACGAAGGTCGACGCGGCATGACGCAGGCCTATCTGCTGCTGTCGCAACTGGCCGAGCGCCGCAAGGATTTCGCCGAAGCCGAAAGCTGGCTGGCGCGCATCGACAGCGCGGAAGAACCGCAGGCCGCCACCTTCCGCCGCGCGGCCCTGCTGGCGCGCCAAGGCAAGGTGCAGCAGGCGCGCGAATTGGTGCGTGCGCTGCCCGAGCGCACGCCCGACGATGCCAAGCAGAAGTTCCAGGCCGAGCTGCAGTTGCTGCGCGATGCGAAGCAATACCAGGTGGCCTACGACATGCTCGCCAAGGCGAGTGCCGCCGCGCCCGAGGACACCGACCTCATCTACGACCAAGCCATGATGGCCGAAAAGCTCAACCGGCTCGACGAGATGGAACGCCTGCTGCGCCGCCAGATCAGCCTGAAGCCCGAGAGCCAGAACGCCTACAACGCACTGGGCTACTCCTTCGCCGATCGCAAGGTGCGCCTGGACGAAGCCCGCACCCTGATCCAGAAGGCCGTCGATCTGGCGCCCCAGGACCCCTTCATCGCCGACAGCCTCGGCTGGGTCGAGTTCCGCCTGGGCAAAATCGCCGAGGCACGCAAGATCCTCGAAGCGGCCTACCAGCGACGCCCCGACCCAGAGATCGGCGCCCACCTCGGCGAAGTGCTGTGGGCCGCCGGCGATCGCGACCGGGCGCTCGCGATCTGGCGCGAATCCGCACTGGTCGACGCCGAGAACGAAACGCTGCAGGAAACGCTCAAGCGCCTGCGCATCAAGCTGTGAATCCGCCGCGACGGGCGCTCATGGCCGTCGCCCTCGGTGGCACGTTGTGGCTCGCCGGTTGCGCCGCGTCGCTTGCGTCGGGCGGGGAAGCGACAGGCGCACAGAGCTGGAGCGGGCGGCTGTCGCTGCGCGTCGACAGCGAACCGGTGCAGACCTTTGCCGCCCTGTTCGACCTGCGCGGTACACCGGAGCGAGGCACGCTCACGCTGACCACGCCGATCGGCAGCACACTGGCCGAACTGCAGTGGTCGCCCGACGAGGCGCTTCTGAAGAACGGCAGCGAGACACGGCGTTACGGCTCCGTCGACGCGCTGATCCAGGCCGCGACCGGCGCGGCCATTCCGGTCGATGCCCTGTTCGGCTGGCTCGCCGGCCGCAACGAGACCGTCACCGGCTGGCGACCGGACCTGAGCCAGTGGTCCGCGGGCAAGCTGCAGGCGGTGCGCGAATCGCCCTTGCCGCGCAGCGATCTGCGCATCGTGTTCGAGCGCTCATGAAGGCGCTCTACGACCTGCCCGCACCGGCCAAGCTCAACCTGTTCCTGCACATCACCGGCCAGCGGGCGGACGGCTATCACCTGCTGCAGTCGGTGTTCATGCTGATCGACTGGTGCGACACGCTCCACGTCGAACTGCGCAGCGACGGCCAGCTGAGCCGCGAAGACCTCACGGTGGCGCTGCCGCCCGACGACCTGGTGCTGCGCGCCGCCCGCGCCCTGCAGGCCCGCGCCGGGCCCGGGCAGGGCGCGCACATCGGCGTGGCCAAGCACGTGCCGGCGCAGGCCGGCATGGGCGGCGGCTCGTCCGACGCCGCCACCTGCCTGCTGGCGCTCAACCGCCTGTGGGGCCTCGATCTGCCGCTTGCAACTCTGGAAGAGGTCGGACTTTCGCTGGGCGCCGACGTGCCCTTTTTCCTGCGCGGTCACAACGCGTGGGTCGAAGGCATCGGGGAGCAGATCACGCCGATCGATCTGCCGGCAGCCCGCTTTGCGGTGCTGAAACCGCAGAGCGGGCTCGACACGCGTCTTATTTTTGCAGCGCCTGATCTCCAACGCGCCACAGCCGCTGCTATAATCACGGGCTTTGCTGCACATCGCGGATCTGGAGTCTTCGACTTTGGTCACAACGACCTGCAGCCGGTTGCACAGCGGCTCTGCCCGGACGTCACCGAAGCCATCGACTGGCTCGGTCACCAAGGGCTCACCGCACGAATGACCGGTTCTGGGAGTGCTGTGTTTGCAGCAATGCCGCAGGAAGCGGTGTTGCCAGAACCCCCGGAGGGTTGGCAACTCCGGAAATGCAGCAATCTGGCCATCCATCCGCTCGGCGGTTGGGCGGTCTAGAGAAAATGGATCGAATCGCTCGGCGGTTCGATGCGACATATATCGGTTGGGGGCGCAAGCCACCGACCCGTGTAGGGGAGTCGCCAAGCTGGTTAAGGCACTGGATTTTGATTCCAGCATGCAAAGGTTCGAATCCTTTCTCCCCTGCCAAAACACACGACGCGCGGCCCGAAGGGGCCGTGCGTTTTTGCGAAAACCGACCCGAATACCGACCTGAAAACAGGTCACGCGGCCCGCCGGCCACGCGACCCCAAGCGTTGCAGCTGCCCGGCTGTACACACCACGAGATCACTGGCGGCTCACTAAAGAGCCATTTCCCATTGCTGGACGCGCTCATGCAGGCTCAAGCCCCGGACTTCATGGTTTTCACCGGCAATGCCAACCCGGGCCTTGCCGCCGAGATCGCGCAGCACCTGGGCACCAGCTTGGGCGCCGCCCGCGTGGGCCGCTTCTCCGACGGTGAGGTCACGGTCGAGATCAACCAGAACGTCCGTGCCCGCGACGTGTTCGTGGTGCAGTCCACCTGCGCACCGACCAACGAGAACCTGATGGAACTGCTCATCATGGTCGACGCGCTCAAGCGCGCATCGGCCGAGCGCATCAGTGCCGTCATCCCCTATTTCGGCTACGCCCGCCAGGACCGCCGGCCGCGTTCGAGCCGGGTGCCGATCTCCGCCAAGGTGGTGGCCGACCTGCTTCAGACCGTGGGTGTGTCCCGCGTTCTGACGATGGACCTGCACGCCGACCAGATCCAGGGCTTCTTCGACATTCCGGTCGACAACATCTACGCCTCGCCGGTGTTGCTCGGCGACCTGCGCCAGAAGAACTACGACGACCTGATCGTCGTCTCGCCGGACGTCGGCGGCGTGGTGCGCGCACGGGCGCTGGCCAAGCAACTGAACACCGACCTCGCCATCATCGACAAGCGCCGCCCCAAGGCGAACGTGAGCGAAGTGATGAACGTCATCGGCGAGATCGACGGCCGCAACTGCGTGATCATGGACGACATGATCGACACCGCCGGCACGCTGGTCAAAGCGGCCGAGGTGCTGAAGGAACGCGGCGCGAAAAAGGTCTACGCCTATTGCACGCACCCGATCTTCTCGGGCCCGGCCATCGAGCGCATCGCTCAGGGCTCGGCCCTCGACGAGGTGGTCGTGACCAACACCATTCCCCTTTCCGACAGCGCCCTGGGCTGCGGAAAGATCCGCCAGCTCTCCGTGGCACCGCTGATCGCCGAAACGATCCAGCGCATTGCCAAGGGCGAGTCGGTGATGAGTTTGTTCTCGGACCAAGACAACTTGTTCTGAGCAAAGAGCCGGCTTCCTTTTCGGGAAGCCATTTTGAAACCGGCGCCGCACTGGTCGCGGTCGGCGCTCAAGAAGCGAAACGGCATTGCGCCTTCGCTCCAAGGAGTTAACTATGAAATTCGTCGCTTTTGAGCGCGCCAAGCAGGGCACGGGTGCGAGCCGCCGTCTCCGCATCACCGGCAAGACGCCCGGCATCGTGTACGGTGGCGAAGCCGCCGCGCAAATGATCGAGATCGATCACAACGCCCTGTGGCACGCCCTCAAGAAGGAAGCGTTCCACGCCTCCGTGCTCGAGATGGAACTCGGCGGCGCCGTGAGCAAAGTGCTGCTGCGCGACGTGCAGTACCACCCGTTCCGTCCGCTGGTGCAGCACATCGACTTCCAGCGCGTCGACGCCAAGACCCGCATGACCATGAAGGTGCCGCTGCACTTCAAGGGTGAAGAAGAGTCCGAAGCCGTCAAGATCGAGCTGAACCTGGTCAGCCACGTGACCACCGAACTCGAAGTGAACTGCCTGCCGGCCGAGCTGCCGGAATTCATCGAGGTCGATCTGTCGGGTCTGAAGAAGAACGGCACCGTCACGCTCAAGGACATCAAGCTGCCGCGCGGCGTGAAGTGGGTCAGCCACGGCAAGGTGAACCTGGTGCTGGCCTCGGCCACCGCCCCGGCCGCCGAAGAAGTCGATGCACCGGTCGAAGGCGCTGAAGTCGCCGCCGCGGCCGCGCCAGCCGGCAAGGGTGGCAAGCCCGCCGCCAAGACCCCGGCTGCAAAGACGCCCGCTGCCAAGACGCCTGCCGCCAAGAAGTAATTCACTTCTCGCAGCTATCCGGCCAACGGCCCGCCTCGTGCGGGCCGTTTCTTTTTCCGACGCCTCGATAATCCAGACATGATCAAGTTGTTCGTCGGCCTGGGGAATCCGGGCCCGGAGTACGAAGCCACGCGGCACAACGCGGGCTTCTGGTGGATCGACGCGCTGGCACGCGACCTCAAGGTCTCGCTGGCACCGGAGCGCAGCTACCACGGCCTGGCCGCACGCGCGAACGTGCACGGCCAACCGGTCTGGCTGCTCGAGCCACAGACCTTCATGAACCTGTCGGGCAAGTCGGTCTCGGCACTGGCACGCTTCTTCAAGATCGAGCCGCAGGAAATCCTGGTGGTGCACGACGAACTCGACGTGGTGCCCGGTCAGGTCAAGCTCAAGTTCGGCGGCAGCCACGCCGGCCACAACGGCCTGCGAGACATCCACGCGCAACTGGGCACCGCCGACTACTGGCGGCTGCGCATCGGCATCGGCCACCCGGGCGTCAAGGCCGAGGTGGTGAACTGGGTGCTGAAGAAACCACTGAAGGAGCAGCGCGAGGCCATCGACGACGCCATCGTCCGCACGCTGCATGCCGTGCCGGCGTTGCTGGCCGGCGAGATGGAGAAAGCCACGCTGCAGATCCACACGAGCAAGCCGCCCCGCCCCAAACCGCCTCGGCGTGAACCGGACGAGGGCGGCGGCGAGCCCGCCGCCCCTTAGTCAGGGCGGCGCCGACCGGGAAGAAGCGAAAGGGAGCGACGAATGAAAAGAACAGGACATCGACGCATCGCCATCGTCTGCATGGCGCTCTGCACGTGGATCGGCACCGTCCAGGCGCAGGATGCGTCCGGCGCCTGGCGCTGCGGCAACACCTACACCGACCAGCCCTGCAACGGCGGCAAGGCCTTGGCGCTCGACGAGGCGCCAAGCGCCGACCAGGCACGCGAGGCAGAGCGCAACACGCGGCGTACCCAGGCTGCGGCCGAGCGGATGGAACGCGATCGACTGCGCCAGGAAAGGGCCACGCCCTCCCCGCTCATCCATCTTCCGAAACCGACGAACGCCGTCTCACCGACCGAAGCCGGGCATCCGACGGCGAAAAAGAAAAAGGTCCGCAAGGAGCCGGAATTCTTCACCGCGGCCGGACCGGGCACGTCGAAGAAAAAGAAGGCAGCGAAGACTGACGCCGACAGTTAGGCGACGCCGACCGGCGGGGCGGACGCGTCGGCTGGCGGCTGGCCGGCGGCGTCTTTCTTGACCGCCGTCAGTCGCTCGAACTTCTGCCACAGCGTCTCGCGCGTCTCGACATGGTCGGGGCTCACCGGGATGCAGGCCACCGGGCAGATCTGGACGCATTGCGGCTCGTCGAAGTGGCCGACGCATTCGGTGCACTTGCGCGGATCGATCTCGTAGATGTCCACGCCCATGTAGATCGCGTCGTTGGGGCACTCCGGCTCGCAGACATCGCAGTTGATGCATTCGTCGGTGATCATGAGGGCCATGGCGCGATTATCCGCCGCAGGCATGCTTGCTGCGACAGTCGGGTTATGCTGCGCCCCGCCCCATGAGTCTGTTTCTATTCAAGCGCTTCGCGACGCTGATCGGCACCCTGATCGGTGCCTCGGTCATCGTGTTCCTCGTTCTCGAGATCCTGCCCGGCAACGCCGCGCAGTTGCTGCTCGGCCCCGACGCGTCGCCGGACGCCGTGGCCGCGCTCGCCACCAAGCTCGGGCTCGACCAGCCAGCCTGGACACGCTACTGGCACTGGATCGGCGGCCTGCTCACCGGCAACCTGGGCGACAGCTACGCCTACGGCTCGCCGGTGCTCGACCTCATCCTCGAACGTCTGGCGCTCACCGTGCCCCTGGCCCTCATGGCGATGACGCTCACCGCCGTGCTGGCGCTGCTGGTGGGCGTGACCGCCGCGGCGCGCCACAACAAGCTGGGCGACGTCGGGCTGATGGGCCTCACGCAGGTGGGCATCGCCATCCCCAACTTCTGGTTCGCGATCCTGTTGATCCTCGTCTTCTCGGTGCAGCTTCAATGGTTCTCGGCCGGCGGCTTCGACGGCTGGGGCGAAGGTGTGTTCGCCGGCATCAAGTCGCTGCTGCTGCCCGCGCTGTCGCTGGCCGTGGTGCAGGCCGCGATCCTCGCGCGCATCACGCGCTCGGCCGTGCTCGAGGTGATGCGCGAAGACTTCGTGCGCACCGCCCGCGCCAAGGGCGTGTCGCAGCGCGCCGTACTCTGGACCCACGTGCTGCGCAACGCGATGATCCCGGTAGTCACCGTGATGGGCATGCAGTTCGCCGAGTTGCTGGCCGGCACCATCGTGGTCGAGAACGTGTTCTACCTGCCCGGCCTCGGCCGGCTGATCTTCCAGGCCATCAGCAACCGCGACCTGGTGGTGGTGCGCAACTGCGTGATGCTGCTGGCGGCGCTGGTGGTCATTGTGAATTTCGTGGTCGACGTGCTCTATGCCGTGATCGACCCGCGCATCAAGGCGTCCGACATATGAGCGCGCTTCCCACGGCCGTGCCGAGTGCCGCCGCCCTGACGGTGCCGGGCTTCTGGCGCCGCGCCTTGCAGCACCGCAGCTTCGTCATCGGCGCGGTGCTCACCCTGCTGTTGCTGCTGGCCGCCACGGTGTCGCTGGTGTGGACGCCCTGGTCGCCCTACGAGATGGACATGGCGATCAAGCTCCAGAAGCCGAGTGGGTCGCACTGGCTGGGCACCGACCCCTTCGGGCGCGACGTGGCGTCGCTGCTGCTGGTGGGTGCGCGAGCGTCGATCCTGGTCGGGTTGATCGCGGTGGGCATCGGCCTCACCGTCGGCACCGCGCTGGGCCTGCTCGCTGCGGCGCGGCGCGGCTGGGTCGAAGAAGCCATCATGCGTTTCAGCGACTTCTCGCTGGCCTTCCCCGCGATCCTCTCGGCGATCATGATGACGGCGGTGTTCGGCCCAGGCATCGTGAACGCGATCATCGCGATCGGCATCTACAACATTCCGACCTTCGCGCGCATCACCCGCGCCTCGGCCAACGCGATCTGGTCGCGCGAGTACATCGCCGCCGCGCGCGCCTGCGGCAAGGGCGGCTTCGCGATCACGATGCAGCACGTGCTGCCCAACATCTCAGCCGTGCTGATCGTGCAGATCACCATCCGCTTCGCCATCGCCATCCTGGCCGAAGCGGCCCTCTCCTACCTCGGCCTCGGCACGCAGCCGCCGCAGCCCTCGTGGGGCCGCATGCTGAGCGAGGCGCAGACGATGATGTTCCAGGCGCCGCTGCTGGCGGTGTTCCCCGGCATGGCGATCGCGCTGGCGGTGCTCGGCCTCAATCTCCTGGGCGATGGTCTTCGCGACCTGCTCGACCCCCGTCTGGCAAGGGCACGCTGAACCATGAACCCCCACGCTCATCACTTCGTGTATCGCTGCCCCCCGAGGGGGCGCTCAGCGTCCTTTGGGCGGCCGGGCGGGCGCTGAACCATGGCATTGCTCGAAGTCAACGACCTCCACATCGGCCTGCAGACCCAGCGCGGCTCGGCCGAAGCCGTGCGCGGCATCGGCTTTTCGCTGGAGCGCGGCGAGACGATGGGCATCGTCGGCGAATCCGGTTGCGGCAAATCGATCACCGTGATGTCGCTCATGGGCCTGCTGCCGGCCAGCGCCCAGGTCGACGGAAGCATCCGCTTCGACGGCACCGAACTCGTCGGGCTCGACGAGCGCGCGATGTGCGATATCCGCGGCAACCGCATCGGCATGATCTTCCAGGAGCCGATGACGGCGCTGAACCCGGTGCACACCATCGCCCGCCAGGTCGGCGAGCCGCTGCGGCTGCACCGCGGGCTGTCGGCGACCGATGCTCGCAAGGAAGTGCTGACGCTGCTCGACCGTGTCGGCATCCCCGACGCGGCCTCGCGGCTCGATGCCTACCCGCACCAGTTCTCCGGCGGGCAGCGCCAGCGCATCGGCATCGCGATGGCACTGGCCTGCGGGCCCGACCTGCTGATCGCCGACGAGCCGACCACCGCCCTCGACGTGACGATCCAGAAGCAGATCCTCGACCTCATCCAGGGCTTGGTGGCCGAGCGCGGCATGGCGCTCATCCTGATTTCTCACGATCTCGGCGTGATCGCGCAGAGCGTCTCGAAGATGCTGGTGATGTACGGCGGCAGCGTGGTCGAGAGCGGCCCGACCGGCACCGTCTTCGCCGAGCGCGCGCACCCGTACACACAAGGCCTGTTCGCCGCGCGGCCCGCACTGGGCGCGCGGCGCGGCGGCCGGCTCGCCACCATCCGCGGCAGCGTGCCCGAGCTGGTCGACCTGCCGCCGGGCTGCCCCTTCGCAGGCCGCTGCGCCTTCACCATCGACGACTGTCACAGCACCCGCCCCCCGGCTACGCCGATGCCGCACGGCCACCAGGTGCGCTGCATACGGCTCGACGCGGTGTCCGCCGCCGTCGCAGGAGCCCGCGCATGACGACGAGCCCACCATTGCTCGAGGTGACCGACCTGGTCCGCCACTACGCGCTGCCGCGCGAGAAGCTGCTGGCACCGCCGCCGCAGGTCAAGGCGCTCAACGGCGTGAGCTTTCGCATCGAGGCCGGCCGCAGCCTGGGCATCGTCGGCGAATCGGGTTCGGGCAAGTCGACCATCGCCCGGCTGGTGATGGCGCTCGACGCGCCGACCTCCGGCACCGTGAAGCTGCTCGGCCGCGACCTGCATCAGCTGCCGCGGGCCGAGCTGCGTGCGGCACGGCGCGATGTGCAGATGGTGTTTCAAGACCCATACGGCTCGCTCGACCCGCGCCAGAAGGTGGCGCGCATCGTGGCCGAGCCGCTGGAGGCGCTGGCCGAAACCAGCCGCCGCGAACAGCGCGAGCGCGCGGCCGAATCGCTCGCCGCCGTCGGCCTGCGCAGCACCGACCTCGACAAGTACCCGCACGAGTTCTCCGGCGGCCAGCGCCAGCGCATCGCCATCGCCCGCGCGCTGATCACCCGCCCCAAGCTCATCGTCGCCGACGAGCCGGTGAGCGCGCTCGACGTGTCGGTGCAGGCGCAGGTGCTCAACCTCATGCAGGACCTGCAGCAGCAGTTCGGCATCAGCTACCTGCTCATCAGCCACGACCTCGCGGTGGTGAACCACCTGTGCGATGCGGTCTGCGTGCTGCACCGCGGGCTGGTGGTGGAGCGCGGCGACCCGCAGGAACTCTTCGCGCATGCGCAGCACCCGTACACGCAGGCCCTGCTCGCGGCCGTGCCGCGCGCGGAGCCGCCCGCGCGTGCGCAGCCGATTTCTGTCTGATTACCCCGGATCACGCTTGCTATAACGTCCTCCGTCTTCCCTACGCCCTTTCCAGGAGCCTGACCATGTTGAAACGCCGCACCGTTCTCACCGCATCCGCCGCGACCGCAGTCGCCTCGGCCCTTCCGTCGTTCGCGCTCGCGCAGAACCGCAAGGACGCGATGGTGCTGGGCATGACGCTGGAGCCGACGGGACTCGATCCGACGGCCTCCGCCGCCGTGTCGATCAGCGAAGTCACGCTCTACAACATCTACGAGACGCTGACCAAGATCAACGCCGACGGCAGCGTGACGCCGTTGCTGGCCGAGAGCTGGGATATCTCGCCCGACCTGAAGACCTATACCTTCCGCCTGCGCAAGGGCGTGAAGTTCCAGAACGGCGAGCCCTTCAATGCGCAGACGGTGAAGTTCGCCTTCGAACGCGCCGGCGGCGAGAAGAGCGTCAACAAGGACAAGCGGACCTTCGCCAACATCGGCGTGCAGGTGATCGACGACTACACCGTCGTGCTGCTCAACAAGGAGATCGATCCCGACTTCCCCTTCGTGCTCGGTCAGGCCACGTCGATCATCGTGGAGCCCAAGAGCGCCGACACGAACGCGACCAAGCCCGTGGGCACCGGCCCGTACAAGCTCGATGCGTACAACAAGGGCGCATCGCTCACCCTGAGCAAGTGGGACGGCTTTCGCAACCCGGCGCAGGCCAAGATCAACAAGATCACCTTCCGCTTCATCTCCGACCCGGCCGCGCAGGCCGCCTCGCTGCTGGCCGGCGACGTCGACGTGTTCCCGCGCGCGGCCACTCGCATCGTGGCGCAGTTCAAGGCCAACCCGCAGTTCCAGACCATCCTGGCCGGCTCGCGCGGCAAGACCATCCTGTCCATCAACAACGCCAAGAAGCCGCTCGACGATGTGCGCGTGCGCCGCGCCATCCTGGCCGCGCTCGACCGCAAGGCGATCATCGAAGGCGCGGCCGACGGCTTCGGCACGCCGATTGGCAGCCACTACGTGCCCGGCGCGCCCGGTTACGTCGACACCACGGCCGTGAACCCCTTCGACATCGAGAAGGCCAAGAAACTGCTGGCCGAAGCCGGCGTGAAAACCCCGCTGGAACTCACGATGACGCTGCCGCCACCTCCCTACGCGCGCCAGGGCGGCGAGATGGTCGTGGCCCAGCTCGCCAAGATCGGCATCGTGGTGAAGGTGCAGAACGTCGAGTGGGCGCAGTGGCTCAGCGGCACCTACGGCAACAAGAACTACGATCTGTCGATCGTGTCCCACGTCGAGCCCTTCGACCTGGGCAACTATGCCAAGTCGGACTACTACTGGGGCTACCAGTCGAAGCCGTTCGTGGCGCTGTTCGACAAGATCAAGAACACCGGCAACATCGCAGAGCGCAACAAGCTGCTCGGCGATGCGCAGAAGATGCTGGCCACCGACGCGGCCAACGGCTTCCTGTTCCAGCCGCAGTTCCCGACCATCGCGAAGAAGAACGTGAAGGGCCTGTGGAAGGAACTGCCGATCTTCGCGAACGACCTGTCCGCCCTGTCCTGGGGCTGAGCAAGCCGCCGCCGGCGAATCGACGCTCAGGCGAACTGCGCCACCAGCAGTTCGCGCGCCCGCGCCACGAAGTCGCTTTCGCCCTGGCGGGCCGGCAACACATGGAAGGCGACGCGGGGCAGCGCCGGAAGTCCGGCCAGCCGCAACGGCACCACACCGTTGCACAGCGCCGATTCATTGAGGCAGGCCACGCCCAGGCCCGCGGCCAATGCCGACTGCAGGCCCGCCACACCCGACGCGACATGCGCCACCTCGTAAGGCACACGCCGCTGCCGCAGCAGCTTCACGGTGAACTGGTGAAGCGCACAGGTGTCGGGCAGCACCAGCAGCCGCAACGGTGCGCCCTTCTGCCATGACAGGCCCCGCGTGCCCATCCAGACCAGCGCTTCGCGGCGCAGCAACGCGCCGCGCGCCACGGCGCCGGTACCGGTGCCGGTTTGGGCGATGCGCATCGCCACGCCGACATCGACGTCGCCGCGCGCATACGCGGTTTCGACGTCGCCGCTCTTCATGACGCTCACGTGCAGGCGCACCTGCGGGTAGCGTTCCCCCAGCCGCGCCAGCAGGCCCGTCAGTTCGGCCGGCCGGAAATAGTCGGTGATGGCCAAGCGCAACTCGCCCTGCAGTTGTTCGTCGCGCATCTCCCGGTAGGCCGTCTCGCTGAGCGCGAGGATGGCGCGCGCATGGCCCAAGAGGCGCGCGCCGGCCTCCGTCACCGCCACGCCCGCCTTGCTTCGGGTGAAAAGCGACCGACCAGCGCGCTCCTCCAGCTTGCGCACTTGCTCGCTGACCGACGACTGCGAGAGGAAGACGCGGGGTGCCGCCGCCGTGAGGCTCCCGGCCTCGGCAACGGCCACGAAGGTGCGGAGCTGTTCGATGTCGAAGGTCGCCATTGCATCCACCCGTTAATCCGATGACATATATCTTATCTTCCCGCTTTTCCGATGATGCGTAACGACGAAAAATCACCCGTCGTCATTCACATCCAGGAGCCCTCATGCCGCACATCGTCCTTCACCTTTCTGGCGCACCCGATGCCACCCGCACCCACCAGGCCGTCGACGCCGTGGTGCGCCTCACGCAGTCGGTGCTCGGCAAGAAGCTGCCGGTGATCGCCGTCGCGGTTCAGCACCTCGCCGCCGACCAGTGGTTCATCGGTGGCGAGACACTGGCGTCGCTCGGCCGCAGCGCCTTCCAGCTCGACATCAGCATCACCGATGAAACCAACACCAAGGCCGAGAAGGCGCGCTACCTGCGCGAGATCCACGCCGCGATGGCAGCGTTGATGCCCGATCTTCACGAGGTGTCGTACGTGCACGTGATCGACGCGCGGGCCGCGGCCTACGGCTATGGCGGGCTGACGCAGGAGCACCGCCACCAGCAGGCCGGCGTGTAGCGGCGACGGGTGCAGCGAGGGCGTGGCACCATGGCGGGAGCCACTACCTTCGAGGATCCTTCCGTGAGCGCAGCGCCCCGCCCCCTGACCGACAGCCTCGGCAACCCCGTCACGCTCGATGATCCGGCGAGCCTGCAAGCGGTCGACGACTTCGTCGGCGGCTTCATCGCCTGCGAGGCGCGTGCTGCGAACGTGCTCCACGCCGCCGAGGACACCAGCCCGCTGGTGCAGGCCTACTGCGCCGCGCTGCACATGTTCGCCGAATCGCGCGAAGGTGTGCCGAACGCGCGGCCCTTCATCGCGCGCGCAAAAGAAGGTGCGTCACGCGCGACGGCGCGCGAACAGCGCTTCATCGCCGCCGTTGCCGCCTGGATCGACGGCGACATCCACGGTGCGATCGCCCTGCACGAAGAGCAGGCGCGGGCCCATCCGCGCGACCTGGTGTCGGTGAAGCTCGGCCAGTACCACTGCTTCAACGGTGGCGACGGGCCCGGCATGCTGCGACTCGCCCTGGCCGCCTTGCCGCACACGGCCGACGTGCCCTACCTGCACGGAATGGTCGCCTTCGGCCACGAACAATGCCACCGCATGCGCGAGGCCGAGGCCAGCGCGCGGCGTGCCATCGCGATGTGCCGCAAGGAACCGTGGGCGCACCACGCGCTGGGCCACGTCATGCTGACCGAAGGCCGGCTTGCCGAAGGCCTGGACTTCATGCGCAGCGTGAGCGGCACCTGGACCGGACTCAACTCCTTCATGGTCACGCACAACTGGTGGCACGTGGCGCTGTTCCTCATCGACCTCGGCCACGACGCAGAAGCACTCGCCGTGTACGACCGCGAGGTCTGGGGCGTGGTGCCCGACTACACGCAGGACCAGATCGGCGCCGTGTCGCTGCTGGCGCGCTTCGAGCTCGCCGGCATCGACGTCGGTGCACGCTGGCAGGATGTGGCGGACCGCCTCGTCACCCGGCTCGACGACCATGTGCTGCCTTTCCTCGACCTGCAGTACCTCTATGGCCTGGCCCGTGCCGGCCGGCCCGAGGCCGACGTGCTGCAGCAGCGCATCGAGGCCTTCGCGCCCACCGCACCGGTGGGCGCACGCGATGCGTGGGTGCGCGTCTGCGTGCCGGCCGCGCACGGGCTGCTCGCGCATGCACGCGGCGACATGGAAGGCGCCATCGACGGGCTCGGCCTGGCGCTTCCGCGCCTCGTCGAGATCGGGGGCAGCCACGCGCAGCGCGACCTTTTCGAGCAGGTCCATCTGGATGCACTGGTGCGCTGCGGCACTGAGCGCACGCTGGGCGCGGCACAGGGCGTGCTGCAGCAGCAGGTCAACGGCCAGCCCGAATCGCTGCGGCTGAAGCGGCAGCTCGACCGCGTGTACGCCGGCCTGCACCTGCCGGCCGTTCACGGCTGAGGCGCGATTCAGTCTTTCTTCAGGTGCCGGCTCTGGTCGTAGTTCGGTTGCGCCGGCAGGTCGGCCAGGTGCCCTGCGTCGGCCCAGTCGAGCACCTCGATGCGGGTCGGGTCGGCGGCGTCGGCGATGCGGATGCGGTTGATGCCGGCGTTCGGAATGTCGCTCTGCCGGGGTCCGTTGAGGCCCAGCCCGCGGGCGGTGCGCCAGACCATGTCGAGCACGCCGCCGTGCGTCACCACCAGCAGCCGCTGTCCGTTGTGCGCCGTCGCCAGCGCAGCGAGCGCGGCCAGGATACGCGCGTGGAACTGCAGGGGCGACTCGCCTTCGGGCATGGCGTGGTCTTCGCGGAACTCCAGCCATTGCTCCCAGGCGCGCGGATGCAACTCGCGGATCTCTTCGGCCTTCATGCCCTCGACGACGCCGAAGTGCTGCTCGCGCAGGGCCGCCTGCGTGACGATGGGCAGGGCGAGTTGCTGCGCCGCGGGGGTGGCGGTCTGCTGCGCGCGCATCAAGTCGCTGCTGTAGACCTGGTCGACCGCCTCGCCCGCCAGCCGCAGGCCGAGGCGGCGCGCCTGCTCGTGGCCGGTGTCGTTGAGCGGGATGTCGACGTGGCCCTGAAAGCGCAGTTCGCGGTTCCAGTCGGTTTCGCCGTGGCGGATGAGGATGAATTCGGTAGGAGCGGAGGGGGATGTGGTCATGGCTGGCACCGATTGTCCCCGCATCGACCGCGCTGCAGTCCATGCAACACAATGGCGCCATGTCCCGACTTGTCCTCTTGCCCGGCCTCGCCTGCGACGAGCGCCTCTGGCAGGCCCAGCGGCCTGCCCTGCCACCCCACCTCGACATCCGCGTGGCCGATGTCCATGCACGGCACGACCGCATCGAAGGCATGGCCGCGGCGGTGCTGGCCGAGAACGACGGCCCGCTGATCCTCTGCGGCGCGTCGCTGGGCGGCATGATCGCGATGGAGGCCGCGCGCCAGGCGCCGGAGCGCATCGTCGGCCTCGCGCTGCTCGGCACCAACCCGCGGCCCGAGACGCCCGACATGTTCAAGCTGCGCGAGTCGGCCATCGAGCTGTTCGAACGCGGCGAGGCCCGCGACCTGATCGAGTTCAACGCGGTCTTCGCCTTTCATCCCGACCAGGCAGCCGACAAGGCGCTGATGCGGCGCTACGTCGAGATGGTGCTGCACGGCGGCGCGGCGCAGCTCATCCGCCAGAACCGTGCGGTGATGCAGCGGCCCGATGCACGCCAACACCTGCCGCACGTCCGCTGCCCGGTGCTGGTGCTGTGCGGCGATGCCGACCGTCTGACGCCGCCCGACTGCAGCAGCGAGATCGCGGCGCTGGTGCCGCACGCCAAGCTGCTGTGGATCGAACGCGCCGGCCACATGCTCACGATGGAGCAACCCGCTGCGGTGAACGCGGCCCTGGTCGACTGGCTGCGCGAATTGCAGCCCGCCTGATGTCACGCGTCGAGGTGCAGCCGACCCACGCCGCGGGGCCCGTTTCGCCCGGTGAGCCCGCGCAGGGCGACGAAGCCCGCCAGCAGCGCATCGGCATAGCTCGCGTAGCCCTGTTCGGCGCCCTGCATCACGGTGTAGTTGGCGAAGACGCTCTTCTCGCCGGTGCCTTCGAGGATGACCCAGCCGAAGCTGCGGTCGGGCAGCTCGCGCACGCTCAGCGCGAGGTCTCGCAATTCGAGATGACCCATGTGACGACTCCCTGTCTGATTCTTGTGGCGCACTTTTAGCCGCTGGGTACGGCGCCACCAAGGGCATCTGTCACGCTCTCGCGCGGCGCATGCCGATCGGATCAGGAAGACCCGCGGTCTGCGCGGGCGATAAAAAAAGCCGCGGATGCGGCTTCGGGCTCAGGTATGTGCCATGACGGCAATACCCTCGCGCTCGAGCGTCGAGCGGATGCGCCGCGCGAAGGCCAGCGCATGCGCGCCGTCGCCGTGCAGGCACACCGACTGCGCGTTGACCGACACGATGCTCCCATCGATGGCCGTGACCTGGTGGTCGCGCACCAGCGACAGGGTCTGCGCCAGCGACTGCTCTTCGTCCTCGATCAGCGCGCCGGGCTGGCTGCGTGGCACCAGGCTGCCGTCGGGCATGTAGCCGCGGTCGGCGAAGACCTCTTCCACTGGCTTCAGGCCGGCCCGCTCGGCGGCGCTGATCATGCCGCTGCCGGCCAAGCCGAAAAAGCGCAGGTTGGAATCGAAATGGCGCACCGCATCGCAGATGGCGGCAGCCAGCGCCGGCTCCTTCACCGCCTGGTTGTAGAGCGCGCCGTGCGGCTTGACGTGCACCAGCGTGCCGCCCTCGGCCTTGACGATCGCCGCCAGCGCACCGATCTGATAGAGCACGCCGGCGACGATGTCCTCGGGCGGCAGGTTCATGGTGCTGCGGCCGAAGTTCTCGCGGTCGGGAAAGCTCGGATGCGCACCGATCGCGACCTGGTTGTCGATGGCCCAGCGCACGCACTGGCGCATGGTGCTTGCATCCCCGGCGTGCCAACCGCAGGCGATGTTGGCCGAACTCACCAGCTTGAGCAATTCTTCGTCACTGCCGGCGCCTTCGCCGAGGTCGGCGTTCAGATCGATCTGCATGGGGTCACTCCTTCATGACATTCTGCGCTGCGCCCGATGGGCCCGCCGCTCAGTCGGATGCTGCCGCGGACGCATCCGGTGCCTGCGCCCGCGCCGCGGGCACCGGCCAGCCGCTGGTGGCCAGGCCCTGTGTGAGTTGCGCCAGGTGCTGCTGCTGCAAGGTCCAGGCCTGCAGTGCCTCGGCCGCGTCGACCTGCACCAGCCGCAGCATGCCGCCGAGCGGCGCCTGTGCCAGCTTCCAGAGGTCGGCCCGAATCACGACGCCGATGCGCGGATAGCCGCCGGTGGTCTGCGCGTCGCCCATCAGGATGATCGGCTGGCCGGAGGGCGGCACCTGGATCGTGCCCGGGATGACACCCGACGACAGCATGTCGCCAGCGCGCTTGCGCTCCAGCACCGGGCCTTCGAGCCGGCTGCCCATGCGGTTGCTCTGCGGCGTCACGCGCCAGGGCTCGCGCCACAAGGCGGCCACCGAGGCCGAGGTGAACAGGCCGGACTCGGGGCCCAACATGACGCGCAGCGGGATCGCCTCGCCGAAGTCGCGGCCATCGATCGCCCAGTCGGGCGGGCGCACGCCGAAGCGGCGCCGTGCGAGTTGTGCGCTGTTCAGGGCCGGCGCACCGAGCGGCAGCCGGTCGCCCTTCTTCAGCGCCCGGCCCTGATGGCCGCCGAATCCGGCCTTGAGGTCGGTGCTGCGCGAGCCGAGCACCGGCGGCACGTCGATGCCGCCCGCCACGGCCAGCCAGGTGCGCAGGCCCTTCTTGCCCGCGGCCACGTTAGCGCCGACGAGCTTCAGGGTCTGGCCGGCCTGCACCGGCACGCTCCAGCACGGCCAGATCGGCACGCCGCCGAGCTGGGCACCGAAGTCGTCGCCCGCCAGCGCGATGCGGGTGGCGATGTCGAAGCGCAGTTCGCAGCCACCCATCGTGAGTTCGAGGCCGGCCGCTTCGTCGGGGTTGCCGACCAAGCGGTTGGCCGTCGTGAGCGCCAGCGTGTCGAGTGCGCCGCCGGGGCAGATGCCGCGCTCGCGATGGCCGTGGCGGCCCAGGTCCTGGACCGAGGCCAGCATGCCGGGCTTGAGGACGACGATCATGTCTGCACGCTCTCGACGACGAAGCGCACCCGGTCGCCGGGCCGCAGCAGGGTGGGCTCGGCAGCCGTCGGGTCGAACATCTCGAGCGACGTGCGGCCAATGAGTTGCCAGCCGCCGGGCGAGACCAGCGGGTAGACGCCGGTCTGCGCGCCGCCGATGCCGACCGAACGGGCCGGCACCGCCACCCGTGGCTCGGCCCGGCGCGGCGTGGCGAGTTCGGGCGGCAGGCCACCCATGAAGGCGAAACCAGGCAGGAAGCCCAGCAGGTAGACCACGTACTCCCCGGCGGCGTGGCGACGCACCACCTCGGCCGGCGTGAAGCCGGTGTGGGCGGCAACGTCGGCCAGGTCGGGGCCATGCTCGCCGCCATAGGCCACGGGGATCTCGACAGTGCGGCCCTCGATGGCTGCCGCCGCGAGTTGCGGCCAGGCCGCAAGCACCTGCATCTCGATCTCGGCGGCATCGATGCGGGCCGGGTCGAACACCAGCGTCAGGTTGTTCATGCCCGGCAGCGCTTCCAGCACCGCCGGCCATTGCAGCGCCTCGGTCGCCAGGGCCCAGATCTGTTGCTGCTGCGCCAGGGTGGCGGGGGGCGGCAGCTCGCACAGCAGGGCGGCGTCGCCCAGCGAATGGAGTCGGGGAGCAGGCGTCATTCGCGGCCGAGGCTGCGCACCTTGGCAACGAGCTTGTCCTGCACGAAGGGCGAGACGAACTTGTCGACTTCGCCGCCGAGCATCGCGATCTCGCGCACGAAGGTGCTGGAGATGAACTGGTACTTGTCGCTCGGCGTGAGGAAAACCGTTTCGACGTCGGGCATCAGCGAACGGTTCATGCCGGCCAGTTGGAATTCGTAGTCGAAGTCGGTGACGGCGCGCAGGCCGCGCACCATGGCCTTGCCGCCACGTGCCACGACGAAGTCGCGCAGCAGGCCGGAGAAGCTCTCGACCACCACCTGGTCGCTGTAGGGCGCGACGGCTTCGCGCGCCATCTCGATGCGCTCCTGCAGCGTGAAGAGGGTCTTCTTGTGGTGGCCCGCCGCGACCGCGACGACGACCTTCGAGAAGAGCTGGGTGGCGCGCCGCACCACGTCTTCGTGGCCCAGCGTCATGGGATCGAATGTGCCGGGGTAGACCGCAATCACGCTGGACATAGAGACTCCTTGTCGGCCGCAGCGGCCGGGGTCGGCGGATTATGCAGGGGCATGTCCGGGGTCTGCAGGGGCTAAAGCAGGTACGGCCGCGAGGGGCCGCAGCAGATGCGCATGCACGGCGCCGGCCTTCAGATGGCGGAAGGCGGCCAGCCCGAAGGCGGCGAGCTCGTCGTCGGCCCAGAGGCGCGGTGCCTCGAGGTAGACCGCGCCGTCGGGATGCAGCGCGCGCGCGGCCGCACGCAGTGCGGGCTCGTACAGCGCTGGGCTCTCGAAGGGCGGGTCGAGCAGCACCAGCTGCAGGCTGCCGGCGGGCACGCGCTCCAGCGCGGTCACGCCGTTGCCGCGCTCGATGCGCACCGCGTCGGCCGACAGCTTGGCCTTGGCCTTCTGCAGCTGCGCGATCAGATCGGCGTCCTGCTCGCACAGCAGCACCGAGGCGGCGCCGCGCGAGGCGGCTTCGAGGCCCAGCGCCCCGGTGCCGGCGAAGGCGTCGAGGCAGTGCCAGCCCGGCAGCTCGCCGCCACCCACGCCGGCCAGGCTGGCGAGCCAGTTGAACAGCGTCTCGCGCACGCGATCGGGCGTGGGGCGCAGACCCGGCTTGTCGGCCACGGCCAGGCGGGTGCGCTTCCATTGGCCGCCGATGATGCGGACTTCGTGCGGGCGCTTGTCGTGTTGCGGCACCTTGGCAGGTGTCTTGGTGGGAACCTTCTTCATGGGGCGAGCATAGCCCGCGAACGCGCCCGGGTCGTCACTGCTTGGCCCCGACCACCACCGTCACCATGCGTTCGGGCTGCAGCTTGCGCGCGAAGGCGGCCTTGATGTCGGTCACGGTGACCGCGTTCATGCGCGCCGTCCAGGTGTCGAGGTAGTCGAGCGGCAGGTCGTTCCAGGCGATGTTCGACACGTTGCCCAGCAGCTTGCGGTTGCTGTCGAGCAGCAACGGAAAGCCGCCGATCAGGTTGTCCTTGGCGGCCTTCAGCTCGGCCTCGCTCGGGCCTTCGGCGACGAACTTGGCCAGCACCTCGCGCGACACCTTGACCGCCTCGTCGGCCTGGTCGGGCCGCGTCTGGAAGCCGACGCGGAAGGCGCCGGCGTGCAGGCCGGGCGAGAAGCCGCTGTAGATGCCGTAGACCAGGCCGCGCTTCTCGCGCACCTCGTTCATCAGCCGCGAGACGAAACCACCCCCGCCCAGGATGTAGTTGCCGAGGGTGAGCGCGAAGTGGTCCGGGTCCGTGCGCAGGTAGCCCGGCTGACCGATCACGACATGGGCCTGCGCCGAGGCGAAGGGCACGCGCTCCTCCTTCGGCGCCGTGAGGGACGCGATGGCGGGCACGGCCGGCAGCGGCTCGCAGCGGCCGTCTTGCGCCGGCAGGCGCGCCAGCAGCCGGGTGGCGATGGCGTCGGCCTGCGCGCGCGTGACGGCGCCGACGATGCTCACCTTGGCGCGGCACGGCAGGATCAGCTGCGCATAGCGCGTGCGCATCGCCTCGACGTCGATCTTCGCGAGCGTCGCCTCGGTCGTCTCCTGGCCGTACGGATGCGTGCCGTACACGGCCTGCGAGAAGCTGCGGCTGCTGATGGTGCCGGGCTTGGTGTCGGCCTCCCTCAAGGCCGCCGCGATCTGCTCGCGCTCGCGCTGCCAGATATCGGCCGGGAAGGACGGCTCGCCGATCTCGCGCGCAGCCAGCGTCACCGCCTTGTCGAGCAGCGCCGGGTCGGACAGACTGCGCAGCGAGAAGGTCGTGCGCTCGGCGCCCGCGCCCGCGCCGAAGCTCGCGCCCAGGTCGGCCCAGGCTTCGCCCAGCGCGTTCTCGTCCAGCGCGGGGCCGGCGTCGCTGGCACGTACGCCCTTCTCGACCATGCCGGCGCTGGCGCCCGCCAGGCCAGCCTGCGCCGCCGGGTCGCGCCGGCTGCCGGCGTCGACGTCGATCTGCACGTCGACGATCGGCAGCGCGTCGGTGGACGCGAGGTACACCTTGGCGCCGTTGGCCAGCGTCCAGTGCTGGATGGGGATGGCGGCCTGCGCGCTCAGCGCAGCCAACAGGGCGGTGCTCGCGATGACGGCACCGCCGGCGATCTTCTTCAGTGTCAGCATGGGGCGGTCTTTCAGCGCAGCGGTCCGGCGGGCGTGGCGAAGCCGCGCGGGCGCGGGTTCTTTTCGGGAGGCAGCGGACGCAGCGTCGCGACCGTGAGCTGGTCGTCGCCGAAGTACTTCGCGGCGACAGCCTGCACCTGCGCGGCCGTGACCTTCTGCAACTGCGCGACGATGCGGGCGCTGGCGTCCAGCGGCAGCCCCTGCACCCAGTTGGCACCGAGCTCGCGGCCCTGCGCCATCACCGAATCGAGCTTGTAGGTCTGGCTGGCGACCCATTGCGTCTTCACGCGGGCCAGTTCGGCCGCGCCCACGCCGTCGCGGGCCACGCGGGCGACTTCGGCGCGCAGCGCGGCCTCGACCGCCTCGGGCGTCTTGCCGGCGGCCGGCACGCCGTCGAGTTCGAAGAGCTGCGGACCGCGACCGGTGAGGCCGGCGTAGGAGCCGGCTTCGTCGGCGACGCGGTCCGGCCCCTGCGTCAACGCGCGGTCGAGCCGCGCGCCGGGGTAGCCGTCGAGCAGGGCCGACAGCACGACCAGCGCCCAGACATCGCTCTCGCCGTCGAGGCTCTCCAGCCGGGGCGCGCGGAAGGCGAGCGACACATAGGACTGCTCGGCCGGCGCCTTGAACTCGATGCGACGAATGCCGCGCTGCACCGGCTCGGTCCGCGGCTTGCGCGCCGGCACGGCACGGGCCGGGATGCGGCCGTAGTATTTCTCGGCCAGCGCGCGCACGCGCTCGACGTCGACATCGCCCGCCACGACGATCGCCGCGTTGGCCGGCACGTACCACTGGCGATGGAAGTTGCGCACGTCGTCGGCCGTCATGGCGTCGAGGTCGCTCATCCAGCCGACCACCGGACGGCGGTACGGCGACGCGACGAAGACGGTGGCGCTCTGCTGCTCGCCCAGCAGCGCGCGCGGCTGGTCTTCGGTGCGCATGCGACGCTCTTCCTTGACCACCTCGATCTCGCGCTGGAATTCGACATCGGCCCACTGGTTGTCGGCGAAGCGGTCGGCCTCGAGCTTGATAACGTCTTCCAGCTTGCCGTTGGGGATCTGCTGGTAGTAGCCGGTGTAGTCGCGCGTGGTGAAGGCATTCTCCTGCCCGCCCAGCGCCGCGACCTGGCGCGAGAACTCGCCCGGCTTGATGCGCTGGGTGCCCTTGAACATCATGTGCTCCAGGGCGTGCGCCACGCCGGAGGTGCCGTCCACCTCGTCCATCGAGCCGACGCGCACCCACAGCATGTGGACCGCGGTGGGCGAGCGGCGGTCGGGCTGCACGATCAGCGTCATGCCATTCGATAGCGTGAACTGGCGCGCCTGGGTCAACGCACTGGGCACAGGTGCCCGGGCGTCGGTGGTGGAGGGGGCGGGCGTTTGGGCCAGGGCGGTGAGCGTCCATGGCGCGACGAGCGCCAGGGCCAGCACCGCACCGGACGCTGTGCGGCGTGGCGAGGGGTGTTTCATAGAATGGGTCCGATTGTAAAAACCATCTGATGTTCAGTTTCTTCAAGAAAAAACCGGCCGAGGCCGCACCGCCACCGGCCGAAGCGCCCACGGCACCCGCAGCACCCGCCGCCGCGCCAGCCGTCGAGACGCCGGTCGCGCCGCCGCCCGCGAAGTCGATGTTCTCGCCGTCGAGTTGGTTCAAGAGCGAACCACCGCCGCCGCCGCCACCCCCCGCTCCCGCGCCCCCGCCTCCTCCGGCAGCACCGGCGCCCGCTGTCCCGATGGCCGCGCCGGCACCGGCCGTGGTCGCGCCCACCGCGCCGATCGCGCCGCCGGCCGCCGCCATCGAGCCGCCCCCGGTGGCAGCGTTGCCCTTGCCAATGCCCGCGCCGGTTCCCGCACCAGCGCCTGCTGCGGCCGCCCCGTCGCGCACCGGCTGGCTCGACAAGCTCAAGACCGGCCTGCGCAAGACCGGCACCGGCATCCAGGCGGTGTTCGTCAACGCGCAGATCGACGAAGCGCTGTACGAAGAGCTCGAAGCCGCCCTGCTGATGGCCGACACCGGCGTGAAGGCGACCGAGTTCCTGCTCGAGGACCTGCGCGGCCGCGTCAAGCGACAGATGGCGACCGACGTGCAGCAGGTGCGACGCCTGCTGGCCGAAGCCATCGCCGACCTGCTGCGTCCGCTGGAAAAGCCGCTGGTCATCGGGCAGTACACGCCGACCGTGATCATGGTGGCCGGCGTCAACGGCGCCGGCAAGACCACCTCCATCGGCAAGCTCACCAAGCACTTGGCGAACGAAGGCGCCTCGGTGCTGCTGGCGGCTGCCGACACCTTCCGGGCGGCGGCGCGCGAGCAGCTGCTGGTCTGGGCCGACCGCAACACGGTTGAGATCGTGAGCAATGAGGGCGGCGATCCGGCCTCGGTGAGCTTCGACGCGGTCAATGCCGGCCGCGCCCGCGGCAAGGACGTGGTGCTGGTCGACACCGCCGGCCGGCTGCCGACGCAGCTGCACCTGATGGACGAGCTCAAGAAGATCAAGCGCGTGGTCAGCAAGGCCGACGCCACCGCGCCGCACGAGGTGCTGCTGGTGATCGACGGCAACACCGGCCAGAACGCGCTGGCGCAGGTCAAGGCCTTCGACGAGACGCTGGGCCTCACCGGGCTGATCGTCACCAAGCTCGACGGCACGGCCAAGGGCGGCGTGCTCTGCGCCATCGCCCGCGAGCGGCCGATCCCGGTCTACTTCATCGGTGTGGGCGAGAAGCTGGAAGACCTGGAAACCTTCGACGCGCGCGAATTCGCGCAAGCGCTGCTGGGCTGAGTTCGGGTGTCGCCAATGTACGCTGCCCGACGACCAAAAGTGGCACTTTAGCAAACATTTTCCGCCATCCCGCACGCATCGCCGCGCCTGTCGCGCCGGGAACCCTTGCCTTAGCACTCCCTCTAACCGAGTGCTAATATGTCGATCAACAAAGGAGTTTCCCCAATGACAAGTCTGTCTGGAGCCTCTACGACCCATCAACTCGCCGTCACCAATCCGTGGTCGATGGTGCCGCCGCTGGGCAACTTGGACGCCTACATTTCGGCCGCCAACCGCCTGCCGATGCTCACGCTCGAAGAAGAGCAGGGCTTCGCTCGCCGTCTGCGCGACCACAACGACCTCGAATCCGCCGGTGCGCTCGTGCTGTCGCACCTGCGCCTGGTCGTCTCGATCTCCCGCCAGTACCTGGGCTACGGGCTGCCGCACGGCGACCTGATCCAGGAAGGCAACATCGGCCTGATGAAGGCGGTGAAGCGCTTCGATCCCGACCAGGGCGTGCGGCTGGTGAGCTATGCCATGCACTGGATCAAGGCCGAGATCCACGAGTACATCCTGAAGAACTGGCGCATGGTCAAGGTCGCGACGACCAAGGCGCAGCGCAAGCTGTTCTTCAATCTGCGCTCGATGAAGCAGAGCTTCAAGGCCGACGCGGCGGCGGCGGATGCCGACACCCACCGCGAGACGCTGAGCCCGGACGAGGTGAGCGCGATGGCCACCCGCCTCAACGTCAAGCGCGAGGAAGTGCTCGAGATGGAAACCCGGCTCTCGGGCGGCGACGTGCTGCTCGATCCGAGCCCTTCCGACGACGGCGACGACGCCTTCGGCCCAATCGCCTACCTGGCCGACGCCACGCAGGAGCCGACCGCTCAGCTCGAATCGCGCCAGCGCGACCGGCTGTCGAGCGACGGCATCTCGACCGCGCTCGAGGCGCTGGACGACCGCAGCCGCCGCATCGTGGAAGAGCGCTGGCTCAAGGTCAACGACGACGGCTCGGGCGGCATGACGCTGCACGAGCTGGCGGCCGACTACGGTGTCTCGGCCGAGCGCATCCGCCAGATCGAAGTCGCGGCGATGAAGAAGATGAAGAAGGCGCTGGCCGACTACGCCTGAGCCTGCGCGTCCTTCCAGCGAAAAAGCCCGGTGCATGCACCGGGCTTTTTTGTGGCCGACAGCGGGCTCAGCCCTGCTTGATGAGCGCCTGCACGTCCGCCACCATCGGTGCCACGCCGGCGCCGTAGCGCGCGTACAGCCGCAGTCGGCCCTGCGTGTCGTAGATGTAGCTGGCGGCCGAGTGGTCCATCGAATAGCTCGTGGGTGTCCTGCCGTCGACCTTCTTGTAGTAGGCCTTGTAATCCTTGGCCATGGCCGCGAGCTGCTCTTGCGTCGGGATCAACGCGACGAAGGCCGGGTCGAAGGCCCCCATGTACGCCTTCATGACCTCGGGCGTGTCGCGTTCCGGGTCGACGGTGACGAACAGCACCTGCAGCTTGTCGCCGTCCTTGCCGAGTTGCTGCTTGACCTGCGCCATCTCGGTCATGGTCGTGGGGCACACGTCGGGGCACTGGGCATAGCCGAAGAACAGCACCACGACCTTGCCCTTGAAGTCGGCCAGGGTGCGCTCCTTGCCGTCGGCGTCCTTCAGGGCGAAGTTCTTGGCGTAGTCGGCGCCGGTCATGTCGACGGCGTTGAAGCTGGGCTTGGCCTCGGTACATCCGGCCAGGCCGGCCAGGCCGCCCCCGACCGCGGAGGCGCCTGCGAGCATGAGGAAATCGCGCTTGTTCATGGGATCGATGGGGGGCTCAGAAAAGATAGTGGTCCACCAGCAGCGCCGCGAACAGCACGCTGAGATGGATCAGGGAGAAGCGGAAGGTCTTGCGCGCCAGCGCGTCGGAATAGTTTCGCCACAACGCAAACGCATAGCCGCTGAAGCCGATGCTCACCGCGACCGCCACCGCCAGGTACAACCAGCCGCTCATGCCGTAGATGAAGGGCATCAGGCAGGCCGCGAACAGGATGAAGGTGTAGAGCAGCACCTGCAGCCGCGTGAATTCGTTGCCGTGCGTCACCGGCAGCATCGGCAGGCCGGCCTTGCGGTAGTCCTCCACCCGGTACAGCGCCAGGGCCCAGAAGTGCGGCGGCGTCCACAGGAAGATGATGAGGAAGAGGATCAACGCCTCGGGGCCGACGTCGCCGGTCATCGCGGCCCAACCCAGCACCGGCGGCATGGCGCCCGAGGCGCCGCCGATCACGATGTTCTGCGGCGTCAGCGGTTTCAGGATGACGGTGTAGACCACCGCGTAGCCGACGAAGGTGGCGAAGGTGAGCCACATGGTGAGCGGGTTGACGCTGAACCACAGCAGTGCCGAGCCGGAGGCGCAGAGCACGGCCGAGAAGACGAGCGCCTGCCGGTCGCTCAGCTCGCCGCGCGCGGTCGGACGCCAGGCGGTGCGCTTCATCTTCGCGTCGATGCCCTTCTCGACCAGGCAGTTGAAGGCGGCCGCGGCACCGGCGACGAGCCAGATGCCGATGCAGGCCAGCAGCGCGCGTTGCAGGTCGGCCAGTGTCGGCAGGCCGGGCACCGCCAGCACCATGCCGATCAGCGCGCAGAAGACGATCAGCTGCACCACCCGCGGCTTGGTCAGCGCGTAGAACTGGCGCATCACGCTGGCAGTGGTGGCGCCCTGTTGCGGCGGCGTGGTGGGGATCGGTCTGCTCATGCGGCCCCCATGGTGCCTGAAGGCTGGCGCGCCCCTGCGGGCGCGCTGCGCGGCGCACGCCGGCTTTCGCACAAGGTCCAGGTCAGCACGACGGCCAGCGCCGCGGCGCCGCCGGTGTGCAGCACCGCCGCCGCCAGCGGCCATCCCAGCAGCACATTGCCAAGGCCGGTGGCCAACTGCAGCAGCGCCAACCCCGCCAGCCAGCGGGCCTGCGCGCGCAAGGGGGCGATGCGGCGCAGCCGCCAGGCCAGCAGACCCAGCGCAACGAACACGACATAGGCCATCAGCCGGTGCGCATAGTGGATGGCCGTCAGCGCAGCAAAGTCGATCGGCGTGCCGCTGGCGTCCACCCCGAGCGCGCGCCAGAGCTGGAAGCCCTGGCCGAAGTTCATCGGCGGCCACCAGCTGCCCTGGCAGGTCGGGAATTGCGTGCAGGCCAGCACCGCATAGTTGGTGCTGACCCAGCCGCCCAGGGCGATCTGCAGCATCAGCAGCGCGGTGGTGGCGATGAGCAGGGTGCGCATCGGACCAGGCATCGGCACCGGGGCGCGCGCCGCGGCGGCCTGGCGGTAGCGCACCGCCTGGATGCACAGCAGCGCCAGCAGCACGATGGCGCCGAGCAGGTGCAGCGTGACGATCGCCGGGAAGAGCTTGAGCGTGACGGTCAGCGCGCCGAACGCGCCCTGCAGGCACACCCACATCAACGTGACGGCGGGCCACCAGGCGCTGAGCGCGGCACCCGCATCCTGCGCACGTGCAGGCAGCTTGCGTTGCCGACGGCGCACCACCCAGGTCGCGATCGCCAGCGTGAGGATCAGCACGCCGACACCCGTCGCGAGGTAGCGGTGGACCATCTCGACCCAGGCCTTGCCGTGCGTCACCGGGCCGGTCGGCTGCGCCGCCTGCGCCATCGCGATTTCATGGCGGGCACCCAGCGGGCTGGCGTTGCCATAGCAGCCGGGCCAGTCGGGGCAGCCCAGGCCGGAATCGGTGAGCCGGGTGAAGGCGCCGAAGAGCGTCAGGTCGAAGGTGAGGAAGAGCGTGAGCACGGTGAGCGCATGCAGCCGGCGCGCCGGGCCAGCGCCGGCGTTGCGGCGCCAGACCCAGAGCAGCGGTCCGAGCGCGATCACCACGCCCATGGCCATGAGCCAGGCGATGGGGCCGAGATCGTAGAGGGACTGGCTTTCCATGGCGGGCTCAGCGGCCGGGGTCGTCCCAGGAGGCGGAAGCGCGCAAGAGGCGGTCGAGGTCGCGCTTGGCGCGGCCGGCGCCTTCGGTGTCCATGCGGGCCGGGAAACGCATCATCCAGTTGCCCAGTGGGTCGACCACGTAGAAGTGCTCGGCCAGCGTGTGACCAGGGGCGGGCGCGAGCCACTGGGCGATCTGGGCCGCAGGCACGCGCAGCACGGTGGCGCCATGCAGGCCGTTGTCGAGCCGCGGCGGCACCGGCGCGTCGTCGCTGACCAGCCAGACGCGATCGATGCGCTCCTTCTCGCGGCCCAGGCTCTCGCGCAGCTGCCGCTGCAGGTAGAGCTGCCGCTCGCACAGTGCGTCGCAGGCGGCGTCGGCGACTGTCACCAGAAGCCATTGCCCCTTGAGCGCGCGCAGCGTGGTCGGCGTGCCGTCGCGTGCGATCGCGCTCGTGGCCGGCAGCGGCCGTTGCGGGTCGATCAGCTCGCCATAGACGCGCTTGCCTTCCGGGCGGATCACGTAATAGGTGAAGTACGAGGCGATCACCGGCGCCGCGCAGCACAGCATCACCGCGATCATCTTCCAGCGGCCGACGACAGTGCGGCGCCCCTCGCCCGCAGCGAGCGCCTGGCGCGGCGAAGGCATCGAGTGCACGGTCAGGCCGAGTGGCTCGTCAGAGCCCGACATGGCTTGCCTTGCGCCGGGGGGCGATGAATTGGAACCAGACATAGAGGATGACGACGAGGGCCGCGAGGCCGAACCACTGGAATGCATAGCCGTAGTGCTTTTCCACACCCAGCGCGGGCGCCGGCCAATCGCGCTGCAGGCCTTCGGAGGCCGCGCCGATCTGCTGGAGCGAGAGGTCGGTGCGCAGTGGCAATCGGGTTTCGCTGCGGAACGCCTCCAGGTCGAGATTTTGCCGGATGGGGGAAGACCCCACGGCGGGCTGTCGACCCTCGGTCGCCGACTCCCCCTCGGCCGCGGACGCCGCCGACGCCGCTGGCGCCGGCTTGCCGAGGTCGAGCAGGTGGGCCGGTGGCAGGGCCACGCGCGCCGTGACTTCGATCAGGCCGGCCGGCGTCTCGACCGGCATCAGCTGGGTGCGGTCGTTGAAATTGCGTTGCACCCAACCGCGCTGGATCATGACCGCCTGCTCCGACCCCTCGATGGCGAAGGGCGTCAGCACGTAGAAGCCGGGCACGCCGTTCATCTGGCGGTTGTCGAGGTAGACGGTCTGCGGCGTCAGCCAGAGGCCGCGCAGCCGCACGGGCCGATGCAGCGCCTCGGCCGGACGGTCGATGGCGAGGAAGGCCTGCTGTTCGAGTGGCGGGCGCTGCTGCTGGGCCTCGATCTCGGCCTGCAGTGCTTCCTTCTGGGCGGCGCGCGACAGCTGCCAACGGCCCAGCGAGACGGTCGCGCCCAGCGTCAAGACGGCCGCCAGCGTGACGATCCAGAAGCGGCCGCGGCGGATCGGGCGAGCGCCGGGCCGGGTGTCGTTCAGCACCGCGGCGCCTTGCCGCGGTCGATAATGGGGTTCATGAAATACGTCCTCGCCCTGGCCTTCGCCGGCATTCTTGCCAGCCTCGGCTTCGCGCTGTTCTTCATGCTGAAGGACGGCCGGAACGGCCGCGCCAAGAGCGGCGGCATGGTGCGCGCCCTCACCGTTCGGATCGGCCTCTCGGTGCTTTTGTTCCTGTGCGTGCTGCTCGCGTGGAAGCTCGGCTACATCCAGCCGGGTGGGTTGCCCGTCGGCAAGTAGGTCGTGCTCGTTCCAGGTCCACGAACGCCATGAAAAAAGCGCCTTGCGGCGCTTTTTTGTTGTGCCGTTCGGTCCGCTCAAAGCCAGTAGACCAGGAAGTACAGCCCGAGCCACACCACGTCGACGAAGTGCCAGTACCAGGCCGCGCCCTCGAAGCCGAAGTGGCGCTCCGGCGTGAAGTGGCCCTTCTGCAGACGCAGCGTGATGAACAGCAGCATCAGCATGCCGACGAACACGTGCAGGCCGTGGAAGCCGGTCAGCATGAAGAAGGTCGAGCCGTAGGCCCCCGAACTGAGCTTGAGGTTCAGTTCGGTGTACAGGTGGTAGTACTCGTAGCCCTGCACGCTCAGGAAAACGATGCCGAGCAGCACGGTGAGCCACATGAAGCGGATGCACTGGGCGCGATGGCCGGCGCGCAGCGCGTGGTGCGCGATGGTCAGCGTCACGCCCGAGGTCAGCAGCAGTGCCGTGTTGATGGTCGGCAGCCAGAACGGGCCAACGGTCTGGAAGGGCTCGACGATGTCGGCCGGCGAACCGGTCGCACCGGCCGCGACGCTCGGCCACACCGCCTTGAAATCGGGCCACAGCAGCGCGTTGTCCAGGCTGCCGAGCGCCGGCAGCGCATGCGTGCGCGTCCACCACAGAGCCGTGAAGAACGCGCCGAAGAACATCACCTCCGAAAAGATGAACCAGCTCATGCTCCAGCGGTAGGACAGGTCGATGCGGTGGCTGTACTGCCCGCTTTCGCTCTCGCCCGCGGCTTCGCGGAACCACTGGAACAGCACCACCCACCACCACAGCAGGCCGAAGACCAGCGAATACGCGCCCCACTGGTGGTCGTTGATCCACTGCCCGGCCCCGAGGATCACGAAGAACAGTCCGATCGCCGCCATGATCGGATGGCGTGACGGCCCGGGCACGAAGTAGTAGGGCGTGGTGCCGTGGGTGGTTGAACTCATATCAGCTCCTGGCTTTCTCTCTCGTTTTCGTATCGGTGCGGCAATGTCGATGCGGCGCGTCGGCTCAGGCCGCCACCACGTACTTGACCAGCAGGATCAGGGCGCCGACGAAGAGCGCGACGGCCACCAGCCCGACCACCACGATGTGCAGCGGTGTGAGCCGGGCGATGTCTTCCTGGTAGGCGCTGTTCTGGCGCACGCCGAAGAAGCCCCAGGCCACGGCCTTGACGGTACGCAGCAGCGAGCCCTTGCGGGGCGACTCCGGGGTCTCGGGCGTCCGGGCAGCCATCACGAGCGCGGCTCCGCGGGATGCAGCGGGGCCATCGACGCCGTCGGCGCGGCCGGTGTCTTGCCGCCCACTTCGAAGAAGGTGTACGACAGCGTGATGGTCTTCACGTCCTTGGAAATCTTGGGGTCGATCACGAAGGCGACCGGCCACTGCTTCTTCTCGCCGGCGTCCAGCGTGTACTGGTTGAAGCAGAAGCATTCGAGCTTGTTGAAGTACGGTGCCGCCTGCTGCGGCGCATAGCTGGGAATCGCCTGCGCTGCCATGCGGCGGTTCTGCACGTTCTGGAACTCGTACATCACCGTGTTCAGCTGGCCGGGGTGCACCTGCATCGAGCGTTGCGCCGGCTTGAAGTCCCACAGGCCCCGCACATTGGCGTCGAACTCGACCGTGATGGTGCGGTTCATATCGACCTGCGTGTTGTCGGGCACCCGCACGTTCTTGCCGCCGGCGGCACCGCCCGGCACTTCGAGCTCGGACAGCGCGAGGATGTTGATGCCCGTCATCTCGCAGATGGCGCGGTACAGGGGCACCAGGGCATAGCCGAACGCGAACATGCCGGCCGTCACGATGGCCAGCTTGCCGACCATGCGGACGTTCTCGCGGCGGATGCGTTGACCGATGCCCATGGGCGCCTCAGTGGCCGAGCCAGACCATGCGGACGATGAAGCCGATGAAGAACAGCACCGCGATGGAGGCCAGCGTGAGCCCCATGCGTCGGTTGTTTTTCTTCTGTTCCGGTGTCATCGCAGTTCCAGTGCGCGGCCGATCAGCCGATCACCTTGGTGGCGGTCGGGTCGAGGCGCGGTGGCGTTTCGAAGGTGTGGAACGGGGCCGGCGACGGCACTTCCCACTCCAGGCCTTCGGCGGCTTCCCACGGCTTGGCCGAGGCCCGCTCGCCCTGGCCGCGCATCGCGGGCAGCACGACGAAGAAGAAGAAATAGACCTGCGCCAAACCAAAGCCGAAGGCGCCGACCGAGGCCACCGCATTGAAATCGGCGAACTGCATCGGGTAATCGGCATAGCGGCGCGGCATGCCGGCCAAACCCAGGAAGTGCATCGGGAAGAAGGTGATGTTGAAGGAGATCAGCGACCACCAGAAATGGATCTTGCCGCGCGTCTCGTTGTACATCACACCGGTCCACTTCGGGCACCAGTAGTAGAAGCCGGCAAACATCGCGTAGAGCGAGCCGGCCACCAGCACATAGTGGAAGTGGGCCACGACGTAGTAGGTGTCCTGCAGCTGGATGTCGATCGGCGCCACGGCCAGGATCAGGCCGGTGAAGCCGCCCATGGTGAACACGAAGATGAAGCCGACGGCGAACAGCATCGGCGTCTCGAAGGTCATCGAACCCTGCCACATGGTGGCGATCCAGTTGAAGATCTTCACCGCCGTGGGCACCGCGATCAGCATGGTCGCGTACATGAAGAACAGCTGGCCGGTCACCGGCATGCCGGTGGTGAACATGTGGTGCGCCCACACGATGAACGACAGGATGGCGATCGACGAGGTGGCGTACACCATCGAGGCGTAGCCGAACAGGCGCTTGCGGGCGAAGGCCGGCACGATCTGGCTGATGATGCCGAAGGCCGGCAAGATCATGATGTACACCTCGGGGTGGCCGAAGAACCAGAAGATGTGCTGGTACATCACCGGGTCGCCGCCGCCGGCGGGGTTGAAGAAGCTGGTGCCGAAGTGGCGGTCGGTCAGCGTCATCGTGATGGCGCCGGCAAGCACCGGCATCACGGCGATCAGCAGGTAGGCGGTGATGAGCCAGGTCCAGCAGAACATCGGCATCTTCATCAGCGTCATGCCCGGGGCGCGCATGTTGAGGATGGTCACGATGATGTTGATCGAGCCCATGATCGAACTGGCGCCCAGGATGTGCATCGCGAAGATGCCGGCGTCCATCGAGGGGCCCATCTGCAGCGTGAGCGGCGCGTAGAGCGTCCAGCCCGCCGCCGGTGCGCCGCCGGGCATGAAGAAGGACGCGACCAGCATGATGGCCGCCGGGATCATCAGCCAGAAGCTGAAGTTGTTCATCCGCGCGAAGGCCATGTCGGACGCGCCGATCTGCAGCGGGATCATCCAGTTCGCGAAGCCCACGAAGGCCGGCATGATCGCGCCGAACACCATGATCAGGCCGTGCATGGTGGTGAACTGGTTGAACAGTTCCGGGTTCACCAGTTGCAGGCCGGGCTGGAACAGCTCGGCACGAATGAGCAGCGCGAGCACGCCGCCCACCATCAGCATGGTGAACGAGAACAGCAGGTACAGCGTGCCGATGTCCTTGTGGTTGGTCGCATACAGCCAGCGCCGCCAGCCAGTGGGCGCGTGGTGATGCTCGTCGTGCGCGTGGTCGCCGGGGGCGTGACCGTGGGGGTCGAGGACTGCACTCATGTCGATGTTCCTTGCAATTTCTTCGTCGCGGGGCCTGCGGCCTCTTTTACAGCTTGGCCCGCTCGGCCTTGACCTCGGCAGGCTGCACCAGTTGACCGGTCTTGTTCGACCAGCTGTTCTTGGTGAAGCTCGCCACGGCCGCGAGGTCGGTGTCGCTCAATTGCTTCCACGCCGGCATCGCGCCATTGTTCTGGCCCTTGAGCAGCACGTCGATCTGAACCGCGTGGTTGGCATCGAGCACCTTGGCCGAGCCGTCGAGCGGCTTGATCGGGCCGGCGCCCTTGCCGTTGGCCTGGTGGCAGGCGGCGCAGTTGGCGGCATAGACCTTCTCGCCGCGCGCCATGATCTCGGGCAGCGCCCAGACCTTGTTCGGGTCGTCCAGCTTGGCAGCCGCTTCCTTGCGCTTGGTGTCGACCCAGGTGGTGTAGTCGGCGGCCGAAACCACCTTCACATGGATCGGCATGTAGGCGTGTTCCTTGCCGCACAGTTCCTGGCACTGGCCGTAGTAGTCGCCGACCTTCTCGGCGCGGAACCAGGTGTCGCGCACGAAGCCGGGGATGGCGTCCTGCTTGATGCCGAACTGCGGCACGGCGAAGGCATGGATCACGTCGTTGGCGGTGGTGATGACGCGGATCTTCTTGGCGACCGGCACCACCAGCGGGTTGTCGACCTTGAACAGATAGTCGACCGGGATCTCGCCCTTGGCGCCGGCATCGGACATGGCGCGGTGCGAGCTGTCCAGCGTCGAGATGAAGCCCAGGCCCTCGCCCTCGCCCTTGATGTAGTCGTAGCCCCACTTCCACTGGTAGCCGGTGGCCTTGACGGTGAGGTCGGCGTTGGTGGTGTCCTTCTGTGCGACCAGCACCTTGGTGGCGGGCAGCGCCATCAGGATGACGATGAGGAAGGGGACGATGGTCCAGATGACTTCGACCACCACCGACTCGTGGAAATTGGCCGCCTTGTGGCCGGCCGACTTGCGGTGCTTCCAGATGGAATAGAACATCACCGCGAACACGGCGATGAAGATCACGGTGCACAGGATCATCATGACCGTGTGCAGGAAGTGCTGCTCTTGCGCGATCTTGGTCACGCCGACCGGCATGTTGAGCTGGCGCACCATGGGGCCGCCTGGCAGGTCCTGAACAGCATGGGCGATGCCGCTGAACGCCGTGCCCGCGGCCAGCAGCAGCGTCGCGGGCCTGTTGTACTTGTTGCGCCAATTGCTCTTCATCGTGTTCACTTCTTCAATTTCCGTTTAACCCCGGCGGCTGCATCGCCGGCCCCGTGCCGCTCAGGCGCCACGCACTGCCATTCGAATCTCACGCGCCAGCGCCGCCCGCAATTCGGGGCGCACATAGCGCCCCACTTTGACCGACCGACCCTGTCCCGACACCTCGATCAGCGATCGGTCGCTGGCCTGAGGCTCGATCCGCACCTGGTGCGGCAAGAATTCCGTGCGCTCGTAGTGCCCGCCGTTTTCCAACTCGACCACCAGCCGTCCGCCCTGCAATGCAATCCGCTCGCCGTCGGTCGCATGCCTGGCGTACAGCACGAAGGCGACGCCGACCGCCACGAGTTCGATCCAGGCAAACGGCAGCACCAGCGGCGCGCCATGCAGCCAGAACACCGTGCCGACGCCGAGCGAGACCACGCACAGCGAGGCGTAGAGCCACCCCAACTGGCTCGGCGTGACCGAACAGTTGCGCTTCAGGAACCAGTGGATGCTCTGGCCTGACACGGTGGCAAAACGAAACACGAAATTCGACACGGACGAGTTCGGCAGATCGGTTTATCGACACGCGCCGAGCCCGATTTAACAGGAGCCGACAGGTGCCGATCGCGGGAAAAGCCCCGGGAGTTCACGCAGCGGCGGATTGTAGCGGTTCGCTTCCAGGCGTTGACCTGGATCAAGGTCGCCCACGTTGCAGCATCTCGCGCATCTGGCGCAGCGAAACCGCGCTTTCGCCGGACAAAGCGACCCGCGGCGGCGGCTTGAATGCATGCCCGTAGATGATCTCGAAAGTCATCGCGATGCGGCGCTCGCCGCCGGCCTGGTCCGGGGGCTTCGCGCTCGCCGCCAAGCCGTCGAGCAGCGCCGCCTGCCAGCCCCGGCCGCGCAGCGCCGGGAAGCGCTTGGCGTGCAGGTTGCGCCCCAGCCCGCGCAACTCGGCCAGCGCGGCCTCGGGCGTGGCCCAGGTCAGCACGATGCGCTCCATGTCCATGATCGGCTCGGCGAAGCCGGCGCCGACCAGCATGTCGCCCCAGTCGTGCATGTCGGTGAACTGGTGGCAGGCCGGCGGCCAGCCCAGGCGTTGATACAGGGCGCGCAGTTCGGCGAGGGTGTCCGGCCCGAGACAGGAGAACATGAGGAAGCCGTCGGTGGCCAGGTGCCGGTGCCAGTCGGCGATCAGCGCCTGCGGGTCGGCCGCCATGTGCAGCGCCATGTTGGCCCACAACAGGTCGACGCCCTCCTCGGGCGGCGCGTCGAAGCGCACACGGGCGCCCTGCCAGCGCCGGGCGCTCCACCAGGGCGCGCCGATCGCCTCGGCCGTCGGCGCCAGCAGCGCAGCGGCGGGTTCGAGCACGTAGGGCGCTGCCTGACCGTAGCGCCGCGCCACCAGCGAATGCGCCTCGCGGCCACCGCGCAGCGGAGACCAGTCGATCCAGCGTTGGGGCTTGGCGGTGATCCACTGCAGCCGGTCCTCCATGCGACGCCCGACCTCCTCGTGCAGCCAGGGCGAGGCGGGCCCCGGCGGCAAGGCGGCCCAGCGCGCTGCCGCCGGTGGATCGATGGTCGGCGGGCGCTGGACGGAATCGGTAGGCATGGGGAAGCTCAGTATATTGAGCGATGCGTTTCGGGCTGGCCGCGCGGCCTTTTTCCTCCCTTTTCTCGTCCCTCCTCGACCGCCTGCCCAGCCAGTGCGCGGTCTGCCGCGCCTGGCCCTCGCAGCCGGTGTGCGACGCCTGCGTCGCGCGCTTCGCACCGCCGACGCCACGCTGCACCACCTGCGCCCTGCCCGTGCCGCCCGGCCTGGCGCGCTGCGGCGAGTGCGTGCGCCATCCGCCGCCGCTGGACGCCTGTCTGGCCGCCTGCGACTATGCGTGGCCCTGGCCCGGGCCGATCGGCGAATTCAAGTTCCAGGGCCATGCGGGCTGGGCCGCGCCCTTCGCCACCCTGATGCGCAGCGCGCCCTGGACCGAGCCGGCCCTGGAGCGCTGCGAACTCGTGCTGCCGATGCCGCTGTCGGCGGCGCGGCTGCGCCAGCGCGGCTTCAACCAGGCGCTCGAACTGGCGCGGCGGCTCGCGCCCGCCAAGACCGACGCCACGCTGCTGCTGCGCACGCGCGACACGCCGGCGCAGAGCGGGCTCAGCCGCACCGAGCGGCTGCGCAACCTGCGCGGCGCCTTTGCGATCGAGCCGCTGCGGGCCGAGGCGGTGCGCGGACGCCGCATCGTGCTGGTGGACGACGTCATGACCAGCGGCGCATCGCTCTTCACCGCCGCCGCCACGTTGCGCGGCGCGGGCGCGGCGCACCTCACCGCGCTCGTGCTCGCGCGCACCGAACTGCCGACCTGAGGGTCGCGGACCGCGACAATCCGCCCCATGTTCCACATCGTCCTGGTCGAGCCCGAGATTCCGCCGAACACCGGCAACGTCATCCGCCTGGCGGCCAACACGGGCTGCACGCTGCACCTGGTCGAACCGCTGGGTTTTTCCATGGACGACAAGCTGCTGCGCCGGGCCGGCCTGGACTACCACGAGTACGCCGAGGTGCGACGCCATGCCGACTGGGCCGCCCTGCTGGCGGCCGAGACGCCGGCCGTCGAACGGATGTTCGCGATGACCACCCACGGCAGCCGGCCGGTGCACGAGGTCGCCTTCCGCCCCGGCGACTGGCTGGTGTTCGGCTCGGAAACCCGCGGCCTGGCGCCCGAACTGCGCGAGCGTTTCGAGCCCGACCAGCGCCTGCGCCTGCCGATGCGCGACGGCCAGCGCAGCCTGAACCTGTCGAACGCCGTCGCGGTGACGGTGTTCGAGGCCTGGCGCCAGAACGGCTTCGCCTAGGGCCTGTTGACACGCCCTAGCGGTAGCGGCGCACCACCGATTCGGCCACGCAGGCCGGCTTGGCCGCACCCTCCAGCTCGATCGTCGTTTCCCAGACCATCTGCAGCCCCTCGCCGGCGATCGGTTCCGACGACAGGAGCTTCATGCGGGCGCGCAGCCGACTGCCGACCGGCACCGGGGTCATGAAGCGCACCCGGTTGAGCCCGTAGTTCACGCCCATGCGCGACTCGACCACCTCGAAGGCCTCCTCGAAGAACTTCGGCAGCAGCGAGAGCGTGAGGAAACCGTGGGCGATCGGTGCGCCGAAGGGGCCGGCCTGGGCACGCTCCACGTCGACATGGATCCACTGGTGGTCGCCGGTCGCCTCGGCGAACTGGTTCACCTGGGCCTGGGTCACGGTGAGCCAGTCGCTGACCGCGACTTCCTGGCCGACGCAGGCGGCGAGATCCGGAAGGGTCTGGAAGGTCTTTTTCATGCGCGGCACTGTACGACGCGGCCACGGCGGCCGCGTGTCCGCGCCGCGACAAGCGCAGGGGGCGCGGGCGCCCCGGCCCGCCGTGCGCTATGTTCGCGGGATGCCGACAACGACGAACACACGCGCCCCGGCGCGGCGCATCTACCTGCTCGCGGCCCATCCGCACTGGCGCGAGTCCCGCGTGAACCGCCGCCTGCTGGCGGCCGCACGCGCGGTGGAGGGGGTCGAGGTCAACGATCTCTACGCCAGCTACCCCGACTACGCCATCGACGTCGAGGCCGAGCAGGAACGCCTGGCCCGCGCCGACCTGCTGGTGCTGCTGCACCCGATCCAGTGGTATTCGATGCCGCCGCTGCAGAAGCTCTGGTTCGACGAGGTGCTGCGCTATGGCTGGGCCTACGGCAGCGGCGGCACCGCGCTGCAGGGCAAGGACGTCTGGTTGACCGCGACCACCGGCGGCTCGGAAGCCAGCTACCACCCGCAAAGCTACAACCGCTATTTCTTCGACGCCTTCCTGCCGCCTTATGAGCAGACGGCGGTGCTCTGCGGTATGCGCTTCCTGCCGCCGCTCATCCTGCACGGCGCACGCCGCGCCAGCGAGCCCGAGGTCACCGCGCATGTCGACGTCTTCGCCCAGCGCCTGGCCAGCTACCCCGACTGGCCGGAGATGGAGGAACTCGGTCTCTGCCCGACCTGCACCGTGCCGGACGCAGACCGGCCGCCGCCGATGGCGGAGGGCCAGCGCCTCGACCTGGCGCTGCGCGCCGCACTGGCCGAGCCTGCGACCGACCGCGCCGCCGACAGCGAGGTGGCCTGAGATGGAACACGCACCCGCCTGGCTCATCAGCAGCCTGATCTACCTGGGCGCCGCCGTGCTGGTGGTGCCGCTGTCCAAGGCGCTCGGCCTCGGCTCCATCATCGGCTACCTGGCGGCCGGCATCGCCATCGGGCCCTGGGGCCTGGGGCTGGTGTCCAGCGTCGAGGAGGTGCTGCACTTCGCCGAATTCGGCGTGGTGCTGATGCTCTTCCTGGTCGGCCTGGAACTCGAGCCGGCGCGGCTCTGGAACCTGCGCCGACCCATCTTCGGCTGGGGCACCGCCCAGGTGCTCGCCTGCGCCGCGGTGCTGTTCACCGTCGGCATCCTGGCCGGCGCGAGCTGGCGCGTGGCGCTGGTCGCGGCGCTCGGCCTGGCGCTGTCGTCCACCGCGATCGCGCTGCAGGTCTTCGGCGAGCGCAACCTGCTGCCCACCGTCAGTGGCCAGGCCGGCTTCTCGATCCTGCTGTTCCAGGACGTGGCGGCGATCCCGATCCTGGCGCTGCTGCCGCTGCTCGCCGGTGCCGGCGCGCACGAGCCTCTGGGCGGCGGTGCGCGGGCCTTCGAGGCGCTCAAGATCATCGGCGTCATCGCCGGCATCGTGCTGGGCGGCCGGCTGCTGCTGAGGCCGCTGTTGCGCTGGATCGCGCGCAGCAACACGCCCGAGATCTTCACCGCCACCGCACTGCTGCTGGTGGTGGCCATCGCGGCACTGATGCAGTTCGTCGGCCTGTCGATGGCGCTCGGCGCCTTCCTCGCCGGCGTGCTGCTGGCCGAAAGCGAGTACCGGCGCGAACTGGAGACCGACATCGAGCCCTTCAAGGGCCTGCTGCTCGGCCTCTTCTTCATCGCCGTCGGCATGAGCATCGACTTCGGCGTGCTGATGGCGCAGCCGGGCCTGATGGCGCTGGTGGTGGTGGGCTTCCTGGTGCTGAAGTTCGTCGTCATCTACAGCCTGGCCAAGGCGATGGACCTGCCCTACCAGCAGCGGCCGGTGTTCACGCTGCTGTTGGCGCAGGGCGGCGAATTCGCCTTCGTCGTGTTCCAGGCGGCCGGGCCCGACGTGCTGCCGCCGGGCGTGGCCTCGTTCCTCACCGGTGCGGTGGCACTGTCGATGCTGGTGTCGCCGTTGCTCCTGCTCATCGTCGACAAGTACCTGATGCCGCGCTACAGCCGCGCGGCCGCGACGCCGATGGAAGAGATCTCGGAGCAGCAGACGCCCAAGGTGCTGATCTGCGGCTTCGGCCGCTATGGCCAGATCGTCGGCCGCATGGTCAGTGCGCAGGGCGTGAAGGTGACGGTGCTCGACCACGACCCCGACACCGTGGCCGGGCTGCGCGAGTTCGGCTTTCGCGTGTTCTACGGCGACGCGACACGGCTCGACCTGCTGCGCACCGCCGGCGCCGGCGCCGCGACGGCGGTGGTGGTCGCGGTCGACGACATGGAGCAGTCGCTCGAGATCGTCGACCTGGTGCAAGAGCACTTCCCGCAGGCGCGCATCGTGGCCCGGGCGCGCAACGTGGCGCATCTCTACCAGTTGGTCGACCGCAAGGTGGAATTCATCGAACGCGAGCTGTTCGAGTCGTCGCTGCGCAGCGCCCGCTCGGTGCTCGAGGTGCTAGGCTGGCCGGCGCACGAGGCGCGCGAATCCGCCATGCTGTTCCGCCAGCGCAACCTCAAGCTCACGGCCGAGATCTATCCGCACTACAAGGACCGCGCCAAGCTGATCGCGGTGTCGAAGGAAGGCCGGCAGCAATTCGCCGAGCAGATGGCCCGCGAGCGCGAAGACCGCCAGAAACGCCTGCGCGGCGACTGGGACCGCACCGAGGACTGACGCGCGGCCGGGGCGCGGCTACTTCAGCCCCAGCAGCCGGACCGCGTTGTCCTTCAGGATGCCGGGCATCACCTCGGGCTTGAAGCCGGCTTCGAGGAAGTCCTTCATCCAGCGGTCGGGCGTGATGAGCGGGTAGTCGCTGCCGAACAGGATGCGGTCCTTCAGCAGCGTGTTGGCGTACTGCACCAGTTGCTTGGGGAAGTACTTCGGGCTCCAGCCCGACAGGTCGATCCAGACGTTCGGCTTGTGCGTGGCCACCGACAGCGCCTCGTCCTGCCAGGGGAAGCTGGGGTGCGCCATGATGATCTGCATGTCGGGGAAGTCGATGGCGACGTCGTCCAGGTGCATCGGGTTGCTGTATTCCAGCCGCAGCCCGCCGCCGCAGCGCATGCCCGAGCCGATGCCGCTGTGGCCGGTGTGAAAGACAGCCGGCAGCTTGTGCTCGGCGATCACTTCGTAGAGCGGCCAGGCCATCTTGTCGTAGGGGTGGTAGCCCTGCACCGTCGGGTGGAACTTGAAGCCGCGCACGCCGTGCTCTTCGATCAGGCGCCGCACCTCGCGTGCGCCCATCTTTCCCTTGTGCGGGTCGACGCTGCCGAACGCGATCATCACGTCGGGGTTCTTCTGCGCCGCCTCGGCGATCTCCTCGTTCGGGATGCGGCGCCGGCCCAGATTGCTCTCGGCATCGACGCCGAACATCACGAAGCCGATCTTGCGTTCGCGGTAGTAGTCGATGCTCTCCTGGATGGTCGGCCGCTTGCTGGAGCGGAAGTACTTGTCGGCCGCGCGGTCGTATTCCTCGCCGTAGTTGTCGAAGGGGTTCCAGCAGCTGATTTCGGCATGCGTGTGGGTGTCGATGGCGACGAGGTTGGCGATGTCCATGCTGTGTCTCCGGTTCGGGTAAACACCGACCGCTGGCGGGCGAACGGCGGTTGAATTGGTTATTTTTCATAACCATAATCGATGCAACTCGGGAACGCAATCATGACGAACACAGACCTCCGCATCGATCTCCAGGGTGACATTGCCATCATCCGCCTGACGCGCCCTGCCAAGCGCAATGCGCTGAACGACGGGCTCATCCTGGCGCTGCGCGACGCCTTCCAGAACCTGCCGGACACGGTGCGCGCCGCGGTCATCGACGGCGAAGGCCCGCACTTCTGCGCCGGGCTCGACCTGTCGGAGCTGAGCGAGCGCGACGCCGGCGCCGGCCTGCGCCATTCGCGCATGTGGCACGACGCGCTCGAGAGTATCCAGCACGGCCCGGTGCCGGTGGTGGCGGCGCTGCACGGCGCGGTGGTCGGCGGCGGGCTCGAGCTGGCCAGCGCCTGCCACATCCGCGTGGCCGATGCGAGCACCTTCTACGCCCTGCCCGAAGGCAGCCGCGGCATCTTCGTGGGGGGCGGCGGCTCGGTGCGCATCCCGCGCCTGATCGGCGTGGCCCGCATGACCGACATGATGATGACCGGGCGGGTCTACAACGCCGAGGACGGCGAGCGTGTCGGCTTCGCGCAGTACCTGGTGCCCGAAGGCGCGGCGCTGGACAAGGCGGTGGAACTCGCCCAGCGCATCGCCACCAACGCGCCGCTCACCAACTACGCGCTGATGCACGCATTGCCGCGCATCGCCGACCAGCCGGCCGACCACGGCTACTTCACCGAAGCGCTGATGGCCGGCATCGCACAAGACTCACACGAAGCGAAGGCCCGCGTCAAGGCCTTCCTCGACGGCAAGGCCGCCAAGGTCGCCAAGGGCTGACCGCCTAAAACCCGCAGGAGAAAAAATATGCCGGAGACAACCAAAATGCCGACCACGGCAGCCGCCGGTGTTGGTGCACCCCGCTATCGGCCGCTTGCGTTCGGCATCACCCGCGGGGTGCTGCGCGAAGGCGAAGGCGGCGTGCAGTACCTGCAGGCCGAACAGCCGCTCGGCGCCTATGCCCACCGCATGACCGAGCGCCTGGTGCACTGGGCCGCGGTGGCGCCCGATCGCACCTTCATCGCACGCCGGGCGCGCAACGTCGACGGCAGCACCGGCGACTGGGTCCGCATCAGCTACCGCGAGACGCTGCACACCGCGCGCGCGATCGGTCAGGCGCTGCTGCAACGCGGTCTTTCGGCCGAGCGGCCGGTGGCGCTGCTGAGCGAGAACAGCCTGGAGCACGCGATGCTGGCGCTGGGCTGCCTCTATGTCGGCATTCCCTATTGCCCGGTGTCGCCGCCGTACTCGCTGGTGAGCAAGGACTTCGAGAAGCTGCGCCACGTGATGGCGACGCTGACGCCCGGCCTGGTGTTCGCGACCGACACGCGCTATGCGAACGCCATTGCCGCCACCGTGGCGCCGGAGGTCGAGGTGGTGCTGAGCAGCGGCACGCTCGAAGGCCGTGCCGTCACACCGTTGAGCGAATTGATCGCGACCGAGCCGACGCCGGCGGTCGAGGCCGCGATGCACGCGACGCATCCCGGCACCATCACCAAGTTCCTCTTCACCTCCGGCTCCACCAAGAACCCGAAGGCCGTCATCAACACCCATCGGATGTGGTGCGCCAACCAGGCGCAGCTGCGCGCGTCGATCCCGGTGCTGGGCGAAGAGCCGCCGGTGCTGGTCGACTGGCTGCCCTGGAACCACACCTTCGGGGGCAACCACAACGTCGGCCTGGTGCTGGACAACGGCGGCACGCTCTACATCGACGACGGCCGGCCGACGCCCGGCGGCATCGCCGAGACGCTGCGCAACCTGCGCGAGATCGCCCCCACGGTCTACTTCAACGTGCCCACCGGCTTCGAGTACATCGCCCATGCGATGGCCGAGGACGCCGTGTTGCGCAAGAACCTGTTGTCGCGCTGCCGGCTGTTCTTCTACGCCGGCGCCGCCTTGCCGCAGGCCCTGTGGGACCAGCTGCACCGCATCCAGGAGGCCGAGCTGGGCGAGCGGCTGGTGATCGGCACCGGCCTCGGCATGACCGAGTCCGGCCCCTTCGGCCTGTACATCACCCGGCCCGAAGTGCGGACCGGCGACCTGGGCCTGCCCACGGCCGGCATGGAGATCAAGCTGGTGCCGGTGGACGGCAAGACCGAGATCCGCTACCGCGGCCCCAACGTGACGCCGGGCTACTGGCGCCTGCCGGACGCCACGCACGAGGCCTTCGACGAGGAAGGCTTCTTTCGCACCGGCGACGCCGTGACCTGGATCGACCCCGGCAACATCCACCTGGGCCTGCGCTTCGACGGCCGCATCGCCGAAGACTTCAAGCTCGCCACCGGTACCTTCGTGAGCGTCGGGCCGCTGCGCGCCAAGATCATCGCCTTCGGTGCGCCCTATGTGCAGGACGCGGTGCTCACCGGCATCAACCTGAAGGAAGTGGGCGCGCTGGTCTTCCCCACGCAGGCGGTGCGCGAGCTTGCCGGGTTGCCCGCCGATGCGCCGATGCATGCGGTGGTGGGAAGCCCGGCCGTGCAGCTGTACTTCCAGAAGGTGATCGACCGCCTGGCGGCCGACGCCGGCGGCAGCGCAAGCCGCATCGCCCGCGCGGTGCTGGTGGCCGAGCCGCCGTCGATCGACAAGGGCGAAGTCACCGACAAGGGCTCCATCAACCAGCGCGCCGTGCTCCAGCACCGCGACGCGCAGGTGCAGGCGCTGCACGCCGACGCCCTGCCCTTCACCCTCAAGCCGCAATGGCAGTGATCCACGGACCCGACGAAGGAGACAACGCATGAAGATCGACGGACAAGCCGCCCTGGTGACCGGCGGCGCCTCGGGCCTGGGCGAAGCCACAGCCCGCGAACTGGCCCGGCTGGGCGCGAAGGTGGCGGTGCTCGACCGCAACATCGAACGCGCGCAGCAGGTGGCCGCCGACATCGGCGGCAGCGCGCATGCCTGCGACATCACCGACACCGCGAGCGTCGAGGCCGCGCTCGAAGCCGCCGCCGCAGCGCACGGGCCGGCCCGCATCCTGATGAACGTGGCGGGCATCGGCAGCGCCAAACGCATCGTCGGCAAGGACGGCAGTGCGGCGCCGCTGGAGGACTTCAGCAAGGTGATCGCGGTCAATCTGATCGGCACCTACAACATGAGCCGGCTGTTCGCCGCGCGCTGCGCCAAGCTCGAGGCGCTGGACGGCAAGGATGGCGAAGGGCGCGGCGTGATGATGTTCACCGCCTCGGTCGCGGCCTTCGACGGCCAGGTCGGCCAGCAGGCCTACAGCGCGTCGAAGGGCGGCCTGGTCGGCATGACGCTGCCGATGGCGCGCGACCTGGCGCAGCACGGCATCCGCGTGTGCACCGTGGCCCCGGGCATCTTCGCCACGCCGCTGCTGCTCGAGCTGCCCGAGCCGGTGCAGCAGTCGCTGGCGGCATCGATCCCCTTTCCGCCGCGGCTGGGCAAGCCGTCGGAATTCGCCGAACTGGCCTGCCACATCGTGACCAACGGCCACCTCAACGGCGAAGTGATCCGCCTCGACGGCGCGCTGCGTATGGCGCCGCGTTGATAAATCTGCAAGAAAAAGGCTGTCAGCGCATATGGCACCAGCGCTGGCAGCTACTGAATTAGGCGGAAACAACAAGCGCGTGGGCGCCGCGTCCTCCTAACCCCGGCCGGCGCATTGCGCCTGGCTCCACGCTGATGCAGAGCGCAAACAAGCGCCGTGTAACCCCCGACACCACAGCACCACCCTTGGAGAGAGACATATGAAAATTGCATCCCTGTTCACCCTGACCGCCGTGGCCGGGCTGGCCGCTACCAGCGCGGTTCACGCCCAGAACGTCACCCTGTACGGCATCATCGATACCGGCGTCGAGCGGGTGAGCAACACCGCCAACGGCGCCCTCATCCGCATGCCATCCAACACCGGCATTCTGGCCTCCCGCTGGGGCATTCGCGGCAAGGAAGACCTGGGCGGTGGCCTGTCCGCAGTGTTCACCCTGGAATCGGGCTTTGCCCCCGACACCGGCGCCTTGGGCCAGGGTGGCCGTCTGTTCGGCCGCCAGTCGCATGTGGGCCTGAGCGGCGACTGGGGTGCGGTCACCGCGGGCCGTCAGTACAGCATGCTGTTCTGGTCACTGCTGGATGCCGACATCGTGGGCCCGAGCGTATTCGGCATCGGCTCGCTGGATGCCTACATCCCCAATGCCCGCCACGACAACGCCGTCGTCTACCGCGGCAAATTCGACGCTTTGAGCGTCGGCGCCAGCTACAGCCTGGGCCGCGACACGGTGAACGCCGGCCCCTCGCCCGTCGGCACCAATTGCCCGGGCGAAAGCGGCAGCGACGCCCAGGCCTGCCGCGCCTGGTCGCTGCTGGCCAAGTACGACGCACCCACCTGGGGTGCCGCCCTGGCCTATGACCTGCAGCATGGCCGCACCCTGACCAGCGCCACCGATGCCGTATTCGGCGGCCTGACCAGCAGCGACAAGACCGACGCCCGCCTGTCCGTCAATGGCTACATGAAGCTGGGCGATGCCAAGCTGGCCGCTGGCCTGATCCGCCGCGACAACGAAGGCAATGCCGCCCGTCCCAAGAGCAATCTCTGGTACGCGGGCGCGTCCTACGCCATCACCCCGGCCTGGACGGTGGACGGCACTGTGGCCCGCCTGGCCTACAAGAGCGTGGACAACTTCGACTCCACCCTGTTCGCGATACGCGCGCTGTACAGGATGTCCAAGCGCACCACGGTCTACGGCCAGCTCGGCCATATCCGCAACCAGAGCCTGGCCGCGGTCTCGGTCAGCGGTGGCGCCCCCGGCAGCAACCCGACCGCCGGCGGCAACCAGACCGGCACCATGGTCGGTATCAACCATAGTTTCTAAGGGCTCACCCCCAAAAGGAGACACAGCATGACGATCGAGATTTCTTCGCGCCTGCGTCAGTGGGCTTTCGCGTCGCCCCTCGCCCTGCTCGCCGCCTGCGGCGGCGGGTCGGACGGTGGCAGCTCCTCGGCGGCAGAGGCGGCACCCTTGCCGCGCCTGTCGGCCGCCACGCCGGCCACCTTGCAATCCTGTGCCGAGCTCGCGAGCCGGTTCAGCTTCGCCGCGACCACCGTGACCGGTGCCGCGCTGGTGCCGGCCGGCACGCTCAAGATCGCCGGCCAGGACGTCGGCGAGCATTGCCGCGTGACCGGCCGCATGAACGATCGGGTGAGCGCCGTCGACGGCCGCAGTTATGCCATCGGTTTCGAGATGCGCCTGCCGCGCAACTGGAACGGCCGCTTCTTCTACCAGGCCAACGGCGGACTCGACGGCAACATCGGCGTCGCCAGTGGCGGCATCGGCGGCGGCGGCCCGCTGAACAACGCCCTCAACATGGGCTTCGCGGTGCTGAGCGCCGACGCCGGCCACGCCGGCGCGCTGGGCCCCTTCTTCGGCCTCGACCCGCAGGCCCGCCTCGACTACGGCTACCGCGCCGTCGGCACGCTCACGCCGATGGCCAAGGGCGCGATCCAGGCGGCCTACGGCAAGGCACCCGACCGCTCCTACATCGGCGGCTGTTCCAACGGCGGACGCCATGCGATGGTCGCCGCCTCGCGCTACGCCGACCAGTACGACGGCGTGCTGGCGGGCAACCCCGGCACCCGCCTGCCGCTGGCCGCCGTCGCCAACATCGCCGGTGCCCAGGCGTACAACCGCCTCGCCACCACGCCCGGCGACCTGGCCACCGGCTTCACGCAGCCCGAGCGCGCGCTGGTGAGCCAGGCCGTGCTGGCGAAGTGCGATGCGCTCGACGGCGCCAGCGACGGGCTGGTGCAGGACACGGCGGCCTGTCAGGCGAGCTTCGACCTGGCCCGTGACGTGCCTACATGCAGCGGCGCGCGCGACGGCAGCTGCCTGAGCACGGCGCAGAAGAGCAGCATCGCCGGGCTCTTCCAGGGCGCGTCCACCGGCAGCGGCAAGACGATCTACGCCAGCTTCCCCTACGACGCTGGTCTGGCCACGGGCGGCTGGGCCGGTTGGAAGTTCGCCAATTCGCTCAACCTGGATTCGGGTGCGGTGGGGTTCGTGTGGCAGGTGCCGCCGGAAAACCCGACCGGCTTCAACGGCCCGGCCTTCTCGCTCAGCGGCAATCTCGACAGCATGCTGGCGAAGATCCAGGCGACCAACGCGGTCTACACCGAGAACGCGCTCTCCTTCATGACGCCGCCCAACTACGGCAAGCTGCCGGTGTTGAAGCAGCGCGGCGCGAAGATCATGGTCTACCACGGCAGCTCCGACCCGATCTTCTCCAGCGACGACTCGGTCGACTGGTACCAGAAGCTGCGCCAGGACAACGCGGGCGACGCCGCCAACTTCGCGCGGCTCTACCTGGTGCCGGGCATGAACCATTGCAGTGGCGGCCCCGCCACCGAACAGTTCGACATGCTCAGCGCGCTGGTGAACTGGGTCGAGCAGGGCCAGGCGCCAGAGCGGGTCGTCGCCACCGCACGCGGTGCGGGCAACGCCGGCGGCGTCAATGCCGACGTGCCGGCGAGCTGGGCGCCCAACCGCAGCCGGCCGCTGTGCCCCTATCCGCAAGTCGCCCGCTACAACGGTGCAGGCAGCCTCGAAGACGCCGCCAGCTTCAGCTGCCGCTGAACCATTCATCCAAGGAGACAACGCCATGCCACACCGCCGCCACTTCCTCCACACCCTCGGCAGCGCCGCCGTCCTCGGCACGCTGGCGCCGTTCTCGGCGCGGGCCCAGGGGCTCGACCAGGTGAAGATCCTCTACGGCTTCCCGCCCGGCAGCGCCGGCGACAGCGTGGCCCGCCGCGTGGCCGAGAAGCTGGCCGGCACCGCCTACACGAAGAACCCCGGCGTGGTCGAGAACAAGCCGGGCGCCGGTGGCCGCATCGCGATCGAGACGCTCAAGGCCTCGCCGGCAGACGGCTCGGTGCTGGCACTGGCGCCGGTGTCGGCCCTAGCCGTGTACCCGCACATCTACCCCAAGCTGAGCTACAAGCCGGAGGACGTGACGCAGGTCTCGATCGGTGCGGTGATGTTCCATGGCCTGGCCGTGGGCCCGGCAGTACCCGCAGAAGTGAAGACGCTCAAGGACTTCCTGGCCTGGGCCAAGGCCAACCCGGACAAGGCCAACTACGGTTCGCCCGGGGCCGGCTCGATGCCGCACCTGCTGGGCGCGCTGCTCGGCCTGCGCGCCGACGTGGCGCTGCGCCACGTGCCCTACCGCGGCACGGTGCCCAGCATCACCGACCTGGTCGGCGGCCAGGTATCGGCCGCGATGAACCCGAGCGGCGACTACCTGCAGTACATGAAGGCCGGCCGCGTTCGGGTGCTGGCCACCTCGGGCAGGCAGCGCTCGCCCTACCTGCCCGAGGTGCCGACCTTCACCGAGCTGGGCTACCCCGACGTCACGTCGGAAGAGTGGTTCGGCTTCTATGCGCCGGCACGCACCCCGGCGGCCACGCTGGCCAACGCCAACGCCGCCATCAACCAGGCGCTCAAGGACAAGGCGGTGATCGACTCGCTCGCGCTGGTCGGCCTGCTGGCGCACGGCAGCAGTGCCCAGGCGATGGCGGCCGACCAGAAGGCGGAATTCGAGCGCTGGGCGCCGTTGGTCAAGCAGATCGGCTTCACCGCCGAATCCTAGGAATGAAACACCCCCGATGCGCCTTCGGCGCCCCCCCTCAAGGGGGCGCACCCAGCGGTCTGGCAGAGCCAGTTCCGCGGGTGCCCTGGCATGGGCCGTGCTGGTTCATGCGTCGTGGAAGGCGCGCAGCACCATGAAAAACTGACACGCACTACTCACCGCACCACCACCCCCACCGATGACCTACCGACCCCGCACCGAAGACACCCGCTTCCTGCTCGAAGCCGTGCTGGAAGCGCCGCGCCAGCTGGCCGCGCTGCCGCCCTTCGCTGACTTCGACGCCGAACTGCAGGGCCAGGTGCTGGACCAGGCCGCGACTTTCGTAGCGAACGTCGTCGCGCCACTTCAGCGCGTTGGCGACGAAGTCGGCTGCCGGCTCGAAGGCGGCGCGGTGCAGACACCGCCCGGCTTCCCCGAGGCCTACCGCGCCCTCGTCGCCGGTGGCTGGCCCGGCCTCGCGGTGCCGGTCGAAGACGGCGGCCAGGGCCTGCCCGCGGTGCTGGAGGCCGTGCTGTACGAGTGGCTGGCCGCTGCCAACCACGGCTTCACCATGGCGCCGGGCCTGCTGCATGGCGCCTTCGAGTGCCTGCGCCACCACGGCAGCGAGGCGCTGAAGCAGCGCTACCTGCCGAAGATCGCGAGCGGCGAATGGCTGGCCACCATGTGCCTGACCGAGGCGCAGGCCGGCAGCGACCTGGGCCAGGTGCGCACCCGCGCCGAGCCGCAACCCGACGGCAGCGTGCGCGTGGCCGGCACCAAGATCTTCATCTCCGGCGGCGAACACGACCTGACCGACAACATCGTGCACCTGGTGCTGTGCCGCCTGCCCGATGCACCGGCCGGCGCCAAGGGGCTGTCGCTCGCGCTGGTGCCCAAGCGGCTGGACGACGGGACGCGCAACGCGGTGCACTGCGAGCGCATCGAGGACAAGATGGGCCTGCATGGCAGCCCGACCTGCGTCATGCGCTTCGACGGTGCCACCGGCTGGCTCGTCGGCGAGCCCGGCCGCGGCCTGGCCGCCATGTTCGTGATGATGAATGCCGCCCGGCTGCACGTGGCGCTGCAGGGCATCGGCCTGCTCGACGCCGCCTGGCAGAAGGCCGACGCCTATGCGCGCGAGCGGCGCCAGATGCGGGCGCCTGGACACACCGGCACCGAGCCGAGCCTGATCGGCGAACACCCGGCGGTGGCGCGCGTGCTCGACACGCAACGCGCCTGGATCGACGGCGCGCGCCTCATCGCCTACCGCACCGCGATGCAGCTGGACATCGCCCGCCATGGCGCCGACGCCACCCTCCGCGCCGCCGCGCAGCAGTGGTGCGACTACGTGACGCCGGTGCTCAAGTCCGCCTGCACGCAGCAGGCCTTCGAAGGCGCCAGCGCTTGCCTGCAGGTCTTCGGCGGGCACGGCTACGTGCGCGAGTGGGGCATCGAGCAGATCGTGCGCGACGCGCGCGTGACGATGATCTACGAGGGCACCAACGAGATCCAGGCCATCGACCTGCTGGTGCGCAAGGTGCTGCCGGACGCCGGTGCCGGCCTGGCCGCGACGCTGCTCGCGCTGCGCAACGAACTCGACGCCTCGCGCGACGCCGACGCCGACGTGCAGCGCCGCCTGGCCCAGTTGCGCTACCTCACCACCCAGCTCGCGATGGCCGCGCACGCCCGCCCGCGCCTGGCCTACGAAGTGGCCGACGACTACCTGCGGCTGGTGATGCTCGCGATGCTGGCCTGGGCCTGGGCGCGCATCGACCAGGCGCCGGGCGCGGACGACGGCCATGCCCGCGCGGCCGCAGCGTTCCGGCGCTGGGTGCTGCCGGAGTTCGAGATGCGGGCCGGCATCGTCAAACGCGCCTGCGAAGAGGCGATCGCGCTGCAGGCCGGGGCGATGCGCTAGGCTCGGGGCCGATGGCCACCGCACCCCGACCGCGCAAGAGCGCCGCTTCCATAGCTTCCGTCGTTTCTTCAGCGCCCGCGGCCACCGCGCCGAACGGCAACGCCGGGCCCGAGCCGCTCGACAGCCGCGTGCTCGAGGGCCTGGTCGGCTACAACGCCCGCCGCGCCTACCTCGTCATCAGCGCGACCTTCGCCGAACGCATGGCGGTCTACGGCATGAAGCCGGTGGACTTCTCGGTGCTCTCGCTGCTGGAACACAACCCCGGCGCCACCTCGCGCCAGCTGTGCGCGACGCTGGAGATCCTGCCGCCCAACTTCGTCAACATCGTCGCCGACATGGATCGGCGCGGGCTCATCGAGCGCCGGCCCCATCCGCACGACCGCCGCGCACTGGGCCTGCACCTCACGCCGGCCGGCCACCAGCTGGTGGCCCAGGCGGAAGAGGCCGTCATCCAACTCGAGCAGGATGCCAGCGCACGCCTGACCGAGCGTGAACGCGACACGCTGATCCGGCTGCTGCAGAAGATCTACCTCTGAAATACGCCGCCGCTCAGGGTGCGATGAAGCCGTCCCACAGCAGCTTCAGGCCCGCCAGCAGCATGCCGAGGTAGACGAAGCGGTAGAACCACACCGGGTCGATGCGCCGTGCGATGCGGATGCCGATCCACACGCCCAGCGGCGCGATCGGCAGCAGCATGAGCGAGGTCGCCATGTTGCGCAGGTCGATGAGGCCGAGCCACGCATACGGCACCCACTTGGCCAGGTTCACCACGAAGAACAGGTAGGCCACGGTGGCGGTGAAGGCCACGGGCGTGAGGCGCAGCGGAATCAGGTACGCATTGAGCGGCGGGCCGCCGGCATGCGCGATGAAGCTGGTGAAGCCCGAAAGCGCGGTCAGCACGGCACCGACCGCGCGCGGCGGCGGCGCGTCGCCGGGCTTGGGTGGAAAGACCAGGCGCTGCGCCAGGAAGAGCAGCGTGAAGACGCCGACGATGCCGGACACCATGTGCGCCGACAGCACGCGGAACAGCAAGGCGCCGAGCAACACACCGACCAGGCTGCAGGGGATGAGAAAGCGCAGCAGGCGGCGGTCGAAATCCTTGCGGAAGGCCGCGATGCCCAGCAGGTCCATCAGCAGCAGCACCGGCATCAGGATGGCCGCGGCCTGCGGCACGGTCACGGCCAGCGCCATCATGGGCACCGCCAGGGAACCGAAGCCGGCGCCGAAGCCGCTCTTGCTGATCCCGAGCAGCAGCACGGCGGGGACGGCGACCGCGTAGAAGAACGGGTCGGTGATGACGGGAAAGGTCAAGGCTCGGTCTCTGGGACAAAGCCGGGGATTCTCTCCCGTCCGCTCACACGCTCAGAGGGAGAAGGTCAGTCGGCGGTCGCGCCGGATTCCTTCACGACCTTGCCCCACTTGGCGGTCTCGGCCACGATGAAGGCAGCGAACTGCTCCGGCTTCTCGCCAGCGGGTTCGGCGCCCTGCTCGGCCAGCTTCTTCTTCACTTCCGGGTTGGCCAGCGCCTTGAGGATCGACGCGTTGAGCTTGGCGATGACCGGCGCCGGCGTGCCGGCCGGGGCCAGCAGGCCGAACCACGAGGTCGCTTCATAGCCGGGCACGCCGGATTCGGCGATGGTCGGCACGTCCGGCAGGGCCGGCGAGCGCTTGGCGGTCGTCACGGCCAGGGGACGCAGCTTGCCGCCCTTCACATGGGGAATCGCCGAAGGCATGTTGTCGAACATGATCGAAATCTGACCGCCCAGCAGGTCGGACACGGCGGGCGCGCTGCCGCGGTACGGCACGTGCTGCATGTCGACTCCGGCCATCTGCTTGAACAGTTCACCCGACAGGTGGATGGAGCTGCCGGCGCCCGACGAACCGAAGTTCACTTTGCCCGGGTTGGCCTTGGCGTAGGCGATCAGTTCCTTGACGTTCTTGTACGGCTGCGACGGGTTGGCCACCAGCAGGTTCGGCACCATGGCAACGCGCGACAGCGGAGCGAAGTCCTTGATCGGGTCGAAAGGCATCTTCTTGTAGAGCGACTGGTTGATGGCGTGCGTGCCCACCGTGCCCATGAAGATCGTGTAGCCGTCGGGCGTGGCGCGTGCCGCAGCCTGGCCGCCGATGTTGCCGCCGGCCCCGGCGCGGTTGTCCACCACCACCGGCTGGCCGAGGTCGGTGCTCATGAACTGGCCCACCACGCGGGCCAGGATGTCGGTGGTACCACCGGCCGAGAACGGCACGATGATGGTGATCGGCTTGCTCGGGAAGGCGGCCTGTGCCTGTGCGGCCAGGGGGGCCAGCGACAACGCGCTGGCGACAGCCACGGTGGCAAGCGCGAAGGTACGGCGATTCAGTGCAGACATGGGAAATCCTCGGGAAAGATGGAAACACAGGCGGCCATGCGCCTGGAGCGAAGCGGACGAAACAGGTTCTATATCGGCACTTACCCTGAGAACTTGAGGGCTGCACCGGAAAGAATTGGCGAAAGATTCGCCCGCGGAGGGGACAGGAGCCCGGACCGTTCAGATCGGCGCGACACCCAGCGTCGTGCCGCCGCACACATAGAGCACCTGCCCGGTGACGAAGCCGTTGTCGGGCGAGAGGAAGAACATCGTGGCGCGCGCCACGTCGTCCGCTGTGCCGAGGCGCTTCACGACGATGCTGTCGATGATGCGTTGGGTCTGCGGCGCCCCTTCGGGGTTGCTCTTGCGGAACAATTCGGTCGCGATCGGGCCCGGCGCCACGGCATTCACCGTGATCTGGTCGCCGCCCAATTCCATCGCCAGCGTGCGCGTGAGGCCGATCAGGCCGGCCTTGGTGGCCGAGTAGACGATGCGCTCGGGCTTGCCCAGCGCCGCGCGCGACGCCACGTTCACGATGCGGCCGTGGCCCGACGCCCGCAGCGCCGGCAGCGCGGCCTGGATCAGGATCATGCTGGCCTTGAAGTGCAGGCCCACGACATAGTCGAGGTCGGCCATCGTCGCGGTGTCGATCGTGCCGGGGCGCGTGGCGCCCGCGTTGTTGACCAGCGCCGTGACGGCATAGGTCGAGGTGATCTGCTGCGCAATCGCCTGGGTTTCGGCTTCCTTCGTCAGGTCGGCCTGGAGCGACACCAGGTTGGCATGGCTCCAGTCCGGCTTGTTGTAGTCGAGGTTGACGACGGTGCGGCCTTGCGCCAGCAGCGCCTCGCAGGTAGCCCGGCCGATGCCGGAGCTGCCGCCCGTGACCAGGGCGACTTCTTGTGGACTCATGGATTCTTTCTCTGTCAGACGCGTTCGAGGATCACGGCGATGCCCTGGCCCACGCCGATGCACATCGTGCACAGCGCGTAGCGGCCGCCCTGCTTGTGCAGCTGGTTGATGGCGGTGGTCGCGAGGCGGGCACCGCTGGCACCCAGCGGGTGGCCCAGCGCGATGGCGCCGCCGTTGATGTTCACGCGGGCGTCGTCGTCCTTGAGGCCGAGCAGGCGCAGCACCGCGAGGCCCTGGGCCGCGAAGGCTTCGTTGAGTTCGATCACGTCCATCTGGTCGATCGTCAGGCCGGTCAGCGCCAGCACCTTCTGCGTGGCGGGCGCCGGGCCGATGCCCATCACGCGCGGCGCGACGCCGGCGGTCGCCATGCCGACCACGCGGGCGCGCGGTGTCAGGCCGTGCTTGGCCGCGCTGGCTTCGTCGGCCAGCAGCAACGCGCAGGCACCGTCGTTCACGCCGCTGGCGTTGCCGGCAGTCACGGTGCCGTCGGGGCGCACCACGCCCTTGAGCTTGGCGAGCGACTCCATGCTGGTCTCGCGCGGATGCTCGTCCTTGCTGACGATGATCGCGTCACCCTTCTTCTGCGGAACCGTCACCGGCACGATCTCGGCATCGAAGAAGCCGGACTTCTGCGAAGCGACGGCGCGCTGCTGCGACGCGAGCGCCATGCGGTCCTGCGCCTCGCGCTCGATCTTGTAGTCGGTGGCGACGTTCTCGGCCGTCTCGGGCATCGAGTCGACGCCGTACTGCGCCTTCATCAGCTTGTTGACGAAGCGCCAGCCGATGGTGGTGTCGTACACCGCGTTGGCGCGGCTGAAGGCCGACTCGGCCTTGGGCATCACGAAGGGCGCGCGGCTCATGCTTTCGACGCCGCCGGCGATCATCAGGCCCGCTTCGCCGGCCTTGATGGCGCGCGCGGCCGAACCGACCGCGTCGAGGCCCGAGCCGCACAGGCGGTTGATGGTCGCGCCGCCCAGTTCCAGTGGCAGGCCGGCCAGCAGCGCCGACATGCGCGCCACATTGCGGTTGTCTTCGCCGGCCTGGTTGGCGCAGCCGTAGAGCACGTCGCCCACGGCCTGCCAGTCGACGTTCTTGTTGCGTTCCATCAGCGCCTTGAGCGGGATCGCGCCGAGGTCGTCGGTGCGCACGCTGGACAGCGCACCGCCGTAGCGGCCGAAGGGGGTGCGGATGGCGTCGCAGATGAAGGCTTGCTTGTTGCTCATGTGTCTCTTCCTTGGTGGTGTCGGGTGGCGCCGCAGGGTGCCGCGTGGTGCGGTCAGGCGGCGATCGGCAGGCCGATCAGCGTCTCGAGTTCGGCGTGCGTGAGGCCGTCGACGACATCGATCAGCTTCAACCCGTCGGGCGTGCATTCGAGCGTGGCGAGGTCGGAGTAGACGCGCTTCACGCAGCCGATGCCGGTCAGCGGATAGCTGCACGCTTGAACGATCTTGCTCACGCCGGCCTTGGTCAGCAGGTCCATCATGACCCAGGTCTGTTTCGCGCCGATGGCGAGGTCCATCGCGCCGCCGACGGCGGGGATGGCGCCTTCTTCGCCGGTGCTCCAGTTCGCCAGGTCGCCGGTGGCCGACACCTGGAAGGCGCCGAGCACGCAGATGTCGAGGTGGCCGCCGCGCATCATCGCGAAGCTGTCGGCATGGTGGAAGAAGGAGCCGCCCGCCAGCAGCGTGACGGGCTGCTTGCCGGCATTGATGAGGTCGTAGTCCTCGCTGCCGGCAGCCGGTGCCGGGCCCATGCCCAGGATGCCGTTCTCGCTCTGCAGCACGATCTCGCGGCCGGCCGGCAGGTGGTTGGCCACCAGCGTCGGCTGGCCGATGCCGAGGTTGACGACGGCGCCGTCGAAGATGTCCTGCGCCACGCGCGCGGCGAGCTGGTCCTTGGTGCGACGTTGGTAAGTTGCAGTGGTCGTGCTCATGGTCATGCCGCCTTCTTGAAACCGCCGGCCTGGGTGGCCACGCGATCGATCTTCACCACGTGCTTCACGAACACGCCGGGGGTGACGATGCTCTCGGGGTCGAGCGCGCCGAGTTCGACGATCTCATGCACGGTCGCGATGGTCTTCTTCGACGCCATCGCCATCACCGGGCCGAAGTTGCGCGCGGCCATGCGGTAGGTCAGATTGCCCCAACGGTCGCCCGTCTCGGCCTTCACCAGTGCGACGTCACCGTAGATCGGGTACTCCAGCACATAGTGCTTGCCGTCGATCTCGCGCGTCTCGCGGCCCTTGGCCAGTTCGGTGCCGTAGCCGGTCGGGCAGAAGAAGGCGCCGATGCCGGCACCGGCGGCGCGGATGCGCTCGGCCAGGTTGCCCTGGGGCACCAGTTCGAGTTCGAGCTTGCCGCTGCGATACAGGCCGTCGAAGATCTGGCTGTCGACCTGGCGCGGGAAGCTGCAGATGATCTTGCGCACGCGGCCGGCCTTGAGCAGCGCCGCCAGGCCGCTCTCGCCGTTGCCCGCATTGTTGTTGACGACCGTGAGGTCCCGGGCGCCCTGCTCGATCAGGCCGTCGATGAGTTCGAGGGGGATGCCGGCGGTGCCGAAGCCGCCGATCAGCACGGTGGCACCGTCCTGGATGCCGGACATGGCATCGGCGATCGAAGGCGCGATCTTGTCGATCATGGAATCTGTCTCCGGTGAAGGATGGAGAAGCCGAGCATGACACTCGGAGGGGGGCTCTCTATTTGTTCGTATGTCGAACATTTGTTCTTATAATGAATTCTAAACAACAAAGGCCACTGATGGCAAACACGAGACAAGAAGAGGAAACCGCCCCGTCGCCGGGCGACAGCTACGTGCAGTCCTTCGCGCGCGGGCTGCAGGTGATCCGCTCCTTCAGCGCCACCGCGCCACGCCAGACGCTCAGCGAGGTCGCCGCCGCGACCGGCCTCACGCGCGCCGGCGCACGGCGCATCCTGCTCACGCTGCAATCGCTCGGCTATGTCGAGACCGACGGCAAGCGCTTCGCGCTCACGGCGCGCATCCTCGAGCTCGGCTTCGCCTACCTGTCGTCGATGCCGATCTGGAACCGCGCCGAGCCGGTGATGGAAGCGCTGGTGCGGCAGGTGAAGGAATCGTGCTCGGCCGCGGTGCTCGACGGCACCGACATCGTCTACGTGCTGCGCGTGCAGACGCACAAGATCATGCGCATCAACCTCGCGGTCGGCACGCGGCTGCCGGCCTACTGCACCTCGCTCGGCCGCATGCTGCTGGCCGACCTCGACGAGGCCACGGTGCGCGAGCGGCTCGAGGCGTCGGAGCGCACCGCGCTCACCCGCTACACCATCACCGACGTCGACACGCTGGTCGCGAAGGTCGCGCAGGCGCGGCGCCAGGGCTGGTGCCTGATGAACCAGGAGCTGGAGGAAGGCCTGATCTCCATCGCCGCGCCGGTGACCGACCGCAACGGCCGCACCGTGGCCGCGCTCAACGTCAGCGGCCAGGCCAACCGCACCAGCGCGAAGGTGATGCAGGAGACGATGCTGCCGGGGCTGCGTGCGGCGGCGGCGGAGATTTCGCGGCTGCTCTGACGCACCACGCGGCCGGTGCTACCCTCGAGCGAATCATGTTCAATCCCACCCAGGAAGAAGTGCGCCGCTTCTTCTGCAATGTCTACGCGAAGCACCGCGACGGCCTGCCGATGGAAGCGCTCGAGACCATCGCCGCCGGCTGGATCGACGCGCATCCCGAATACCACGCCGACCTGGCCGATGCCGACGCCGCGGTGACCCGCGTGTACGACGGCAAGGACGGGCAGGAGAACCCGTTTCTGCATCTGTCGATGCACCTGTCGATCAGCGAGCAATGCTCCATCGACCAGCCCCGCGGCATCCGCCAGGCGGTCGAACTGCTGGCGGCCCGCAGCTCGCTGCTCGACGCCCATCACGCGGCGATGGAATGCCTCGGCCGGATGATGTGGGAGGCCCAGCGCGCCGGGCGCCCGCCCGATGGCGAGGCGTACGTCGACTGCGTGCAGCGCAGAGCTACCCGCGACTGACCAGCGCGGCCGCGTGGGCCGGTGCCGCGTCGCGAAGCAGGGCCGCCAGCGTGCGCTGCGCCGCCGACAGTTCCACGCCGCTGCGCAACAGCAGGCCGACCGGCTCCTCGGTGCCGGCGGTGGCCACGCGCAGCCGCACCAGCGCGCCCGACAGCAGTTCGTCGCGGACCGCGCCGGCCGGCGTGAACCACACCGCATCCGATCGCAGCACCAGCGCCCGCGCGACCGCGAGGTCGAGCGTCTGCGTGTGCGTGGCCGGCAGCCGCAGCCCGAGGCCCGACAGCAGGCTCTCGGTGTGGTGCCGGGGAATCGTGCCTTCGCTGTAGACAACGAGCGGGTGCACCATCACGTCCTGCACCGAGGGCGCCGCGTCACGGGCCAGCGGATGCCCCGGCCGCACGACCAGCGCCAGAGGCTCGGCGCACAGCAGCTCGAAGCTCAGGCCCACCATGCGTTGCGGGTCGCTCATGCGGCCGCACACCAGGTCGAGCTCGCCGGCGCGCAGCGCATCGAACAGCACCGCGTTGACGCCGGTGCGCACCTCGACCTGCAGCGCCGGCATGCGTTCGCGCAGCGCCAGGAGCGCATCGACGAGCAGCGTCGGCGCGACGCTCGGCAACGCCCCGACGCGCAGGCGCTCGACGCGCTCGCCGCCGTCCGGCCGCAGCGACTGCGCGCCGGCGTCAATGGCTTCGAGCACGCGCAACGCGTGGGCCAGCAGCTGTTCGCCTGCGACGGTGAAGCGCTGGATGCCGCGCCGCCCGGCCTCGCCGCGCTCGACCAGGCGCATGCCGGCCAGCGCCTCGAGCTCGGCCAGGGTCTTCGACATGGCCGGCTGGCTCAGCGACAGGCGCTCCGCCGCGCGCGCCAGGTGGCGCTCCTGCGCCACCGCCACCAGGCAGCGCAGATGCCGCAGCTGCACGCCGCGCGCGAAGACCTCGGAAGGCGTCGTCATCGAATTACCGCTGGTTATGAGAAATCACAGAATGGTCAATTTACATCAACATCGCGCATGAATAGAGTGCGAGTTCCCCCCGACGATGGAGACACCCATGACCCCACCCGCCACCTCCGGCGCCGCCTTGCGCACGCTCGACCCGCGCGACTGGAAGAGCCACCCCTCGTACATCTACCCCGGCTACAAGTCGACGGCCAAGCGCGGCCCGCTGCAGCCGCTCATCCCGCTGAAGGCGTCACTCGGCGAACTGCAGCAGCCGGTGTACGGCCACGGCAGCATCGGCGAGTTCGACCACGACCTCACGCGCAACGCACGCCGCAACGGCGAGCCGATCGGCGAACGCATGATCCTCACCGGGCAGGTCTTCGACGAGCGTCGCCGCCCGGTGCGCAACACGCTGGTCGAGCTGTGGCAGGCCAACGCCTCGGGCCGCTATGTGCACAAGGTCGACCAGCACGACGCGCCGCTCGACCCGAACTTCCTCGGTGCCGGCCGCTGCCTGACCGACGACGAAGGCCGCTACCGCTTCCTCACCATCAAGCCGGGCGCCTACCCGTGGGGCAACCACCCCAACGCGTGGCGGCCGCAGCACATCCACCTGTCGCTGTTCGGCCAGCACTTCGCGAGCCGGCTGGTGACGCAGATGTACTTCCCCGGCGACCCGCTGCTGCAATACGACCCGATGGTCACCGGCACGCCCGAGAAGTACCGCAACCGCCTGATCGCCGACTTCAGCCTCGACATCACCGAGCCCGACTACGCGCTGGGCTACCAGTTCGACATCGTGCTGCGCGGTGCCGACGAGACGCCTTTCGAAAACCGCTGAAGCAGGAGACTCCCACCATGATGAGCGCACTGGAAACCAACTTCGGCCAGACCCCGTCGCAGACGGTCGGCCCCTACTTCGCCTACGGCCTCACGGCCACGCAGTACGGCTACGACTTCGACCAGCCCTTCGACGCGACCGTCGCGCTGGACGCCGCCGTGGGCGAGCGCATCCGGCTCGAAGGCCGCGTGTTCGACGGCGACGGCAACGCGATCTTCGACGCGATGATCGAGATCAGCCAGCCCGACGGCGAAGGCCGCTATCCGCAATCGGTGGAAGACGCGCAGGCGCGCGGCTTTCGCGCCTTCGGCCGCTGCGGCACCGGCACCGACGCGCAGAAGCGCTTCGTGTTCCACACCGTCAAGCCGGGCGCCGAGGCGCCGGGCGAGGCGCCGCACATCAACGTCATCGTGACGATGCGCGGCCTGCTGGTGCATGCCTTCACGCGCATCTATTTCAGCGACGAGGCCGCGGCGAATGCGGAAGACGCCGTGCTGCAGAGCGTGCCCGCCGCACGCCGCCCGACGCTGATCGCACAGCGCGTCGAACAGGACGGCGCGGTGCTCTACCGCTTCGACATCCGCATGCAGGGCGCGGACGAGACGGTGTTCTTCGACGTCTGAAGAGCACGGCACGGCTCGAGCAAAAAAAAGGGGCGCACCGTACGGTGCGCCCCTTTTTCATGTGCCCGCCAGGATCAGGCCGCGGCGCGCGTCAACCGTCCCTCGTTCATCGCCTGTTCCCGCAGGCGCTCGTACTCCTGCGCCGGCACGGGCACCGCATCGACGCTGCCGAGGTCCTTCATCTGCACGCGAGAGGTTTCGCGCGCGGTGTAGGCCGAGACGGCCGCGATCGCGCAGATGCCCAGCGTGATCGAGCCGACGATGAGCGGGATGTTCACCGCACCGGGCGGTGCCACCGCCACGAACAGCGCCGGCAGCATGGCCGTGATGGCGGTGCCGATGTTCTGCGCAATCGCCATGCCCGACACCCGCGTGCGCGTCGGGAACATCTCCGGGTAGAAGCTCGGGAACACCGCGTTGTAGCCCTGGTAGACCACGCCCCACATCAGCAGCGACATGACGATGGCCAGCGGCACGTTGTGAATGCTGATGGCATACAGGTAGCCGAAGGACAGCAGCCCCGAACCCAGCGCGCCGACGATGATCGGCAGACGCCGGCCCAGCTTGTCCGACAGGTTGCCGACGAACGGAATCACGATCACGGCCAGGATGTTGCCCATGACCGGGATCCACAGGTACACGTCCTTCTCGAAGCCGATGCCGTAGCCGGGCTGCACCGCGTAGGCCGCACCGAAGATGGTGGCGACCACCGGGATGACGTTCATCAGCGAGCAGCACATCACGCGCAGCATGTCGCGCCAGCTTTCGGTCACGGCCTGGATCACCGGCGCCTTCGGCACCTGGCCGCTCTTGTCGACTTCGGTGAAGGCAGGCGTCTCGTGGACCTCGCGGCGGATGATGTAGCCCGCGACGATGACCAGGAAGCTCAGCAGGAACGGGATGCGCCAGCCCCAGCTGTTGAAGGCGTCCGCAGGCATGTAGTGCGCGAGCGGCAAGAACACCGCCGCTGCGAGGATCTGGCCGGCCTGAACGCCCTGCAGCGTGAAGCTGGCGAAGAAGCCGCGCCGCCCGAAAGGCGCGTGCTCGAGGATCATCGAGCTGGCACCCGAGATCTCCCCGGCCACCGCGAAGCCCTGGATCAGGCGCATCAGCACCAGCAGCGCGGGCGCCCACAGGCCGACCTGGTCGTAGGTCGGCAGCAGGCCGACGGCCACGGTCGAGAAGCCCATCAGGAACATGCAGACGATCAGCACGTGCTTGCGGCCGTGGGTGTCGCCCCAGTGGCCGAGCACGAGCGCACCGATCGGGCGCGCCACATAGCCCACGCCGTAGGTCGCGAGCGACGCGATGATCGCGATCTGCGGGTCGCCCTTCGGAAAGAAGATCTGCGGAAAGATCAGCGCCGCGGCGGTGGCGTAAATGAAGAAGTCGTAGTACTCCAGCGCCGAGCCGATCCAGCCGCTGGCGGTGGCCTTTCGGGATTGGTGCTTGCCTTGCGGCTCGCCGGGTAAGTGGATGCTGCTCATGGTTGTCTCCTGGTCGGTGATCGGGTTGTTATGACTGGGCCTGTGATGCCATGCGTGCGGGCGCGTTGGTCGCGCCATACGCGTCGTAGCCGTCGACGCGTTGCACCACCTCGAAGAACAGGCCGTTCTCGAAGCTCTCGGTGTAGATGTGGAGGTAGTCGCCGTCGGGCGAGCGGTCGAACAGCACGCCGGACTCGCGCATGCGTTCGATCAGCCCTTCGTCGAGGTCCATGCGGGTGGCGAGGTCGTCATGGTAGTTGCCGGAGATCGGCACGAAGGCCACGCCATTGGCGCGCAGCCGTGCCACGCTCGCGAAGATGTCGTCGCAGCGCAGCGCGATGTGGTGCACCGCGCCGCCGCCGCTCCTGCGCAGGGTGCGCGCGGTGCGCGTGCGCTGGCTCAGCGACACGTTGAGCACCAGGCGCACGCTGCGGTCCGCATTGGCGACGCCACGGCTGCGGATGAGGCCGAAGGGGTCGGCCAGTTCGAGGCGCTCCCCGGGTTCCATGCCGAGCACCGCGCGCGAGAACAGCACCCAGGTGTCGAGCTGGTCAATGTCCAGGCCGAGAGCCACATGGTCGATGGCGAGGAGCCCCGCATCCGTTTCGCCTGGGCCTGCGTCGTTCAGCACGAAATCTGCGGCGTACAGACCGTCGCGACCTAGCGCGCTCGCCACGAAATGCACCAGGTTGCCCCCCGGCGCCACGATTGCCGGTACCCGCACTTCGCCCGGGCCGACCGGGCTGTGGTGCGGCTGCGAGCGCATGGCGACGGCGCGCTCCGCAGCGGCCTCCGGCGCGTCCGTGCGCAGACCCAGCGCGCAGACCGAGGCGCCGTGCGCATCGAAGCGCTCGCGCGCGAACGAGTCGGGCTGCGCGTTGACGATCAGGTGCACCTCGCCCTGGCGGTACAGCACCACGGCCTTGGACCGGTGCCGCCCGACACGGCGGAAGCCGAGTTGCTGCAGCAGGGCGCCGAGCGATGCGGCCGCCGCCTCGTCGACTGCGAACTCGATGAACGAAATGCCAGAGAGCGCCGGCAGCGGCGGCGGGTTGAACAGCGCGACCGGGGCAGGTCGTGCCTCGTCCAGGCGCTCGCGCACCTGGCTCTCGAGGTACAGCAGCGAGCGCATCGCGTCGACCGCCGTGCGCCGGTTGGGCGTCTCGCGGAACACGTCGTTGAAGATCTCCAGCGACAGCGGGCCGGTGTAGCCGGCGCGCAGCGTCTGCTCGAGAAAAGTCACGACATCGAAGTCGCCCTGGCCCGGGAACGAGCGGTGGTGCCGCGCCCACTGCAGCACGTCCATCGCCATCAGCGGCGCGTCGGCCATCTGCAGGAAGAAGATCTTTTCGCCGGGCATGTCGGCAATGCCGGCCGGGTCGTCCTTCAGCGAGAGCGTGTGGAAGCTGTCGAGGATCAAGCCCAGGTTCGGGTGGTCGGCCCGTCGCACGATGTCCCAGGCCTGGCCGTAGCGCGACGTGAAGCGGCCCCAGGCCAGCGCCTCGAAGCCGACGCGCAGGCCGCGCTGCGCGGCGCGCTCGGCCAATGCGTGCAACTGCGCCGCGGCGCGCGACGGGTCGTCGATGGCCATCGGCGAGGTGTTGGAGCAGCACAGCATCAGCCGGGCGCCCATCGCCTGCATCAGGTCGAACTTGCGCTCGGCGCGCTCCAGGCTGCGGCGGAACTGCGGCTCCGGCATGGCTTCGAAATCGCGAAAAGGCTGGTACAGGTCGAGCGACAGGCCCAGGTCGCGCGCGATGGCGCCCAGCGCGGCGGCCGAGCCGTTGAAGTGGATGAAGTCGTTCTCGAACAGCTCGAAGCCGTCGAAGCCGGCCGCGGCGATGGCTTCGAGCTTCTGGCGCAGGGTGCCGCTGAGCGACACCGTGGCGATCGAGCGGTGCATGGTCAGGCGTGGCGGCGGGTGGTCATGCACCGACTTTAGAAAGGCCCAGCGGCGCGGACAACGGTATGCGTCGCGGACGCGATCGATGATCGACCGCATGCGATCAAAATACGCACGAAACTCGGGTTAGACCTAGGCCATGACACGCACCGACAACGCCGCTCCGATCGACCGCAAACTCCTCATCGAAGGCCTGGGCAAGGGGCTGCGCGTGATCGAGGCTTTCACCGACGAGCGCACCCGCCTGACGGCGACCGAAGCCGGCGAACACGCGGGCCTGACGCGCACCGCAGCCCGCCGCTACCTGCTGAGCCTGGTGCACTACGGCTATGCGGCGACCGACGGCAAGTACTACTGGCTGCTGCCGCGCGTGCTGCGGCTGGGGCAGGCCTACCTCGAGGGCGCCCGCGTGCCGCGGTTGGTGCAGCCGTACATCCAGCGGGCCTCGATGCAGTGCGGCGAGACGCTCAATGTCGGCGCGCTGGACGGCCACGAGGTGGTGTACCTGGCGCGCAGCAATGCACCGCGCATGGTGTCGATCGGCTTCCACCCCGGCGCGCGGGTGCCAGCGCATGTGGTGTCGCAGGGCTTCGTGCTGCTGTCGACCTTCGACGACGCGGCGCTTGAAGAATGGATCGCCGAACACGACTTCGCCAGCTTCACCGGCGCGGCGCCGGTCGATGCAACCCGCTTCCGGGAGAGCGTGCTGGCGGCGCGGCAGCTCGACCACTGGCAGGCCGAGCAGCACCTCAACGTCGGCCTCAGCGGCCTCGCTGTCGCATTGAAGGACCGCAAGGGACGCTGCCAGTACGCGCTGAGCGTGACCGTGCAGCGGCAGGTCTACCCGGACGACGATTTACGCAAGAAGCTGCTGCCGGTGCTGCGCGAGGTGGCCGAGGCGATGCGGCCGATCATTTAGTAGCGCAACTGCGCGGCGGCCCGCAGTTCGTCCGGAGACGCAGTACCGAAGCCGAAGAACTCCAGGTAGGCCGGGATCATCTCGAACAGCATGTCGGTGCCCACCTGCACCGCGCAGCCCTTGGCCTTGGCCGCCTGCAACAGCGGCGTGTACTCGGACTTCATCACGACCTCGCCGACGAAGGTGTCGGGGCCGATGCGGTCGACATCGAAGGGCAGCGGGTCGCCCTCCTTCATGCCCAGCGGCGTCGCGTTGACGACCACGTCGAAGCCAGCTGGATCGTTCGAGCCGGTGCGCACCGTCAGCGCCGGGTAGTGTTCGCGCAGGCGGCCAGCCAAAACCTTGGCCGAGGCATCGCTGGCGTCGAACAGCGCGATCTCGGCCGCGCCGGCCGCCGCAATGGACGCTGCGATGGCCGAGCCCACGCCGCCGGTGCCGGACACCAGCACGCGCGTGCCCTTGAACGCCCGGCCCTTGCGCTCGACGCCGCGCACGAAGCCTGCGCCGTCGAACTGGTCGCCCAGCAGCGTGCCGTCGGGCCGCAGCAGGATGGCGTTGCAGGCGCCGGCAATGCGCGCAGTCGGCGTCACCTCGTCCATCAGCGCCACGGTCGCGATCTTGTGCGGCATGGTGACGAGCGCGCCGCGGATGTTCGTCAACTGGAACAGCGAAGCCAGCACCGTGGCGTACGCATCGGGCTTGACGCCCATCGGCACCACCACCGCGTCGATGCCCTGCTTGTCGAACCAGGGGTTGTAGATCATCGGCGCCTTGAAGGCTTCGGTGGGGTAGCCCAAGTGGGCGATGAGGGTGGTCTTGCCAGAAATCATGGAGCGGGTCGAAACGGAAGGAAGTCGGAATGCCGCGCCTCAGGGCGCGTGGTAGCGCAACGGCTGGCGGATTTCGCCATGCATGGCCTCGGGATAGATGCGCTCGCGCAGGAAGTCGGCGTCCTTGCTGAGCGCGCGCGCCACCTGCTCGAAGCCGAAGTAGCGCAGGTAGTGCGGCATCTGCTGGATCAGCATCTCGAAGCCGGCCTGCGCATGCAGCCCGCGGGCGCGCGCCGCCTGCACCAGCGGCGTCGGCTGGCCGCGCAGCAGGATGTCGAAGACGGCGGCATGGCGCTCCATGCGGGCCACGTCGAGCGGCAGTGCGTCGCCCTCGTTCAGCCCGAGCGGCGTCGCGTTCACCACCAGGTCGTAGCCTTCGGGTGCGTTGCTGTCGACGGCCGCCACGTCGGCATCGAAGAAGGCGTCGAGCTTGGCCGCCACGCCGGCCGCCTTGCCTGCGGCGCTGTCGAAGAAGGCCAGGTGCGCCACCCCGTTGACCTCGCCGCCCTCGACCAGGGCCACGCCCACGGCGGCTGCGCTCACGCCGGCGCCCAGCACCAGCACGCGCTTGCCGCGGAAGGGAATGCGGTAGTAGTCGAGCGCGCCGACGAGCCCTTCGCCGTCGAACAGGTCGCCCTCGATCCGGTTGTCTTCGGTGCGACGCACCACGTTCACCGAGCCGGCCACGCGGCCGATCAGCCCGCAGCCATCGAGCAGGTCGATCACCAGCGCCTTGTGCGGGGGCGCGAGCAGCATGCCGCGCACGTTGCGCGCCAGGAAGGCCGCCGCGAAGAAGACGGCGAAGTCACGGCGCGGCACCTGCATCGGCAGCAGCACAGCGTCGATGTCGAAGCGCTCGAACACGGCGTTGAACATCCGCGGCAGCCGCACGTTGCGCACCGGATCGCCCGGGATGAGGTAGGCCTGCGTGCTGCCGTTGATGCGATGGATGCCGTGGGTGCCTGGGGTCATGGGATCGTCTCGTCGATGAAAGGGCCGACCGCGCTGCGGGCGACCGCAGGCGGAACTGTAGGCGGCCGCGTCCCGCCGTGTCGAGGCGGCGGGCGCACAGCGCGATCGATCATCGCGCGCAATCGGTCGCTGATCGACCAGTTCGAGGGTTTCTCCTGTTCGATCGCCGATCGCCGGTCGCCGGAAACGACGAGGCCCGCACGCGGCGGGCCTGGCAATGGCAGAAAGGAGCGGCCTGCGGCTTACTTGCTGGCCGTGTGGAAGCGGGATTCGGGCACCGTCTTCACGTCGCCCGGCAGCGCGCTGATGTAGCCGGCCAGTTCCTTCAACTCGGCGTTGGTGAACTTCTTGGCCTGCCCGCCCATCACGCCGTTGGAACGACCGAGCTGGGCGTGGCTCTCGACCTTGTACGACTTGAGGGCGACGAACAGGTAGTCGGCATGCTGGCCGGCCAGCTTGGCCACGGTGCCGTCGTTCGGGGTGTTGAAGTTGGCGCCATGGCAGGTGGTGCAGGCGTTCGCCTTGTCGCGGGTGATGAGCGCCTGGACGCGTTCGCTCGGTTGCCGGGCGGGCGTCGCGGGTGGTGCCTCGCCCTCCTTGATGCCGAGCTGCGCGTAGTAAGCGGAGAGATCGGCGATGTCCTGGTCGGTGAGGCTGTCGGCGATGGCGCGCATCGTCGGGTGCTTGCGGTCGCCAGCCTTGTAGGCCGCCAGTGCCGCGCTGATGTAGGTGGCACTCTGGCCGCCGATCTTGGGGACCTTGTGCACTTCGGGGAAGCTGGCTTGGTAGCCGATGATGCCGTGGCAGCCGACGCACATGGCCGTCTTCTTGGCACCGTTCTCAACGCTGCCGGTGAGTTTCTGAGCCTGGGCGGAGACCGTCACGCAAGCGACAGCAAGGGCAAACATCGTGGTCAACAACTTGTTCATTTTGCGCGCACAATCTCGTGGAGAAACAGTTTTTTCAGATCAACATTTGATTATATGCGGGGGGTCCTGGCGGCCCCGTGCCTTGGCGACACCGGCAGCCGGCAACGCCGATCGAATGCGCCGATTCACCCACCCCCGCTCGATGTCATCCATGAAATTCAAGGGCTCCGACAACTACGTTGCCACCCAGGATCTGATGCTCGCGGTCAACGCGTCCATCACGCTGACCCGCCCCCTGCTCGTCAAGGGCGAGCCGGGCACCGGCAAGACGATGCTGGCCGAGGAAGTGGCCAGCGCGCTGGGTCTGCCGCTGCTGCAGTGGCACATCAAGTCGACCACCAAGGCGCAACAGGGCCTGTACGAATACGACGCGGTGAGCCGCCTGCGCGATTCGCAACTGGCCGACGTCGACGGCGGCGAGCGCGTCAAGGACATCCACAACTACATCGTGAAGGGCGTGCTGTGGCAGGCCTTCACCGCCGAGCAGCCGGTGGCGCTGCTGATCGACGAGATCGACAAGGCCGACATCGAATTCCCGAACGACCTGCTGCGCGAAATCGACCGCATGGAGTTCTACTGCTACGAGACGCGGGAGCTGATTCGCGCCAAGCACCGGCCGGTGGTCTTCATCACCTCCAACAACGAGAAGGAACTGCCCGACGCCTTCCTGCGCCGCTGCTTCTTTCACTACATCAAGTTCCCCGATGCGGACACGATGCGGAGCATCGTCGCGGTGCACTTCCCCACGCTCAAGCAGGACCTGCTCGCCGCGGCGATGAAGACCTTCTACGACGTGCGCAACCTGCCGGGCCTGAAGAAGAAGCCCTCCACGTCCGAACTGCTCGACTGGCTCAAGCTGCTGGTCGCCGAGGACATCCCGCTCGAAGCGCTGCAGAGCAGGGACGACAAGGTGGCGGTGCCGCCACTGGTGGGCGCGCTGCTCAAGAACGAACAGGATGTGACGTTGTTCGAAAAGCTCGTGTTCATGCAACGCAACAACCGTTGAACCCGCCAAAACGATGAGCGCAACCCCGCATCCGACGAAGCAGCTGCTGCTGCTTGGCGTGGCACAGGCCGCACTGTTCCTGGGTGGCGCACTGCTCGGCCGCTGGGTGGGGCTGATGCTCGGCCTCGATGCGCTGGGCGCCGGCTACGGCAACAGCACGATCTTCGGCATCCTGCTGATCGGCATCGGCGGCGGCGCCGGTGTGCAAATTGCACGCGCCCTGTACAAGCGCAAATACGGCGACCCGAGGAGTTGAGATTGGCATTTGTCGAACCCGTGACGCTCTCTTCGCGCGGCATTGCGCTGGTGCCGCTGGCCCTGGCGCATGAAGAAGGCCTGCGCGCCGCAGCCGCCGATGGCGAGCTCTGGCAGATCCGTGTGACCTCGGTGCCCGAGCCGCAAGACACGCGCGGCTACATCGAAACCGCGCTGCAGATGCGGGAGGCCGGCAACCGCTTCGCCTTTGCCGTCACCGATGAAGCCACGGGCACGGTGCTCGGCAGCACCAGCTACCACGACATCCTTCCGGCAGTGAAACGGGTCGAGGTCGGCTACACCTGGTATGCCAAACGCTGCCAGCGCACCCACGTCAACACCACCTGCAAACTGCTGATGCTCACGCACGCGTTCGACACGCTCGGCTGCAACGTGGTGGGCTGGCGCACCGACAACTTCAACTTCGCGTCGCAGCGCGCCATCGAGCGCCTGGGTGCCAAGAAGGACGGCGTGATCCGCGGCCATGCGCTGCGGCGCGACGGCACCATCCGCGACACGGTGATGTACAGCCTGAGCGTCGGCGAATGGCCGGAGGTAAAGGCCCAGCTGCTGTACCTGCTGGACAAGCCGCGCCACTGACCGCAACGCCCGACGACGAGCGCAAGGAGCCGCCATGCTGATCGATTTCTTCTACACCCTGCGCGCCGCCAAGCTGCCGGTGTCGGTCAAGGAATTCCTGACGCTGCTGGAGGCCCTCCAGGCCGACGTGGTGGGGCCGAATTCCGACGATGCCTGCGGGCTCGACGACTTCTACTACCTCAGCCGCACCGCGCTGGTGAAGGACGAGAAGCACTACGACAAGTTCGACCGCGCCTTCGCGGGCTACTTCAAGGGCGTCGACGTGCTCACGGACTTTACCAAGGACGTGCCGCTCGACTGGCTGCGCAAGACGCTCGAGCGCGAGTTCACGGCCGAAGAGAAAGCCAAGATCGAGAAGATGGGCTGGGACGAGCTCATGGAAACGCTGAAGAAGCGCTTCGAGGAGCAGAAAGAGCGCCACGAAGGCGGCAGCAAGTGGATCGGTACCGGCGGCACCTCGCCCTTCGGCCACGGCGGCTACAACCCGCAGGGCGTGCGCATCGGCGGCGCCGGCAAGAACAAGAGCGCGGTCAAGGTGTGGGACCAGCGTGCCTACAAGGACTACGACGACAGCCAGGAACTGGGCACGCGCAACATCAAGGTCGCGCTGCGGCGCCTGCGCAAGTTCGCGCGCGAAGGCCACGAGGAAGAGCTCGACCTGGATCACACCATCCAGTCGACCGCCGCCAATGCCGGCTACCTCGACATCAAGATGCGGCCGGAGCGCCACAACAACGTCAAGGTGCTGCTGCTGATGGACGTGGGCGGCACGATGGACGAGCACATCCAGCGCGTCGAGGAGCTGTTCTCGGCCGTCAAGACCGAGTTCAAGCACCTGGAGTTCTATTACTTCCACAACTGCGTCTACGACTTCATGTGGAAGAACAACCGGCGTCGCTTCTCCGAGAAGTTCGCGACCTGGGACATCCTGCGCAAGTACAACAAGGACTACAAGCTCATCTTCGTCGGCGACGCGACCATGAGCCCCTACGAAATCCTGCAACCGGGCGGCAGCGTCGAATACAACAACGAGGAAGCCGGCGCCGAGTGGCTGCAGCGGCTCACCCACACCTTTCCCAAGTTCGCCTGGATCAATCCCGAGCCACAGGGCGTGTGGCAGTACCGCCAGAGCATCTCGGTGGTGCAGCAGCTGATGTCCAACCGCATGTACCCGCTCACCCTGAAGGGTCTGGAAGAAGCGATGCGGATGTTGTCAAAGTAGCGCAAGTTGAGAAAAGATTTTTAACAATACGAGTGCTTTTGGTTACATTAAGGGCAATCGGCCTCATGAAAAAAGCGCTTTCGCTTCCGGGCCACTGTGAGATTGCCCATGTCCGCCCAGCCCTTTGCCATGAATGACACCGCGACCCTGGGTCTCGTCCGAGCCATGCGGGCGGACTGCATCACCATCCGCGGCACCACCCTCGTGCTGGACGAGTTGGTCGATGCGGCGTTTTTCACCCAGGAGGCCCGGCAGCGGCTGCGCGCGCAACTGGCGGGCGCCGCGCCCTTCCCGCATCTGGTGGTCGATGGCCTCTTCAACCCGGACCTGCTCAAGCTGATCCTCGAGGAATTCGACACCCACCGCGCGACCGGCTGGTACGACGTGCAGAGCAACTACGAGCGCACCCGGCGCTCGGTGCTCGGCGCCGCGCTCGGCCCGGCGTCGCAGCTGTATTTCGACCTGGTGAACTCCGGCTGGTTCACCGCCTGGCTGTCGGACGTGAGCGGCACCTCCTACCTCATCCCCGATCCGCTGCGCCACGGCGGCGGGCTGCATGAAAGCCGCACCGGCGGCAGCTTCGCGGTGCACCGCGACTTCGACCGCCATCCGCACACCGGCCTGAAAAACGAGATGGTGTTCATCACCTACCTGAACCGCGACTGGCAGCCCGAATGGGGTTCGGCGCTCGAGCTGTGGAACGCGAAGGAAGGCCAGTGCGTCACCACCGTGCAGCCCGAGTTCGGCCGCACGCTGCTGATGCCGCACGGCCCGAACAGCTTCCACGGCCATCCGACGCCGCTCAACGCGGTCGACGGCCGGCCGCGCCGCTCGGTGGCGGCCTACTTCTACACCGGCACCCCGGTGCCGGAGGAAGACCTGAACCGCTCGATTTCCATCTTCATCGCGCCGCGCCGCGTCGACGCCGCCAAGGCCGCGCTTCGCCAGTGGGTGCCGCCGATTCTCTGGCGTGTCGCCAAGAAGATCACCGGCCGCTGAAAGCAGGACGCGCCTGCGTCCGACGCGCCCCAGGCGGGTGCGTGCAGCAACTGCTGTCAGAATGCAGCGATGCTCAGGGTGGCTCCCTTCCGAACGCCGGCGTCATGGCCGGCGTTGCTTTTTGCAATCGTCCTTCTGCTGCAGGGATGCAGCCTGCTGCCGAAAAAAGACGTTGACGCCGAAGCCGGCCGGACTGCGGTGGCCGGCGGTGCCTCGGACGATGCACCCGGCGATGGCCGTGACGCCTTCACGCTCGCGGTGCGCGGCCCCGACGCGGTTCGCGATTACCTCGCCCTGCACCTGGAAATCCAGCGCTACAGCAAGATCCCCGACCTCGGCGCCACCGAGTTGTCGCGGCTCATGGTGGCGGCCGAGGCGAACGCGCGCGAACTGCTCGCCACGCTCGGTTACTTCACGCCCACGCTCACTCTCGAGCTGAAGGAAACGCCGGCCGGCAAGGCACCGCGCGAGGTGACGGTCACGGTCGACCCCGGCGAACCCACCCGCGTCGGCCCGGTGGACATCGGCTTTCGCGGTGCCATCGCCGACGACCCGGCCGCCGCCGCCCAGCGCGAGGCGATCCGCTCCGCCTGGACGCTGCGCACCGGCCAGCTCTTCACGCAACCGGCGTGGGACAACGCCAAGACCGTCGGCCTGCGCAGCCTGACCGCCAAGCGCTATGCCACCGGCAACGTCGCGACCAGCCGCGCCGAGATCGATGCCGACAAGGGCGAGGCCAAGCTGGGCGTCGCTTACGACTCCGGCCCGGCCTACCGCTTCGGCCGGCTCGACGTGCGGGGGGTCGAACGCTACAGCGCCGACGGCACGCGCCGCATCGCCCGCATTCCCACCGGCTCCGACTACGACCAGCAGAAGCTGCTCGATGCGCAGCAGCGCCTGGCGAGCAGCGGGTACTACGACTCGGTCTTCCTCACGCTCGACACCGAGGGCACCGACCCGCAGGCCGCACCGGTGATCGCGCAGGTGCGCGAGGCCCCGCTGCAGAAGGTGGTACTCGGTGTCGGCTTCACCACCGACAGCGGCCCGCGCGTGTCGCTGGACCACGTGCACAACCAGATGCCGCTGCTCGGTTGGCGCGCGGTGTCGAAGCTGTCGATCGACCAGAAGACGCAATCGCTCGGCACCGACTGGAACGGCATCCCCGACAACACCGGCTGGCGCTGGTTCGGCTCCGGCCTGCTCAAGCACGAGACCGCGGGCACCTACGACACCAACAGCGGCCGCGTGCGCGCGGGCCGTGGCCGCACCGGCGACCGCATCGAGCGCAGCCTGTTCCTGCAGTACGACTACGCGACCAACGAGGGCACCGGCGCGCCGCCCTCGGCGTCGGCGATCAGCGCCAACTGGGGCTGGACCGGCCGCTACTTCGACGACAACGCCGCGCCCACGCGCGGCCAGGGCCTGGCGCTGGAACTGGGCGTCGGCCAGACGCTGCTGGGCGAACGCGCGCCCTTCGTGCGCAGCTATGCACGCTGGCTCGGCATCCTGCCCATCGGCACCGTGCAGGGCAAGGACGGCGGTGTCGCGCGCAGCAGCCGTCTGCAGTTCCGTGCCGAGGGCGGCGCCATGGTGGCCCGGGACAACGCGCAGATCCCCACGACGCTGCTGTTCCTGACCGGCGGCGACACCACGGTGCGCGGCTACAGCTACCGGCAGATCGGCACCGAGCGGTCCGACGGTGCCATCGTGGCCGGCCGCTACCTCGGCGTGGCCAGCGTCGAGTGGCAGCGACCGGTCGTCTGGAAGGGCAAGCTGAGCGAATTCGAAACCGCCACCTTCGTGGATGCCGGCTCGGTGGCCGACAAGTTCGGTGCGCTGAAAGCCAAGGTCGGCGTCGGTGCCGGCGTGCGCTGGCGCAGCCCGGTCGGTCCGGTCCAGGCCGACGTCGCCTACGGCGTCGACGTGAAGCAGTTCAGGCTCCATCTCCGCCTGGGCTTCAGCTTCTAGAAGCGCGCATGCAGACGCCCGCACCGCCCATCGCATCCACCCGCCGCCGCTCGCGCGCGCGCCGCCTGCTGCGCGGCCTGGGCTGGAGCCTGGCGGCGCTGGTCGTCCTGGTGCTCGCGATCAGCGCCGGCGCCTGGTGGTGGCTGGGCTCCGACCAGTCGCTGGCCTATGCACTCGCCAAGGCCGCGCGCTACATGCCGCCCGGCCAGACGCTGCAGAGCCGCGAGGTGAGCGGCTCGCTGCGCACCGGCGGCCGCATCGGCTACCTGCAGTGGCAGAGCCCGACGCTGTCGGTCGAGGTGCACGACGCCACGATCGGCTGGACGCTGAAGCCGCTGTTCCAGCGCAAGGTGCAACTGGGTGAAGTCGTCGCCAAAGATGTGCTCATCGAGCGGCGCGGCCCCGTGCCCGAAACCAGCGAGCCGCTGCAGCCGCTCGAGCCACTGGTGCTGCCCGTGGACGTCGACCTGCCCTTTCGCATCGCCACCGTCCGCTGGGCCGGGCCGCCGGTCGTCGAGGCGAAGAACCTGGCCGGCCACTACACCTACACCCAGCGCAGGCACGCGCTGGCGGTCGATGGCGTCGACCTGGCCGACGGCCACTACAGCGCGCGCGCCGCCCTGCAAGCCGACGGGCCGATGGCGCTCGACCTGGCCGTCGACGGCCGGGTGCGCGCGCCGCTGGCCGAAGGCCGCAGCATCGACGTGCTGGCCAACGCGACGGCCGAAGGCACGCTGGCTGGCGCCGATGCACGACTGGCCGTCGCCGCCGACCTGAAGCCGGCCGAACAGGACGCCGCCGCGCCGATGCAGGCCCAACTGCGCGCGAACATCGCGCCCTGGCAGTCACAGCCGGTGATCGACGCCAACGCCGACCTGCGCAACGTCGACCTGGCGCGCCTGTGGCCGACCGCACCGACCACGCTGCTGAGCGGCCAGGTGCAGGCCGGACCCGGTGCCGCTGGCAGCGACGTGCAATGGCAGGCCAGCGCCGACATCCGCAACGCCCTGCCTGGCCCGTGGGACCAGGGCAAGCTGCCGGTCGAACGCGTCGAGGCCCGCGCCACCTTCGACGGCAGCACCTGGGCCGTGCCGGGCGCCACCGTGCGCACCGGCGGCGGCCGCATCGACGCCGAAGGCGACTGGAGCCCCGCCCCGATGCCCTGGGCCGTGCGCGCCACGGTGCGCAACGTGCAGCCGGGCGCCCTTCACACGCAGCTGGCCGGCGCGCCGGTGAGCGGCCGGGCCAACGTCGCGCAGCGCGACGATGCGCTGGCGTTCGACGTCGCCCTCCAGGCGCAAGGCAGCGCGGGCAGCGCCGCGCTGCAAGGCCTCCGGCTCGACCGCGTGGTGGCGCAGGGCCGGTGGAAAGACGAGGTGCTCGACTTGCGCACGCTGCGCGTCGAAGCCGCGCAGGCCAGCGTCGACGGCACGCTGCAGGCCCGCGTCGCCGAACGCGCCGGCAGCGGCGACCTGAAGCTGGTGCTGCCCGGCGGCAATGCGCAGGTCAGCGGGCGCATCGCGCCGGCACAGGGTCGCGGTCAGATCAACGCGCACATCGACAACGCCGCCCTGCTGCAGCGCTGGGTCGAGGCGCTGCCCGGGCTTGCCAAGGTTTTCGCCGGCGCGAACGCCGACGGCAGCGCCCGGCTGGACGCCCGCTGGGAAGGTGGCTGGGAGGCCGTGCAGCGCCGGCTGCAGAACGCGACCACGCCAGCGCCGCGCGGCACCGCCGAACCCACCGTCCAGGCCACGCTCACCGTGCCGCGGCTTGACCTGCGCCTGCCACCGCCGACGACGCCACCGGGCGGCGTGCCGCTCCCAGCCGCGCCGCCGGTGCAGTTGCGTGCCCTGCACGCCGAACTGGCCGGCAGCCTGGCGCAAGCCACCCTGTCGCTGCAGGGCGAAGCGCAGAGCGGCACGCGGAAGATGACGCTCGACACCCGCGCCAGCGGCGCCCTCGAGGGCGCCGGCCGTTGGCGTGCGGCCCTGGCCAGCCTGCGCCTGCGGGCGCAGGACAGCACGCGCCCCGGCCCCTGGACGGTCGCGCTCGGCGCGCCGCTCGACGCCCATGTGCGCACCACGCCCACCGGACTCGAGGTCGACACCTCCGCCGGTGGTGCGACCCTGGAGGGCCCGGTGCCCGGCACCGTCCGCATCGACTGGGCGCCGGTGCGCTTCCGCCAGACCGGCGCCGCCGGGCAGCGCGCCTTCCGCGTGCAATCGAAGGGCAAGATGCAGGGGCTGCCGATGGCGTGGGTCGAGGCCTTCGACGCCAACGGCGCGCTCGCCAGCGTCGGCCTGAGCGGTGACCTGATTTTCGACGGCGACTGGGACATCGAGGCCGGCGACGCGCTGCGCGCCGACCTGCGCATCGCCCGGCGCAGCGGTGACATCCGGGTGCAGGCCGGCGAAGCCGCGCTGGTCACCCGCATCGAGAGCCGCGGCACCGGTGCCAAGAGCGAGGTCAAGCTGGTCACCGGCAGTGGCGGCGTCGAAGGCCCCAGCACGCCCGCCGGCCTGCGGCAGGCCGAACTGCGCATCGAGGCCCGGGGCGAGGCGGTGCAGGCGCAGTTGGTATGGGACAGCCTGCGTGCCGGCAGCATCAACGCCGACCTCCGCACCCGCGTGCTGCAGCGCGACGGTGGCTGGCAATGGCCGGCCGACGCCCCCCTGGCCGGTCAGGTGAAGGCCAGCATGCCGAGCCTGGGCGTCTGGTCGATGCTGGCGCCGCCGGGCTGGCGCATCGCCGGGACGCTCGAGGCCGACGCGACACTGTCGGGCAACCGCACCGAGCCGCGCTGGAACGGCACCCTGGCGGCCGATCAATTGGCCCTGCGCGCGCTGGTCGAGGGGCTGGACCTGCGCGACGGCCGCCTGCGCGCCACGCTGTCGGGCACGCGGGTCGATATCACCGAATTCACGCTCAAGGGCGGCCGCGGCAGCAGCGCACGCATCGCAGGCCAGAGCGGCAACATCAGCACCAGCGCCAGCGAGGCCGCGCGCGACGGCGGCACCTTGTCGGCCACCGGCCAGATGAGCTGGGCCGCGGTGCCGGCCGGCAGCAGCGCGTCGGGCATCCGCATGGCGATGCAGGGCCAGCTGCGCAGCCTGCGCCTGCTGGTGCGCTCCGACCGCCAGGTCACGCTGTCGGGCGATCTGCAGGCGCGGCTCGACGACGGGCAGTTCACCGTCCGCGGCAAGCTGGAGACCGAGCGCGCCGTCATCATCCTGCCCGACGAAACCGCGCCGAGCCTCGGCACCGACGTGGTCGTGCGCTCGGCCGCCAAGGCCCGCGAGGCCGCCGAGACAGCACAGCGCAACGCGGCCCGTGCCACCGCGGAGGCGGCCAAGCCGCAGACCGCCAAGCCACCGGACGTGGTGGTGAGCTTCGACCTTGGCAAGGACTTCGCGGTGCAGGGCCGCGGCATTACCACCCGGCTCGAAGGCCAGCTGGAGATCCGCAGCAGCTCGCTGAACGCACCGCCGCGCGTGACCGGCGAAGTGCGCACCGTCAGGGGCCAGTACCGTGCCTACGGCCAGCAGCTCGACGTCGAGAGCGGGCTGGCGCGCTTCAACGGCCCGGTCGACAACCCGTCACTCGACATCCTGGCGATCCGGCCGAACATCGCGCAGCGCGCCGGCGTGCAGGTGACCGGCACCGCGCAGTCGCCGCGCGTGAAGCTGTATTCCGAGCCGACGCTGTCGGACGTCGAAACCCTGTCGTGGGTGGTGCTCGGCCGCGCTTCGGCCAGCAGCGGCGGCGAGTCGATCCTCATGCAGCAGGCCGCGCTCGCGCTGCTCGGCGGCCTCGGCAAGGGCGGCTCCGGCGGCAGCCTGGCCAGCCGGCTGGGTCTGGACGAGATCGGCTTCAAGGGCCCCAACCCCGGCGGCGAACTGCGCGAGTCGGCCGTCACCGTCGGCAAGCGCCTGGCGAGCGATTTCTACGTCACCTACGAAAGCAGCCTGACCGGCATGCTGGGCACGCTCTACATCTTCTACGACCTGACGCAACGCCTGACCTTGCGCGGCCAGGCCGGCATCCAGAGCGGCGTGGACCTGATCTACACCCTGAAGTACGACTGACAACTGCTGCTAAAGTCGTCGCTGCCCAGCGTCCTCGTAGTTCAATGGATAGAACGGGGTCCTCCTAAGACTCAGATACAGGTTCGATTCCTGTCGAGGGCACCAGCAAGTCACCCTTGAACACAGAGTGGCCTGAGTCTGGGCGAGGCATGATGGGGCTCTTTCCCCCTGCATCGTCCTCAATGCCTCTAACCGCCCTGCTGCTCGGCGCCGCCCTGGTGCTGGCGACCCTGGTGGACGCCTTCGAGGTGGTCCTGCTGCCGCGCCCAGTGCGTCGGCGGATACGGCTGAACCGATATTTCTTCAAGTGCACCTGGGCCGTGTGGGCTTGGTGCGCCGACCTTTGGCCCATCGGCCGTCGGCGCGAGGACTTCATCGGGGTCTACGGGCCGCTGTCGATGGTCATGCTGTTCGCCTTGTGGGGCACGAGCCTTATTGTCGGTTTCGGACTGATGCATTGGGCACTGCTGAGTCTCGTGCCGCAAGCCGGCGCCCATACGCTGGTCAGCCAGATCATCATCAGCGGCGACGCATTCTTCACCCTTGGGTATGGCGACAACGTGCCGGACCATTCGTTGGCGCGCCTGCTGGTGATCCTCGAGGCCGGCACCGGCTTCGGATTCATCGCGCTGACCATCGGCTACCTGCCAGTGCTCTATCAGCACTTCACCCGTCGGGACCTTCAACTGATCGAGTTCGCAGCGCGGGCCGGCTCGCCACCGACCGCTGCCGCATTGCTTGGCTGGCATGCGCATGGCACCTCCGAGGCGCTCGAACGCTGGCTGAGGGATTGGGAAATCTGGGCGAGCGATTTGATCGAGAGCCAAGCCGTTTACCCGATGTTGGCGTTTTATCGGTCGCAGCACGAGGGTCACTCATGGCTGGCTTCCCTGGCCGTGGTGCTTGACGTGTGCACGCTGCTCATTGCAGGGGCGGACGACGCGCGGCGTCATCAGGCTACCGCCACCTTCCTGGCCTTGAGGCGCATCCTCGACGAAGCGAGCGAGTCGCTGGGCGTGACGCCGGTGCAGCAGGTGTCTGCCCGCCGGATGGACGCCGAGGCCCTGCAACTGCTCACACCCACGATCCGCCGGATCCTGCCGGACTGGCGTGACGACGAGGCCGCACTGCAGGCCATCCGTCAGCTACGGCAAACCTACGAGCCCCGGCTCGAGGGCTTGGCTGTCTATCTGCTGCTGCATCTGCCGGACTGGATTGACGTCGCAGCGGCGGAAGCCGAGCGCTTCGGTCGCGACGCGGTCGTCCGGCAACTCACCGCCGGCCGCCCGGACTGAATGGGTCCGTCGAGTTCGGCAGACGGCCAGAACGCAAACGCCGGTAACCTCGGAAAGGTTTCGATGCCATACCTTCAGCTCGACGTGAACGGGCAGTACTCGACTGCAGACAAGCGCCGGCTTGCAGCTTCGATGAGCGAAACGTACGCACGAATGATGTCCGTCGACATCCGACGAATCAGTGTTGCCGTGCGCGAACTCGGCGATGGGGGCCTATGGCGGATTGCTGCAGAAGGTGAAGAGCCAACGCCGGTCTCAGTGATGATGCTGGACATCCGCAAGGGCCGCTCTGCCGAACTCCGCATGGCGGTGGCCCAGGCCCTGTGCGCACATTGCGTCGAGATATTGGGGCTCCGCGAGGACCGTCTCAACGTCGAGTTCACCCAACACGACGGCGATGAGATGTACCACCCGGCACTTGGCGGCTTCAGCCCCGACTGGACGCCGGGCGAAGCCTGAAGCGGGACCAGACCGACAATTGGCACACTCCGATCGCGCACCGGACTGGCTTCAGCGACGCTTAGCTCGCCTCCTACCGCTGGCTTCCGCAAGATGTGGCACCGTGGTTCCTTACAAAGGAATTCCATGAGCAACTTGCAGACACCGCAGTCAACACCCACCCCCGAAGAAGAAGCGCTGCTCGAGCAGGCCCGGCACGAAGCACAGGAACGTGTCGCGGCACTGCACGCCGAGGAAGGCACGGTGCAGTCAGAAAAGGCGCAGAACTCGCCTCATCCCGACGACCACGACTAACGTCAGTTTCGGCGGCCTCCGTCATGGCCGTTGGGCTGCACATCCGCAGCAGTGCATCACCCGTCGGACTCAGGCTTCTGCGGCGTCCCTTCCGTGGCCTGCGCCGCATCGGTGCCTTCGGCATCGCCCGGGTCGCCTGCACCGGGGTAGCCGTCCGCCTTGTCGCGCTCGCGGCCGAGGCGGCTCCCCTTCATCGGGTCGTCCTGGCCGATGGCACGGTTCTGCTCGATGTTCCGGCCGGAGGCGGACCCGCGGTCGCCCGCGAGCGCCTCGTCCATGTCTTTCTTCGTCGTGGGCGGGGGAGGCGTGGTCTTTTCGGGAGTCGGCGTCATGGCGTGTCCTTGCATTGCGTGGGTCATGACCTTGCGCCGGCACCGCGTCACGCGCGAGCCGGCGGATGCGGCGCACCAGCGTAGGCGGGTCCGCACACCGCGGCGATGCGCCCACGATGCGGGGACGAAATCTAAGCCCGCATGCTGAGTTTTTTGATCCGCGCCCCCTGGCGTTCTCCCTAACATCGACCTCATCCACCGAAATGACCGTGATGTCGAACGCCCTCCCCACCACCGACAAGAAGCCCCTCAACCAACCGTTGGGCGGCGATGTCGTGCCGCGCTTCGCGGGCATCGCCACGATGATGCGGCTGCCGTTCCAGGAAACGTCCAAAGGGCTCGACGCCTGCTTTGTCGGCGTGCCCTTCGACCTCGGCACCTCGAACCGTTCGGGCGCGCGCTTCGGGCCGCGCCAGGTGCGCAGCGAGTCGGTGCTGCTGCGCCCCTACAACATGGCAACGCGTGCCGCGCCCTTCGATTCGCTGCAGGTGGCCGACATCGGCGACGTGGCGACCAACGCGTACAACATCTTCGATTCCATCGACCGCATCGAGACCGCGTACGACGCGATCATCGCGAACGGCTGCCGGCCGATCACCATCGGCGGCGACCACACCATCGCCTGGCCGATCCTGCGGGCGATGCACAAGCGCTACGGCCCGATCGGCGTGGTGCACGTCGACGCGCATGCCGACGTGAACGACACGATGGGCGGCGAGAAGATCGCGCACGGCACGCCCTTCCGCCGGGCGGTGGAAGAAGGCCTGCTCGACTGCAACCGGGTGGTGCAGATCGGCCTGCGCGGCACCGGCTACCACGCCGACGACTTCGACTGGTGCCGCCAACAAGGCTTCCGCGTGGTGCAGGCCGAGGAATGCTGGCACAAGAGCCTGGTGCCGCTCATGAAGGAAGTGGTCGAACGCGTGGCAGGTCTGTCGGGCGATGGTCCGGTGTATCTGAGCTTCGACATCGACGGGCTCGACCCGTCGTTCGCGCCGGGCACCGGCACGCCGGAGATCGGCGGGCTCACGGTGCAGCAGGGTCTGGAGATCATCCGCGGCCTGCGCGGCCTGAACCTGGTCGGCGCCGACATCGTCGAGATCTCGCCGCCCTACGACCCGCAGGGCACGACCGCACTGGTCGGCGCCAACCTGGCCTACGAGATGCTGTGCGTGATGCCGGGCGTGGCGTACCGGGCCTGAAGTCGGCCGCAGCGCACCACACAGCACGTCAAGCGTCGCTGCGCACCTTGCCCGCGATCCACTCGGTGAAGGCCGCGACCAGCGGGCTGTCGCACACCTCCTTGCGGCACACGATGTAGTAGGCGTGCTTGGCCGGCACGCTGCGCTCGAAGAGCCGCACCAGCCGGCCTTCGGCCAGATCGTCGCCCACCAGCAGGCTGTCGCCCAGCGCGGCGCCCTGCCCGTGCACCGCCGCTTCCATCGCGATGTGCGCATTGCCCATCTCGGTCATGCGGAAGCCTTCGACCGGCACACCGGCGCTCAGCAGCCAGCGCGTCCATTCGGTGCCGCCGTCTTCGCACAGCAGCGGGTGGCTGCGCAGCTCGTCGACCGAGCGCACGCCCAACTGGCCGTTGATCATGGCCGGGCTGCACACGGGGAACAGCTCCACATGCGTCAGCAGGCGCACCTCGCGGTCGGGCCAGATGCCGGTGCCGTAGCGGATGCACAGGTCGACGGAGGGCGAATAGACCTCCTTGTCGTCATTCGACGCGATGATCTTCAGCTGCACGTCGGGGTAGGCCGCCAGGAACTCGCCGATGTGGCGCGTCAGCACGCGCGAGCTCAAGCCCACCGGCGTCGACACCACCAGGTTGCCGCCCATCACCGGGTCGCCCAGCTTGGCGGCGGCCGACGCGATCATCTGGAAGGCCGAGCGCACCGATGGCAGCAGCGCCTCGCCGTGCGGCGTGAGCTTGAGCCGCGTCTTGTTGCGGCTGAAGAGCTGCACGCCCAGCGCTTCCTCCAGCGTGCGCAGCTGATGGCTGACCGCACTGGGCGTGACATGGAGTTCGTCGGCGGCCTTCACCACCGTCAGGTGCCGCGCGGTGGCGTCGAAGGCGCGCAGCGCGTTCAAGGGCGGCAGCCGGTTCCTTCCGTTCTGTCGCTTCCCGGATTCATGCATCGGTGTCTTCTTTTTCGAGGGGGCCGTCACGCATGCAAGGTTCAGGCCACAACCGGTTTTTGCGACCGTTTCGGGCCCGCGACGGGGTGAACGATGCTGAGATTTTTGATCGCCCATCCTCGCTTAATTCTCGGTTTCCAGCCCTCGGGTTCCTCACTACGATCCGCCCATCTCTACGAAGGCTCCGCATGGACAACCACGATGCAAGCTCCACCAAACGCCTCTGGGGCGCGCGCTTCAAGTCGGAACCCTCCGCAGCGCTGAAGGCGCTGTCCCGGTCCGAACCGAGCTTCTTCCGCCTCGCGCCCTACGACCTGGCCGGCTCCCGCGCCCATGCCCGCGAACTGCAGCGCGCCGGCGTGCTCGACGCGCAAGAGCTCGCGCAGCTGCTGGCCTGTGTCGACGTGGTCGAGCGCGAATATCTCGCCGGCGACCTGCACCCGATCGAAGCCGACGAAGACGTGCACACCTTTCTCGAACGCGTGCTCACGCAGCGGCTCGGCCCCATCGGCGGCAAGCTGCGCGCCGGCCGTTCGCGCAACGACCAGGCGGCCAACGACCTGAAGCTGTACCTGCGCGACAAGGCGCGCGTGCTGGCGACAGCCATCGGCGAGCTGCAGGGCGCGCTGGTGGCGCAGTCCGAAGAGCACATCGCGACGCTGTCCACCGGCTTCACCCACCTGCAGCCGGCGCAGCCCATCGTGTTCGCCCACCACCTGATGGCGCATGCCCAGGCCATCGGCCGCAACGTCGACCGGCTCATCGACTGGGACCGGCGCAGCGCACGTTCACCGCTGGGTGCTGCCGCTCTGGCCGGCTCGGCCATCTGCCGTTCACCGGAACTGTCAGCCGCCGAGCTGGGCTACGACGCGCCCTGCGAGAACTCGATCGATGCGGTGGCGGCGCGCGACCATGTGTGCGAGTTCCTGTTCATCACCAGCATGCTGGCGGTGGAGCTTTCGCGCCTCTCCGAAGAAGTGGTGCTGTGGTCATCGCGGCAGTTCCAGTGGGTGGTGCTCGACGACGGCTACTGCACCGGCAGTTCGATCATGCCGCAGAAGAAGAACCCCGACATTGCCGAGCTGAGCCGCGGCAAGGCCGGCCGGCTGATCGGCAACCTGGTGGGCATGCTGTCGGCGCTGAAGTCGCTGCCGCTGGCCTACAACCGCGACCTGGCCGAAGACAAGAGCGCGGCCTTCGACAGCATCGACACGCTGTCGCTGGTGCTGCCCGCGATGGCCGGGATGATCCGCACGATGCGGGTCGACGTCGACCAGCTGCGCCGCCACGCACCGCTGGGCTTCACGCTCGCCACCGAAGTGGCCGACTGGCTGGCGCTGTCGGGCGTGCCCTTCAGCGAGGCCCACGAGATCACCGGTGCGCTGGTGAAGTTCTGCGAGGCACAGGGCATCGAACTGGGTGAGCTGTCGCCGGCGATGCTCGTCGAGGTCGATGCGCGCCTCACGCCCGAAGTGCTGAAGCACCTCACGCTCGAAGCCGCCATCGGCGCGCGCACCGGCCAGGGCGGCACCGCACCGGCGCGCGTGGCCGAGCAGATCGCGCGGCTCAAGGCCGTGCTCGCAAAGCAGGCCGCCTGGGCCGCCGACTACCGGGGGCCCCGATGCTGAGCGCCGACAAGTCGCCGGCGGGCGCCGCGGCCTTCACCGACATCTCGCAACTGGAGCATGTGCCGCGCCGCTACTGGGGCCGCTACATCGCCACCGCGCTGATCGTGGTCGCGATCCTGTTCGTGCTCAACGCCTTCGCGCGCGGCAAGATCGAATGGTCCTACGTTGGCCGGTTCCTCACGGCGCAGTCGATCCTCACCGGGCTGGTCAACACCATCGTCATGAGCATCCTGGCGATGGCACTGGGCATCGCGCTCGGCGTGATCACCGCAGTGATGCGGGTGTCGAGCAACCCGGTGCTCAGCTGGGTAGCGCGCGGCTACGTGTGGCTGTTCCGCGGCACGCCGGTCATCCTGCAGCTGCTGCTGTGGTTCAACCTGGCGCTGGTGTTCCCGACGCTCGGCATCCCCGGCCTGTGGGAAATCAAGACGGTGAACGTGATGACACCCTTCCTCGCCGCACTGCTGGGCCTGGGCATCAACCAGGGCGCCTACACCTCCGAGGTGGTGCGCGCCGGCCTGCTCTCGGTCGACGTGGGCCAGTACGAAGCGGCCAAGTCCATCGGCATGCCGCGCCTGCTGGCGCTGCGCCGCATCATCCTGCCGCAGGCGATGCGCGTGATCATCCCGCCGATCGGCAACGAGTTCGTCGGCATGATCAAGCTGACCTCGCTGGCCAGCGTGATCCAGTTCGCCGAGATGCTGCACAGCGCGCAGAACATCTACTACGCCAACGCCCGCGTGATCGAGCTGCTGATCGTCGCCGGCATCTGGTACATCGTGGTGGTGACGGTGCTGTCGCTGCTGCAATCGCGCGTCGAAGCGCGCTTTGCACGGGGCGCCGGTCGCGCCTCGGCCCGGCAGTGAACACGATGGAGAACCCCATGGCCCCCATCGTCCGCGCGGTCGACCTGCGCAAGAACTTCGGCGACTTCGTCGCGCTGCAAGGCATCACGCTGGACATCGCCGCCGGCGAGGTACTGTGCGTCATCGGCCCGTCCGGCTCCGGCAAGAGCACCTTCCTGCGCTGCATCAACCAGTTGGAGACCGTCACCGGCGGCGCGCTGTGGGTCGACGGCGAACTGGTCGGCTACCGGCGCGCAGGCAACAAGCTGCATGCGCTGTCGGAGAACGAGATCGCCCGCCAGCGGCTGAAGACCGGCATGGTGTTCCAGCGCTTCAACCTGTTTCCGCACCTGACGGTGCTGGAGAACGTCATCGAAGGCCCGTTGCGCGTGCAGCGCCGCCCGCGCGACGAGGTCGTCGCCGAAGCGCGCACGCTGCTCGAGCGCGTCGGCCTGGCGCACAAGAGCGACGGCTTCCCCATCGACCTGTCCGGCGGCCAGCAGCAACGCGTGGCCATCGCCCGCGCGCTCGCCATGCGGCCCAAGCTGATGCTGTTCGACGAGCCCACGTCGGCACTCGACCCCGAGCTGGTCGGCGAAGTGCTGTCGGTGATGCGCGACCTGGCCACCAGCGGCATGACCATGGTGGTCGTGACCCACGAGCTGGGCTTCGCTCGCGACGTCGCGACGCGCGTGATGTTCATGGACAAGGGCCAGGTCGTCGAGACCGGCGTTCCCGAACAAGTCCTGTCCGACCCGCAGCACCCGCGCACCCGCGAATTCATCTCCGCCGTTCGCGGCTGAGCCATCTCTTCACTTTCTTTGACCCACCGGAGCCCCACCATGACTTGCAGCAGCACCCCCGCTTCGATCCGCCTCGGCCTTCTCGCCGTGGCCCTGGCCGCCGTCCTGCCCGTGGCGCAGGCCCAGACCGGCCGCGCCAAGGGCGCGCCCATCACGGCGGCCGTGGTGTCCAACTACCCACCGATGGAGTTCAAGGACCCGGCCACCGGCAAGCTCACCGGCTTCGACATCGACATCGGCGAAGCGCTGGCCGCCAAGGCCGGCACCACGATCAAGTGGGAAGAGACCAGCTTCGACCAGATGCTCAGCTCGCTGGCCACCGGCCGCGTCGACATCATCCTGTCGGGCATGACCGACCTGCCGGCGCGCCGCGAAGCCGTCAAGTTCATCGACTACCTGAAGACCGGCCCCCAGTTCTACGTGATGAAGGAACGCGCGGCCGACTTTCCCAACATGGCCGCGCTGTGCGGCAAGAAGGTGGGCGCCAGCCGCCGCACGTCCTTCCCCACCGAGATCACGAAGTGGAGCGACGAGCAGTGCGTGAAGGCCGGCAAGCCCGCCATCGTGGTGACCGGCACCGACGGCTCGGCCGACGCGCGCACGCAATTGCGCCAGGGCCGGCTCGACGCCGCCGTGCAGGGCGGCGAAACCATGCCCTACATCATGGGCCAGGAGCCGAACACCTACATGACCGTGGGCAAGACCTTCGCCTTCCAGTACGTCGGCCTGGCGACCAACCGCAAGGACGAGGCCATCGCCGCCGAGCTCTCCGCCGCCATGACCAAGCTGATCGCCGACGGCACCTACGCGAAGATCGTCGCCAAGTGGGGCCTGGCGGACTTCGCGGTCACCAAGCTGATCATCGACAGCGCCGACTGATCCCGACCCGGCGGCGGCGATGAACGACAGTCTCTGGCCGCAGGGCGTGCAGTCGGCGGTCGCGCTGGCGTTCGACGTCGACGGCCCCACCGGCGGCGCGATGCTCGATGGCTCCCTCTGGCGCAATCCGTCGTTCTTCACGCTCGGTGCCTACGGTCCGTGGCGTGCCGTCGGCTACCTGCTGGACCTGCTCGACGACCACCGCATCCCCGCCACCTTCTTCGTGCCGACCTGGGTGCTCGAGACCTGGCCGGCACAGATCAGGGCGATCGTCGACCGCGGCCACGAGGTCGGCTACCACGGCCACCAGCACGAGGCCTTCTGGCAGCTCACGCGCGAGCGCCAGCAAGAAGTGATGGCGCAGTCGCTCGCGCTGTTCAAGAAGCACCTGGGCTTGGTGCCCACCGGCTTTCGCACGCCCTCGGGCGACTGGGGCGACGACACCATCCAGGTGCTGCTCGACGCCGGGGTGACCTGGTCGAGCTCGATGCGTGGCGACGACCGGCCCTACGTCATCGAGCATGCCGCCAGCGGCCGCCGCCTGGTCGAGATCCCCGGCAAGTGGGAGCTCGACGACTACGCGTCGCTGGCCTACCAGCGCCACCCCGACTACCCGGCCGGGCTCGACCGCATCGCCAGCTACGACACCACCTTCGACAACTGGCGGCGCGAGTTCGACGGCTCGCACCGTGACGGCCTGTGCATGACGACGCTGTTCCACCCCAAGGTCTCGGGCAAGCCCGGGCGCATCCTGCTGCTGGAGCGTCTGTTCGCGCACATGCGGGCTCAGGAGGGCGTGTGGTTCGCGCGTTGCGGCGAGGTCGCGCAGTGGTGGCGCGAAGCGCACGCGCCTGCGGGAGCACGCACATGAGCGCGATGCATGGCCGCTGGCCGCATGGCAAGCGCATGGCCTTCGTCGTCACCGTCGACTTCTTCGACGACGCCGCCATCCTCGTGCAGGAGCCGCGCATGGCCGGCCGCGAGAAGAGCCTGTCGGTGTGGCAGTACGGCGCCAAGCGCGGCGTCGACCGGCTGCTCGACCTCTTCGACGACCTGAAGCTGCGCACCAGCTGGTTCGTGCCCGGCCGCGTGGCGCAGACCCAGGCGTCGCTGGTGCAGCGCATCCACCGCGCGGGGCACGAGGTCGGCAACGCCACCTACGCCTGCGAGAACTTCGACACGCTCACGCTGGCGCAGCAGGGCGACAGCCTGACCCGCACACAGGCCGTGCTGGCCGACATCACCGGCGAACGGCCCACGGGCTTCCGCGCGCCTTTCGGCAACTGGACACCGGGCTTCACGCAGCATCTGCGCGACGCAGGCATCGACTGGTCGTCGTCGTGGCGCGGGGACGACCTGCCCTATTTCCATCCGGCCGCACCGGGCGAGGCCGACGCGGCGCCGTTGATCGAGCTGCCGCTGCACTACGAGCTCGAGGACGAGCCCTACTTTTCCTTCAACCTGTTCCCGCCGATCCCCGTGGGCCAGCCCCGCATCGCGTCGTACCGCGAAGTGCTGGGCAACTGGCAGCAGGACTTCGCCGGCTTCCACCGCTTCTGCCTGTGCCTGCCGCTGCGCCTGCACCCGGAGGTGATCGGCACGGCCGGCCGCATCGACCTGCTGCGCGAATTTCTCGTCGGTGCGATGGCGCATCCGGACGTGTGGTTCGCCACCGGTACCGAGGTCTGCGCCTGGTGGCGCAGCCAACACACCGGCAACGCGCCCAGTCATCCGGTCGACGTGCTCGCATCGCTCCACCAGCCCAGCATTCCATGATCGACAGCACCGCCCTGCGGCTCGCCCGCTTCTGCGTCGAGACGCGCTTCGACGACCTGCCCGACGACCTGGTGGTGCGCGCCAAGCGCCACATCCTCGACACCATCGGCGCCACGCTGGCCGGCAGCGCCGCCGCCGAACCGCGCGCGGTGCTCGGCATGCTGTGCGCCGAGCGCAGCGCCGGCAGTGCGCCCGTCTTGGGCACTGCCGAGCGGCTGGGCATGCGCGACGCGGCCTTCGCCAACGGCGTGGCCGCGCACGCGCTCGAACTCGACGACACCGGTGGCTGCGACCATTCCGGCGCGGTGGTGCTGCCGGCGGCCCTCGCCGCGCTCAGCGCGCCGGGACAGGGCGACGTGCCGGTCAGCGGCCGCGACCTGATCACCGCCGTCGTCATCGGCTACGACGTCGGCCGCCGCGTGCTCGAGGCCTGCGGTGGTTACTCGCCGCACAACGGGCAAGGCTGGCATTCCACCGCCACCTGCGGCACCTTCGCAGCCGCTGCCGCGGCGAGCAAGCTGCTGCGGCTCGATGCGGCACAGACCATGGCCGCACTCGGCCACGCCGCCAGCGCCAGCGGCGGGCTCTGGGCCTTCATCCACGATGCATCGCAGACCAAGCGATTGCACGCCGGCCGGGCGGCCGAAGGCGGCCTCACCGCCGCGCTGCTGGCGGGGCGTGGCATCAGCGGGCCGAGCCAGGTCTTCGACGACGTGTGGGGCGGCTTCTTCAACGCCTTCGCGCCGCAGTCACGCCAACCCGAGGCGCTGCTGGCCGACCTGGGCGGCGTGTGGAAGCTGATGCGCTGCTCGATCAAGCCGTACGCCTCGTGCCGCAGCAACCACGCGACCATCGACGCGGTGCGCCACCTGATGGCCACGCAGGCCGGGCTGGCGCAGCGGGTTGCGCGCATCGACGTACAACTGAGCTGCTTCGTGATGGGCATGTGCGGCGGCCGCGACCTGTCGACGCTGTCGAGCGCGCAGATGAGCATGCCCTACGCCGTGGCGCTGGCCTGGGTCTTCGGCGACGCCGGCCTCGCGCGCTACCTCGCGCCGGCCCGGCGCGACGCGCGGCTGGCCGCCGCGATGTCGCTGGTGCACCTGCACGCAGACGCCGCCATGCCGGCGCTCGAGGAGCCCACCGTGACCATCACGTCGACCACTGGCGAGACGGTGTCACATCACGTGCCACTGGCGCTCGGCGCGCCCGCCAACCCAATGGACGACACCGCCCTGCAGCGCAAGTTCGCCGAACTCGCGGGCGTGGTGCTGCCGGCCGACGGCGTGGTCGCACTCGCTGAACCACTGCTGCACCTCGACCGACTCGCCGACGCACGCGCCCTGCTGCCGCTGCTGGCGGGCCAGGCAGCGCTGCACGAACTCCTCTGTTGATTTCCTTCTCCCAACCGCCCCGCGCGCCGCGAGACGATGGACTTCGTCGACGACCGACGGCCACGGCTCAGCGCAGCGTTCCGAAGCCGAAAGGGCGCGCCGCACGCTGCGTCGGCGCGGGTTCCGGCGCGTCGGCGACACGCGGTCCGGCATCGAAGTCTTCGGCCAGGCCCTGCAGGGCCCGCAGCCCGGCCGCCATGGCTTTGGCATAGCCCGCCGACGCGCGCGGGGCGCGGTCGACTTCCACCCAATCGGCATGCCGCTCGAGCAGCAGCCAGACGAATTCCCCCGGTGCCGGCTCCTCGACCGTCACCGCGATCGAACGCAGCGTGCCGCTCACCTCAGCGCTCGGCCAGCCCGAGGTAACTGCGCACGTCTTTGGCCATCACCCCCGCGGCCGCGACGGCGGAGCGCAGCTTCTGCTCAGTGACGCCGAGCGCTTTCGTCCAGTAGCGCATCTCGTACGCCTCGTTCACGTTGATGCGGGCCGCGTCGGCTGGTCCACGCTCGCTCTTGTTGTCTGCCATGGGATCTCCTTTCGTAAAGAAAGCAGCATGCCGGGCGCTGGCAGGTGAGTGAAGACGGACATCGGCGACAGCGCTTGCAGGAATTCGTCGGGGGGTGGTCGGCGGCTCGGGCCGCCGCGTTTCGAGGCGCGTGGGCATCGACGCGCACCGTGGGGCGCTGCCCGCTGACACGCAACGACGGCCAGGCGCCGCAACATCGCACCCATGACGTACTTTCTCGCCACCGTTGTCGCCTCGCTTGCTGCGGCGGCCGTCTTCATCCTGTTGATCCCTGCGGACGCGGCGACGGCGGAGTGGGAGTTGCCCGTCAGCGTCGCACCCTGAAGACCCCCCAGACCCGGGCCGCCGGTTACGTCACCGATGTGGCGAGGTGTCTCGTCGGTGCATCACCGCACCCATTTGGGCGCCTTCTCCTATTGCGGCAGCGCTTTGCCTGTGCAAGGGTTCTCGCTGATTTTTCGGAGTGACCATGGGCGAGTACCTTTATCTTTATGCGGCGTTGATCGGACTGGTGTGGCTGATCTGGTTTGCCACCAGCTTCCGCAACCGCGAATCCACCCGCCTCGCTCGCGAAGTGGACGAGCGACTGAAAATGTCGACCGAACTGCTGAGCACGCTGCCAGGCGCCTTGCGCCGCTGAGGCCCTGCCGGCCAAGGGCGCCGCGCACACCGGTCCGCCCGTCCCCTCGCCACGCGCCTCGACGCTACGGTCGCGCCATCAGCGGCGGCTGACCACCACCTCGAGGTATTCGCTGGGCACCACCAGCGAATCGGGACCCGCCCGGTTCAGACGGTTCAGCATCTCGAGCAGTTCACGCTCCAAGGTGGCGGCGCCGTCGGCCGGCAAGGCGGCGAAGGCCTTGTGCACCGGTCCGTACCAGGTGCGGAAAACCTCGAGAAAGTGCTCGGCCGAGCGGTAGCGGAACTGGAACAGCCGGCGCGTCGTCTCGATCTTCGCGGCGCGCTCGCCGAACAGTGCCTGCAGGTGCGCCTCGGTCCCCCACAGCGACGGCGGCTGCACGCCCGCAGGCGGCGGCAGGTGGCGGCCCAGCAGCTTGAAGACCTGCCCGACGAAGCCGTCCGGCGTCCAGTTCGCCAGGCCGATGCGCCCGCCGGGCCGGCAGACGCGGGCCAACTCGGCCGCGGCCTTCGCATGGTCGGGGGTGAACATCACACCGAAGGTCGACACGACCGCGTCGAAGCGGGCGTCGTCGAAGGGCAGCGCCTCGGCATCGGCGGTCTGGAACTGCACCTCGAGGCGCTCGGCCCGCGCCCGTTCGGCCCCGCGCTCGAGCAAGGCCGGCACATAGTCGGTCGATACCACGCGGCAGCCGCGCCGCGCGGCCGCCAGCGTGGCATTGCCGTTGCCGGCGGCCACGTCGAGCACCTGCTCGTCGCAACGCAGGTCGCAGCTTTCGGCGAGCTGCTCGCCGACGATCTGCAACGTGGTGCCGATGACGGCGTAGTCGCCGCTGGCCCAGGCCGCCTTCTGGCGGGTCTTGAGAGCATCGAGATCGGCGGCCGGCAGCGTGCTGACGGCGGCAGCGGGAACGGTGGCAGTGGCAGTGGCGGTGTTCATGGCGAGGTCTCCTGAAAGGGGTGGATGGCGAGAACGCACTGTGTGCGCAATGCCCGCGCGCGTCCTGTCCCTGCGTCGGCGAAGCCTGCCCGATCGTCCGCAAAGCGGCGGCGGGCATCCGCCATGCGGCCTAGGCCGTTTCGCGCGTAGCTGCCCTGCGTCGCGCGTTCCAGAATGGCCGTTTGTCGTCGACCATGGAGATGACCATGCCCGCCCACGAGATCGCCAGCGCCTTGCAGCGCGTGGCTTCGGTGCTGGAACGCCGGCCCGAAGCGGCTGTGCACGACGACACGCCGGCGAGCGTTCGCTGGGACGGCGGCGTCCGCTGCGTGGCGCGCCATCCGAACGGCGCCGAGGTGCCCACCGACATGCCGCGCGAATTCGGGGGCGGGGGCGGCGAGGTCACGCCGGGCTGGCTGTTTCGCGCCGGACTGGCGAGCTGTGCCGCCACCTGCATCGCACTGCTCGCCGCCCGCGAGGGCGTGGCGCTGCGCACGCTCGAAGTTCGGGCTGCCAGCCGCTCCGATACGCGCGGCATGCTGGGCATGGCCGACGACACCGGCGCCACCGTGCCGGCCACGCCGCAGAACCTCGAGCTGCAGGTTCGCGTGGAAGCCGAGGATCTGCCGCCCGAGCGCTTGCGCGCGCTGGTCGAGCGCGCCTGTCGCCAGTCGCCGGTGCCGTGTGCGGTGCAGACCGCCCTGCCGCTCGCGCTGCACGTCGCCGGCGCCGACTGAGCCGTGCGCCACGCCGATGGACGCCCTGTCGGAAACGCTGCGCGTGGTGCGCCTGGTCGGCGCCATCTTCATCAGCGCCCGCTTCACCGCGCCGTGGTGCTACCAGTCGCCGCCGGCCGACCAGGCCGCGCCCTTTCTCGAGCCGGGCGCCGAGCGGGTCGTGATCTTCCACCTCATCACCGAAGGCGAATGCTTCGTCGAGCTGGGTGACGCGCCGCCCACCCGGCTGGTGGCTGGCGACGCGGTGATCTTTCCGCAGGGCGATGCGCACCGCATGGCCTCGGAACCGGGGCTGCCGCCGGCCACTGGCTCGCGGCTCGACGCCGTGCTGGCGCGCCGGCCGCGCCACCTGGCCTACGGCGGCGGCGGCCCCACCACGCGCCTGGTCTGCGGCTACCTGGCGTGCGATGCGCGGCTGGCCCGGCTGCTGCTGGCTGGCCTGCCATCGCTGGTCAAGGTGAACGTGCGCGGCTCCAGCGGCGGGGCCTGGCTCGAAGCCTCGCTGCGCTATGCGCTGATCGAGGCGCGCGCGCCCGACCGGCCGGGCGGGGCCGGCGTTCTGGCCAAGCTGGCGGAGGTCCTGTTCATCGAAGTGCTGCGGCTCTACATGAACGCGCAGGCTGAAGGCGGCACCGGTTGGCTCGCCGGCGTGAACGACCGCATCGTCGGTGGCGCGCTGAAGGCGATGCATGCGCAGCCGGGCCACCCCTGGAGCCTGGAGGAACTGGCGCGCACCGCCGGCAGCTCGCGCTCGGTGCTGGCCGAGCGCTTTCAGCAGCTGGTCGGCGTCTCGCCGATGCTGTACCTCACGCAGTGGCGGATGGTGCTCGCGGCCAACCTGCTGCGCGGCAGCAACGCACCGCTGGCCGCCATCGCCGAAGACGCCGGCTACCAGACCGACACCGCCTTCAGCCGCGCCTTCCGTCGCGAATACGGCGCGCCGCCGGCGGCGTGGCGGCGCAGCCAGCTGCAGGTGGCGCGCTGAAAGGATCGCTCAAGCCGTCGCCCGTTGTGCGGTGCTGTAGCGGGCCGCTGGCTGTAGGCAGCGGCCCACGCCATCGACATGCCTTTTCCCGCAGGCCGCACGACGGCCGCCCGCCTAGGCTGGAGCCTCACTCATTCAAGACGCGGAGGCTGTCATGAAAAGCATCGTTCTCTGGCTGTGCGGCGTACCACTCGTCGCCATCATCGCCTTGAAGATCTTCGGCGTCCTCTGAGCCGAGCCGGTTGGGAATCCCTCCTCGCGGCGCCGCAAGGCGTCGTTCTACAGCGCCCTTCGGGGCGCTTTTTTTTGGGAGCAACCCGGTGGAAGGCTCTAAAGTTCCGCCATGTCTCTCGCCACGCTCCATACCCTCGACACCCCCGCCGCCCTTATCGCGCTGCCGCGCATGCAGCGCAACATCGCGCGCATGCAGCAGCAGGCCGACGCGCTGGGCGTGCGCTTCCGCCCGCATGTGAAGACCACCAAGTGCGCGCCGGTGGCGGCCGCGCAGATCGCGGCCGGCGCGCGGGGCATTACCGTGTCGACGCTGAAGGAGGCCGACCAGTTCTTCGCCGAAGGCGTGACCGACATCCTCTATGCGGTCGGTATGGCGGCGCACCGGCTGGAGCACGCGATGGCGCTGCGACGGCGCGGTTGCGACCTGAAGATCATCACCGACAGCCTCGACGGCGCGCGAGCCATCGCCGACTTCGGCCGGCGCCACGACGAGGCCTTCGAGGTGCTGATCGAGATCGACACCGACGGCCACCGCTCCGGCATCCGGCCCGGCGAAGACGCGCTGCTCGACATCGGCCGCCTGCTGCACGACGGCGGCATGCGCCTGGGCGGCGTGCTGACCCATGCGGGCTCGAGCTACGAACTGAACACGCCCGCCGCCTTGGCCGCGTTGGCCGAACAGGAACGCGCTGGCTGCGTGCAGGCCGCCGAGCGGCTGCGCGCAGCCGGGCTGCCCTGCCCGGTGGTCAGCGTCGGCTCCACGCCCACCGCGCTGGAAGCGACACGCCTGGACGGCGTGACCGAACTGCGGGCCGGCGTGTACGTCTTCTTCGATCTGGTGATGCACAACGTCGGCGTGTGCCACACCGACGACATCGCGCTGAGCGTGCTCACCACCGTGATCGGCCACCAGGCCGAGAAGGGCTGGGCCGTCGTCGACGCCGGCTGGATGGCGATGAGCCGCGACCGCGGCACCGCGCGCATGGGGCAGGACTTCGGCTACGGCCAGGTCTGCACGGTCGACGGCGCGCTGCTGCCGCGCTACCTGCTGTCGGGCGCGAACCAGGAACACGGCATCGTGTCGCACGAAGGCACGCCCGAGCCCGACGTCGCCACACGCTTCCCAATCGGCACGCGCCTGCGCATCCTGCCGAACCACGCGTGTGCCACCGGCGCGCAGTTCCCCGAGTACCACGCACTCGCCGGCGACGGCACGGTGCAGACCTGGAGCCGCTTCCATGGCTGGTGAGAGCGCGCCGCGGCGGCCCCAGCCAACCGCTCAGGCCGTCGCGGCCGTGGCCTGCTCGAACACGAGCACGGCCGCCGCCAGGTCTTCCAGCGCCGTGCCCACCGATTTGAAAACGGTGCGGCCGTCGCCAGCACGCCGGCCCGGCACGCGCCCGCTGCACAAGTCGGCCAGCGTGCCGGCCACGTCGGCAGCCGCGAACACGCCGCGCGACATCGGGCCGAGCAGCTCGCCGCTCTTCTGCAGGGCCTCGGCGGTGTCGACGTACAGGCGTGCGCTGCCACCGAAGCAGGCGTCGTCGGCCTCGCGCATCGCCGGCGTGAAGCTGCCGATCAGGTCGAGGTGGCTGTCGGCGCGCAGCCAGGCGCCCTGCACGACCGGCTCGGTCGCGAGCGTGGCGCAGCTGACGATGTCGGCCTCGCCCGCAGCGGCTTGCAGGTCGGTGGCTGCATGCGCATCGATGCCCTCGCCGCGCCACTGCTGCGCCAGCGCCTCGGCCTGCGCCGCGTTGCGCGCCCACACGCTCACGCGCTCGATCGGCAGCACCGCGCGGTAGGCCGCGGGCAACAGGCTGGCGACACGGCCGGCGCCCACCACCAGCAGGTGCCGCGCATCGACCCGCGCCAGGGACGACGCGACCAGCGCCGACGCCGCCGCGGTGCGGCGCGACGTGATCTCGTTGCCATCGAGCTGCGCCAGCGGCACGCCGGTCTGTGCATCGAACAACAGGTAGGTCGAATGCAGGCCTGGCAGCCCGCGCTGCGCGTTGCCGGGGAAGATGCCGACCGTCTTGATGCCCAGGTACGCGCCAGGCTGCCAGGCCGGCATGATGAGCAGCGTGCCGGCCGTGTTGCCAGCCGGGCCGGCCAGCGTGTGCGTGTGCCGCGACGGCACCTCGCAGCCGGCGACGAACATGGCGCGCAGCGCGGGGATCAGGCGGTCGAAGCCGAGCGCTCGCCGGGTGGAATCGCAGTCGACGAAGCGCATCGTCACGTCGATACGTCAGTGCGTCACACGCCCGCGCATCGACGCCGGGTGCCCGGCCAGGCCGAAGGTCTTGCCGGTGTCGACCAGCGTGTCGCCGTCGACCCTCAGGATGCTGATGTCCTGGTCGATGAAGTTGCCCACGTAGAGGTACTTGCCGTCGGCACTGAACACCGCGCCCTCGGGCAGGCCGCGCACCACGACCTCGTTGCCGCGCGTGACCTTCTTGCCGTCGATCTTCAGCGCCACCACCGAGCCGTTGCGGTTGTAGAAGTACGCGCTTTTCGACGAATTGCTGCCGCGCAGGAGCACGGCCACCGCCAGCTTGCCGGTCGGGCTCACGGCCAGGCCTTCGGGGCCGTCGCCGACCACCACCTTGTCGATCACGCGCGGCGGCGTGGCTTCGAGGTCGATCACGCTGACGGTATCGACCTGGCCGTCCGACGCGCCCGAGTTGCCGTTGTCGGCCGTGAGCGCGAGCTTGCCGTCGGGCGTGACGTCGACGTTGTACGGCCACAGGCCGGCTGCGAGGTCGACCTTGTTGTACGTGACCTTCTCGCCGTCGACGTCGAGCAGCGCGATCTTGTGGCTCGGGAACTTGGCGGCCAGCGCGCGGCGGCCATCGGGCGTGAAACGCACATGGGCCACCGACTCGCCGATGACCACCGTGTCGATCAGCGTCACCTTCTGCCCGGCGATGCGCAGCACGCTCACCGAGTTGTCGGCCCGGTTGGCCACCAGCGCCAGCGTGCCGGCCTTGTTGATCGACAGGCCCGATGGCTGCTTGCCGATGGCCAGCGTGTCGATCAGCCTGGGCGGGCTGGCCTTCAGGTCGACCACGAAGAGCCGGTTGTCGGGCACCTGCTTGCGCACGCCGTTCTCTTCCACCACGTTGAGCGAATTCGCGACCAGCGCCAGCGTCTCGTCGGCGGTGATGGCCAGGTTGGTCGGCGGGCCGGCGATGGTGTTGTCCATGGCCAGCGTGCCGATGAGCTTCGGCGCAAGCGGGTCGGTGCCGATGTCGAGCACCTGCAGGCTGTCGCGGCCGCGCGGCGCGAGCACAACGGCGCCGGCGTCGGTCCACGACTGCTTCTCGTCGTTGGCGACCAGCATCAGCTGGCGCTGGCCGCCGGGTGCGGGCATGCCGCCGCAGCCGGCGAGAAAGGTGCTGGCCGCCACCACGGTGGCCAGGGCGAAGCGAAGGGAAGGCATAGGCATGGGTGTCTCCTGTTGTTGTCGGTGGAGGCGCGCTGTGTTCGCTAGCGCACAGACGGCGCCTCCAAAACCTATACTAATCGTGGCGTCGTCGTGGCATCCATGTGGTGATGGCCCGGCGCCCGAATGGTGGAGTCCGAGAGATGGTTGCAGTCGTTGATGCCGTAGCCAATCGTCTGCTCGCCGCGTTGCCCGAGACAGAACTGCAGCGCTGGCTGCCCCGGCTGGAACCTGTGGACCTGCCGCTCGGCCATGTGCTGTACGAGTCCGGTGCGACGCTCAGCCACGTGTACTTCCCGACCACGGCCATCGTCTCGCTGCTGTACGTGCTGGAGAACGGCGCTTCGGCCGAGATCGCCGTCGTCGGCAAAGAGGGGATCGTCGGCATCTCGCTTTTCATGGGCGGCGAATCGACACCCAACCGCGCGGTGGTGCAGAGCGCCGGCCAGGGGTTCCGGCTCAGTGCCGATGCGCTGAAAACCGAGTTCAACCGGGCCGGCCCCGTGCTGCACCTGCTGCTGCGGTACACCCAGGCGCTGATCACCCAGATGTCGCAGACGGCCGTCTGCAACCGCCACCATTCCCTGGATCAGCAGCTATGCCGCTGGCTCCTGCTCAGCCTGGACCGCCTGGCCGGCGACGAGCTCGTGATGACCCAGGAGCTGATCTCCAACATGCTGGGTGTGCGTCGCGAAGGCGTGACGGAGGCCGCACAGCAGTTGCAGGCCGCAGGACTGATTCGCTACGCCCGCGGACGCATCACGGTGCTCGACCGCCTTCGGCTGGAGCAGCGCTCATGCGAGTGCTATGCGGTGGTGAAGAAGGAGTACGACCGACTGCTTCCCGAGGCGCTGGCGAAATAAGCCGCAGTGCGGCCCCCCGGGGCGCATACTCGCCGCATCCACTCGAAACGGCCCCAGCGTTCTGCTCCTGTTCGCCCCGTCATTCGGAGGCGCGAACAACATGGGAGGCCGACATGGCCAGTGTCCAGAATCACCTGATCGAGTTGCTGCCGCATGCCGATCGACTGAAGTTTCTTTCGGCCTGCGAAGAAGTTCAGCTGGTCCTCGGCGAGGTCCTGTGCGTGCCCGGTGACTCGACGGCTTACGTCTACTTCCCGGTGGACGGCTTCATCTCGCTGGTCGCGACGACCGACGGCAGTGCCTATCTGGAAGTCGGCATGGTCGGCCGCGAAGGCATGGTCGGCGCGCATGTGGCGCTGGGCGTGCTGAGCGCACCGCTGCGCGCCGTGGTGCAGGGGCCGGGGGCGTCATGGCGCATCGGCAGCCAGGCCTTTCAGAGAGAACTGGCATCCAGCGAGGCCTTTCAGCGCGTGCAGGACCGTTACGTCTGCGCGCTGATGGCCCAGCTGACCACCTCGGCGGCGTGCCTGCGCTTCCACGAGATCGGCCCACGGCTGGCTCGCTGGCTGCTCATGAGCCAGGACCGCGCGCACGCCGACAGCTTCCGGATCACCCATGAATTCCTGGCCTACATGCTCGGCGTGCGCCGCGTCGGCATCACCGCGGCCGCGGGCGTGCTGCAGCAGAACGGGTTGATCGAATACTCGCGGGGCGATCTCACGGTGCTCGACCGCGCCGGACTCGAAGCGGCGGCCTGCGGCTGTTACGCCGCCGACCGCAAGGGCTACTCGGACCTGCTCGACTAAGCCGAGACCCATGCACCGACCGGCGCGTTTCGACGAAAGTCTTTCTTCGCTCTGTTCGCCGGCGTACAGAGCGGTGCGCGGGCCTGGGATAGGGTGAGACACCCGCTTCCAGCGGGGCGAAAGCCTGCCCCATGACCACCTCCGATGCAGCAGCCCAGGTCCTCGTGAGCACCTACCTCGACGGCAGGCCGATGGATGAATTCATGTTCGCCGCCGCTGTCTGGATGGTCAGCAAGCGACTGGCGCGCGGGACCGTGCCCGCACTGGATCGCGCGCTGTGCGAGGACATCGACGGTCAGGCCGGTACAGTGCCCGACATTCACGCAGATCCGGGCACAACGCCGCACCGGTTGGCTGTCTTGCACGCCTCGCTCGAAGCGAGAGGCCCAGGCGTCGCGACACAGCCTCTTGATCTGCACACGCCGCGATGAGCATCTATGTCGTCGACGATCACCACATGATGCGCGATGCGATCGCCATGGTGATGCGCAGGCTGCATCCGGATCTGACGGTCGTGGAACTCGGATCTCTGGCCGAGCTGGTGCAGCGAATGGATGAGGCGGCACCGCCGCGCCTGATCCTCCTGGACCTGAACCTGCCCGACACCACGGGCTGCGCCGGGGTGCGCCAGGTGAAGCAGCACTCGCCCGAGGTGCCCCTGGCCGTCTATTCGGCGTCTCCGGCTGCCGACGTGGCGCATGACTGCAGGGCTGCCGGGGCCGACCTCTACATCGAGAAGACGGCCGGCGCCGTTGAGCTCGTCGCTGCGCTGCGCAACCTGCTTTTCGACACCCCGTGGCTCGAACCCGCGAGGGGCGGGCCGCCACCCGCTCTCTCCTGAACCATGGCGGCATTCGCGACACCCCTGAAGCAAGGACTTCGGCCCGAACTGCGCGATGTCATCGTGATCGGCGCAGCGTTCGGCGGCTTGAGCGCGATCTGCAAGCTTGCAGGCGGGCTGCCGCGCAGCTTGGGGGCCTCGATCCTCATCGCGCTCGACATCGCCTCTCAGCCGCCGTCGTCGGTGTTGCAGATCCTCGACAACTACTCGCGGCTGCCGGTAGGCTATGCGACCCATGGCGCCCCTCTCCTTCGAGGCTGCATCGTGCTGGCGCCGCTGCGGTTTCACCTGCTGATCGCGCAGCCTGGACGCATCGCGCTCGAGGCGCGCGGGGCGCTGTCCCAGGCCGGGCCCTCGGTGGACGGGCTGTTCGAGACGGCCGCTGCCGTCTACGGCAAACGTGTGATCGGCGTGATCCTGACCGGTGGCTCCCACGATGGCACACGCGGCGCCATCGCGATCGAAGCGGCGGGCGGGGTCTGTGTGGTCCAGGATCCCGACGAGGCGGTCGACGCCGACATGCCGCTGAACGTGCTGCGCAGGGACCATCCCGACTATTGCATCCGGCTCGAGCAGATGGCGCCGTTGCTGGTGCAGCTGGTCGCCGGCGAGTCGCCGCCCGAGGGGTAGCGCGGGCGTGCTAGCGCAGCATCGCGGCACGCAGGGCCACGACCTCGGCGTGCAGGCTCTGCGCCCAGGCGCGACGTTCGCGGTCGGCCGCGGCCTGCGGGTCGCCGAAGCGCACCACCGCCAGCAGCGGCGGTGCCGTCAGCGTGCGCCACAGCGAACCGACCAGACTGTCGTCGCCCACGTAGAGCGGCGCGGCGCTCGTCTCGCCGGTGGCCGCATCGGCGAAGCGCAGCGCGGCCGGGAGCACCGGCGCGCCGGAGACGATCGCCGCCTGCAGCAGGTTGGCGTGGAAGGGCAGCACGCCGCGGCCGTCGCTGGTGGTGCCTTCGGGGAACACCGCCACGAGGTCGCCGTTGCGCAGCGCCTCGGTCATGTGGTGCACCACCCGCAGCGCATCGCGCCGGCTCTCGCGTTCGATGAAGAGCGTGCCGGCACCGACGGCCAGCGTGCCGACGATCGGCCAATGGTGCACGCCGGCTTTCGAGACGAAGCGCACATGCCGCGCCGCGTGGACGGCCACGATGTCGAGCCAGGAGAGGTGGTTGCACACCACCAGCGCCGGCCCGGCCGCCGGTGGCGTGCCCTGCACCTCCAGGCGGACGCCCATGATCGCGAGCATCCCTTCAGCCCACCGCTGCACCCGCGCATCGCGCTCGGCCTGCGGCATGGCATGGAAGTGGCGGCGGATGGTCCACCAGCCGCCGACCATGTGCACCAGGGCGCGCAGCAGCTTCCAGCAGGCGAGGAGCGAACGCATGGGTGTCCGTCAGTCGGCAGCGAAGGCTTCGTGCACGACACGGCCGCCCACCAGCGTGAAGCGCGCGCGGCCCTGCATCGCATAGCCGATGAAGGGCGTGTGCTTGCCCTGGCTGCGCAGCGCGTCGGCATCGACCTGCCATTCGAGCGACGGGTCGATCACGCACACGTCGGCGGCAGCACCTGCGGTGAGCGCGCCGACACCGGGCGCACCGATCAGCTTCGCCGGTGCCGAGGTCACGACCTGCAGCGCCCGCGCGAGGCCGGCGCCGCTGCGCTCGCCCCACTGCAGCGCGAGCGGCAGCAGCAGTTCGAGGCCGGTGGCGCCCGGTTCGCTCTCGGCGAAGGGCAGCGTCTTGGCGTCGGCGTCGACCGGGGTGTGGTCGGACACCAGCACGTCGATGGTGCCGTCGGCCAGCGCCGCCGACAGCGCATCGCGGTCGCGCTGCTGGCGCAGCGGCGGGTTCAGGCGCGCACGGCTGTCGAAGAAGCCGATGTCGGTGTCGGTGAGGTGCAGCGAGTTGATGCTGACGTCGCAGCTCACCGGCAGGCCCTCGGCCTTGGCGGCGCGCACCAGCGCCACGCCGGCCGCGCTCGACAGGCGGCACAGGTGCACCCGTGCGCCGGTGCTTTTCACCAACTCGAAGATGGTGAAGAGCGCGATGGTCTCGGCCGCGACCGGCACACCGGCCAGGCCCAGGCGCGTGGCGAGCGCACCGCTGGCGGCCACGCCCTTGCCCAGATCACGGTCCTGCGGGCGCAGCCAGATCGTGTAGCCGAAGGTGGCGGCATACGACAGCGCGCGCTGCAGCACCTGCGTGTTGGTCAGCGGCACGTCGGCCTGGCTGAAGCCGACGCAGCCGGCTTCAGCCAGCGCGACCATCTCGGTCAGCACCTCGCCGGCCAGATTGCGCGTGACGGCGCCCAGCGGAAAGAGGCGCGCGCGCTGCAACTTCTCGGCGCGGAATTTGAGCATCTCGACCAGACCGGGCTCGTCGAGCACCGGGTCGGTGTCGGGCGGGCAGACCAGGCTGGTCACGCCGCCGGCCACCGCGGCCGCCATCTCGCTGTCGAGCATGCCTTCGTGCTCGTAGCCTGGCTCGCGCAAGCGCGCCGCCAGGTCGACCAGGCCGGGGGCGACGATGCAGCCCGAGGCGTCGAGCGTGCGCTCGGCCTGGAAGTCGCTCGGCGTGCGGCCGATGGACAGGATCCTGCCGTCGGCGATGGCGACGTCGCATGGCCGGTCGAGGCCCGAGGCCGGGTCGATCACGCGGCCATTCGTGATGAGGAGGTTCATGCTTCGTTCCCGGCCACGATGCTCATGACCGCCATGCGCACCGCGATGCCGAAAGTGACCTGCGGCAGGATCACGCTCTGCTTGCCGTCGACCACCGCCGAGTCGATCTCGACACCACGGTTGATCGGGCCCGGGTGCATCACGATGCAGTCGGGCTTGGCGAGCTGCAGCTTCTCGGGCGTGAGTCCGTAGGTCTTGAAGAATTCCTGGCTCGACGGCAGCAGCGCACCGCTCATGCGCTCGTTCTGCAGGCGCAGCATGATGACGACGTCGCAGTCCTTGATGCCCTCTTCGAGCGTGTGGCACACGCGCACGCCCATGCCGGCCATGTCGCCGGGCACCAGCGTCTTGGGGCCGACGACCCGGACTTCGGCACAGCCGAGGGTCGTGAGCGCGTGGATGTCGGAGCGCGCCACGCGCGAATGCAGCACATCGCCGACGATCGCGACCGTGAGGTTCGCGAAGTCCTTCTTGTAATGCCGGATCGTGAACATGTCGAGCAGCCCCTGCGTCGGGTGCGCATGGCGGCCGTCGCCGGCGTTCACCACGTGCACATGCGGCGCCACGTGCTGCGCGATCAGGTAGGGCGCGCCCGACTCGCTGTGGCGCACGACGAAGATGTCGGCGGCCATGGCGGAGAGGTTGGCGATGGTGTCGAGCAGCGACTCGCCCTTGCTCGCGGACGAACGCGCGATGTCGAGGTTGAGCACGTCGGCCGACAACCGCTTGGCCGCGATCTCGAAGGTGGTGCGGGTGCGCGTGGAGTTCTCGAAGAACAGGTTGAACACGCTCTTGCCGCGCAGCAGCGGCACCTTCTTCACCTCGCGGTCGCTCACGCTGGTGAAATTGGCGGCGGTGTCCAGGATATGCGTGAGGATGCTCTTGGGCAGGCCTTCGATCGACAGCAGGTGGATCAGCTCGCCGTTCTTGTTGAGTTGCGGGTTGCGCTTGTAGAGCATCTCAGGCCTCCTTCACGTCGAAGCTGAAGGCGCCCGCGTCGCTGCGTGCCAGGGCGAGCGATTGCGCATCGGGCAGCGTGAGTGTCGCGGCCGCGAAATCGGCCGCCACCGGCAGCTCGCGCCCGCCGCGGTCGACCAGCACCGCCAGCCGCACGCAGGCTGGCCGGCCGAAGTCGAACAGCTCGTTGAGCACCGCGCGGATGGTGCGGCCGGTGTAGAGCACGTCGTCGAGCAGCAGCACGTCGGCGCCGTTCACGTCGAAGGGCAGCGCGGTCTGCGCGCTGGACGACAGGCCGCGGCGCGCGAAGTCGTCGCGGTGCATGGCCGACGAGATCACGCCGGGCGCGCCCGCCAGGCCCAGGTCTTTCTGCAGGCGCTCGACCAGCCAGGCGCCGCCGGAGGTGATGCCGACCAGGTGCGTGTCGGGCCGCCTCAGCGCTTGCACGCCGCGCAGCAGGGCGCGGTACAGCGACTCGGCTTCAGGGATGGAACTCAAGGAAGGCTCCTGAGGAATTGCTCGAGGATGATGCAGGCCGAGGCCGCGTCGGCGTCGCGGGCGCCGGACGCGAGCGCCTCGGTCGTGCTGTAGCGCTCGTCGACCTCGTACACCGGCAGGTTGAAGCGGCCGCGCAACTGGCGCGCGAACTTCTGTGCGGCGCGGGTGTTGTCGTGGGCGGCGCCGTCGGGGTGGAAAGGCACGCCGATCACCAATGCGTCGGGCTGCCACTCCTGGATGCGTGCAGCCACCTGCACGAAACGAGCGTCGCCTTCGGCCTTGATGGTCGCCTGCGGGGACGCGGTGCCGAGCAGCCGGTTGCCGGTGGCGACGCCGGTGCGCTTCTGGCCGTAGTCGAAGGCCAGGAAGCTCTGGAAATGGGTCGGGACAGGCGCTTGCGAAGGGCTGGGCGACGGGCCCGGCAAGCCTTCACGGCTCATGCATGCCCCGCGTCGGGCGACAGCTTCCAGGCCTCCAGGCCCAGCAGCAGCAGCGCCTTGTCGTAGCGCTCCTCGACCGGTGTGTCGAAGATGACGGCCGGGTCGGCGCCGACGGTGAGCCAGCTGTTCTCGGCCAGTTCGCTTTCGAGCTGGCCTTCGCTCCAGGCCGAATAGCCGAGCGACACCAGCACCTTGCGCGGACCGGCGCCGGTGGCCATGGCTTCCAGCACATCCTTCGAAGTGGTCATCTCGAGGCCGCCGGGGATCGTCATGGTCGACGCGTAGACCGATTCCTCGGGCTTGTCGGCGTCGGCGAAGACCGGCTCGTGCAGCACGAAGCCGCGCTCGGTCTGCATCGGGCCGCCCTGGAAAACCGGCGCGTCGCCGAGCTCGGGGCGCGAGAGGTGCAGCTCGATCTTCTCGAACAGCGCCTTGAGGTTGATGTCGCTGGGCTTGTTGATCACCAGCCCGAGCGCGCCGCGCTCGCTGTGCTCGCAGAGGTAGACCACGCTGCGGTTGAACACCTGGTCTGCCAGCCCCGGCATCGCGATCAGGAAATGATGCGTGAGGTTCATCGGGGCAGAATCGGAGGACATGCCCCCGATTTTACTGGCCGTCGACAAAACCTACCCCAAAGGCCTGATGTGGTTCCGTCGCGACCTCCGCCTGGACGACAACGCGGCCCTCTGGCGGGCGTTGCGGACTTGTCGTGAGGTGGTCTGTGTCTTCGTCTTCGATACGGCCATCCTGGACGGACTGCCCCGGGCGGATCGGCGGGTGGAGTTCATCCGCGAATCGCTGGTCGCGCTTGACGCCGACCTGCGTGCGCTGGGCGGCGGGTTGATCGTCCGGCATGCGAACGCAGAGGAGGAGATTCCCGATCTGGCGCACGCGCTGGACGTGCAGGCGGTGTTTGCCAACCGCGACTACGAACCCACCGCCGTCGCGCGCGACGCGAAGGTCTTCGGTGCGCTGGCCAACGCCGGCATCAGCTTCCACACGGCCAAGGACCAGGTGGTGTTCGAGCGCGACGAGGTGCTGACCAAGGTCGGCCAGCCCTACACCGTGTTCACGCCCTACAAGCGCGCCTGGCTGGCCAAGCTCGACAGCTTCTTTCTCAAGCCCTACCCTTCGCGCGGGTATGCGGAGTCGCTGATCGCGCCGCCGGCCCGGTACGACGCGCCGGTGCCTTTGCTGGCCGACATCGGCTTCGAGGCCACCAACCTGTCGACGCTGGAGATACCGACCGGCACCCAGGGCGGCGCGGCGCTGTTCGAGGATTTCTTCGACCGCATCGACCGCTACGACGCGGCGCGCAACTTCCCGGCCGTGCGCGGGCCCAGCTACCTGAGCGTGCACCTTCGCTTCGGCACGGTGTCGGTCCGCCAGCTGGCCAGCGTGGCGCACCAACTGTCGCTGCAGGGCAGTGCAGGTGCGGCGACCTGGTTGAGCGAGCTGATCTGGCGCGACTTCTATGCGCAGATCCTGGCGCACAACCCGCCGCTGGCCGAGGGCAAGAGCTTCCGGCAGGAGTACGACAAGATCGTCTGGCACCACGGCAAGCATGCCGATTCGCTGTTCGACGCCTGGTGCCAGGGGCGCACCGGCTACCCGCTGATCGACGCCGCCATGCTGCAGATCCACCAGAGCGGCTACATGCACAACCGGCTGCGCATGGTGGTGGCGAGCTTCCTGTGCAAGGACCTGGGGCTGGATTGGCGGCGCGGCGAGGCCTACTTCGCGCTGCACCTGAACGACTACGAGCTGGCGTCGAACAACGGCGGGTGGCAGTGGGCCAGTTCCAGCGGCTGCGACGCCCAGCCCTACTTCCGCATCTTCAATCCGGTGACGCAGAGCGAGCGTTTCGACCCCGAGGGCAAATTCATTCGGCGCTACCTGCCGCAGCTCGCCCAGCTGTCGGACAAGGTCATCCATGCGCCGTGGACCGCCTCACCGGTCGAACTCGAAGCGGCCGGACTCGTCCTCGGCGAGACCTACCCGAAGCCGGTGGTCGACCACGCCGAGGCACGGGACCGCACGCTGCAGCGCTACGGGGTGGTGCGCAAGGTGGCGGCACCGCACTGAACCCTCACGATGCGTCGGGCTGCATGGCGGGCGCTGCCCGGCGAAACGCCTCGATGCGGCTGCAGGCCTCATCGATCGCGCGCACGCGCGGCCAGAGCGCGATGTCGAGCTTGAAGCGGCGCGCGCTCTCGACCTGGGGCACGAGGTACATGTCGGCCAGCGTCGGCGCACCGCCAAAGCAGAAGTCGCCGCGCTGCGTATCGGTCGCCAGCAGCGCCTCGAGCGCGTCGAATCCGGCGCCGATCCAGGTCGCGCACCAGCGCTGAATGGCCGCTTCATCGGCGCCGAAGTCGTGGCGCAGCGCCTCGAGAATGCGCCGGTTGTTCACGGGGTGCACGTCGCAGCCGACGATCGCCGCCAGGGCGCGCACGCGGGCGCGGTCGTCCAGGCCCGAAGGCAGCAAGGCGGGCGTCGGGTAGCGCTCCTCCAGCCATTCGATGATGGCCGGCGACTGGATCAGCACCCGGTCGCCGTCGACCAGTGCCGGCACCAGGCCCTGCGGCTGGAGGGTCTTGTAGTCGGGGCCGAGGTGCTGCTCGCTGCGCAGGTCGACCGCCACATACTCGGAGGACAGCCCCTTCAGGTTCAAGGCGATGCGCAGGCGATGCGACGTGCCGCTGCGAAAGAAGTTGTAGAGCTTCATGGGCGATGGTGCTTCAGTTGCCGAGTTGCACGCGGTGGACGTGCAGCGCCTCGAAGATCGGCGCATCGCCGAACCGGAAAAGGTCGAGTGGCGTCGTCGGCGAGGCTTTCGCCGAGAACGGCACCCACGACGGCACGACGAACATGTCGCCGCGTGCCACGTGCCACTGCTTGTCGCCCACGGTCACCAGGCCGATGCCGTCGAAGACCTGGTAGACGGACGACCCGGTCTCGCGCCGCGTCACCGTCTCCGCGCCGGCACGCACGCGGTGCATCTCGGTGCGCATCGTCGGCAGCACGTCACCACCGTTGGTCGGGTTCGTGAAGCGCACCGCCGCGTGGCCGGGGCTGAGCGTGCAGGGCTCGCCCTCGTCCTCGAGTTCGAGCTGCTCGGCCAGCGCGCGGTCGGTGTCGACCCAGCGATAGGCGAGCAGCGGCGTCGCGGGAAGCGCGCCGGTCTGCGACACCGGGCGCAACCCCGGGTGGCCCCACAGGCGTTCCGAACGCGAGCGATCCGGCGTGGTCATTTCGGTAGCGCCGATGCGCTCGCGGCCCACCTCGAAGAACTGGCTCTCGGTGTAGTACGAGAACGGAATGTCCAGGCCATCGATCCAGGCCATCGGCTCGGTGGCGGCGTTGTGGTGCGCATGCCAGTTCCATCCCGCCTGGGGAAGGAAGTCGCCGCGCGACATGCGGACCGCGTCGCCGTTGACCACCGTCCAGACGCCTTCGCCTTCGACGACGAAGCGGAACGCGTGCTGCGTGTGGCGATGCTCCGGTGCGTTCTCGCCGGGCATCAGGTACTGGATGGCGGCCCACAGCGTTGGCGTCGCGTAGGGCTTGCCGCCCAGCGCCGGGTTGGCCAGCGCGATCGCACGCCGCTCGCCGCCGCGGCCGACCGGCACGATGCGGCCGGCCTGCGCGGCCAGTTCCTTCAGCCGCTCCCAGCGCCACAGGTGGGCCGCGGCCTTCGACTGCGGATGCATCGGCATCAGATCGCCGATCTCGGTCCACAGCGGGACCAGCAGTTCCTGCTCGAAGCCGCGATAGAGCTGCTCCAGTGCCGGCGACGGATCGGGTTGTCCCGGCGCGGCAATGGCCTTCAGCCGCACCGGCGAGAGCGTGACATCGGCGGTCATGTCCCCGCGCCTCACTCGGCGGCGCCGATGGCGAGCGCGATCGTGCCGACACCTTCGATGCGTCCTTCGATGCGGTCGCCTGGCTGCACCGGGCCGACGCCTTCGGGCGTGCCGGTGAAGATCAGGTCACCCGGCTGCAGGTGATAGAACCTGGAGAGGTCGGCGATCAGTTCCGGGATGTTCCAAATCAGCTTCGACAGGTCCGACGTCTGGCGCGGCACACCGTTGACGCTCAGGGCCAGCGCGCCCTGGTCGAGCACGGTCTGGGGCATCGGAACGATCTCGGAGACCACGGACGATTCTTCGACGTCCTTGCCCAGGTCCCACGGGCGACCCTTTTCGCGGGCGATCAGCTGCAGGTCGCGCCGGGTCATGTCCAGGCCGCACGCGTAGCCGTAGATCAGCGCGGGCGCCTGGGCCTCGCTGACACGGAAGCCGGGCGCGCCGATCGCAAGCACCAGCTCCATCTCGTGATGGAAGTTCTCGGTGCCCGGCGGGTAGGCCACGGTGGCACCGGACTCGACGAGGGTCGAAGGCGCCTTCGTGAAATAGAAGGGCACCTCGACCGACTTGTCGACCGGCCGCCCCATCTCGAGCGCATGCGCATGGTAGTTGCGGCCGACGAAGAACAGGCGGTGGATCGGATAGCGCTCGCTGCGGCCGCGCACCGGCAGCGACAGGATGGGGGGCGGATTCCACAGGTAGGTGGTGGCGGTCATGTTGGCTCCATGGAGACGTGGTGGATGAATTCAGGCGCGCTGGGTGGCGGACACGCGGTCCGGCACCTCGGCCAGCTCGGCACTCGCGCCGTGGCGGTGGGTCGACGCCGACCGGCGGTGATCGATGAGCAGCACCGCGATCATTCCGAGCACGGCCGGGATCGAGATCGCCATGAAGTTCTGCTGCAGCGGCAGCTTCATGCCGACCAGGGTGCCGATGACGATCGGTGCGAGGATGGCGCCGGTGCGGCCGATGCCGAGCGCCCAGCCCAGGCCGGTCGAACGAACCGCCATCGGATAGAACTGGCCGGTGTAGGCATTGGCGACGATCTGGGTGCCGATCGTCGATGCACCCGCCAGACCGACGACGACGAACAGCGCCGCAGTCGGCATCGGGTAGCCGAGCAATGTGATCGAGACGGCTGCCAATGCGTACATCGCCGCGAGCACGTACTTGATGTGGAACCTGTCGGCCAGCCAGCCGCCGCCCACCGCTCCGACGACGGCGCCGACATTCAGCACCAGCACGAAGGTGAGCGCCGAACCCAGGCTGTAGCCCGCGCCCGCCATCAACTTCGTGAGCCACGCGCTGAGCGCGTAGACCATGAAGAGGCACATGAAGAAGGCGAGCCAGAACATCACGGTGCTGAACCCGCGGCCGTCCTTGAAGAGATGCCTGATCGGTGCGTTGTCGGCCTTGTCTTCGGCCGGCACGGTGAAGCGGTCGCTCGCCATCGGCGTGTAGCGCGGGTCGAGCTTGGCGGCGATGGCCTTCAGTTCATCGTGCCGCCCCTTGGCCAGCAGAAACGGCATCGACTCCGGCAGCGACCTGAGAACGAGCGGAATGAGCAGCACCGGCAGGCCAGCCGCGAAGAACACCGATGGCCAACCGTAGGTCTCGATCAGGCCCTTGCCGAGGATGGCCGCCACGATGCCGCCGACGGCATACCCGCTGAACATCAGCGTGACCAGGGTCGCGCGGATCTTCTTCGGCGCGTACTCGGTCATGTGGGCAACGACGTTGGGCATCACGCCACCGATGCCGAGGCCGGCGAGAAAGCGCACGATGCTGAACGTCACCGGGTCCCGCGCCAGGCCCGCCGCCGCAGTGAAGATGCTGAACAGCGCAATGCAGATGGCCATCGCCTTGCGGCGGCCGATCTTGTCTGCGATGGTGCCGAGGAAAATGGCGCCGAACACCATGCCGAACAGCGCCGAGCTGACCATGAAGCCGGCCTGCGTCGGATCGACGCCGAGGTCCTTCATGATCGACGGCAGCGCGATGCCGACGACCGCCAGGTCATAACCGTCGAAGATGATGATCAGCGCGCACCAGAACAGCACGAGCCCGTGAAAGCGGTTGAAACGTGCCCCGTCGGCAAGTTGGTGGACGTCGATCTGACGCATGATTTTTGTCTCCTGGTGTTGTTGGATGAGCGAGCGAAGTCAGAGCTTCGCCATCGGTACCTGCACATCGGCCAGTCGGGCCGGGTCGACCGCCTTGCGCTGCTCGATCAGGCGCCGCGCGAAGCGAAGGTCGCGCGCCGCGTTCGGTCCGACGGCCGCGCTGACGACATCGCCGTCGAGGTAGAAGAGGATGAAGCTGTCGGAACCCGGCGCCCGGCGCTCGACCACCCGATGCGACGCCGTCGGCATGCCGTAGATCTGCAGGTTGGTGTCGTACTGGTCCGACCAGAACCACGGCAGGGGCTGGTGATCGACGGCCAGGCCGAGCGCCGATCGCGCCGCGGCAATGCCCTGCTCCTGCGCGTTCTGCCACGATTCGAGCCGCATGCGCCGGCCCGCCCACCCACAGTGCCAGCAGGCCACGTCACCCGCCGCGAGGATGTCGGGATCGGAAGTGCGACATTGCGCATCGACGACGATGCCACCGTCGCAAACGAGGCCCGCCTCGCGCGCCAGTTCGTCGTTGGGAACCAGCCCGATGCCGACGAGGACGGTGTCGCCATGGCATTCGCGACCATCGCTCAACATCGCCACCAGCGCACCGTCTTCGCCGCGCGACAGCTTCTCGACGCCCGCACGCAAGAGCACTTCCGTCCCATGCGTGGCGTGTAGCCGGGCGAGGTAGTCGGAGATCTCGGGCGGAACGGTTCGTTCGCACAGGCGGCTCATGGCCTCGACGACCGTGACCGCCATGCCCTTCTTGCGCGCGGTCGCGGCCACCTCGAGCCCGATCCATCCGCCGCCCACCACGACCAGCCGCTTGCCTGGGATGAGCGTCCGACCCAGGGTGCGCGCGTCTTCCAGGCTCCGCAGGGTGAGGACGCCCGCGAGGTCCGCACCCGGGACCTGCAGCGCCCGCGCGCGCCCGCCGCTGCAGAGAATCAGCTTGTCGTACGCCAGGGGACCGCCCTCCGACAGATGCAACTGCCTGGCCGCACGATCGATCGCAGCCGCGCGGATGCCCGGTCGCCAGTCGATCGCCAACCGGTCGAACGCCTCGCGCTGGATGAGATAGGTGCTTTCGGCCGGCGCCTCGCCGGAGAGAACGGCTTTCGACAGCGGCGGACGCTCGTACGGGATGTGCGGCTCGTCGCCGATCAGAACGATCTTCCCGGCATGGCCTTCCTTGCGAAGCGTCTGCGCCACCCAGCCGCCGGCTTGTCCGGCGCCTACGATGACGATGGTGTCCGTGGACATGATGTGGCCCTCGCTTTCAGACAGGTGTGACGAACCCACGCCTCGGCGCAAACGCCGGGCGTTGCACGCGCGAACGCGTGCCTGGAATGGTTTTCTTGGTGTCAGCCGATCGCGAGAAAAACGCGATGGCCTTCGATCTTCACGGGGTAGCTTCGGAGGGCCTCGGTCACCGGCGCGCAGGTCGGCTGTCCGGTGCGGACGTCAAACTTGCCCTGGTGCAACGGGCACTCGATCTCATGCCCGTCGAGGAAGCCGTCGCACAGCCGTGCGTGTCCGTGCGTGCAGAGGTTGTCGGTCGCGAATATCTCGCCCCCGGCGTTGTAGAGCGCCAGATCGCGCCCTGCCACCGTGACGCCGACCACGTCGTCGGCGGGAACGTCGTCGACCGCCGCGGCGTCGACCCAGGTCATCGTGCTCATCGTCGTCTTGTCCTTGTGGCGTAGGAATCAGTTGTCGGGCTTGATGCCGGTGCGCTCGATCACGGGCTTCCAGCGGTGCAATTCCTCGACCATGAACCTGTTCAGCGCCTCGGGCGTGCTGCCCACGGGGTCGAAGTACGCGGTCTGCAGGCGCTTGAGCGTCTCCGGCTCCTTCAGCGCCGCAGCAATCTCGCGGCTCATGCGCTGCACGATCTCGGGCGGCGTGCCCTTGGGCGCCATGTAGGCGAACCACGGCACGGCCTGGATGTCGGGCAAGCCCGATTCGCGCAGCGTCGGCAAGTCGGGCAGCAGCGCCGAACGCCCGGCCGAAGTGACGGCCAGCGCCTTCAGCCGCCCCGCCTTGGCCTGCGGCATCACGGTGACCGGCGGCAGGCAGGCGTATTGCACGTCGCCCTGGATGATGGCCGTGACCGCCTGGCCCGACGAAGCGTACGGGATGTGCACCGCGAACGAATTCGTCTTGAGCTTGACGAGCTCCACACCCAGGTGCGAGATCGAGCCGTTGCCGGTCGAGGCGAAATTGAACTTGCCGGGGTTGCGCTTCATGGCGTCGAGCCAGCCCTTGACCGAATCGACGTTCATCGAATTCGACACCGCGCACACGTTGGGCGTGGTGGCCGCGAGCGACACCGGCACCAGGTCCTTGAAGGGGTCGTACGGCAGGTTCTTGTAGAGGATGGTGTTGTAGACCAGCGGCGCGTTCACCGACAGCAAAAAGGTGTAGCCGTCGGGCGGTGCCTTCGAGACCTGGTCGGTGCCAGTGTTGCCGCCCGCGCCAGGCTTGTTGTCGACGATCAGCGGTTGGCCGATGCGCGCGGCGAGTTTGTCGTTGACGATGCGCGCCAGGATGTCGGGCGACGAGCCGGCCGCGAACGGCACGACGATGCGGATCGGGCGCTGCGGCCAGTCCTGCGCATGCGCGGCGGCAGCCATTGCAACGGCGGTGATGGAGATACCGAGGCGAGCGAAGCTCATGGCTTTCCCTCCACGGCGACCATGCCCAAGTGGTCCTGCTGCTCACGCGCGATGAAGCCTGCGATGAGTGCGCGGTAGGCCGCCTCGACCACCTCGGGGTAAGCGCCCTGGCCCTCGGCCAGCGCCTTCACCTTGTCGATCACTTCCTGCTGGCGCTGTGGCGCCGAGACCTGGAAGGCATCGCGCTTGAAGCGCGCCGCGTCCTTCACGTAGCGACCCCGCTCGGCCAGCAGCGCGACGATCTGGCGGTCGAGCCGGTCGATGTTCTCGCGCACCTCGGCGAGGTTGGCGCACAGCGGCACGTAGGCCGGGTCGGTGAATCGGCGCAGCGGCGCGCCGTGTGTCTCTGGTTCTTTTTCTGGCATGGCGCTGGTCTCAGATCGGATAGATGATGGAGTTCGGGATCATTTCGCTGTCGTACACGACCTGGCGCGATTCGAATTTCAGGCCCTGCGGCGTGCGCACGACCACGTCGATGTAGCGCCCGACGTTGAACACCGACGACAGCTCCGACAGCTTGGTGCGGAACACCGCATAGTTGGCTTCGCACTCGAAGCGATCGCCGTCGACCTTGCGCACGACCGGCATGCCGACCACGACACGCTGGTAATAGGGGTCGTGGAACAGCGTCTCGCGGATGCCGTAGACGCGGTCCTTCAGCATGCCCTTGCTCTCGAACGACAAGGTCGCGAGCGGAAAGCCTCGATCGAAGTTCTCGCGCGGCTGCAACCGGTAGCTGCAAGCCTCGGTGAAGAAATCCGGCCACAGTTCCCATTCGCCGGAACTCACGGCGCTCGCGTAGCTGGCGTAGAGCTGCGTCAGCTCGAAGTAGTGCTGCGCGTCCATGCTCAGGCCTCCATCTGCTTGCGCCAGTATTCGTACATGCCGCGGATCAGCGTCTCGGTGACCATGTGGTCCGTGTCGCCGACCTCGCGGCCGCCCAGTTCGGCGAGCGTGCGGTGGAACGGCTTCTGCTCGAAGCCCTTCTGCGAAAGCTCGATGACCTCGCCGTCGTCCGCCGACACGAAGCCGCCCGGGCCGAACAGGTTGGCCTGGCGCAGGCGGCGCTGCGTCATCTCTTCCGTGTCGTCCTCGAAGCCGAAATGGGTCCACACGAAGTCGAAGGCGCCGGGGCCGCTCGGCTGGATGTGGCGCGTCGAGACGCTGTTGACCTGCTGCTGGAAGATCACGCTCGGGAACAGCGTCATCATCACGGCGGTCGGACCGCCCCACCACGGCTCCGGCACGATGTCGAGAAAGCGCGGGTCGTGCAGCTGCATGCCCTCCTTGAAGCTCGACACCTGCGTCACCTGGTCGGCCTTGCCGCTGGCGCCGCGCGTGGAGATCATCGCGGCGTGGCGATGGTGCGCGTCCATGCGCAGTTCCGACTTGTTGTCGGCCCGCCAGAGGCCGAAGGTCACGAACCAGGTGTGCAGCAGGCCCGGGTGATACGGGTCCTTGATGTTCTCCTGCATCAGCTTCCAGTTGCCCGGAATGCGCTGGCGGTTGTAGCCGAGGATCGTCAGCTTCCGGCCGTTGAAGAGGCGGTCGAAGTAGCCGAGGATGGCCGGCCCCATGAAGTCCTCGAGCGACTCGACGTCCGGATCGAAGGACGCGAACACCACGCCGCCGCGCGTCGCGACCTTCAGCTTGTTGAGGCCGTGCTCGGCGGGCTTGAAGTCGGCCGGCATGCCGCCGTTGACCTTGCCGTCCTGCTTGACGCCGCGGCGGAACGGAACGCCCTGGAGATCGCCCTGCAGCGTGTAGTTCCACTGGTGGTAGGGGCAGGTGAGACCGGTGTCCTTCCGGTTGCCGTGGCGCTCGCGGCAGAACTGCATGCCCCGATGCGCGCAGACGTTCTCGACCACGTGGATGCAGCCGTCGTTGTCTCGCACCAGGATGACCGATCGTTCGCCGATCACGGTGCGGGTGAAATCGCCGGGGTTCGGAATCTCGGCCTCGAGGCCGACGTAGCACCAGTGCTTGCGATAGAACAAGCGCTCGAGTTCCTTGCGGTGCTGGTCGGCCTCGGTGTAGGCCATGAAGGGAACGCGGCTGGTGCCGTCGGTGTCCCAATGGATCTTCTGCGGGAATACGGTGGATTCGGTGTCCATTCGTGCTGTCTCCGGTGGGGTCTCCGCTCGATAGGCGGTTGGTGGCCCGAATCATCGGGCCGCGCACCCCATCAGCCAATAGAATCCGATGAATACATCGCATAGATTTGGTGAATGTCGACTGCATGGATCTCAAAGACATCGATCTCAACCTGCTGGTGGTCTTCAATCAGTTGCTGGTCGAACGCAGCGTGTCGAAGGTCGCCGAGCACCTGGGCCTGTCGCAGCCCGCGGCCAGCAACGCGCTCGCGCGGCTGCGCAAGCTGACCGGCGACGCGCTGTTCCTGCGCACGACCAAAGGCATGGAGCCGACGCCCTTCGCCCTGCAACTGGCGGAGCCGATTGCCCAGGCGCTCGGGCTGATCCACGGCGCGGTCAATCACCGTGCGTCCTTCGAGCCCGCGACGGCCAGGCGTGCGTTCACGGTCTGCATGACCGACATCGGCGAGGTCTACTTCCTGCCGAAGCTGATGGAGGAACTGGCGCGGAGCGCGCCGGGCATCACCTTGCGCACCGTGCGCAATACCTCGGTCAACCTGCGCGACGAGATGGAGGCGGGCCGCATCGACCTGGCGATCGGACTGCTGCCGCAGCTCAAGGCCGGCTTCTTCCAGCGCCGTCTGTTCAGGCAACGCTACGTCGGCATGTTCCGCAAGGGCCATGCACTCGACAAGCGCAAGGTGTCGCTGTCCGAGTTCTCGTCGGCCCAGCACGTGGTCGTGGTGTCCGAGGGCACCGGCCACGGCAAGGTGGATGAACTGCTGGAGCGTGGCGGCGTGGCGCGCCAAGTGGTGCTCACCGTGCCGCACTTCGTGGCCGTCGGCCACATCCTGCAGCACAGCGACATGGTGGCGACGGTGCCCGAACGGCTGGCGCAGGCACTGGTGGGCCCGTTCGGCCTGACCTACGTCAAACATCCGGCCACGCTGCCGGAGATCGCCATCAACATGTTCTGGCACGCGAAATACCACAAGGATCCGGCGAACGAATGGCTGCGCAGCACGGTATTCCGGCTGCATGCCGATCGATCGGCATCGGGTGTCAGTTCGGTGGGATCGCACTGATTTCCCGTGCGGGTCGACTCCTGCATCCCCTGTTCGAGGGATTGACGGCGCACCGCAGGCGCGTAGGGTCCGTGCAGGGAGGCGACTGATCGAGGACAGCCCGCGGAGGTAACCGTGACCCAAGACCCCGTGCTTCATCGAACGCTGGAAGCCGCGCACCACCTGAGCGATGCAACGCCGCCCTGGGGGGAGGTGCTCGAAGGTGCCCGCCAGTTGATCGGCGGCGACAGCGCCAGCTTCGTCCTCTTCAGCCGCACCGGCGAGTTGCTCGACTGCCAGCAGCGCGGCATCTCGGCCGCCGCCGAGCAGGCCTACGTCGACCACTTCCACGCCTATGACATCGTGACGCCCACGACCAGCGGCGCGCCGGAAGGCACCTGGTTCGACACGGCAGAGCTGTTCAGCCCGAGTTCGCTCTCGCGCAACGCTTACTACGTCGACTTCATGTGCCGCCACCGGATGCGGCAGATGCTCACGCTGCTCGTGGAGCAGACGCCGACCCGCCACGGTGGCCTGACAGTGCAGCGTGCCGAGCCGCGCGAAACCGGGCGGCGGCAGCTCGGACAGGGCGCGGGCGCGGCGCTGGCGGCCGCCATCGGCAGTGCCGTGCAGCGGCGCCGGGTGGCGACGGAACATTGGTTCGCCGCCGCCGAGTCCGCCTTCGACGGTTTCGAGGAGGCGCTCTGCCTGGTCAGCAGGAAGGGCGCCGTACTGCGGCAGTCGCCCCGCGCCCAGGCCTGGTTCGCGCGCAATGCGTCGCTGCGCGTCCGCCATGGGCTGCTGTGGCATGCCCTGCCGGCGATGCGCACGGCGCTGCACGAGGCGCTCGGCACGGCCGCCGAGCGCGGGCGCCGCGTGGCCCTGACGCTGCCGGGGCCGGGAGAGGCCGCGGGTTGCCAGCTGGACCTGGCGCCGGCCGATCACTTCGCCCGGCTCGGCAACGAGCCGCTGCTGTTGCTGCGCATCCGGCATGCCCCCGACCCGATCGATGCCCGGCTGAAGACGCTCGGTCCGGCCTATGGCCTGACCAGCGCGGAACAGCGGGTGCTGGGCGCCCTCATCGCGGGCGAGTCGCCCGCCGCGCATGCGCAATCGCGCGGCGTCTCGATCCACACCGTGCGCAAGCAGATCGCGATGATCAAGGAAAAGATGGGCTGCGCCCGGCAGGTGGACCTGGTCCGCGCCGGCATGAGCGTGCCCTGAGCGGGCAGTCCCGCCCGGGCTGGCGGTGCGCCCGGTGCCGCCCGCTGAAGGCGGCACCGAACCCTACGCGCCGACCGGTGCCTCGACCTGGGCGTAGGTGCGCACCAGGCGGATGAGTTCCTCTTCGGAATAGGGCTTGCCCAGGTAGTGGTTGACACCCAGCTGCGCCGCGTGCTCGCGGTGCTTCTCGGCGATGCGCGAGGTGATCATGATGATCGGCAGATGCGCCAGCGCGGGGTCGGCGCGGATGTTGCGCGCGAGGTCGAAGCCATCCATGCGCGGCATCTCGATGTCCGACAGCACCACCGCCGGGCGCTCCGTCTGCAGGCGCTCGAGCGCCTGCAGGCCGTCGGCCGCCAGCGAGACGCGGTAGCCCTCGCGCTGCAGCATGCGCTGGGTGACGCGCCGCACCGTGATCGAGTCGTCGACCACCAGCACCAGGGGTGCCTCGTACTCGACCGGCAGGGCCGCTGCGGCCTCCCCGCCGCCCTGACCGGCTACTGCTGCCGCCGCCCTGCCGGCGTTCTGCAGCGCGCGGGCCTGGTCGCCATGCACCGCGGCGAGCGCCACCGGGTTGTAGATGAGCGCCACGGCGCCCGAGGCCAGCACCGAAATGCCCGCCATGCCCGGCAGCCGCGACAGCTGCGGGCCGAGGTTCTTGACCACGACTTCCTGGTTGCCCAGCACTTCGTCCACGTGCATCGCCACACGCTGCGCCGCGCTTCGCACCACCACGATGGCGTGCGTCTTGCTGCCCGGTGCATCGCTGCGCGCGGACGACTGGAGCAGCGCACCGGCCCAGTAGAAAGGCACCGGCTCGCCGGCAAAGAGGTAATGCTGGTTCGCGTAGGCCAGGTCGAGCTCGGCCAAGCTCACGCGCTGCACCAGCTCGACCAGGTTGGAGGGCACGCCGATCGCCGTGCCGCCGGCGCGCAGCATCACCACGTGCGTCACGGCGGTGGTCAGCGGCAGCACCAGCTTGAAGCGGGTGCCCTGCCCCGGCGTGCTATGCGTCTCGATGCGGCCGCCGAGTGCGGCCACATCGGCGCGCACCACGTCCATGCCGATGCCGCGACCGGCCAGTTCGGACACCTGCTCGGCGGTCGAGAAGCCGGGCTTGAAGATCATCTCGGCCGCCGCTTCGGGCGACAGCAACTCGCCCTCGGCCACCAGGCCCAGCGCCCGCGCGCGGTGCGCGATGCGCTCGAAGTCCAGCCCGCCGCCGTCGTCGCGGAAGCTGACCGAGACGTCGTTGCCTTCCTGGTGCAGCTCGATGGCGATCATGCCGCTCGGCTCCTTGCCGGCCTGCTCGCGGGTCGCAGCGTTCTCGATGCCGTGGGCCACGCTGTTGCGCAGCAGGTGCTCGAAGGACGGCGTCATGCGTTCGAGCACGCCGCGGTCCATTTCGATGGAACCGCCGACGATGTCCAGGCGCACCTGCTTGCCGGTGTCTTTCGAGGCCTGGCGCACCACGCGGTAAAGGCGCTCGGAAATGCCTTCGAACTCCACCATGCGGGTGCGCAGCAGGCCGCGCTGCAGCTCGCGCGTCTGGCGCGCCTGGGCCGACAGGTCGTCTTCCGTCGCCTGCACCGTCTTCTGCAGCGTGCGCTGCACGGTGGCCACGTCGTTGACCGACTCGGCCATCATGCGGGTGAGTTCCTGCACGCGGGTGAAGCGGTCGAACTCGAGCGGGTCGAAGCCTTGCTGCGAGTCCTTGGCCTGCGCCAGGCGGGACTGCATCTGGCTTTCGGCCTGCACCTCGATGTCGCGCAACTGCTGGCGCAGGCGGTCGAGGTTGCCGGTGAGATCGCCGAGCGAGCCGCGCAACTGGTTGAGCTCGGCCTCCAGGCGCGAGCGCGTGATGATCACCTCGCCGGCCTGAGCCACTAGGCGGTCGAGCAGCTGCGTGCGGATGCGCACCGCCTGCTGCGAAGCGCTGCTGCGCAGCGGCGCCAGCATCGAGGGCTGGGGCACGACGACCTTGCCGGTGCGCACTGCCGGCGCCTCGGCCGCGGGTTCCGCTGCGTCGGCCGTGGCAAGCGCCTCCGGTGCCGCTGTCGAGGTCGGCACGCTCGGCTCCGGCGTCGGCGCGCTGACGGCCGTCGGCTCGGGCCGCATCGGCACCTCTGCGAACGACATCACGCCGCCGTCGTCGATGCCGCGCAGCAGGTCGAAGGTCGACTGCAGCGCATCGAAGCGCGCCAACAGCGCCTCGATGGCGGCATGGTCGGCGCCGTGGGCGCCGATCGCCTCGATCTCGGATTCCATGCGGTGCGCACGCTCGCCCAGGCGCATCGCACCGGCGAGCCGGGCGCTGCCCTTGAGCGTGTGGAGCGTGCGCAGCACCGAGGCACGCGGCGCGTCGGCGGCCGGGTTGTGCAGCCATTCGCGCAGCGCACCGCCCAGCTTCGGCAGCAGTTCCGCCGCCTCCTCCTCGAAGATCGGGAACAGGTCGACGTCGAGCGTGTCCGCGATGTCCAGGGCGTCGTCCGAATCGTCCAGCGACACGTCGGCAGTCGCCGAGGCCGCAAAGCCCAAAGGCCCATGGTTGCTGTCGGGCGCATCGGGAGGCATTTGCGATGCCGCCACTTCGCGCAAGGCCTGCAGCGTCGCGTCGGACGGCTCGCGCAGGAAACCGGCGGCGAACTGGTGCAGCAGATGCCGCACTTCTTCAGCCGCGGCGACGAGGATGCGGCCCTGCTCCGGTGTTCCGCGGCCTTGCCGATGCAGATGCTGCAGCGCAGTCTCGAACAGCCGTGCCATGCCCGACAGGCCCTGGAAGCCCACGGTGGCGGAGCTGCCGGCCAGCGAATGCGCGAGCGCGACGGTGGCGTCGCCGATGCGCAGGTGCGGCTCGAGCGCCCACTCGCCGACGTCGGTCACCAACTGGCGCGACCATTCGTCCGCTTCGTTGAGGTAGACGTTGTACAGCGCGATGCCGATGCGCAGCGGGCCGATCGCCTTGATCGGGTCGTCGGCGCTGGGCACCGCGGGCTCGGGTTCGGGCTCAGGCTCGGATTGCGCTTGGGGTGCGGGTTCGGGCTGCAATGGCGCCTCTGCGGCCATGAAGGCGGCCGCTTCCGCGTCGGTGAGCTCCACCGCTTCGTCCGACACCTCGACCGCCGATGCGTCGACCGGGTCCGGCGCCGGCGTGTCGTCCAGGCGCCGGGTCGGTTCGGGCGGCGCGGCCAGCAGGCGGGCGAGGGCGTCGAGCTCTTCCTGGTCCGTGTCGGGCGTCGCCGGGGTGCCGAGCGACAGGTCGGGCAGCGGCGGCCAGCCGGCGGGCGCCGACGGGGCCGGCGCGCGCGGCGACTCCAGGGGTGCGGCCTCGCTGAGGTCGAAATCCAGCGTCAGCACGGGGCTGCTGAACTCGCCGATGGCGGCGTGCGCGGTCTCGAGGAAGTCGATGTCCTCGCTGATCGGCGGGCTTGCCTCGGCGGCGGGCGCTTCGGACCGGACCTCGAAATCGAGGAAGTCGGTGGACGCGAAATCGTCGTCCATCTCGCTGACGCCGCGGGCCGCAACAGCCGGCTCGGTCGCTGGTGCCGGGGCGAGCACGGGCTCGGCGATCGGTGCGGGTGCGGGCGGCGGCTCGGGTGCCGGTGGCGGCGCGGGCGGCGGCTCGGCCGCGATGTGGCGGGCCGCGACGGCCAGCGCATCGGGCGCGATGGCCGGTGGCGGCGGCAGCGGGTCGCCGCTGCGCAGCGCCTCGGCGACACGGCTGAAGGCGCTCGGCTCCCAGTCGTGCGGCTGGCCGGCGGCAATGGCACCGACCCAGGCGGAGAAGTCCTTCAGGGCGCGCTCGGTGGCCGACAGCAGCTCCGGCGTGGCGGGCCGCTGGTCGGCCAGCCAGATGTTGAGCACCTGCTCGAACGACCAGGCCGCGTCGCCGAAGGCGGTGAGGCCGACCATGCGCGAGCTGCCTTTGAGGGTGTGGAACGCACGCCGCAGCACGGTGAGCTCGCTGACGTCGGTCGGGTCTTCCTGCAGCAGGGAGACGGCCGCGTCGCCGTTCTCCAGCACCTCGCGGGCCTCGTCCAGGAAGATGTTCTGGAGGTCGTCTTCGTCGAGTTCGTTGACCTCGGTGTCGGGCAAGGTCGTCGGGCCGACGATCTTCGCCGTCCAGCTGTCGGCCGCGCGGCTGAATTCCTCGATGGGCGTGGCCGCCTTGCGGCTGGGTGCCGCCAGGGCGGCCAGCTTGGCGGCGATCTGCGCGTCCACCTCTTCGACGCTGAGCACCGGCTCGGCAGCCGGCGTGGCGGCGGTGGCTTCCGGCGTGCCGGCCGCGGCCACGGCGGCTTCGGCACTGCGGCCCATCAGCGGCTTGAGTTCGCCGAGCTCGGCGTCGAACACGAACAGGCGCTTGGCGAGGGCCGGCTGGTAGCCCAGCATGTCGATCAGGAAGCCCAGTGCACCGAGGTTGTTGCCGAGCGAATCGAAGTCGCGGGCCTCGTCGGTCGGCGACGCGGTCTCGAGCAGGTGGTCGACGTTCTCGCGCATGCGCTGCACCGTCTGCGCCGCCTGTTCGAGGCCGAGCACGGAAAACACGCCGCGCATCTGCAGCAACTGGCTGGGCACGGTGCGCAGCGGTGCGCGATCGTGCGGACGGCGGAAGAACTGGTCGAGCGACTTTTCGAGCTCGCCGAGGTGCGCGCGCAGCTCGTCGACCACGGTGCCCATGGACTGCCGGTCGCTCACGCGCCGGTACAACTCCTCCATCCACGGCTCGAGCGGCTCGGCCTGGCCGCCGTCGCGCACGCGTTCGACGCGGCCGGCCAGCTGCACCGTGCGTGCGGTGAGCTGGCGGTCCTGCGGGTCGAGGTCCTCGAAGGCTGCTTCGAGGTAGAGCACCGCGGTGGCGACCTCGAGCCCGAGCTCGGTGCTGGGCGGCAAGCCCGAGCGCAGCGACGCGTCGACCGCATTGTTGAGGGCCTGCGCCAGCGGCAGGCTCGGCGGATGCAGCTTCTGCAGCGACTCGCCGAGTTGCACCATGGTGTCGGCCACCTGGCGGGTGCGCGAGACATCACCGGCCGACAGCGCCGACCACATTTCCTTGGCGGCCTCGATGCGCTTGCGCGCCTGCGCCAGCACCAGCGGATCGAATCGGCCGAACTGCTCGACGGTGTAGTCGACCACCGGCTCGTCGTCGGCGATGCCCCATGCCTTGCGCACCTGGCGCAGCGTCGCGACCGCGTCGCGCGCACCGGGCGCGGCCTGGGCGCAGAAAAACAGCAGGTCCTGGCCGAGCCGTTCGGACACGGCCGTGTCGCCGCGAGCCAGCGTGGCGTACTGCAGCAGCACTCGCGAAGAGGCGCGCTTCACATAGACGTCGACCGGCAGCAGCGCGGCGCCCAGCGCCTCGAAGAAACCGGCCGCGAGCGTCCAGAAGCTGACCACGCGCGGCACCGAGGAACCGCGGGCCAGGCCGAGGCAGAGCTCGTGCAGCCGGGCCGCGGCGTGGTCGTCGCCGCTCTTGACGATCTTGAGCACCTCGCGGTCGAGCTTGGAGCGCACCGCCGGGTCGTACACCAGCGCGGTCTGCGTGGGCGAGGGCTTGATCTCGACCCAGCGCCAGGCGTGGGTCCAGAGGTCCGCGGGGTGCACCCGGTCGCTGCTGGCCATCTCGAGCACGTCGCGGTACTGCGGGAAGAGCCCGACCGAGGACACCTGCTTGCCGCCGAGCAGCGCGTGCAGATAGTCGGCCACCGCAAAACCGGCACGGTCGATTTTCTGGACCGCGGCTTCGCTGCAGGCCGACGGCTCGTCGACGAAGCGCTGGACGGCGAATTCCATCGCGCCCACCACCAGCGCCGGCGCCTTCTGGCCGACCATGGTGAGTGCGCCGACGGCCTGGTGCAGCTGCTGGCGTGCCAGGCGCAGCGGGCCGGTGTCAGGTTCCGCCTGGCCTTCGCGCGCGAAGCGCCGCAGTGCCTTGCCGGCGCCGTCGAGCGTCTTCTGGATTTCGTCGATGACCCAGGCCAATGGCCCGAGATCCTGGCTGGTGGCCGGCGTGTGGCCGGGTGGCGGAGCGTTGGCAGGCACGGGCATCGGCACGTCGGCGCTCGGCGTCAGGCGATCTTGAAGCGTGCGACCGACTGGCGCAGCTCCTCGGCCATGTGCGACAACTCGCGCACCTGCTGGGCGGTGGTCCGCGTGCCTTCGCCGGTCTGCTCGGTCACCGCGAAGATGTGCTGGATGTTGGCCGCCACCACGTTGGCCGAATCGGCCTCGCGGGACGCGGACTGCGAAATCTGCTCGATCAGCTCGGCCAGCCGACGCGACACGCGGTCGATCTCGGACAGCGCGGTGCCCGCGGTGTCGGACAGCTTGGCCCCTTCGACCACGCCCTGCGTGGAGCGCTCCATGGCGCCGACCGCGTCCTGCGTGTCGGTCTGAATCGCCTTCACCAGCGCCGAGATCTGGCGCGTGGCGTCGGCGGAGCGTTCGGCCAGGCGCTGCACTTCTTCGGCCACCACCGAGAAGCCGCGACCGGCTTCACCCGCCGACGCGGCCTGGATGGCAGCGTTCAGCGCCAGCACGTTGGTCTGCTCGGTAATGTCGGAAATCAGCTCGGTGATTTCACCGATCTCCTGCGACGATTCGCCCAGGCGCTTGATGCGCTTGGAAGTTTCCTGGATCTGGTCGCGGATGGCGTTCATGCCGCCGATCGCGTTCTGCACCGCCTGCAGGCCCGACGAGGCGGCCATCAGCGACTGGCGCGCCACCGTGGCCGATTCCTGCGCCTGGGAGGACACGCCGTTGATGCGCTCGGCCATGGTCAGCACCGACTGGCCGGTTTCGCGAATCTCGCGCAGCTGTTCGGTGGAGGCGGCCAGCAGTTCGGTCGAGGTGTTTTCCACCTGCGAGGTGGTGTGCGCCACGCGCGTCGCCGTGTTCTGCACGTTGCCCACCAGCAGGCGAAGTTCTTCCACCGTGTAGTTCACCGAGTCGGCAATGGCGCCGGTGATGTCTTCGGTCACCGTGGCTTCCTGCGTCAGGTCGCCTTCGGCGACCGTCTGCAGTTCGTTCATCAGCCGGAGAATGGCGGCCTGGTTGGCGCTGTTCACGCGGCTGACTTCTTCGCTCAGGCGCTCGGCCTCGACACGCTCCTGCTCGGCGGCCAGGGCGCGTTCGCGGCCTTCGCGCACCTGCACGAAACCGATGCCGCCGGCCAGAGCCAGTGCGGCCAGCGACAGGATGAACAGCGTGGCGATGGTGCCGACGCCCAGACCGGTGCGGTCGGACAGCTTGACCTGCAGTTCGCCCAGGGCGAGGCGCAGCGGTTCGCTGTCGGCCAGGATGGTCGCCTGGCCTTCGCGCGCGGTCACCAGGCCTTGCAGGTTGCCCAGAATCGCGCCGGCCTGCGTGCGGGTCTGCTCGTAGGTCTTGAGGATGGCGTCGAGCTGCTGGCGGGCCTGCGCGTCGCGGGTGCCCGGCAGGCGCTGCTGCGAATTGCCGTCGAGCAGGCCGCGCGCCACTTCCTGGAAGGTGTTCAGGTCCTTGCCGAGCAGGAACACGGCGTCGGGGCTCACGCCTTCGACCGTCAGGAATTCGTTGGCCGACTTGCCGATGCGCTGCGTCAGCATCACGAGCTGGCCGGCGGCGGCGATCTCGGGGATGGTGGCGTTCTGCTGCATCTTGATGGAGGCGACCGTCTCGGCCATCTCGAGCAGGTCGGAGGACTGGCGGTTGATGTCGCGCAGCGCGGCGCCCACCTGCGTGAGGATCTGCTGCTGCGCCAGCACCGCCTTGGCGCTCTTGTCGGCACGCTCGACCAGCGGCGTGATCTTGGCCAGGTCGGCGTCGTACTGGCCGCCCACGCGCTCCAGGTTGAGCGCGTCGTCGCCGTTGGCCAGGCCCTGCACCCGGCGGGCCAGGTCGTCGGAACTGTCGCGCACTTCGGCGAAGGCGGCCGCGTTGCCCACCAGGGCCTGCGAGACCGACTTGGCCAGACGCTGCGACTGCATCAGCGACTGGCCGGTGGAGGCCACCTGCTGCGCCAGACGGTCGGCGCGCAGAATGGCGGAACCCGCCACCAGCAGCAGCAGCAGCACCACCACCGCCAGCGCGATGGCGAAGAGACGCTGCTGCCGCGCCGGGTTGAAGCGCGAGAAGGTGCCCACGCCGCCCGCGTCGCCGGCAACGGCAGGCGCTTCGGGCGCGGGCGCGATGGCTTCGTTCATGGCGGGGGCATCCAGGGCGGCGCCGGTCGGGAACGGATCGGTTTCGGTACGGGGAATCTGCACGGGGCGCTCCTCCAGAGGCTGCATGGTTTCCGCATTGTCCAGCGACAAGGTGGAATCGCCGTGCACGCGCAAATCGGCGCTGCCGTCATTGGCAGGCAGGTACTTCTTAAACTTGTCGGCGATCGAACTCACGGGTCGGTCCTTCACGTTGATGTCAACGCCCGGCAAGCCACTCAGGCGCCGATGCTCAGAAAACGGGATTGCTGCGAGAGGGATTGCAGGTTGATCTCCTGCCATGGTTCCCCCGCTGCGTCGATGTAGGCATGTCCGAGCCACGCCGGCGCGCCGGCTTCCGGGGCGCGGGAATCCACGAAGGCTTCGACGCCGCGCAGGCCGACCAGGCGGTCGATCAGCAGGGCGCAGTTCACTTCGAGCAGGTCGTTGAGCGCCACCAGCCGCGACTGCGCGCGGACGCCCTCGACCGCCGGGGCGGCGCCCTGCGACCGGCCGGTGGCGAAAGTCGACAGCTGCACGACGCCGTACAGGCCGCCACGCAGGTTGGCCACGCCCAGGAACCAGGGCTCGGTGTAGGGCACGGGCTGCGGCGGCGTCCAGGGAAAGATCTCCCCGGCGTGGCCCAGCGGGAACAGGTACTTGCCATCGCCAGCCTCGACAGCCAGCCAGGAGGCCGACACGTCGGAGGTGCGCGCCGCTTGCAGACGGGAGGCGAGCCGGGACTGGAAAGCGCGGAGAGCGTCGCGGTTGGCCATGGGTGGCGGGTGCCGCTCAGGCGAGCGCGTTGATCTTCGCCATCAGTTCAGCCGCGTTCACCGGCTTCACGATGTAGTCGCGCGCGCCCTGTCGCATGCCCCAGACGCGGTCGGTCTCCTGGTTCTTGCTGGTGCACAGGATGATCGGCACGTTCGCGTACTGCGGGTGGCGGGCGATGGCGCGCGTCAGCTGGAAGCCGTTCTGGCCGGGCATCACCACGTCCATCAGGATCAGGTCGGGCTGCTCTTCCTCCAGGCGGCGCATTGCGTCGTCGGCGTTCTCTGCGGTCTTGACCGAAAAGCCGTTTTTCTGGAGCAGGTCGGTCAGGAACACCAGTTCGGTCTTCGAGTCGTCGACCACGAGTACTTTGTGGATGGGCATTACTGCACTTCTTTCTGCTGAACGATGCCGAACTGCTGCACGGCCTGCAGCAGTTGGTCTTTGGTGAACGGCTTGGTCAGATAGTCCTGCGACCCGACCATGCGGCCGCGTGCCTTGTCGAACACGCCGTCCTTCGAGGAGAGCATCACGACCGGCACGTTGGAGAAATCGATGTTGCGCTTGATGATCGCGCAGGTCTGGTAGCCATCGAGGCGCGGCATCAGGATGTCGCAGAAGATGAGATGCGGCCGATGGTCGTTGACCTTCGAGAGCGCATCGAACCCGTCCTCGGCCAACAGCACCTCGTGGCCGCCTTGTTTGAGGAAGATTTCGGCGCTGCGCCGAATGGTGTTGCTGTCGTCGATGACGAGCACCTTGTAACCGGACCCATTCGTGCTCATTGGCACACGCTCCTCGTAAGAGACTTCCTTCGACCACCGCACATTGCACCGTGCAGCGGGTGTCACCCTATGCCATGCTTCAGATCTCGACCATTTCGAAGTCTTCCTTGCGCGCACCGCACTCGGGACAAGTCCAGTTCATCGGAACATCGGCCCAGCCCGTGTTCGGCGCAATACCATCTTCCGGCACTCCAGCCGCCTCGTCGTAGATCCACCCGCAAATCAGGCACATCCAGGTTTTCGTATTCATCGCAGCTTAAAGTCCCTGTTCATAGAATGCAACGATTGTATCTAGACGTATCACGAAATTCCGCAACGACCGTCTCACATCTGCCACCATGGCACTGGCTTCGAATGGCGTTTGACAACTTATCTACTACCCACGGAAGGCGCCTGCAGCATGGCTGATCTTAACGAACCGATCAGCGAGGAAAGCATCGCCGAGAGCGAGCTGAATCCACCTTGCGTGCTGGTCTTCAACGCCAGCGATCCGAGCGGCGCCGGCGGTCTGGCCGGCGACGCGCTGGCCATGGCGTCAGTCGGCGCTCACATGCTCGCGGTCGTGACCGGCGCCTACGCGCGCGATACGGCCGAGATCTTCGACCACTTTGCCTTCGACGAAGAGGCGGTGGCCGAGCAGACCCGTGCCATCCTCGAAGACGTCGAGGTGCAGCTCATCAAGGTGGGATTCGTCGGCTCGCCGGAGACCCTCAGCACCGTCGCCGAGACCGCCACCGACTACCCCGACGTGCCGGTCGTGGCGTACATGCCCAACCTTTCGTGGTGGGACGAGAACCAGATCGAGGCCTATCTCGACGCCTTCCGCGAACTGGTGCTGCCGCAGACCACGGTGCTGGTCGGCAACCACAGCACGCTGTGGCGCTGGCTGCTGCCCGACTGGAGCGGCGACAAGCCACCGACCGCGCGCGACATCGCCCGTGCCGCGGGGGAACAGGGCACGCCCTACACGCTGGTGACGGGGATCATGTTGCCCGACCAGTTCATCGACAACGTGCTGGCCTCGCCGCAGGCCGTGCTGGCCAGCGAGAAGTACGAGCGGCTCGACGCGGTGTTCGCCGGCGCCGGCGACACGCTGTCGGCCGCGCTGGCCGCCCTGCTCGCCAGCGGCACCGACCTGGTCGCCGCCACCTCCGAGGCGCTGAGCTACATGGACCGCTGCCTCGACGCCGGCTTCCGGCCCGGCATGGGCCACGTGCTGCCGGACCGCCTGTTCTGGGCCCAGCCCGAGGACGACGACGAAGACGATGGCGCCGACGTGCCGCCCGACTTCGCCTTGCCACCCCACGACACCCGCCATTGACTTCATGACCATCGACAACAACCAACGCCTCTTCGAACGCGCCCGCGCCGTCATCCCCGGCGGCGTCAACTCGCCCGTGCGCGCCTTCAAGGCCGTGGGCGGCACGCCCCGCTTCATCACCCGCGCGCAAGGCGCCTATTTCTGGGACGCCGACGACAAGCGCTACATCGACTACATCGGCTCCTGGGGGCCGATGATCCTGGGCCACGGGCATCCTGCCGTGGTCGAGGCGGTGCAGAAGGCGGTGCTCGAAGGCTTCTCGTACGGCGCGCCGACCGAACGGGAGATCGAACTGGCCGAGGCCATCCTCGCGCTGGTGCCGTCGATGGAGATGGTGCGCCTGGTCAGCTCGGGCACCGAGGCCGCGATGAGCGCGCTGCGCCTGGCCCGCGGTGCCACCGGCCGCAAGCACATCATCAAGTTCGAAGGCTGCTACCACGGCCATGCCGACGCGCTGCTGGTCAAGGCAGGCTCGGGCCTCGCGACCTTCGGCCACCCGACCTCGGGCGGCGTGCCGCCCGAGGCGGTGCAGCACACTTTGGTGCTCGAATACAACAACATCGCGCAGCTGGAAGAAGCCTTCGCGCTGCATGGCAAGGACATGGCCTGCCTGATGATCGAGGCGATCGCCGGCAACATGAACTTCGTGCGCGCCACGCCCGAATTCGCCCGCCGCTGCCGCGAGCTCTGCACGCAGCACGGTGCGCTGCTGGTGTTCGACGAGGTGATGACCGGCTTCCGCGTCGGCCTGCACGGCGCACAGGGCGTGCTCGGCATCGAACCCGACCTCACGGTGCTCGGCAAGGTCATCGGCGGCGGCATGCCGCTGGCGGCCTTCGGCGGGCCTCGCGCGATCATGGAGCAGCTCGCACCGCTGGGCCCGGTCTACCAGGCCGGCACGCTGTCGGGCAATCCGGTGGCGACGGCCTGCGGCCTGGCCACGCTCAAGGAAATCGCCAAACCCGGCTTCTACGAAGCGCTGTCGGCCAAGACCCGCGCGCTGGTCAGCGGGCTGAAGGCTGCCGCGGCGGCAGAAGGCGTACCCTTCAGCGTCGACAGCGAAGGCGGCATGTTCGGCTTCTTCCTTTTCAACGAACTGCCACAGAACTACGCCAAAGTCATGACCACGGACAACGCAAAGTTCAACAAGCTTTTCCACGGCCTGCTGGACCGCGGCGTCTACATTGCGCCGGCGCTGTACGAGGCGGGCTTCGTGAGCGCCGCGCACAGCGATGCCGATATCGCCGCGACCATCGACGCGGCCCGGCAGATCTTCAAGACCCTGTAAGCCCCGCCACGCGAAGGCGGCGGTCAGTGCCGGAAGTGACGCACGCCTGAGAGCACCATCACCACGCCGCGCTCGTCCGCCGCGTCGATGACTTCCTGATCGCGCATCGAGCCGCCCGGCTGGATCACGCAGCTCGCACCGGCGTCCACCACCACGTCGAGGCCGTCGCGGAACGGGAAGAAGGCATCGCTCGCGACCGCCGTGTCCTTCAGTGACAGGCCGGCGTGCTCGGCCTTGATGCTGGCGATGCGCGCGGAGTCGAGGCGGCTCATCTGGCCGGCGCCCACGCCCATCGTCATGCCGTTCGCGCAGAACACGATGGCATTGCTCTTCACATATTTCGCGACCTTCCAGGCGAACAGCAGGTCATCCAGCTGCTGCGGCGTCGGCTGCTTCTTGCTGACCACCTTGAGGTCGGTGGCGGCGAGCTCGTGGTTGTCGGCGGTCTGGATCAGCAGACCGGAGCCGACACGCTTGACGTCCATGGCGTTGCGGCCGTTGTCCCAGTCGGTCGCGCCGCCAGCAGGCAAGGCGATCTCCAGCACGCGCACATTGAGCTTGGCCTTGGTGGCCTGGAAGACTTCGAGCGCCTCGGGCGTATAGCCCGGCGCCATGAGCACTTCGACGAACTGCTTGGCGATGGCCTGCGCGGTGTCGGCATCGACCGGGCGGTTGAACGCGATGATGCCGCCGAAGGCCGAGGTCGGGTCGGTCTTGAAGGCTTTCGAGTAAGCCTCGGCCGCGTCCTTGCCGACGGCCACGCCGCAGGGATTGGCGTGCTTGACGATCACGCACGCGGGCACGTCGAAGCTCTTCACGCATTCCCACGCGGCGTCGGCGTCGGCGATGTTGTTGTAGCTCAGTTCCTTGCCCTGCAGCTGCTTGGCCGACACCAGCGAGCCCGGTGCCGGATACAGGTCGCGGTAGAACGCGGCCTGCTGGTGCGGATTCTCGCCGTAGCGCAGGTCCTGGATCTTCACGAAGCGGCCGTTGCTCTGCGCCGGGAACAGCGTGCGCTTCGGTGCGGGCTGACCGATGCTGGCGTCGAAGTCAATGGCCGAGAGGTAGTCGCTGATCGCGCCGTCGTAATCGGCGATGCGGTTGAAGGCGGCTACCGAGAACGCGAACTTGGTCTTGTCGCTCAGCTTGCCGTCGGCCTTGAGCTCGGCCAGCGCCAGCGGGTACTGCGACGCGTCGGTCAGCACGCCGACGTCCTTCCAGTTCTTGGCCGCGCTGCGGACCATGGCCGGGCCGCCGATGTCGATGTTCTCGATCGCGTCTTCGAGCGTGCAGCTAGGCTTGGCGACGGTGGACTCGAAGGGGTAGAGGTTGACCACCAGCAGGTCGATGGTGTCGATGCCGTGTTCCTTGATCGCCGCCACGTGCGCGGGCAGGTCGCGGCGCGCCAGCAGGCCGCCGTGGATCTTCGGGTGCAGCGTCTTCACGCGGCCGTCGAGCATCTCGGGAAAGCCGGTGTGGTCGGCCACCTCGGTCACCGGCAGGCCGGCATCGGCCAGCAGCTTGGCGGTGCCGCCGGTCGACAGCAGCTTGATGCCCAGCGCATGCAGCGCCTGCGCGAATTCGAGGATGCCGGTCTTGTCGGAAACGGAAAGGAGTGCAGTGCGTGCCATGGGGTTCTTCGTCATTTCAAAATCTTGTGCTCGAGCAGCTTCTTGCGCAGCGTGTTGCGGTTCAGGCCGAGCCACTGCGCCGCCTTCGACTGGTTGCCCTCGGCGCGCGCCATGACGACGTCGAGCAGCGGCTTCTCGACGACCCGCACCAGCATCTCGTACATGCCGTCCGGCTCGGTGCCGCGGAGGTCGCGGAAATAGCTCTCCAGACTGTTGCGAACACAGTCCTCGATGTTCTTCTTGCTCATGGCGCTCTCTTGTTATGAATGCACGGCCGCAGCCGCTTTCTCGTCCTCGCTGGCGCTCCACCCGTCCTGCTCTTCGGCAGTGTCGCGGTGCACGGGAATGCGTTCCATCCCCTCGGCCAGCCCCTCGAAATAGTCGGACACCGCGCGCAGCTGCTGCGCGCAGTCCTCGATGGCATTCATGCGGCCGCGGAAGTCTTCGCCCTCCGGCAGTGCACGCACGTACCAGCCGATGTGCTTGCGTGCGGTGCGCACGCCGCTGTACTCGCCGTAGAGCCCGTAGTGCTCCTGAAGATGGTCGAGCAGCAAGCGCCGCACTTCTGCCACCAGCGGCGGTGCAAGGTGTGTGCCCGTGGCGAGGAAATGCGCGATCTCGCGGAAGATCCACGGCCGGCCCTGCGCTGCGCGGCCCACCATCACCGCATCGGCGCCGGTGGCGGCGAGCACGTCGCGCGCCTTCTCCGGGCTGGTGATGTCGCCGTTGGCGACCACCGGCACCCGCACCGCGGCCTTGACCGCGGCGATGGTGTCGTATTCGGCCGCGCCCTTGTAGCCCTGCTCGCGCGTGCGGCCGTGCACCGTCAGCATCTGCACGCCGGCCGATTCGAAGTCGCGCGCCAGCTTCACCGCGTTGCGGTGGTCGGCGCTCCAGCCGGTGCGCATCTTGAGCGTGACCGGCACGCCGTGCGGCGCGGCCGCAGCGACCACCGCCTGCACGATCTCCAGCGCCAGCGGTTCGTCGCGCATCAGCGCCGAGCCCGCCCATTTGTTGCACACCTTCTTGGCCGGGCAGCCCATGTTGATGTCGATGATCTGCGCGCCGCGGTCGATGTTGTAGTGCGCGGCCTCCGCCATCATGGCCGCATCGGTGCCGGCGATCTGCACCGCAATGGGGCCCGGCTCCCCGGCATGGTCCGCGCGACGGGACGTCTTGAGCGTGTTCCAGAGCTCCTTGCGCGAGGTCACCATTTCGCTCACCGCATAGCCGGCGCCGAGCGAGCGGCACAGCATGCGGAACGGCCGGTCGGTCACGCCGGCCATGGGCGCGACGAACAGCCGGTTTTCCAGCGCGACGGGGCCGATCTGCATGGTGAGGGAGGGAGGAAGAGCGAGCGCGGGGCTGCTGAAAAATGAGGCACGATTGTAGCCGCGGCCGATTTCAGGCACTGAAACGATTTGCGTACAGGCTTCCCCTCTTGCGCGCCCGGCCACGGCGCCCTCTCCCACGCGGGCCTGCCGTGTGTTTTTCTATACTCCGCGCCACATGCAAGCCTGGCTCGACTCCCTCCTGGCGCTCCTGGCGCTCCCGCAATACGGGCTGTCCACCGTCTTCATCGCCGCTTTCGTCTCGGCCACGCTGCTGCCGGTCGGCTCAGAGCCGATCCTGTTCGGGCTGCTGAAGCTCAACCCCGAGATGTTCTGGCCGGCCATCGGCGTGGCGACCCTGGGCAACACCCTGGGCGGTGCGGTCGACTGGTGGATGGGCTACGGCGCCCACAAGGTGGCGGACAAGTACGCGCACTCGAAACACCACGTGCGGGTGCTGGCCTGGCTCGAACGGCTCGGCCCCAAGGCCTGCTTGCTGAGCTGGCTGCCGTTGGTGGGCGATCCGCTGTGCGCCGTCGCCGGCTGGCTCAAGCTGCCCTTCTGGCCGTGTCTGGTCTACATGGCGATCGGGAAGTTCGCGCGCTACCTCACGATGACGGTGGCGCTGCTGTACATCTGGCCGGCCTGACGGAGCCGACGCTCGCGGCGCGTCAGCTCAGCAAGCCGTACGGGCCGCCGCGCGCCAGCGCCTGCTGGTAGGCCGGGCGCGCATGGATGCGCATGAGCCAGGCCATCAACCGCGGACGACTTTCATCCAGTCCGCCGCGCGCACGCGCCGCTTCGACCGGAAAGCTCATCTGGATGTCCGCGCCCGTGAACTCGTCCCCGGCGAACCACTCGCTCTTGCCCAGTTCGCCCTCCATGAAGTCGAGCTGCGCCCGGATGTTGGGCGTCACGAAGCCGGCCTTGGCCTTGCCGGCGATGCCCTTGGCGATCGGCCGGATGAAGAAGGGCACCTTCGCCGTCGCGATCTTGTCGAAGATCAGCTTGAGCAGCAGCGGCGGCATCGCCGAGCCTTCGGCGAAATGCAGCCAGTAGCGGTAGCGCAGCGCCTCGGGGCTGCCGGCCGCCGGCGCGAGGCGGCCCTGGCCGTGGCGCTCGATCAGCGTCTCGATGATCGCGCCCGATTCGGCCAGCACCTCGCCACCGTCGGTCGTCACCACCGGCGACTTGCCCAATGGATGCACCTGGCGCAACTCGGGCGGCGCCAGCATCGTCTTGGGATCGCGCTGGTAGCGGACGATCTCGTACGGCAGCCCGAGCTCTTCGAGCAGCCAGAGCACGCGCTGCGAGCGCGAGTTGTTGAGGTGGTGGACGGTGAGCATGCGCAGCCGGTCGGTCAGGAACTGAACAGGAAATTCATCACGTCGCCGTCCTTGACGACGTAGTCCTTGCCTTCGGCGCGCATCTTGCCCGCGTCCTTGGCGCCCTGCTCGCCCTTGAAGGCGATGAAGTCGTCGAAGGCGATCGTCTGGGCGCGGATGTAGCCCTTCTCGAAGTCGCCATGGATCACGCCGGCTGCCTGCGGACCGGTGTCGCCGATGTGGATGGTCCAGGCGCGCACTTCCTTCACCCCGGCGGTGAAGTAGGTCTGCAGTCCCAGCAGCTTGTAGGCGGCGCGGATCAGGCGGTTCAGGCCCGGCTCGTCCTGGCCGATTTCGGCGAGGAACATCTTCTTGTCCTCGTCGTCCATCTCGGCGAGCTCGGCTTCGATCTTGGCGCAGATGGCGACCACCGGCGCGCCCTGCTTGGCGGCGTACTCGCGCAGGCGGTCGAGGTAGGGGTTGTTCTCGAAGCCGTCTTCCGACACGTTGCCGACGAACATTGCCGGCTTGGCGGTGATGAGGGTGAAGGACTTCACCAGCGGCTGCTCTTCCTTGGTGAACTCCAGCGCACGCACCGGGATGTTCTCGTTGAGCGCCTTCTGGCAGCGCTCGAGCAGGCCGACCAGCTTCTGCGCGTCCTTGTCGCCCGAGCGCGCCACCTTGGTGTGGCGGTGCAGCGCCTTCTCGACCGTGGCCAGGTCGGCCAGGCACAGCTCGGTCTGGATCACCTCGATGTCGGAGATGGGGTCGACCTTGCCGGCCACGTGAATGACGTTGTCGTCGTCGAAGCAGCGCACCACGTTCACCGTGGCATCGGTTTCGCGGATGTGCGCGAGAAACTTGTTGCCCAGGCCTTCGCCGGTGCTGGCGCCGGCCACCAGACCGGCGATGTCGACGAACTCGACGATGGCCGGGACGATGCGCTCGGGCTGGACGATCTCGCTCAATGCGCCAAGCCGCGGGTCGGGCACCTCGACCACGCCGGTGTTCGGCTCGATGGTGCAGAACGGATAGTTTTCCGCCGCGATGCCGGCCTTGGTCAACGCGTTGAAAAGGGTGGATTTACCGACGTTGGGCAGGCCGACGATGCCGCATTGCAAACTCATGGAGGTCCTCTGGAATCAACCGGCGATTTTAGGCCGGAGGTGTTTGTCTTCAGTCGAAGCGGTAGTTGGCACCGACCGTCTGCCCGACCTTGAGCAGATGGTCGACGCCTTGCAGCACGATGGCGTTCATGCCGAAGGTGATGGCACCGTCCAGCCGCGGATCGGCCCGGTAACTGCGCAGGGTGTCGCCCACTTCGGGGCTGCGGGTCGCGGTCGCGGGGTCGATGTCCGGTATCGGGCAGCGCGGGCAGGGCTTGGCCGGCCGCAACTGCGCTTCGCCCTCGGCGGTGGCGATGTGGAGCGTCTCGACCCGGTCTTCGTCGTGCGACTCGATGCCGGCCAGCACGATGTTCGGCCGGAAGCGATCGATGCCCACCGCCGCATGGCCGCCGGCAGCGAGCCGCTGGTTGAATTCCGCCATCGAGCCTGCGCCGATGACCAGCAGCGGGAAGCCGTCGGAGAACTGGTTGGGCGCGTCCACCTCGCCGGTCCATTTCTTGTTCGACAGGCGCTGGTGTTCCGGATCGAAGCGCACCAGCCGCAGCGTCTGCGGCTTGCCCGGCTCGGATAGAAAGTCGCTGAACCACTGGGCGGCGACGTCGCCCATGTCGTAGGCTGCGACCTCGTCGCGCCAGACCTTCACCCGCACCGGTTGTTCGACCCGGTCGAAGGCGATGTGCAGGGCCAGCATGCCGGGCGCGCGCAGCACCATCTCCAGGTGCTTCATCTGCGGCTTGATCAGCGCCATGCGCGGCAGTTCGCGCTGGGTGACGAATTCGCCTTCGGCATCGACCACCATCCAGGCGCGGTCGAACTCCAGCCCGGTCTCGGTCAGCAGCACCTCCGGCAGCTCCACACCGGCGCAGGACTTGATGGGGTAGACGAACAGGCGGGCAATGGTGGCGTTGAGATCGAAGGCGGTGGCGGCATCTGTCACGGTCGGGTCCTCGGAGGCGAAGCGGCGATTGTCCTCGGTCCGCTCCCGGCCCGGAGGGCGCTCCTACAATGCCCCGATGGCCCTTTCCCCCGAGGTTTGCATTCGCGGCGCCGGCATCGTCGGCCGCACGCTGGCACTGCTGCTCGCCCGCGAGCGCGTCCGTGTCGCCCTGGTCGCGCCCGCGGCCCCCGCCGCGCACGAAGACGTGCGCGCCTACGCGCTCAACGCGGCGTCGCGCGCCCTGCTCCAGGGCCTGCGGGCCTGGCCCGAGGCGGCGCACGCCACGCCGGTGCGCGAAATGCGCGTGAGCGGCGACGAAGGCGGCCGCGTCTGCTTCAGCGCTGCGGTGCAGAAGGTCGAGGCACTGGCCTGGATCGTCGACGTGCCCGCGCTCGAAAGACAGTTGGCCGACGCGGTGCGCTTCCAGCCGCAGATCGAGGTGGTCGAGGCCCCGGTGTCCGCCGCGCTGACCGTGGTGTGCGAGGGCAAGGCCAGCGCCACCCGCGACGCGCTCGGCGTGAGCTACGCCGTGACCCGCTATCCGCAACACGCCATCGCCGCCCGGCTCGAGGCCGAGCGCCCGCACGACGGCACGGCGCGCCAGTGGTTCAACGACAAGGGCGAGATCCTGGCGCTGTTGCCGCTGGGCGGCCCCGGCGGCCATTCGCTGGCCCTGGTGTGGTCGGTCGACCAGTTCCGCGCACCCGAGCTCCTGGCCCAGAGCACCGAAGACTTCGCCGCCGCCGTGCGCGACGCCAGCCACGACGCGTTCGGCGCCCTCACGCTGGCCAGCGATCGCGCCTCGTGGCCGTTGCAGCGGGCCATCGCCGACCGCTGGACCGGCCACTTCGCCGACGGCAAGTCGTGGGCTCTGGCCGGCGATGCCGCGCACACGGTGCATCCGCTGGCCGGCCAGGGGCTGAACCTCGGCCTGGCCGATGCGAGTGCCTTGGCCGACGTGCTGAAGACCCGCGAGTACTGGCGCAGCGTGGGCGACCCACGGCTGCTGCGACGCTACGAGCGCGCCCGCCGCGCCGACGTGCTGTCGATGAGCCTGGCGACCGACGGCCTCCAGCAACTGTTTTCGCATGGCACCGACCCCCTGCCCGCGCTGCGCAACTGGGGCATGCGCGGCTTCGACCGCACCCGCTTCCTCAAGCACTTCGTTGTCCGCCAGGCCATGGGCCTGAACTGAATCCATGACCATGAAACTCCTTCGCATCCTCTTCGCCACGCTCGCGCTGGGCAGCAGTCTCGCGGCCGCCGCCGGCGAAGCCGAGATCCGCAAGAACCTGGCCTCGCGCATTCCGCAGTTCGCCAACATCGACGAGGTGCGCAAGGCACCGGTGCCAGGGCTGTATGAGGTGCGGATCAACGGCTTCGAGATCTACTACACCGACGAGCAGGGCAACTACCTGCTGCAGGGCAACCTGATCGACGTGCAGGCCCGCCGCAATCTGACCGAAGAGCGCATCGAGAAGCTCACCGCCGTCAGCTTCGACAAGCTGCCGATACAAGACGCCTTCAAGATCGTCCGCGGCAACGGCAAGCGCAAGCTGGCCGTGTTCGAGGACCCGAACTGCGGCTACTGCAAACAGTTCGAGCGCGAGCTCAAGAGCATCGACAACGTCACCGTCTACCTGTTCCTGTACCCGGTGCTCGGCCCCGATTCGAACGTCAAGTCGCGCGACATCTGGTGCAGCAAGGACAAGGCGAAGACCTGGAACGACTGGATGACGGCCGGCACGAAACCCGAGACCGGCAACTGCGACGCCGCGGCGCTGCAGCGCAACGTCGCGTTCGGCCGCAAGTACAACATCACCGGTACGCCGACCCTGATTTTTGCCGACGGCACCCGCGCGCCGGGCGCCATTCCCGCCGCACAGGTCGAGAAGCAACTCGCCGCCGCCAACTGATGACGGGCACCGCGACGATCCACTACCGGGTGGAATGTGCCGACCGGCATGCCCACCTCTTCGCCGTCACGCTGACCATCGCATCCCCCTCGGCCCTGCAGCGCGTGGCGTTGCCGGTCTGGATTCCCGGCAGCTACCTGGTGCGCGAGTTCGCGAAGAACCTGCAGAACCTGCAGGCCACGCAGGGCCGGCGCAAGGTACCGGTGACGCAGCTCGACAAGCACAGCTGGCAGACCGGCTGCGCACCCGACAAGCCGCTGGTGCTGCGCTACGAGGTCTGCGCGTACGACCATTCGGTGCGCACCGCCTGGCTCGACGCCGACCGCGGCTTCTTCAACGGCACCAGCCTGTGCCTGCAGGTCGACGGCCATGCCGACGCGCCGCACGCCATGGAGATCGTCGCACCCAAGCCGGTGGCCGGGCAGGCACGCTGGCACTGCGCCACGGCGCTGCCGCCGGTGAAGGTCGACGCCCACGGCTTCGGCCACTACCTCGCTTCCGGCTACGACGAGCTCGCCGACAGCCCGGTCGAGCTGGGCGCCTTCTGGAGCGCCAGTTTCGAGGCCGGCGGCGTGCCGCACCGCTTCGTGGTGGCGGGCGCGCCGCCCTCCTTCGACGGCGAGCGGTTGATTGCCGACACGCAGGCGATCTGCGAGACGCAGATGCGCTTCTGGCATGGCGACAAGGTAGGCAAGCGCGGTGGTGCCAAGCCGCCGCACGACCGCTATGTCTTCATGCTCAACGCGGTCGACGACGGCTACGGTGGGCTCGAACATCGCCATTCGACCGCGCTGATCTGCACCCGCAGCGACCTGCCGCAGCGCCACGCGAAGAAGCAGCCCGAGGGCTACACCACGCTGATGGGCCTGATCAGCCACGAGTACTTCCACACCTGGAACGTGAAGCGGCTGCGGCCGGCGGAGTTCGCGCGCTACGACTACACCCAGGAGAACTACACGCGCCTGCTGTGGTTCTTCGAGGGCTTCACCAGCTACTACGACGACCTGCTGCTGCGCCGCGCCGGTCGCATCGACGACGCCACCTACCTGCGGCTGGTCAACAAGACCATCAACCAGGTGCAGCAGGCGCCGGGCCGGCTGGTGCAGTCGGTGGCCGAGGCCAGCTTCGACGCCTGGGTCAAGTACTACCGCCAGGACGAGCAGACGCCCAACCAGACCATCAGCTACTACACCAAGGGCGCGCTGGTCGCGATGTGCCTGGACCTCACGCTGCGGCGCGAGGGCAAGGGCTCGCTCGACGACGTGATGCGCCTGCTGTGGACGCAGAGCGACGGCGGGCCGATCGACGAAGACGACATCGCCGCCGCGCTCGAAACGGTGGGCGGCCGGTCTTACGCCACCGAGTTCGCGCACTGGGTGCATGCCGCCGAAGAGTTGCCGCTGTCGGACCTGCTGCGTGCGCACGGCGTCGCCGCGCTGGACGATCCGGCCCAGCGCGCGCAGGAACTCGGCCTGCGCGTGGCCGAAGCCAATGGCAGCGTGCAGGTCAAGATGGTGCTGCGCGGTGGTGCCGCCGAGAAGGCCGGCTTCTCGGCCAACGACGAATGGATCGGCATCGAGCTGCCCGCCGGCAGGGGCCATCCGGTGCAGGGCTGGCGGCTGTCGAAGCTGGACGATCTGGCGCTGTACCTCGGCGAGCACAAGAAGATCACCGCGCTGATCGCACGCGACAAGCGTCTGCAGCGCCTGCCGCTCACGCTGCCGACCGGCGTGACCACCTGGCGCCTGTTCGCGCAGGACGCCGCCAAGCTCTCCGCCTGGCTGGCCTAGGAATCGATCGCCTCGCCGCGCCGCACGATGCGGATCGGCCGCGCCTCTTCCTGCCCCACCATCACGCAGGGCTTGCCGGTACGCCGGCAGTGGTCCTGCACGCGCCAGTAGGCGTCGTGGCTCATGCAGCCGGTCTGGCAGATCACCAGATCGGCGGCGCGCAGGCTGGCTTCGAGCGCGGCGGCATCGGCGTCGTCCTGGCCATCGTGGTGCAGGTAGCGGCCGCCGGCGATCTCCACCAGTTGCTTTGCCACCGCTGATGCCTCTTCCGCCCGGCCGACGCACAGCACCGATTTCTCGCGCAGGTCGGCGGCCGGCGCGGCGCCTCGCGACCGACGGCGCGATGGCGCAAGCAGCGCGTGCACCCGCTGCGGCAGGGCCGCGCCGGTGGTCGCACGCGCCACCAGTTCCTCGCGCACCATCGCCAGCGCCGAATCGCGCACGATCAGCGCCGCGCGCAGACGAACGATCTGCGCCGCCTGCTCGGCCAGCAGGCGCGAACAGCGCGCCTGTGCCCCTGCATAGGCACGCAGCAGGACGGTGGTTTCTTCCATGGGCGACTCCATATCGAGCGGCCATTCTAGATGCGAATTATTCTCAACAACCAAGCCATCCACCTTCTGCCGTGCTGGGTATAGTGGCCCGCATCCCCTGCATACCCCGCTTCCATCCACCCCTCACGGAGACAGCATGAGCTACGAGAACATCGAAGTGCGCACCGAGGCCGGCAAGGTCGGCATCGTCACCCTCAACCGGCCGAAGGCCCTGAACGCGCTGAACGACGCGCTGATGACCGAGTTGGGCGAAGCGCTCAAGGCCTTCGACGCCGACCCCGCCATCGGCTGCATGATCGTCACCGGCAGCGAGCGCGCCTTTGCCGCCGGCGCCGACATCGGTGCCATGGCCAAGTACAGCTTCGTCGACGTCTACAAGGGCGACTACATCACCCGCAACTGGGAAACCGTCCGCAGCATCCGCAAGCCGGTGATCGCCGCGGTGAGCGGCTTCGCGCTGGGCGGCGGCTGCGAGCTGGCGATGATGTGCGACTTCATCATCGCTGCCGACAACGCCAAGTTCGGCCAGCCCGAGATCAAGCTGGGCGTGATCCCCGGCGCTGGCGGCACGCAGCGGCTGCCGCGCGCGGTGGGCAAGAGCAAGGCGATGGACATGGCCCTCACCGGCCGCATGATGGACGCGACCGAGGCCGAGCGCGCCGGACTGGTGAGCCGCGTGGTGCCCTTCGAGAAGCTGGCCGACGAAGCACTGGGCGCTGCACTGGTCATCGCCGACTTCTCGCAGGTCGCCGTGATGGCGGCCAAGGAATCGGTCAACCGCGCCTTCGAGAGCGGCCTCTCCGATGGCGTCATGTTCGAGCGCCGCCTGTTCCACGCGCTGTTCGCGAGCAACGACCAGAAGGAAGGCATGGACGCCTTCATCGCCAAGCGCAAGCCGGCCTTCACCCACAGCTGACGCCGCGCGCGCTGACCCGGTGCACGCGCCGGCCGGGTCAGCGCGTGGCTTCGAGCGCCTGGCGCAAGGACGACAGCGCACCGGCACCCGGCGCGCCGGTGCCGGCGGGCAAGCCTTTCTCGCGCCAGCGCACCTGGCCGCCGGCCAGTTCGAGCACCCCCAGCACCTCGCCGTTGCGCTCCAGCGCGATGCGCCAGTCGACCGCGCCCGTCAGCGGCTGTGGCCCGACGCCCGCCAGGGCGGCCGAACCCACCAACGCCCCCAGTTCCGGCGCCTCTGCACGCGGCACGACGCGGCTGTCGCCACCGCGGGTGACGCGCAACTGCGTCCACTGCGACAGCGCATTGAAGGTCGGCGTCGCATCGGCCGCGGGGCCCGTTGCCGCGGCGGCCGGCGCCGGCGGCACGGGTGCAGCCGCCGCGGCTGGCGGTGCGGCGCGCAATGCCCCGGCCGCTCCACCGGCGTTGGGAGCCGGTGCCGATGGTGCGGCCGGCATGGCCGGCGGCCACTGCGTGGGCGGCGGCAACTGCTGCTCGGCCTGTCGCTTGGCCTGTTCGCGGGCCAGCGCCTGCTGGGCGCGTTCGACGGCTTTCTCCGCCGCCAGGGAGGCGGCCCGATCCACCGCGGCTTCGCGGGCATGGCGCTCGCGTTCGCGGTCGCGCGCGTCGAGCGCCCGTTTGGCGGCCTCGGTGTTGGCGCGCGCTTCGGCCAAGGCGGCGTCGAGCACGCTGGACGGTGCCGGCGCTTGCGCGGACGGCGCTGTGCCCGCAGGCGGGGGGGATGCCGGTGCCGGTGCAGTCTCCGGCGCGACGGGCGTGGGCCGCTGCGCCGGGACGGGTGCGGCGTGGCGCTCCTGAAGCGGTGCATCCGGCTCGGCACCGGGCACCGGCTGGCGCTGCCACATCACCGTGACCAGCACACCGACCAGCACCGTCGCGAAGGCAGCGTTCCACGGCATGCGCGAGCCGGCACCGCCACCGATGCCGAGCAGCCGCTGCCACCAGGGCCGTTCCGCACCGACCGGGCCGGCCGGCAGCGAGGGCGCCACCGCCTCGTGCGCGAGCACACGGATGGACTGGCGCAGCGCGACATCGGGCGTTGCCGCGTGATCCGGCGCATGCGCGAGTGCGCGCCGAAGCAACGGGTCGTGCAGCGCGCCGTCGTCGGCGTCGCCCAGGTTGTCGTCCCAGTCGTCTCCGGGTAGGTTCCGATCGCTCATTGGATGACCTCCGCCCTACGGGCTGCGGTGCGAGCTTGCTTGGGGCGGCCCGGCGCGGCGCTCATGCGCCCTCCCCCAGCACCGACAGATAGCGCTCCATGCAGCCACGCAACTTCTTGAGCCCGTAGCGCAGGCGGCTGCGGACGGTTTCGAAGCCGACGTCGAGCGCCGCGGCCATCGCCTCGACGGTGAAGCCGTCTTCGTGGTGCAGCAGGAAGGCGGCGCGCTGCTCGTCGGGCAGCTCGTTCAGACAGGCCAGCAGCCGCCGGCCGGCCGAGCGCCAGAAGGCCACGTCCTCGGCCGACGGGTGCGCAGCGTCGACCGCATGGCCCTGGCCATCGAGCAGCCGGCCACCGAGGCGCTGCATGGTGTCGAGCCCCTCGTCGTCATCGTCGTGCACATGCACGACGAACTGCCGGCCGCTGGCGCGCAGCCGGTCCATGGCCAGGTTGTGGGCGATGGTGAAGGCCCAGGTGCGCCAGGCGGCGCCCTGCGGCGAAAACGAATCGCGCGCCGTGATGATGCGCACCCAGGTTTCCTGGAACACCTCGTCGACCTCGGCCGCCAGGCGCAGGCCCAGCAGCCGCCGCACGAAGCGGAACAGCGCGCCCTCGTGGCGCGCATAGAGCACATCGAAGGCACCGGTGTCGCCGCCGGCATAGGCCAGCATCAGTTGGTCGTCGGGCATGGCGTCGGGGACTTCGGCGGGCTCGACGGCGTCGACAGGCACGGGGGAAAGCATGGGCAGATTCTCACCTCAGCTTGTACGGCCACCGATCGGGATCGGGGTTAGCGACCCTCGCTTTTCTTTTTCATCGACGAACCCCGTGGCCCGATGCCGGCCGTATCAACCGGCATCCCTCACCACGGAGTCGTCGATGACCCTCGCCCCTGCCCCCGCCTCTTCACCACGCGCACGCACCGTGCGCCGCCCGCGCGCGCTGATCGCCGTGCTGTGTGCGCAGTTGCTGCTCAGCGCCTGCCACGCCACGGGTGTCGCGCCCGCCGGCGCCATCTGGCCCGAGCCGATGGCGCAGCCGCCCGAGCCCGTGCGCACAGTGCCGCAGTGGCCCACGAATGCCGTGGTGCGCACCGCGCCGAACTTCCAGGCGCCGTCGGCCACGCATTGCGCGCGGCCGATCCAGACGCGTGAAGTGCCCGGCATGGATCCACAGCAGCCGGCGTCGAATCCGATGCGCGGCCATCTCGCCGAGAGCCGCATGGAACGGCTGCGCGAAGCACACAGCAAGCGTGCCGACACCGGCGCCGCTGCGGACGCCATGCCCATGCCGCCCCCCGCCCCCGTGGCCGCATCGCCCATCGCGCGCCACGCCGAGCCCGCGTCGATCCTGCCTATGCCGCCACGCCAGCGCCCCGCGCCCGCCCAGGCGTTGCCCGTGACCGCCGGCATGGTCGACGACAACGCCGACTTCGGCGAGTACCTGCGCTTTCGCGAACGCACCCAGGTCGCCCACCGAGCCCGCGACGTGCGCGAGCGCTACCTTCTGCAGGTGCGCAATGCGCGCGGCACCGTCGTGCCCGACGCCGAAGTCGCCGTGACCGCCCCCAGCGGCGCCACGCTGTGGGCCCGCACCGACGCCGGCGGCCGCGCCTGGCTGCACCCCGACGCCGTCGACACCACGCGCAGCGCGGTCTACGAAGTCGCGGTGCGCAAGGACGGCCGCCAGTCCAGCGCCTTCCTGCGCCGCGGCCAGAAGAGCGCCGTCGACGTGGTGCTGGCCGACAGCGCCACGCCGGCGCGGGCGCGGCTGGACCTCGTCTTCCTCGTGGACGCCACCGGTTCCATGGCCGACGAGATCGGCCGCCTGAAGACCACGCTGCGCAGCATCGCCAACGAGGTGGCGCAACTGCCCAGCCGCCCCGACACCTGCTTCGGGCTGGTGGCCTACCGCGACAAGGGCGACGAGTTTCTGCTGCGCAGCCACGACTTCACCAACGACCTCGGCGCCTTCCAGGGCGTGCTGAACGCACTGCAGGCCAACGGTGGCGGCGACTACCCCGAAGCGATGAACGAGGCCCTGCACGACACCGTGCACCGCCTGAGCTGGCGCGGCAACGGCGCCACCCGCATGGTCGTGCTGCTGGCCGACGCGCCGCCGCACCTGGACTACGGCGGCCCGCAGTACGACGACGACATGCTCGCCGCGCTCGGCAAGGGCATCAAGATCTTCAGTGTGGGGGCGAGCGGGCTCGACAAGCAGGGCGAGGTGGTACAGCGGCAGATGGCGCAGTACACCGGCGGGCGCTTCGTCTTCCTCACCTACAAGGACGCCGAACGCCCTTCGAGCGGCCCCGGCCGCGAGACGGTGCACGACGTGAGCAACTACTCGGTGCAGACGCTGGACCGGCTCATCGTGCGGCTGGTGACCGAGGAGTTGGCCCAGTTGCCGAAAGGCGGTTGACGGCCCCGCCATAGGCCGGGCTATAATCTCGGGCTCGGCTCTTTAGCTCAGTCGGTTAGAGCGATGGAATCATAATCCACAGGTCCGCGGTTCGAATCCGTGAAGAGCCACCAAGAAAATCAAGGGGTTACGTGCAAACGTAACCCCTTTTGTTTTGCCCGGTGTCAACGGTGCGTCAACCAAGATTGAGGCGAGACAGCGGGTTGAGGTGCCGGGTTTCCTGCAAATGCTCGGGCGACAGGTGGGCATAGCGCATCGTCATCGCGAGGCTGTGATGCCCGAGCGCCTTCTGCAGCGCGATGATGTTTCCGCCGTTCATCATGAAATGGCTGGCAAACGTGTGCCTTAGCACGTGGGTCATCTGACCCTCAGGAAGCACCAGGCTCGCGCGTTCGACGGCCTCCCTGAAAGCGGCCCATGCTGGGGAGAAAAGCCGGTCGCCCTCCCCATGCGCCTGGCCATGTTGAACCAACTCCGCATAAAGCTCATCCGCGATCGGCACCGATCTGGCTTTGCTCGACTTGGTCTGCACGAACTGGATCTGACCATCGCGAACTTGCGTGTGGCGCAGTGCCTCCGCTTCGCCCCAACGCGACCCGGTTGCCAGGCAGACCTTGGCGATCAGCATCGCGTGCTTGTTTCGGGCGCCTGTGAAGCCTTCCAAGAGCTGGCGAACCTGGTCAAGCGTCAGATAGGACAGTTCGCGCTCTTGAATCTTGAAGGCTCTCAGCTGCTTGAGAGGGTTCTCCTTCTTCCAGTGGCCAAGCCGAATCAGCTCGTTGAACATGGCGCGCACGTAGGCCTGCTCGCGGTTCATGTTGTTCGCCGTGATTCCATCTGCGATGCGCCTTGACCGGTACTCGGCGAACATGTCCGCCGTGAATTGGTCGGCGCGCGGGTTGCCTACTGCCTCGCAGATCCTGAGAAGACGCTTTTGCGTGTTCGCGCCGTCGCGAAGTCCAGACCCATGCTGGCGAAACCAGATTTCTACTAGATCGGCGAGCAGCCTGGCGTCTTTCTTGGGCGGCGTCCATTCGGGTGTGACCTGAACCTTCGCCTGAACGTGCCGCTCCCATGCGAGTGCCTCAGCCTTGGTCTTAAAAGTTTTTCTCAACCTCTTGGCGCCACGCCCGCCAGGTTGAATGTCAACCTGCCATCCGCTCTCTACGCTCTTGATAGTCATATCAAGTCAGTTTGAGTGGCTATGGGCTCGAACTTCCAGTTCCTGTTTATTTCTTCCAGCCTTTTTTGCCTCACGTATTTGAGTGAGTGCGCCAGCACGTCTGCCGTCCCTGCACCGTCACTCCGATCGTCGTTATGAAGACGCGTCGCAACGGCAAAGTACTCTCGCGAATAGGTCGTCGTTATTGTCTTCTCCGCGACAGAGCCTTCTTCAGGCCAGCTGCGGATATAGCCCTGAGCAGCTGGATGGAGGGGCGGCCGCCGATGGCCGCAAGCGATGTCCGTCAACCCGGTCGCCAACCAGAAGGCGTACTGCGGCCACTGCTTTGCAACAGCCTCCGCCAACGCGCCACTTGGGTTCGTGCCATTGCGCCACCACGAACGCCAAGTGTTGAGAGGAACACCAGTCAGGTTTTCGAGTTGGGGAAACCGCCTTTTTTCGCCGATCTCCGAGTAGATGACTAGCTTCATGCGGGTTGAGAGCGTGTTGACTCTTAACTCGGCTACCTCTGCCGAAGTTAGGGCGCGCGCCCCCTCGTCGCCGACATACGACACTTCACTTGATTTCATACGAAGTTAAACCCATGATTCGAAAAACGAAAGCTAACGCTTTTTCTTGTTAACTTTAGCCGATCGACAGGGATGACTTCAGATACCACCTCCGGCCCCTTTAGTTCGACGGCTTCTGTCGCTGTTCCTGTACTGAGCCGAGAGCGGTTTGCAGAACTGACAGGCCTCACCGCGTCGACTGTCTTCAGCATGTGCGACCGCGGCTATCTTCCAACCGTCCATTTTGGACGCCGCGTCTTTGTGAATCTTGAGGTGCTCCGGTCGCAGTGTGCGGCGAAGGAGTTCAGCTGATGCCCAGCACGGACCGTCTCGACCTCCGCGCCCGCTGCAAAAAAGTCATCGGCGCTCCCGTCCCTGCGCAAGTCCTCCAAGGCAACCTGTCAGCGATTACGCAATACAAGGCCGACTCCGCTTACTGCGCGGCGTTTGCGCGCACCGGCGCAGGACTGGCCCGCGCTCGCTTTGCCGTCGCCCGCCTTGAAGCGATGCAGGCTTCCTCCCAATGACTCGGCGCATTCTCCAAAGCGGCGCCGGCTTCATCCCGTCAGTCGGCCGTCCTGACACCTTGGACAACGGCAGTCCCACGGCGTGCAGCCGTGGCCGCACTTCCGCTGCGGTTAGCGCCATAGGCGCACCCGTAGCCGCGCATGAATGCGAAACCTTCTGCGACCGCGTCTGCCTCTACCTTGAAGCTCGCTGTGACCGCCCCTGCGCGGGCTGCACCGTGACGACACGGCTTGAAGAGGCGACCGGCCGGCGCGCCGGCGCCGCCCGCAGCGAAGCGAGGACGGCGGCAACGCGGCAGGGCGAGCGCCGAAGCCGCCCCCATGGTAATCACGGGGATAACGAATCTACCCATCGGTACGACACCAAATGACCCGAGCCGCTAAGTCCTCTCTTGTCCTCGACGGCAACACAATCAAGGTTCGGCTCGAAGCGGAACGCCTTCGTAGCGGGAACATGGTTCACGTTGACTGGCTGCGCTTCACCGCACGCCTGCGTAACGCTCCCCCGTTCATCACGGCCAAGAGCCCGACCACTACGAGTATTTGGGACGAGGGCTTTCGCCTCCCCGAACTGTTCAAGATGATCAACGATCTGCCCGACTGCGAACGCGACCCTTGCGGCCAAGCATCGCAGCTCGCGGACAGGGTCGCAACGGCCCTCGGCATGGAATACGAACGTGCCCCCATGCTCGCTAAGGGCCATGACTTCTACAAGCACCGTTGGCCCATCCTGCGCAACGGCGTCGAATGCGGCTGGGTCGGCTTCCTCGCCAGCAGCGATAGTCCCCGCCAGAAGGCGCAACGCGAAACCATCCACGTCAACCTTACCGGCTCGGCCTGCACCTTCGGGCTCGAAGGCTGGCGGGACCGTGTCGCCAACATCATCGATGACCTTGATGCGGACATCACCCGCTGTGACCTCGCCCTCGACTTCTTCGACGGCTTCTCAGGCGGCATCGAACGCGTCTGGCAGGACTACCAAGCCGGCCTCTGCGACGTAGGCGGCAAGCGCTTGAAGCTCCGCGACATCAATTGGCTCAAAGGCTCCTCACGGTCGCTCTACCTGGGCAGCAAAGAGGCTGGCAAAGAAACCAACATCTACGAGAAGGGCGATCAGCTCTTCGGCGATGACGCTGGTAGCGACTGGCTCCGCTTCGAACTGCGCTACGGCAACAAGCTTCGCGTCCTGTCCAGCGACCTCCTGCGTCGTCCCGATGACTTCTTCGCAGGTGCCAGCGAGTGGCATGCAGCCATCTTGCGCGAAGCCGGTGCCGTTGCTGTTCCCGAGGCCGTCACCTGCACGCCCCGTCTTCCATTGATGACCGTCGAGGCCGAGTGCCGCCGTGCCTGGAAGTGGATCAACAGCACCGCAGGGGCGCATTACGCCACCTTGTTCAAGCATGCCCCAGATGACGCATTTATTTGCGTCGTCGACACGAAAAAAAAGCCCGGTCGCCTCGACAAGTTCTCCGATGCAGAGATAGCCAGCGGCTTCGCTGCGCTCTTCGCATCACAACAAGCCGAATTCATTGCCTCGCAGGCTGGCCCAGCTGCGGCCTGGCATTAACCCGTAGGGCTCGAAGGAAACCGTCATGAAGTTCAACAGTGAAGTCATCGTCCACGCCGTCAAGGAATCGGCGGGCGAGTATCAAGGCCGCGCATTCAGTTCGTGCACCTTCCATTGCGAAGTCGACCTGAAGGAAAACGGTGCTGGCCGCTCCATCGGCCGCGTTACGCGCCCCTTCAAGCTCGGCGACGCCAAGGAATTCGACAAGTGGGCGCACCTGGGCCAGTCGCTTCCGATCAAGGCCAACGCCGTGTTCGAAATGGAAGCCACCAAGGAAGACGGCGCACGCCTGACCCTGGTCGAAATTCGCCCTGTCGAACGCGCCCAAAAGGCCACGGCGTAACGGCCATGCGGCTCATTGTCCAAAGCCTCGCAACGGGGCGCTTCCTCTGCCCGAACCTGACCGATGGCCAGCCGGAATGGGTGCGCAACCTTGCTGAGGCTGGCGGCGGAATCGTCGATGACGCGGAACGTGCTGTGCAGTTGGTGCATGACTGGGCCGATCTTGATGATCAGCCGGTCATCGTTGACTTGGACAGTCTCGGCACTTCTCGAGACACGTCGGGCGCGGTGGAGGGTGTTGTGCACCCTGATCGCCATTAATTTCTCGCCCGCGAAATTCATGGCCACCGTTCAGCTCCCCTACTGCAATCCGCCCGCCAACGTCGCCGACTGGGGCGGGGCGGAGCAGTACTGCGCGAATCCTTACAACCTGAGCTTGATAGCCGTCGAGCTTCCTGCGTTGGCGGCCTTGCAGCAAGCGCCGGGCGCAGCGCTCCCCAACCTCGACCCCGCTGACGTGGCAACCGTCTTCGGGCTCGCTTTCTCCATCGTCGTGCTCTTCTTCCTCATTGGGAGGGGGGTCGGCTCCGTGTTGAGTCTTATCCGCCGTGGATAAGCCAAACCGTGACGGGCGGACCCCGTCGTTTTCAAAAGGGAAGTTTATGAAGCTCTTCAAGCAAATGATCAAGTACGGCTCGCCAGCGGCGCTGCTCATCGCAGGTGCCAACTCGGCGCATGCGGCGATTGATCTGACCGCAATCACCGGCGCTTTCACTTCCGCGGACGTGATCACCGCCGTGATGGCTGTGGCCGGTGTGCTGGCCGCGATCTACGCAACCATGACCGCCGCAAAGATGGCGCTGCGCTGGATTCGCGGCGGTTGATCGCTTGATCGCAACCTGAACACGGCGAGCCTGATCACCTCGCCGTTTCTCTTTTCCGCTCGCCATGAACGCCACACAACTTTGGTACCTCTTCATCTTCGCGTGGGGCATCGCCTGCGCGTGGGCACTCATCAAGGGCTTGGAATGACTCTCTTTAAACGCTGGCTCGTCATCAAGCTCTGCCTGCTCATGGTGCTGCCGCTCCAGGCTTGGCCGCAGGCGTTGCCAGCTACACAGCCCGACCGTGTTGGTCGAGCAATCTCCGGCACGCTGCAGGACGGCATGCGATCACGCGGCTTCGCGGCCAACGATCCGCGTTTTGGCAATACCCTCGTACGAGCCACGCCTCAACTGGCAGCCGTTGCGGGCGGAACCGCTGGTGCCATCACTGTGGGTGCAGTCACTGCCCCGGCGTGGGCGACCGTTGCCATTGGGTTGGTCGTCGGAGCCGTCATCACGTACGCCGTCAACTTGGCTCTGAACGGCTTGGTCAACTGGCTCTTTCGATCTGACGGAAAAATTGATGAGTCGGGAGCGCCGCTGACCGTACCGACATCAACCGCGATGACCGCAGGCGACGCATATTGGAAGGTGTCCTTCCACTCTGTGGGCGTCAATATCGACCTTGCCGGAGGCGATGGGGAAGCTCTCGCGCGTCAAGGCCACTACGAATACCTGAGCCAGACAGGCCAAAACACCCAGACCGCGCCCAACTGCTCTGCATCGGCTACACAAGCTGTATGCGGGATCATTTACGCAAACAAGCAGTCATCAGGGGCGCCGGCATCTTGTCCAGCTGGTTCGATGTTCAAGAATGGGGTCTGCGGCCCCTATACATTCGCATCCCCCGCGGCAATCCCCTCAAAGACCAGCCTGCCCTTGCAGCAAGCCGTCAACGACATTCCGGCCGCCGATCTGAACAAGCCGCTCAATCCAGCCATCGTCGCGGCAATGGCGAATCAAGCGTGGCAGCAAGCAGCATCCCAGCCTGGCTATGACGGGTTGCCTTATCCCCAGTCGAATCCAATCACAGCGCCCGAAGCGGCCACATGGGCGAATGCAAACCCGACCTATGCGCCGACGGTGGGCGACTTCGTATCTCCGAACCCAACCACCACCGCACGGCCGCAGCCTTGGGCGCTGCCGCAGAACCCGACGGCAACGGTCACCAGTCCGGCCACCACGCCGAACGCCAACACCACAAATCCGGCATCCCAAAACCCGCAAGAGAACCTCGGCCCTGATCCTGGCATCGGCGCGCCAACACTGGAGCCTACGCCGACCGCGCAGCAAATCATGCAGCCCATCCTCGACCTCGCACCGGGCCTGCGCCACTTCCAGCCGACAAGCCATACCGGCACTTGCCCGCGCCCGACGTTCGATCTCGTAGGTCGCACACTCACTCTCGAAGCGCACTGCACCTTGATCGACGCGAACAAGCCGATCATGCAAGCTGCCATGGCCTTCGCATGGGCCGCGCTGGCGCTGTTTGTCATTCTTTCTGCTTGAGGCACCCATGTTCGGAATCGTCCTCTCCGCCCTCAATGTGGTCCTCGCGTGGGTCGTGCGCTCGCTGCTGGTCAAGTTCGTGCTCTTCTTCGCGCTGTACTTCATCACCAGCGAGTTGGTCTCGTTCGTTTCCGCGTTATTGCCGGATGGCAGTGCGGTCAACAGCGCACTGTCGGGCATCGCGGCCAGTACCTGGTACTTCCTCGATGTTTTCATGGTGCCGCAAGGGCTCGCCGCGCTCGTGGCGGCCTACGCGACACGTTTCATCATCCGGCGCATCCCGGTGATCGGATAGCGGATGCCGATCAACGTTTACACCGGCCTGATGGGCTCGGGCAAGAGTTACGAGTGCGTCTCCTCGGTCATAGTGCCGGCCGTTAAGTCAGGTCGCCGTGTCGTTACCAACGTCGACGGCATCGACAGCGAGGCGATCCGCGCCTACTGCCACGAGAAGCATGGCATCGCATTCGACCTCCTCGGTGAAGTCGTTCATTGCAGCAATGACGATGTGAGTAAGGCCAGCTTCCTGCCGCACGGCACCGATGTTCAAACGTTCTGCCAGCCCGGCGACATTGTCTGCATCGATGAGGCATGGCGCTTCTGGGGCACTGACAACAAGCTGCTTAATGAGCACAAGGTGTTCTTCCGGGAGCACCGCCACTTCGTGCACCCAGACACCAAGGTCTCCTGCGACTTGGTGCTGATGGTGCAGGACATCTCGGACCTCCACCGCATCCTGAAGGTTGTCGTCGAAGTTAGCTTTCGCACCACGAAGATCAAGACGCTCGGGTGGAACAAGACCTATCGCGTCGAAATGTGGGAAGGCTACAAGCTCACCGTCAAGGGTCGCGTGAGCGTCGAGAACAAGCGCTACGACGACGAAATCTTCCCGCTGTACTCGTCGTACACGGGTGGCACCGGCAAAGAGCTGCAGGTCGACAGCCGGCAGAACGTGCTTCACAGCAAGAAGCTTTGGATACTCGCGGCCGGTGTACTGCTGATGGGTGGCTTCAGCCTGTATTCGATACTCGGCTTCTTCAGCGGCAAGCGCCTGAAGGCAGATCCTCAAAGCGCCGCGCAGGCCGACCATCGCTCGCAACCTGGTTCACCTGGTACGGCAACCGCAACGGGTCCAGCGCTCGCGCGCCAGCCCAGCACGCCCGCTTTGTCGGATGCATGGCGCGCGGTCGGCACCGTCCAGGCCGGCACGCAGCACCTGGTCGTTCTTATGGGTAGTTCGGGCCGGCTGCGATTCGAGCACCCCTCGGCTTTCCAGAATTCGGGCGCTTTGCTGGTGGGTGAAGTTGATGGCCAGCGTGTCACGACCTGGACCGGCGCAGCGCCGCCGCCCGCTGCCCCGATCGGGAGTCACAAATGAAGCGATGGCGCCTTGCCCTTTCGCTCGCGGCCAGCATCGCCCACGCGGCGCCGAACAATGAACCGGCCAGCTTTGACCTGCGTGAAATTCGGGTCGCGCAAGTGGTTCAACTCGTCTACGGCGAGGTTATCAAGACGCCCTACATGCTGGAGCCGGAAGTGCTTGCCGACAACCGGATCATCTCGTTTCGCTACGGCGCACGACAAGGCGACCTCGATGGCTTTATGCGGGCGTTCTTGAGTTCCCTCGGTTACGTCGTCGATCGCCGTGCCGGCGTCGATTTCATTGCCAAGAAACGCGAGGAAGAGGCGAAGCGTGAGGTCTTTGTCTACAAGCCGATGTTCCGCGATGTCGCGTACCTGTCGCGATTGTTGGCGCCGCTGTTCAAGGGCTCGTTCGCGGTCAATCGCAGCGTGCGGGCCAGCGAGGGGGCTCGGCCAGAAGGCCCGGTGCCGGACGGGTCGGCCGCGGCACTGATTGATCAGGATGCCGACGTGTTGGTTTTCACCGGGATTCAGGCCGAGATCGACCAGCTCGAACGTGTCTTGCCGCAGGTCGACAAACAGGCCGGCGATGTCAGGGTGGATGGTGTAGTGTACGAAGTCTCCAGCAGCGACAAGACCGGGTCGGGCTTCGGGCTGCTCGCCTCCATCCTCGGCGGCAAGCTCTCGATCGGCGTGGGCAGCACGGCGAACCTCGGCAGCTTCATCCAGTTCAAGTCGACGTCACTCGATGCGATCTATTCCGCGCTAGCCAGCGATAGCCGCTTCAAGGTGCTGTCGTCGCCGTCGTTGCGCATCCGGTCGGGGTCGCGCGGCACTTTCTCGGTCGGGCAGGACGTACCGATTCTTGGTGCCCTGTCGTTCCCGCAGGGGGCTGGCCAGGCTGTGCAGTCGGTCGAGTACAAATCATCGGGTGTGATCTTCGATATCCGACCGACAGTGCGGGATGCGGTCATCGATCTCAACGTCTCGCAGCAGCTATCGAACTTCGTGTCGACGACGACCGGCGTGAACAACTCGCCAACGCTGACAAAGCGCGAGTTGAAGACTTCAGTGAGCCTGCAAGACAAGGAAATAATTGTGCTCGGCGGGCTGTCGGAGACCAAAGACTCCGAGACACACGACGGGCTGTCGTTTCTGCCGAAGTTTCTGCATACCAAGGGCACGACCGTCGAGCGCTCGGAAATTCTGCTGGTGCTGCAGGTGCAGCGCCTCTAACCACGGGGAGAAGCAATGATTCGCGAATTCATCGTCCATGGGTTTTGGATCGCATGCGCGATCGGAGGCGTCGTGACGGTTGGCGTGCTCTTTGTAACCAACGTATGGCCGGCCTAAGTTTCGCGCCCGCGAAATTTTCCCTTTAGTTGCTATGCCGCTTCAGTACCAAATTTACCTCTACTTCGACGGCGATCGCTACGTTGCATCGGTGCCCGAGCTCGACGGCTGCCGAGGGTCCGGGCCTTCATACGCTGCTGCGTTAAAAAACTGCGAGCGTGCGATGCACAGAGTGGCCATTGAATCGGTGAATCTTGGCCGCCAGCTCCCTGCGCCGGCGAGACATTTTGTGCTGGTGCCTTCTGCGAAGGCTACCGGAAGTGGTCGGGGCGCTAACGTCCTTCGGCGACTGCATGTGGTGTTGGGCAACCTGACGTATCCTCAGATGGCAGTCCGTCTTGACGTAGAGGATGTTCCGCCGATGTCGTTTTCCGGTGCTGTAGCGGGCCTTGGAGCGCGCAGCACGAGACTCGCGATTGCGCGGGCTCTTGGGGAGCGGCCGTCTGCGCTGTGGCCTGGACGCAGCGCGGTCACTCAGCAACGAGACGATGATGGCTATCTACTCGCTGGCGGGAACTAGAACGAAAGTTTCGCGGGCGCGAAATTGGGGAACACACATGACCGAAACGAGCACAGGTCCGCTCTGGAGCCAGGACCAAGCCATCGCCTATGAATGCGCCCGTGAGTGCATCAACGAGCTGGCCGCGATCTACACCGGCTTTATCGAACAAGAGCGCACCTCGGTTCGCCCGGACCAGGAACGTATCGATGCGCTCCGCTCGACCAGGACAAGACTGGTTCGGGAACAACAGGCGCTCCATGTGCGTGATGACGCCGCCGTGGCCAGAATCAACAAGCTGTACAGCGCGCAAGTTCGCGAGCTTCGTGCATCCGTTTTTCTACGGCGCGGCGCTTGAGCGCCGGCAATATGGTGGCTTGTCAGAGGTATGCGAGCGCCTACTATTGCTCACGTCGGGGGTGATCGATGTTGGTTAGACTAAGGTCAGTTGCCATCTCGTCCACGACAACTACGGTTGTGGAACGCGGAACTGGCAGCGTCGCGAAAGCGACGTGAAAGATTCAGCTCAGCGAGGTGGCCCGTCAATGGGCTGCTGATCTCCGCGAAAGCGGATCCTCGCGACCTTTCCGAATCGGTGGTCATTGGACACGGCATGTGCTTCGCCACGTTGGTGTGGCACACGAACGAAAATTCGTGTTAACGACCATCTGACGATTTGTCTGTGTGGACGTTCAGATCAGCCTGCTGATGCCAAACGTGGAGTCCACGAACCTCACCGGTGTGTCGATGCGGCTTTGCGATTGGGTTGAAACTCGCTCAGATAAAAAATATCAAGTCAAATGACGTCCGCGGCCCCCTATGATCCAGCAGACGAGGCTATGACTTTATCAATGGCAAATCCTCATGAAGAGGAAGAGCCCGTTTTTTGAGGCTTGATGGCAAAAAAACTTCCACCACCACCGGACGGGTTCACATCCTGGCTTGATTACACGGTGCTCTCCGAGACCTTCTCGCGCCTTCGCAGTCACTACCTTTTTGACGAGGACTTCGATCCACTTGACACGGAAGGATTGCAAGCACTTGTGCGTGCTGAATACACTGCTCTGAAGGCTCTTGCTGATAGGATGGAGTGAAGACGGTTCGAGAGCGGGTGAGATGAGAGCCAACTGCCCAGTGCTTTTCTGGGTCTTGCATGCCAGCAAGGGCAACAGAGCCTCGCAGCGGATGCAGCTATGTTGCCAAGGACGGGCCCTCCGGGGCCCTTTTCTTTGGGGTTGGCCGCTGTTTGAAGCTGGCATTATTGCGCTGCGCACTCGTTCTGGCTATGACGGCTCGCCTGACTCTCAATCGCCCCCGATCCTGCAGCAGAAGCCTCACATAGGCTTACGCTAACATACGTTGTGCGTCGCCTGGGCGCACGAAATGAGGGGAGCGAAAAAATGAGATACGCAGAATCCGGCATGACCATGGTGCCGCCTGAACGCAACGTTTGGTGCATCGCACGGACTTTTTCAGCAGCCATACTGATTGTCGGCCTGGTCGGTTGCTTGGTGCCGGAGAAATTCGAAGCGGCCGTCGACGTTCGACCTGATGGCTCGTTTGTTTACAAGTACACCGGTACCGCTGTTCACGCGCTGGTGATGGCGCAGCTTGCGAAAACAGGGGAACTGACAGACAAGGACGAAGCGAAATTGAAGACTGATGCGGACAAAGCAACTCGATCGGGGAACGGTTTCAAAAAGCTTGACTATCTTGGTCGCGGAAAATACGACGTCCAAATCGAAGAAGAGCGCAAGCTCGGCCAGCAGATCGGGTCTCTGAAAATTCTCTCGGTGACCAAGGAAAAAGACGGCGCTGTCGTCATCGCGGGCCAGGTGCTGAAGCCGAAGGAAAAGAGTGATCTTGCGGCGCTCGGCGTGAAGATTGACGGCTCTCTTCAGGTACGTTTGCCTGCGAACGCGAAGGTACTTGAGACGAACGCTACGGGCACACCTGGTCTCCTGAGCAAGGCCTACTCTTGGAAAATTGGCGGCGTCGACCAACGCCCCAGCATCAAGTTCGTATTGAACTGAAGGTGCAACAGCCGCGGCCAGTACGCCCGGAACGGTGCGCGCCCTGTGAGCTTCACGCTCTGTTCGCAGCACGAAATGTCTACTTCATGCCATAATGCAAGTTATCTTTTTGTATAACTCTCATGGAGTGCGTCATGTACACAACAAACCTCCGGAAAGTGGGCGGATCGGTCATGTTGGCCGTGCCCCCAGCCTTCCTCGATCTGCTCCATTTGCAAGCCGGTGCCACGGTTGGCATCGCCATTGACGGTGGTCGGCTCATGGTTGAGGCAAAGCCACGTCCACGCTACAGCCTGGACGAACTGCTGGCCCAATGCGATGCTGCAGCCGAACTGACCACCGAAGATCAGCAGTGGCTCAATGTAAAGCCCGTTGGTGGCGAGTTGCTGTAAATGGACCGCGGCGATATCTACCTAGTGTCACTCGACCCCACTTCCGGGAGTGAACAACAAGGCACGCGACCGGTCCTGATCGTCTCCCCGTCCGCCTTCAACCGGATCACGCGAACCCCGGTGGTTCTGCCCATCACGGGCGGCGGCAATTTCGCTCGCACCGCAGGCTTTGCAGTCTCTCTCATGGGCGCAGGCACGAACACAACCGGCGTGGTCCGGTGTGATCAGCCGCGTGCCTTGGACATCGGCGCACGCCATGGTCGAAAACTGGAAAGCGTGCCGCCTTCGCTCATGGATGAGGTACTCGCCAAATTGGCGCCGATTTTCGAGTGAAGGCGCGTCAACATAGCGTCAACGGCATAGCGGTCTAACGGGGGTCAGTGAGGCGCAAACGCGCGCAAGTGCTTGATTTGCAAAGCGATGAGGTCTAGTGAGGTGCTATGTGCTGGAATCATAATCCACAGGTCCGCGGTTCGAATCCGTGAAGAGCCACCAGACAGGAACGCCCTGCAAGTCCATGACTTGCAGGGCGTTTTGCTTTAAGCCAGGCCGCACTCGCGCGTCAGCAAACCTGCATTGTCTGACGACAAAGCATCCGCTTGCTCAACGATGCCCCGCAGAATCCCCGGCAACTCAAACACCGCCCGGTTGTGCATCCGCTCCGTCGCCGCCCGATAGCGCGGCAAGTCCCGCACCAGCTCCGCCACCGCGCGATCCACCTTCGCGAAGCTCGGCAGCACCACGCCCACGCCGTTTTCCTGCACCCACTGCGCGTTGTAGCGCTCCTGCGGCAGCGTCCAGCGGTTGCGCACGACGATCACGGGCAGGTGCATCTGCACCGCTTCGCTCAGGCTGCCGGGGCCCGGCTTGCCGATGAAGAAGTCGGCCAGGTGCATGGTGCGCGCGACGTCGGGTGTGAAGCCCAGCACCAGCCGCGGCGCGCGTGCGGGCAAGGTGCGCAGCGCGTCGGCCAGCGCGGTGTTGTGGCCGCAGGCCAGGATGAGTTGCGTATCGGGCAGGCGCTTGGCGATACCGAGCATGGCCTTGGAGCCCTGCCCGCCGAACAGCACGATGCCGGTCGGGCGGTCGGGGTCGAGGCCCAGGCGGCGGCGGTCGGCGGCGCGGTCGGCCGGGGGCGGCGCGTAGAAGTCGTCGCGCAGCAGCATGCCGGAGCTGGCATGGATGTGCGTCGCAGGCAGGCCGGCGTCGTGCGCTTGCTGCACCGCGTGGGCCGAGCCGCAGACGACGTGCTGGTCGATGCCCTTCTCGATCCAGAAGCGCGGCGGGTGGTCGGCCAGGTCGGTCAGCACGGTGACAAAGGGCACGCCGGGCAGCGCGCTGGCCAGCGACTCGCGCAGGCCGCGGTTGAAGTTGGGGATCATCGAGACGACGAGGTCGGGCTCGGTGGCCAGCCAATGCTGCTGCAGGAGGCGCACGGTGGGCCCGTGCCACCAGCGGATCATGGCCTGCAGCAGCTTCAGTTCCTGCGCGAGGCCGACCGTCCAGCCGCGGGCGATGCGCTTGTTGTAGTAGTCCTCGGGCTCCATGCCCGTCATGCGGCGAAAGCGCTGCGCGGGGTCGAGCACTTCGCGCAGGTTGACGAGCCGCACGGTCCACGGCAGGCCTGCGCGCGCGATGGCGGCTTTCAGTGCGATGGCCGATGCGCGGTGGCCGCCGCCAGCGTCGAAGTAGACGAGGTCGACCGTACGTGCGCCGCTCATGCGGGCACCGCACGCTTGCGGTCGCCGCGTCGCACGCGCGTGGCCACGGGCATGTGCTCGGCCCAGCGGACGATCTCGAGCGTGCCGTCGGCGCTCTCGCCGAGCGCGGTGAGGCTTTCGACCCAGTCGCCGTCGTTGCAGTACAGGATGCCGTCGATGTCGCGCATCTCGGCGTGGTGGATATGGCCGCACACGACGCCCTGCACGCCGCGCTTGCGCGCCTCGCGCGCCACGGCGGTCTCGAAGTCGCCGACGTAGCTGACGGCGCGCTTCACCTTGAGCTTGAGGTACTTCGACAGCGACCAATACGGCAAGCCCATGCGGGCGCGCATCGAGTTGAGGTGGCGATTGAGCCGCAGTGTGAATTCGTAGAGCGAATCGCCCACGTGGGCCAGCCACTTGGCGCACTGGATGACGCCGTCGAACAGGTCGCCATGCATCACCCACAGCTTGCGGCCGTCGGCGGTCTCGTGCACCCAGTCTTCCACCACCTCGATGCCGCCGAAGTCGTGGTTGACGTACTTTCGCGCGAACTCGTCGTGGTTGCCCGGCACGAAGATCACGCGGGTGCCCTTGCGCGCCTTGCGCAGCAGCTTCTGGATCACGTCGTTGTGCGCCTGCGGCCAGTACCACTGCCGCCGCAACTGCCAGCCGTCGATGATGTCGCCGACCAGGTAGAGCGTCTCGCACTCGGTGTGCTTCAAGAAGTCGAGCAGCGCGGCGGCCTGGCAGCCGGGCGTGCCCAGGTGCAGGTCCGAGATCCACAGCGTGCGGTAGCGCAGCGGCGGACGCGTCACTTCATCGTCGCCCGTGTCGTGTGACAGGGCCGTGGTGTCGCGCCATGCGCGAAGAAAGGCGTCGTCGCGTTGCATGGGAAGGCAGCGTCGTCGACGCGCGTGTCGGCACCGTGGCGACGGCGTGACGCTTCGGTGACGTGGCGCGCACGCCACCCGCGTGTGCGGAGCCGTTCAGGCAGCCGGAGGAGCCGGCTCGGTCTCTTCTTCCAGCCGCAGGTACTGGATGTTCAGCGTGATCGCCTCGGCATAGCGCAGCACGAAATAATCGCCCTCGACCGGATAGAAGCGCTCCTCGCCGGCCGGGTCGCCCGGCGCGGCGTCGAGCGCCTTGTCACCGCTGAGCGGGCGGCGGCCGACGCCCTGCAGCACCAGCCGGTCGAGCGCGCCGTCGGGGGTGAAATAGAAGTCTTCGAGAAAGCCCTGGTAGACCACGGGCTGGCCGGCGACATCGACGACGGCGGCCACCTTGATCAGGTCAGGCAACTCGGCGCGCTCGAAGTCGGCGCCGGTGAGCAGGTAGTACCAGGGCGCGTCGTGGAAGCGCGCGACGGGTGCCAGCCAGTGGCCGAGCCGGTCGAGCCGGCGCCAGGTGATCAGCGACCGCAGCAGCGTGGGCGCCACGACGCTCGCGGCCAGCAGCGTGCCGAAGTAGCGCGCCACCGGCCCGGCCAGCGCGCCGACGCTGGCGACCGCCGCGGTCTGCGTGGCCGGGCTGGACGAGAGCAGGCCCAGCAGCAGATCGAAGCGAAGGATTTCACCGAGGAAGAGCCACGCCCCGAAGAGCCACAGCCCGTGCAGCAGGCAGGCCCAGAGCACGGCTTCGGCGACGACCCGCCCGAAGGGCGCGTAGTCGAGGGCGGTGCGCTCTGCGCGCTTGAAGCGGCTGCGAAAGACGAAACCGGGGAGGACGAGCAGGAAGATGACCAGCGCCGGCAGCGCGACGTTCATCGCGGTTCGCGGGCGGCGTCAGGCCGCCTTGGGGACGACCACGGCGGTCAGGCGGCGCACCGTGGCGCCTTCGCGCAGCAGGATGGTGGGCTCGCTCGCGTCGGGCTCGCCGCGGCGGCTCGCCAGCGACACCACCTGGCGCAGCTGCGTGCGCGCCTGGTTGTCGGCCAGGACTTTCTTCGCAAGGGGGCTTTGAAGCGCTTTCATGGCGGGTCCGTTCACGGAGGGCGGCAAGGGGCCGATGGCCCGGATGGTGCCAGAAGCGACGCTACATCACCAGGTGTGGGGGCTCGTCGCCGGCACAGCGCTGGATCTCGACGGTCGAATGCACGATTTCCTCGTGCATCGAAAAGGTCGCACGCACGGCGGCCGCGTCGAGCGTCGGCGAGTGGGTCACCACCGTCAGCGCGCACGAATAGGCGTTGCGGCCGACGCGCCAGACATGCAGGTCGGCCACCCGGGTGTGCGAATCGGCCAGGCCGTGCTCGACGCCTTCGCGGATCTCGTCGACCACCGGGTGGTCCATCTCGCGGTCGAGCAGCACGCGGCCGGTCTGCAGCAGCAGGCCCTTGGCCCACACCGCCACCAGCACGGCGCCGACGATGCCCATCGCCGGGTCGAGCCAGCGCCAGCCCATCAGCCAGCCGCCGACCAGCGCCGCGATGGCGAGCACCGAGGTGGCGGCGTCGGCGATGACGTGGAGGTAGGCGGATTTCAGGTTGAGGTCTTCGCCATGGGCGTGGCCGTGGTCATGGTCATGGTTATGGTCATGGCCGTGTTCGTGCGCATGGCCATGGTCGTGCCCATGGTGCGCACCGCCCAGCAGCCGGGCGCAGACGAGGTTGACCAGCAGCCCGATGACGGCCACCACGATCGCCTCGCGGTAGTGGATGGGCTCGGGCGACCAGAGCCGCTCCAGCGAGCCGACCACCATCAGCGCCGCGATGCCCAGCAGGAAGAGCGCGCTGGCGAAGCCGGCCAGCACCTCGATCTTCCAGGTGCCGAAGGCGAAGCGCGGGTCGGCCGCATAGCGCCGCACCGCCGCATAGGCGAAGGCGCTCAGGCCGATGGCGAAGGCGTGCGAACTCATGTGCCAGCCGTCGGCCAGCAGCGCCATCGAGTTGAACCACCAGCCGGCGCCGATCTCCAGCGCCATGGTGGCGGCGGTGATCCACATCACCAGGCGGGTGCTGCGCTCGGCGCCGTGGCTCTCGGTGTCGAAGCGGTGGTGGTGTTGCCAGGGGCTCAGGTCGCGGGTGTGCATGGCGGTTCTTTCAGGTGCCGAACATGTCGCCGTCCCGCGTGGGCGGCGCCACGCCGAGGTGCCGATAGGCTGCCAGCGTCGCGATGCGGCCGCGCGGCGTCCGCTGCAGGTAGCCCTGCTGGATCAAGTAAGGCTCGATCACGTCCTCGATGGTGCCCGACTCCTCGCCGATGCTGGCGGCGATGTTGTCCAGGCCGACCGGGCCGCCATCGAAGCGGTGGATGACGGCCTCGAGCAGCTTTCGGTCCATCAGGTCGAAGCCCTGCGGGTCGACGTCGAGCATGGCGAGCGCCTTGTGCGCGATGTCTTCGGTGATGCGGCCGTCGCCCTTGACGTCGGCGTAGTCGCGCACGCGGCGCAGCAGGCGGTTGGCGATGCGCGGCGTGCCGCGCGAGCGGCGGGCGATCTCGAAGCCGCCGGCCGGGTCCATCGGCGCGTTGAGCAGGCCGGCGCTGCGGGTGACGATGCGGCCCAGTTCTTCGGCTGTGTAGAACTCCAGCCGCGAGACGATGCCGAAGCGGTCGCGCAGCGGGTTGGTCAGCATGCCGGCGCGGGTGGTGGCGCCGACCAGGGTGAAGGGCTGCAGGTCGAGCTTGATGCTGCGCGCGGCCGGGCCTTCGCCGATCATGATGTCGATTTGATAGTCCTCCAGCGCGGGGTAGAGGATTTCCTCGACGACCGGGCTCAGCCGATGGATCTCGTCGATGAAGAGCACGTCGTTCGGCTCGAGGTTGGTCAGCAGCGCCGCCAGGTCCTTGGGCTTCTCCAGCACCGGGCCGGAGGTCTGGCGCAGGTTCACGCCCAGCTCGGCCGCGATGATGTGGCTGAGCGTGGTCTTGCCCAGGCCGGGCGGGCCGAACAGCAGCACATGGTCGAGCGCCTCGCCGCGCTTGCGGGCCGCGCCGATGAAGATCTCCAGCTGCTCGCGCACCTTGACCTGGCCGACGTAGTCGTCGAGCAGCTTGGGCCGCAAGGCCCGCTCGATGGCTTCTTCCTTGGGCGAAGCAGGCGCGGCGGAGACCACGCGTGGCGGGGCGGGGGCGAAGTCGTCGGTCTGGATGGTCATGGGAGGCTAGGCTGGAGGAACAGTTTAGTCGGCCGAACGGCCGCGCCTGGGTCGTCTGCGGCCGGCAGCCACGACACCCTCGGGCAGAATGCCCCCTCCCAAGGAGGGAGCCGTCCACGTGTCCATCTATGAACTGAAGCCTCGCTTCCAGGCGCTGCTGCGGCCGCTCGTGGTGCGACTGCACGCCGCAGGCGTGACCGCCAACCAGGTGACGCTGGCAGCCTGCGCGATCTCGGTGGCGCTTGGGCTGTGGCTCTTCTTCGCCGCGCCGCGTACCGTCTTCTTCGTGCTGATCCCGCTCTGGATGGCCCTGCGCATGGCCTTCAACGCCATCGACGGCATGCTGGCGCGCGAGCACGGCCAGCAGAGCGCTCTGGGCGCCTTCCTCAACGAGCTGACCGACGTGCTCTCCGACGCGGCGCTGTACCTGCCCTTCGCGCTCGTCGCGCCCTTTCACCCCTTCTGGGTCGGCACGGTGATCGTGCTGGCCGGCCTCAGCGAATTCACCGGCGCGCTCGGCCCCACGGTCGGCGCCTCGCGCCGCTACGACGGCCCGCTGGGCAAGAGCGACCGCGCCTTCGTCTTCGGCGCGCTCGGGCTCTATGTCGCACTGGGCTGGCCGCTGCCCGGCTGGGCCGGCTGGCTGATGCCGCTGCTCGCCGCGCTCGTCGCCTGGACCATCGTCAACCGCATCCGGCGCGCACTGGCCGAAGCCGGCGCGCGCCCCACTCTCTGAATCGAACCTCATGACCCAGCCTCGCGTTCCACACGAGCACCACTTCACCACGCACGACGGCGTCTCGCTGTTCTATCGGCACTGGCCGGCCACCGGCGCCACGCGGCGCGGTGCCATCCTGCTGTTCCACCGCGGCCACGAGCACGGCGCGCGCATGGCGCACCTGGTCGACGAGCTGGACCTGCCCGACTTCGACTTCTTCGCCTGGGACGCCCGCGGCCACGGCCAATCGCCCGGCCCGCGCGGCCACAGCCCCAGCTTCGCGACCTCGGTGCGCGACGTGCAGACCTTCGTCGACCACATCGGCAGCGCGCACGGCGTGCGAGAGAAAGACCAGTACGTCATCGCGCAGAGCGTCGGCGCGGTGCTGATCTCGACCTGGGCGCACGACTACGCGCCCAAGGTGCGCGGCCTGACGCTCGCATCGCCGGCCTTCCAGGTGAAGCTCTACGTGCCCTTCGCGCGTGCCGGGCTCGGGCTGATGCACAAGCTGCGCGGGCTGTTCTTCGTCAACAGCTACGTCAAGCCGAAGTTCCTCACGCACGACCCGAAGCGCATCGCCAGCTACGAGCGCGACCCGCTCATCTCGCGGCCGATCGCGGTGAATATCCTGCTGGACCTATACGCGGCGGCCGACCGCGTGGTGGCCGATGCCAACGCGATCACGCAGCCGGTGCAGCTGCTGATCTCGGGCGCCGACTGGGTGGTGCACCACAAGCCACAGCACAGCTTCTTCGACAAGCTGGGCAGCGCGATCAAGACGAAGACGGTGCTGCCGGGCTTCTTCCACGACACGCTGGGCGAGCGCGACCGCGCGCCGGTGGTGGCGTCGATCCGCGAATTCATCCTGCAGCGCTTCGACGCGCCGACGCCGCCGGTCGACCTGCGTGAGGCGCACCTGCAAGGCGCGACGGCCGACGAGTCGCGCGCGCTCGCCGCCCCGCTGTCGCCCTGGTCGCCGCGCGGCGCCTACTGGGCGATGACGCGCGCCAGCCTGCGTTTCGGTGGCCTGTTCTCGCGCGGCGTGAAGCTGGGGCACGACACCGGCTTCGATTCGGGCAGCACGCTCGACTACGTCTACCGCAACGCGCCGGACGGCAAGGGCGCGCTGGGCCGGTCGATCGACAAGACCTACCTGAGCTCCATCGGCTGGCGCGGCATCCGCCAGCGCAAGATCCATGTCGAGGAACTGATCCGCGAAGCGATGGAACGCCTGGCCGAACAGCACCGCGAGGTGCGCGTGATGGACATCGCCGCGGGCCACGGCCGCTATGTGCTCGACGCGGTGCAGGCCAGCCCGGTGAAGGCCAGCTCGATCCTGCTGCGCGACTACAGCGACATCAACGTGCGCGACGGCACCAAGCTCATCGCCGAGAAGGAACTGCAGAACGTCGCGACGTTCGTGCAGGCCGACGCCTTCGACCGCATCAGCCTCGCGACCGTCACGCCGCGGCCGACGCTGGCCGTGGTGTCGGGCCTGTACGAGCTGTTCCCCGACAACGAGATGGTGCGCCGCTCGCTGGCCGGCGTCGGCGATGCGGTGGAAGACCGCGGCTACCTGGTCTACACCGGCCAGCCCTGGCACCCGCAGCTGGAGATGATCGCCCGCGCGCTGACCAGCCACCGCCAGGGCGAGGCCTGGGTGATGCGCCGCCGCACGCAGGCCGAGATGGACCAGCTGGTGGAAGAAGCCGGCTTCCGCAAGATCGCCCAGCGCGTGGACGAATGGGGCATCTTCACCGTGTCGCTGGCCATCCGCACCGTGCAGTGACATGAGTCTCTGGCTCGCGCAACGTCCCTGGAAGCGCGCGATCGCCTGGCTCGTCTTGCTCGGCCCCTTGTTCTACGCGACCTACGGCTTCGCGAACGGGTGGGCCGCGTCGCGTGCCGTGGTGCCGACGCTGGCCTTCGGCTGGGAGCGTGGCATTCCCTTCTGGCCGTGGACCATCTTTCCGTACTGGACCATCAACGTCTTCTACGCGCTCTCGCTCTTCCTCGCACGCGACCGGCACACGATGGACCGGCACGCGTTGCGGCTCGTCAGCGCCACCGTCATCGCGGTGAGCTGCTTCGTGCTGTGGCCGCTGCGCTTCAGCTTCGGCCAGCCGGCGGTCAACGGTGCGCCCGCCTTTCTCTTCGACGCGCTGCGCGGCTTCGACCAGCCCTTCAACCAGGCGCCGTCGCTGCACATCGCGCTGGCGGTCATCTTGTGGGACTGGTACCGCCGCTTCATCCGCCCGCTGTGGGCGCGCCTCGTGCTGCACGTGTGGGCGTTCGCCATCTGCGCGTCGGTGCTGACGACCTGGCAGCACCACTTCATCGACATCCCGACCGGTGCGCTGCTCGGGCTGGTGTGCGTGTGGCTGTGGCCGCTGGAACGGGTGGCGTCGATCCGGCAGGGATGGCGTCTCACGCGTGATCCGCAGCGCTGGAAGCTGGCAGGTTTCTATGGCGTCGGCGCGCTGATCTTTCTTGGCGCCGCGCTGGCCATCGGCGGGTTCGGCCTGTGGCTGTGCTGGCCGGCCGCATCGCTCGCCTTGGTCGCGATGAATTACGCGGCGCTCGGCGCGCACGGCTTCCAGATGGGCGACCGCGGCCGAATGCGCTGGGCGGCACGATGGCTGTTCGCGCCCTACCGGCTCGGCGCGGCGGTCAACGCCTGGGCTTGGACGCGGCGGCTGCCGGCGTCGGTCGAGGTGGCGCCGGGGCTGCGGCTCGGCCGCATCCCGACGCACGAAGAATGGATCGCGGCCGGCCAGCCTCGGCTGGTGAGCCTGTGCGCCGAGTTGCAATTGCCGCGCGTCGACGCCGCACGCTGTCTGCCAATGCTCGACCTGGTCGTGCCACCGCCGCACCGCCTGCAGCGTGCGGCCCACGTCATCGATGCGCAACGCCGCGCGGGCCACACCGTGTGGGTGTGCTGCGCGCTCGGCTTCTCGCGCAGCGCAGCGGCCACCATCGCCTGGCTGCGCCTGCATGGCAGCGCGACCGGCGTCGGCGATGCCGAAGCGCAGGTGCGCCGTGCGCGGCCGCAGATCGTGCTGCGTGCTGCCTGGCAGCAGGCCCTCGACCACGCGACCCGGCACACTCGCACCCCATGACCGACCACGAACGCGCCCTCTGTACCGCCACGGCCCGCCTGCTGCAGGCGGCCGGCGTCGTCGCGGCCTGGGGGCTCGGGCTGAGCCTCGTTGCCATCGGCGTGCTGGCACTGACGGGGCGCTCGCTGTCGATGCTGTCCTGCATGGGCTTCGGCGCGGTCGCGATCATCGGCCTCTTCGAGCGCTACATGGCGCTGCGGCTGCGGCTCGACGTCGGGCTGTTCGATGGGTTGGCGAGTGGCGCCATCCCCTCGCTCAGCACGCTCGACGTGGCGCTGCAGAAGCTCGGCCTGCGCCACTCGCCTGAGGCGCCCGATGCACCACGCGCGCTCGCCGACCGGGTGCAGGGCGCGCGGCAGTTGATGCAGCGCCACGGCATCGCGGTCGCCTGCCAGAGCGCGATGTTCCTGCTGGCGCTCCTGACACAGGACTTGCGCTGACCCCTCCTCTCCCACCCCAAGAAGAAGCATCGTCACCATGAGTTCCCTTCCTCGCAGCGGCCTTCGCCATGCGGCGGCCGTCGTCTCGGCCTGGTCGATCGTGCTGGCCGCGCGCCTCTTGACCGGCGTGCGCGCCATCTGGTCGGGCACCACGCCCAAGGCCGAGCAGACGCTCTACTTCGCCAACCACACGAGCCACGGCGACTTCGTGCTGCTGTGGGCCACGCTGCCGGCCGACCTGCGCGCGCTGACGCGTCCGGTGGCCGGGCAGGACTACTGGGAGGCATCGTCGATGCGGCGCTTCATCGGCGTCGACGTGTTCAACGCGCTGATGATCCGGCGCGACGGCGGCACCGCGGCGGGCGCACCCAACCCAGTCGAGCAGATGACCGAGGCGCTGCAGTCCGGTGACTCGCTCATCATGTTTCCTGAAGGCACGCGCAACATCGGCGACGACATCCTGCTGCCGCTCAAGAGCGGCCTGTTCCACCTGGCGCGCGCCTGCCCACAGGTGCGGCTGGTGCCGGTGTGGATCGAGAACCTGAAACGCGTGCTGCCCAAGGGCGCGCTGGTGCCGATCCCGCTGGCCTGCACGGTGCGTTACGGCACACCGCTGGTGCTGGCCGAGGGCGAGGACAAGAACGCGTTCATCGCGCGTGCCCGCGCTGCGATGCTCGACCTGCGCCCCGAGTACGACAAGGCGGAAGACTGAAGGCCATGAACATCTCCGCTTCGACCCACACCACGCTGATGCTCTTCGGCGGCGTCTTCGGCGTGCTCGTGCTCGCCTCAGCCATCGGCGCGCTGCTGAAATGGCGCGTGGCACACGGCCAGCCACATTCGGTGATCGACAACCTCAATGCGCGCGTCAACGCATGGTGGGTGATGGTGGCGGTCATCGGCCTGTCCTTCGCCTTCGGCAAGGGCGGCGTGATCGTGCTGTTCTACCTGATCTCGTTCTACGCGCTGCGCGAGTTCATGAGCCTGGCCTACACCCGGCGCGGCGACCACGCCGCCATCGCGGTGGCCTTCTTCATCGCGCTGCCGGCGCAGTACTTCCTGATCTGGATCGACTGGTACGGGCTGTATGCGATCTTCATCCCGGTCTACGCCTTCCTGGTGCTGCCCATCCTGGCGGCAGTGGGGGGCGACACGCAGCGCTTTCTCGAACGCACCTCGAAGATCCAGTGGGGGCTGATGGTCTGCGTCTTCTGCATCAGCCATGTGCCGGCACTGCTCACGCTGCAGATCCCCGGTTTCGAAGGCCGCAACCTGCTGCTCATCGCCTTCCTCGTGATCGTCGTGCAGGGCAGCGACGTGCTGCAGTACGTGTGGGGCAAGCTGCTGGGCAAGCGCAAGGTGGCGCCCGAGCTGTCACCGTCGAAGACGTGGGAAGGGCTGATCGGCGGCGTGGCCAGTGCCACCGCGCTCGGTGCCGCGCTGTCCTGGGCCACGCCCTTCACACCGTGGCAAGCGGCATTGATGGCACTGACCATCTGTCTGATGGGCTTCTTCGGCGGCCTGGTGATGTCGGCCATCAAGCGCGACCGCGGCGTGAAGGACTGGGGCCACATGATCGAAGGCCATGGCGGCATGCTCGACCGGCTCGACTCGGTGATCTTCGCGGCGCCGGTCTATTTCCACGCGCTGCGGTACTGGTGGGTTCCTTGAGCCCTTACTTGGCCAAAGCCCGCAACGCCAACTTGATGCCGTCGCTCACGCTCGCGTCCTTCGGCAGGGCCTTCAGTGCCGCCGAGGCCTCCTTGTCGCTGTAGCCCAGCGCGATCAGCGCCTGCAGGATGTCGGCCTGCGCATCGGTGGCAGCATGCGCAGGCAGCGCGATGTCGGCGCCCAGCTTGCCCTTGAGTTCGAGCAGCAGGCGCTCGGCCGTCTTCTTGCCAATGCCGGGGATCTTCACCAGCCGGCCAGCGTCCTGCAGCGTGACGATCTGCGACAGCTCGCCGACGCTCAGGCCCGACAGCACACCCAGCGCCATGCGCGGGCCGATGCCGGAGATCTTGATGAGCTGGCGGAAGGCAGCGCGTTCCTGGTGGGTGCCGAAGCCGTAGAGGATCTGTGCATCCTCACGCACCACGAAGTGCGTCAGCAGCGACACGCGCTCGCCGGTGTGCGGCAGGTTGTAGAAGGTGCTCATCGGCACGTCGACCTCGTAACCGACGCCGTTGCAGTCGACGACCACCTGCGGTGGATTGCGTTCGGCCAGCGTGCCGGTCAATTTGCCTATCATGGGTACCCCTTCAAGAGCCGGAATTATCCTTTGATCGTTCGCCACACCTTCAAGCCCCTGAACAACGTGCGCCTCGGCCACCTGTGCGGCCCGCTCGACGAGCACCTGCGCCGCATCGAGGACACGCTGGGCGTGACGATCGCGCACCGCCACGAGCAGTTCAAGGTCGAAGGCCCGAAGGCCATTGCCGACCAGGCGATGGAGGTGCTGCAGGCGCTGTACGAGATCGCCGAGCGGCCGATCGACCCGGCCGTCGTGCAGCTCACCCTCGCGAGCGATTCGGGCATGACCGAGTCGGGCGAGGCCGGCCCGATGCTGGTCACGCGCCGCGCCGACCTGCGCGCCCGCACGCCGACCCAGGCGGCCTACCTCGACCACATCGCCCAGCACGACATCACCTTCGGCATCGGCCCGGCGGGCACCGGCAAGACCTACCTCGCGGTGGCCTGCGCGGTCGACGCGCTGGAGCGCAGCGCGGTACAGCGCATCGTCCTCACCCGCCCGGCGGTCGAGGCGGGCGAGCGTCTCGGTTTTCTGCCGGGCGACCTGTCGCAGAAGGTCGACCCCTACCTGCGCCCGCTGTACGACGCGCTGTACGACCTGATGGGCTACGACAAGGTGCAGAAGGCCTTCGAGCGCAACGCGCTGGAGATCGCGCCGCTGGCCTTCATGCGCGGGCGCACCCTCAACAACGCCTTCGTGATCCTGGACGAGGCGCAGAACACCACGCCCGAGCAGATGAAGATGTTCCTCACGCGCATCGGCTTCGGCGCCAAGGCGGTGGTGACCGGCGACGTGAGTCAGATCGACCTGCCCAAGTCGCAACTGTCGGGCCTGATCGACGCCGAGCGCGTGCTCAAGCGCGTCAAGGGCATCGCGATCACGCGCTTCAGCAGCGCCGATGTGGTGCGGCATCCGATGGTCGCGCGCATCGTCGATGCCTACGACGGCCAGCGCAAGCGCGGCGGAGCCGAGTGATGGCGCTGCCGGCTCTGTCGCTGTCGCTGCAGTTCGGGCGCTTCAAGGGCGTGGAGCGGCACCGCGCCGCGTTGCCGCGCCACCGCGTCACGCGGTGGATCCGGCATGCACTGGACATCGACGGCGAGATCACCGTGCGCATCGTCGATGCGGACGAAGGCCAGCAACTCAACCGCGAGTTCCGCGGCAAGGACTACGCGACCAACGTGCTGACCTTCGACTATGCGCAGGCCCCGGTCGTGATGGCCGACCTGGTGCTGTGCGCGCCGGTGGTGGCACGCGAGGCGAAGGAGAACAGCAAGACGCTCGCCGACCACTACGCGCACCTGCTGGTGCACGGCACGCTGCACGCGCAGGGCTGGGACCACGAGACTGGCGATGCCGACGCCGACGAGATGGAGGCCTACGAGATCGAGATCCTCGCCGAGATGGGTATCCGCAGCCCCTACGGCAAGTAGACGTGTAGACGCGCGGGTGGCCGCTACGCCGTCATCTGCAGCGGGATGGTCACCGGACCGTCGTTGACCAGGTGCACCTGCATGTCGGCGGCAAACACGCCGGTGGCCACGACGGGATGCGCAGCACGCGCCTGCGCCACGAACAGGTCGTAGAGCCGCCGGCCTTCATCGGGCGCCGCCGCCTGCGTGAAGCTCGGCCGGTTGCCGCCGCTCACGTCTGCGGCCAGGGTGAACTGGCTGACAAGCAGCAGCCCGCCCCCGATGTCCTGCACGCTGCGGTTCATCTTGCCGGCCTCGTCCGCGAAAATTCGCAGCTTGAGGATCTTGGCCAGCAGGCGCTCGGCCAGCGCATCGCGGTCGCCCTTCTCGGCGCATAGCAGGACCAGCAGCCCCGCGCCGATGGCACCGACGGTGTCGCCAGCGATGTCGACCCGCGCTTCACGCACCCGTTGCAGCAGCGCTTTCATTCGTGCTCTTCCATGCGCACGGCGCGAGCTTCCATGTTGAGCGGCAGCAACTGGATCGTCACCCGCAAGCCCGGCACCGCGTCCATCAGCGCCTGCTCGAGCGCATCGCGCAACGCTGCCGCGCGCTGCAGCGACCACTCGCCCGGTACGTGCATGTGCAGGTCGGCGAAGCGGCGCTGCCCGGCACTGCGCGTCACGATGTCGTCAAAGCGCAGAGCGCCACCATCGGCCCGCGCTGCGAAGCGGGCCAGCGCGGCATCGAGTGCCTGGCGCGACGGCGCGTCGAGCGCTTGGTCCATCAGGCCCTGCGACGAACGCCACACCAGCGCCATCCCCTCGCGCACGATGTTGATCGCGACGCCGATCGCCAGCAGCGGATCGAGCCACAGCCAGCCGGTGAAATGCACCGCGACCACCCCGACCACGACACCCACGGAGGTCCACACATCGGTGACGAGATGCCGTCCGTCGGCCTCGAGCGCGATGGAGCGATGTTCGCGGGCAGCCCTGAACAGCGCCATGGCCAGCACCGCGTTGAACACCGAACTCACGATCGACAGCGCCAGCCCCCAACCGAGTTGCTCGATCGGTTGCGGCGACAGCAGCCGCACGATGGCCGCCCAGCCGATCGCGAGTGCGGCGCCGATGATGAGGATGCCTTCGAAGCCGGAAGAGAAGTACTCGGCCTTGTGGTGGCCGTAGGGGTGATCTTCGTCGGCCGGCCGCGCGGCGATGGTCACCATGGCGAGCGCGAACATCGCACTTGCGAGGTTCACAAAGGACTCCATCGCATCCGAGATCAGGCCCATGGAGTTGGTTACATAGCCCGCCGCGCCCTTGAGCACGATGGTGATCACCGCTACCGCCACCGACACGCGCAACAGGGCCTTGGGACTGCGAAGGCCGGTCGGGGGAAGTGAATGGGAAGGCATGATGCGTAAAAATGCGGTACTAGACCTCAGGTGGGACCTGAATTATCGTGACTCGGCGGTCGGCCGGAGGCAGTCGCTTACCATGTCGGGCCTCTGTGCCACACGACCCCGGGAGCGACCATGAACCATCGAATCACGACCCTGCTTTGCGCCCTCGCCCTCACCAGTGGGGCCGCGCTGGCGCAGACGGCGACCCCATCGGAACTTCAGGCGGGCACCATCAAATCGGTCCGTGGCGACGTGCAGTTGCTGAGCGCCTCCGGCACACAGCGTCCGGCGAGCGCAGGTGATGCGCTGATGCCCATCGATCGCCTGCTGACGGGTGCCAATTCGGCGGCGAGCGTGGTACTGCGCGACGGCACCACGATGGTCGTGGGCCCCTCCTCGCGACTCGATGTGAAGGAATTCCACTTCGATGCCACGACGCAGGACGGCGGCCTGCTGGTGTCGCTGCTGCGCGGTTCGATGCGCATGATCACCGGCCTGATCGGCAAGAAGCAGCCTGACGCCGTGCGCGTTGAGACCCAGACCGCCACCATCGGCATCCGAGGCACCGACTTCATCGTGCAGGCCGACGCCCAACCGTGACCTTTTGCCGCCTTGCTGCCCTTGCCGCGGCCAGCGGCATGATCGCAGCCTGCTCGTCGCCGTCCACCCGCGTGGTGCTGCTGCCGCAGCCCGATGGCCGCGCTTCGGCGGTGGTGGTCCGCACCAACGGTGGCGAAGGGGTGCTGGCCAAGCCTTACCAGCGGGCCACCGCAAGCCGAGGCGCCACTGGGGCACCTGCGATCGACCAAGCCGATCCAGTGCGCATTGAAGCGGAAAACCGCAGCCTCTTCGACCTGATGCCGGGCCGGCCGCAGCGCTACACGCTCTACTTCGACGCCGGCGAGACGGCTTTGACGATCGAATCCCAAACCACGTTCAACGAAGCCCTCGCCGCGGCAGCTGCCAGAAGCGGCGGAGAAATCGTGGTGACCGGCCACACCGACACACTCGGTCCCCTGGAGCGGAACGACGAGCTGTCCCGCCGCCGCGCCCAGGAAGTGCGCCAGATGTTTGCGGACCGAGGGTTCCCCGCGAACCGCATCCAGGCCGTCGGCCGGGGCGAGCGCAGCCTGGCCATCCCAACCGCGGACGACGTCGCGGAGCCGCGGAACCGCCGCGTGACGATCGAGGTCCGCTGAAGCCCCTGCGGCCTTGGCGCCGCGGCAGGGCTCAGCTCAGCAGCACGCGCGCGAACTTGCGCTTTCCGACCTGCACCACATAGCTGCCGGCCGGCAGCTTGAGACCCTTGTCGCTCACCACCTGCGAATCGACGCGCACGCCGCCGCCGTCGATCAGGCGGTTGCCTTCCGAGGTCGACGGGGCCAGCCCCGCCTGCTTGAGCAGCTGTGCGATGCCCAACGGGGCGCTAGACAGCGTCACCTCGGGGATTTCATCGGGCACGCCGCCCTTGCTGCGGTTGGCGAAATCCTGCTCGGCCGCTTCGGCCGCCGCGGCACTGTGGAAGCGGGCGGTGATCTCCTTCGCCAGCGCCACCTTGGCCTCCTTCGGATTGCGCCCCCCCGCCACCTCGGCCTTCAGTGCCTCGATCTCGGCGATGGAGCGGAAGCTCAGCAGCGTGTACCAGCGCCACATCAAGTCGTCGGAGATCGACAGCACCTTGGCGAACATCGTGTTCGCGTCTTCCGTGACGCCGATGTAGTTGCCCTTGCTCTTGGACATCTTCTCGACGCCGTCGAGTCCTTCGAGCAGCGGCATAGTGAGTATGCACTGCGGCTCCTGCCCGTATTCCTGCTGAAGATGCCGACCGACCAGCAAGTTGAACTTCTGGTCGGTGCCACCCAGCTCCAGGTCGGACTTGAGGGCGACGGAGTCGTAGCCCTGCATCAGTGGATAGAGGAATTCGTGGACCGAGATCGATTGGCCGGCCTTGAAGCGCTTGGTGAAGTCGTCCCGCTCCATCATCCGCGCCACCGTGTACTTGGCGGCCAGCTGGATCATGCCGCGGGCGCCGAGCGGGTCGCTCCATTCGGAGTTGTAGCGGATCTCCGTGCGGGCCGGGTCGAGCACCAGACTCGCCTGCCGATAGTAGGTCTGCGCGTTCGATTCGATCTGTTCGCGGCTCAACGGCGGGCGGGTGTTGTTGCGGCCAGAGGGGTCGCCGATGGTGCTGGTGAAATCGCCAATCAGGAAAATGACGGTGTGGCCCAGATCCTGCAGCTGACGCATCTTGTTCAGGACGACCGTGTGACCGATGTGGATGTCCGGAGCGGTCGGGTCGAGCCCCAACTTGATGCGCAACGGCGTGCCCGAGGCCTCGGCGCGCTGCAGCTTGCGCACCCACTCGTCTTTCGGCAGGAGCTCGTCGGCACCTCGAAGAGAGATTTCGAGCGCGTGTCCTACACCTGACGAAAGGTTTTCGCTTGTAACAAAGTCGGGCTTCATTGGTAATTTTTGGCAGTTTTGCGTATGGCCGAAGCTATACTCAGCCCGACTTTCCAAGCGTCGGATTCTAAGCGGCGCTTTCCTTTCGCTCCGTCCTACAGCTTCGCGCGACGAAGCACGCGCTGGGACCGACCGAACCGATACAGGGCTTTAAGACGTTGATCAACGCCATTCTGGCCGCCGAGGAGTTACTCGCTTCTCGCCTGGCCCACACGTTCAAGACATATCCGAAGCAGATCACTGCGGCGATCGGCACCCTGCTGCTGTGCGCCGGCGGTGGCGCCTTCGCCGTGGCCTCGCTGGGCCCGGACGTGGCGGACCTGCCCGTTCAGCAGGTGCTCGAAGCGGTCCAGCCTTTGGCCTATGCCGATCAGGTGGAAACGCTCGACACGCACGATTTCACGCTGTTCCGCACCGAACTCACCCGTGCCAGCGACACCATCGAGGCGCTGCTCAAGCGTCTGGGCATCAACGATCCCGCGGCCGCGGCCTTCGTGCGCAGCAATCCCGAGGCCCGGGGCGCGCTGTTCAACCGCACCGGCCGCACGGTGACGGCCGAAGCCACGCGCGACAACACGCTGCAACGCCTGAGCGCACGCTGGATTCCGGACGGCGACGGCAGTTTCAAGCGTCTGGTGATCGCCCGGAACGCCAAGGGTTTCACCGTCCGCACCGAAGCCGACCAGCTGGCCGCCGCCAGCCGGTTGGCCAGCGGCGTCGTGCGCAGCTCGCTGTTCGCCGCCACCGACGAGGCGCGCATCCCTGATGCGGTCGCGAGCCAATTGGCAGACATCTTCGCCGCCGACGTGGACTTCCGCTCCCTGCGCAAGGGGGACCGCTTCGCCGTGGTCTACGAGACCTTCGAAGCCGACGGCCAGTCGCTGCGCAGCGGCCGGGTGCTGTCGGCCGAATTCGAAAGCAACGGCAAGATCTACCAGGCCCTCTGGTTCCAGGAGCCCGGCAAGAAGGGCGGCTACTACCGCCCGAACGGTGACAGCCTGGTGCGCGCCTTCCTGTCGTCACCGGTTGAGTTCTCGCGCATCTCGAGCGGCTTCGCGATGCGGATGCACCCGATCCAGAACAGCTGGCGCCAGCACAACGGCATCGATTTCGCAGCCCCCACCGGCACCGCCGTGCGCGCCGTCGGCGATGGCGTGGTGGAGTTCGCCGGCCGCCAGAATGGTTACGGCAACGTGATTATCGTGAAGCACCGCAGCAACCAGGAAACCGTCTATGCGCACCTCAGCCGCATCGACGTCCGCACCGGCCAGGCGGTGAGCCAGAGCCAATTCATCGGCGCGGTCGGTTCCACCGGCTGGGCCACCGGCCCGCATCTGCACTTCGAATTCCGGGTGAACGGCGAGTACACCAACCCGGCGACCATTGCCCAGCAGGACAACGGCACGCCGATCGCCGCCTCGGCACGCCCGGCCTTCGATCGGGTCGCGATGGCCACGCGCCGCGAGCTGTCGGCGGCGTTCTCGGTGGTGCAGGCCAGCGCCGACTGAGCGCCACCCTGCAACGGCCGGCCCGCACGCATGGCTGAGCGATTCATCGGCCTCATGTCGGGCACCTCGCTCGACGGGGTCGACGGCGTGCTGGCGGACCTGGCCGACGGCCGCATCACCGTGCTTGCCCATGCCAGCGCCGCCCTTCCCGACCCTCTGCGAAGCGAACTGCTCGCCCTCAACCGCGCGGCGGACAACGAACTGCACCGCGCTGCCTTGGCCGCGAACGCGCTGGTGCGCACGTATGCCTCGGTGGTGCGGCGATTGCTGGACGAGGCAGGGCTCGAGGCGGCGGACGTCACGGCCATCGGCGCCCACGGGCAGACCGTCCGGCACCAACCGGGCGCCGTCGATGGCATCGGCTACACGCTGCAATTGAACAACCCGGCCCTGCTGGCCGAACTCTGCGGCATCGACGTGGTTGCGGACTTCCGCAGCCGCGATGTTGCCGCCGGTGGCCAGGGCGCCCCGCTGGTGCCCGCCTTTCACCGCGCGGTCTTCGGCCGGGCCGGGGAGAGCCTGGCCATTCTCAACATCGGCGGTATCTCGAACCTGAGCGTGCTGCCCGCGGGCGATGGCACGGTGCTGGGCTTCGACTGTGGGCCGGGCAACGCGCTGATGGACCACTGGTGCCGCACGCACACCGGCCAGCCCTTCGACGACGGCGGCCGATGGGCCGCCAGCGGGCGCGTCGACCCGCTGCTGCTGGCGCGGATGCGCGCCGAGCCCTTCTTCGCCCAACCGCCGCCCAAGAGCACCGGGCGCGACCTGTTCCATCCGGCGTGGCTCGATGCCGTGCTGGGCGACACGACCCTCACCCCGGTCGACGTGCAGGCCACGCTCACCGAGCTCACTGCATCTGCGTGCGCGCACGACGTGCGCCTGTACGGCGGCGCCGCGACGGCACTGATCGTCTGCGGCGGCGGCGCGCTCAACGACCAGCTCATGGCACGCCTGGCCGCCCTTTTGCCCAAGCTGACGGTCTGCTCCTCCGTCGATCGCGGCCTGCCGCCGCAGCAGGTCGAAGCGGCGGCCTTCGCCTGGCTGGCACGGGCCACGATCCGACGCGAGCCGGGCAACCTCGCCAGCGTGACGGGTGCGCGGGGCGCGCGGGTGCTGGGCGCCGTCTACCCCGCCTGACAGCGATCGAACGCTTCGATCAGCCGATCAGCCTTGCCCCGAAACCTCGGGCTGCGCCGGCTGCACGGCACGCGCCTCGGGCGGCAGGTGCCAGAAGATCAATGCCGACGCGAGCGTGATCAGTCCCATGGTCGCGAAGGTCGCCTGGAAAGCATGCAGGACATCGACGGGCGCGGCGCTGCCGAAGATGCCGGTGTAGCCGCCGAGCACCGAACTCGCGGCGGCCACGCCCAGGCTCATCGCCAGCATCTGCACCATCGACAGCAGGCTGTTGCCGCTGCTGGCCATGCTGCCGTCGAGATCGCGCAGCGTGACGGTGTTCATGGCGGTGAACTGCAGCGAATTGACGGCACCGAAGCACAGCAGTTGCACGATGTGCAGCGCCACGGGCTGGCTCGGCGAGGTCAGCGCAAAGCTCCCCATGGTCAGCCCGACCAGCGCCGTGTTGGCGACCAGCACCCGCCGGTAGCCGAGGTGGGTGATGAGCGGCGTGGTGAATCGCTTCATCGCCATGCCGGCCATGGCGATGGGCAGCATCATCAGCCCCGCCCGCAGCGGCGAGTAGCCCATCGACACCTGCAGCAGCAGCGGCACCAGGAAGGGCATGCAGCCGCTGCCCAGGCGCGAGAACAGGTTGCCGAGCAGGCCGATGCTCAGGGTCGGCACCTTGAAGAGCGTGGGCGAGAACAGCGGCTCGGGCCTGCGCGATGCATGCAGCCAGTAGGCGGTCAGACTGGCGAAGCCGAACACCAGCAGCACGAAGACGCTGACCTGCCGCAGGCCGAGCTCGGCGACGCCGTCGAGCGCCAGCGAGATCGCGACCATGCCGAAGGCCAGCATCGCATAGCCCGTCGAATCGAAACGCTGCAGCACTGCGCCGCGCAGGTCGGGCATGAAGCGCAGCGTCGCGATGCAGCCCAACAGGCCGACGGGCACGTTGATCAGGAAGATCCAGTGCCACGACGCGTACTGCACCAGCCAGCCGCCGAGCGTCGGGCCGAGCAGCGGGCCGATCAGGCCCGGAATGGCGACGAAGCTCATCGCCTGCAGGAACTCGCCGCGCGGCACGGTGCGCAGCAGTGCCAGGCGCCCCACCGGCAGCAGCAGCGCGCCGCCGAGCCCCTGCACCACCCGCGCGGCCACAAGCTGACCCAGGCCTTGCGATAGCGCACAGGCGACCGATCCGAGGACGAACAGCACGATCGCCGAGAAGAAGATGCGCCGCGTGCCGAAGCGATCGGCGATCCAGCCCGATGCCGGGATCAGCATCGCCATCGTGAGCGAATAGGCCACCACCACCGACTGCATGCGCAGCGGGCTGACGCCCAGGCCGGCCGCCATGGCCGGCAGCGCCGTGTTGATGATGGTCGCGTCGAGCGTCTGCATGAAGAAGCCGACGGCAACGAGCCAGAGAAGGCTCTTGCGGACGGGGGCGACGGGGGTGATGGCCTCTGACGTCATGGGAAAACAGGAAGATGGAAAGAACGACAGGCAGCAAAAAGCCGCCCGGAGGCGGCTTCTCGGGGATGCCGGGTCAGCGGCATCCAGGCATCAGGCCGAGAAGCTCGAGCCGCAGCCGCAGGTGCTGGTGGCGTTGGGGTTCTTGATCACGAACTGGGCGCCTTGGAGGTCTTCCTTGTAGTCGATCTCGGCGCCGACCAGGTACTGGTAGCTCATGGCGTCGATCAACAGCGACACGCCGTTCTTGGTCATGGTCGTGTCGTCCTCGTTGGTGATCTCGTCGAAGGTGAAGCCGTACTGGAAGCCGGAGCAGCCGCCTCCCTGCACGAACACCCGCAGCTTGAGTTCCGGGTTGCCCTCTTCGGCGATCAGGTCGGCGACCTTGGCGGCCGCGCTGTCGGTGAAGACGATCGGCTCGGGCATCTGGGTCGGGATCTGGATGGTTTCGGCAACGGCGCTCATGGCTTACTCCTGTGGGGTAGGCCGAACGTGCGGCCAATGGAAGGATGCTACTTCAACAACGCAAAAGCCGCCCCGGAGGGCGGCTTCGGCAACGTACGAAGTGCGGATATTCGCGTAGCGAGTCGCTGCAGGGCAAGGCGCAAACCGCAGCCGGACTTGCGTCCGGCGAGGATTTGCAACGCCGCCATGCAGTGGCACAGCAGCGAATTAGCGCTTCGAGAATTGCTTGCGTCGGCGGGCGGAGTGCAAGCCGACCTTCTTACGCTCGACTTCACGCGCATCGCGCGTCACGAAGCCAGCCTGGCTCAGCACCGGCTTGAGCGTCGCGTCGTAGTCGATCAGAGCGCGGGTGATGCCGTGGCGCGCTGCGCCGGCTTGACCCGATTCGCCGCCACCGGCCACGTTGATCATGATGTCGAAGGCTTCGACGTTGTTCGTCAAGAACAGCGGCTGCTTGGCGATCATGATGGACGTCTCGCGGCCGAAATAGGCCTGGATGTCCTTGCCGTTGACCGTGATCTTGCCAGTGCCCTTCTTCATGAACACACGGGCGACGCTGGATTTGCGACGGCCGGTTCCATTGTTCCATTCACCGATCATTTGGCGGCCTCACGTTGGGCATTGGTGGACAAGCCTGCGATTTCCAGGACCTTGGGCTGTTGTGCGGTGTGCGGATGTTCCGCACCGCCGTACACCTTGAGCTTCTTGATCATGGCGTAGCCAAGCGGACCCTTGGGCAGCATGCCCTTGACGGCCTTTTCCAGGGCACGGCCAGGGAACTTGTTCTGCATGTCGCGGAAGTTGGTGGCACTGATGCCGCCCGGGTAACCCGAGTGACGGTAGTACACCTTGTCGATCGACTTGGCGCCGGTGACGCGCAGCTGGGCTGCGTTGATGATGACGATGAAGTCACCGGTATCGACGTGAGGCGTGTAAATGGCCTTGTGTTTGCCGCGCAAACGGAGAGCAACTTCGCTGGCTACTCGTCCGAGGACCTTGTCGGTCGCGTCAATCACAAACCACTCGTGCGTCACGTCAGCGGGTTTTGCGCTGAACGTTTTCATGAGTATCTTTCGACTTTGGTTTGCCCAACCGGAGTTGGTGTGGCTGTGCCCTTTTCCACGGTCGGTTTTCCTCTGATGGGAATCTCTTAGGTGGGGGATCGCGAACCGGAACCGGTTCGCACACCTCGCCGCGGGGCTGCCAAAACGCTGCGAAGCCCGCGATTCTATGACGAAAGGCGGGGTCCGGGCAAGTTCCCTGCCAGCCCGGGGCCAGCAGGGTCAGGCAACGATCAGAAGCGGTGGCGCATGCCCAGACCGAAGCTGTTGCCGTGACTCCGGTCCGTGATCCGGTCCTGCATGAGCACCGCGTACAGGTCGGTGCGCTTCGACAGGAAGTAGTCGTAGCCCACGCTGGCCGTCGTGCGACTGCCGTCGTAGGTGCCTTCGACCTTGGTGCGGGCAATGGCCGCCAGAATGGCGCCGGCGCCCACCGGCACCGACACGCCCAGCGACGTCGTCCTGGCATCGTAATCGGCGATATCGGTCTTGGCACCGCCGTAGGTGACGAAGAATTTGGCGAAGCCCGGGTCGTACGAACCACCGACCATCCAGTCCTTCTTGGTCTCTGGCACGGCCACGCCCGCCACAACGGTCGTCAGCGGCGCCGAGGGGCCCGAGTTCGACACCTGATCGCGCTCGAAATAGGCCGTCGCAGACCACGGGCCGTTGAAATAGAGAACGCTCACACCGACATTTTTCTTGCCGTCGTTGCCCGTGGAGTCGAGCTGTTCGCCGAACTGATACTGGAGCGTTGCCGTCAGCCCGGCGAATCTGGGAGTCGTGTAGAGCACCTGGTTCCCCCAGCCCGTGTCCGAGGGCGTGGTGCGGTGCAGCCAGGCGGCGTTGTTCACGTTCGCATGCAACACCAGCGGCGAAAACGTCGAGGTATCGCCGAAGGGATTGGTCAGGATGGTCGGGATGAAATTCGGTGCCGCGGCACGACCGAGCCGCAACGACCCCAGGCTGCCCGAGAGGCCGACGTTCGCGTCACGCGTGAAGAACGGGTCTCCATTGAAACGCCCGGATTCGCCAGTGTCGACCCGCATGAACGAGGCCAGCACGAAGGTCGCCGACAACCCACCACCGAGGTCTTCGACACCTCGCATGCCAAACCACGATGTCGTGAGGCCGCCGCTTCCCACCTGATCGACGCGCCCGGGCGCACCCGCCATTCGGACGGAGCCGATGAAGGCGTCGGCCAGCCCGGTCAGGGTCACAGAGGACTGGGCATAGGCAGGGCCAGCGACAGCAGTGGCGATGGCCGTGGCGATGGCAATGAGGCAGGAACGTCGGAGCATGAAGGCAGTGTTACAAAACTTGAGCAATGTGAGAATGCATTCTCGACTCGCAAAATCGATCCCGTTGTTTTCGCATCACGGCACGGGGGCAAAATCGACAGTCCGGAATTCGTCTCCCGCCTCTCTTGTGGAATGCAATAGCGGCTGGTCGAGCGATCGTCACCTTTCTCTCAGGCACCATTCACATGTTCAGCTACCGCCACGCCTTCCATGCCGGCAACCACGCCGACGTGCTCAAGCACACGGTGCTGATCGCCACGCTCGAGCATCTGCTCGAAAAAGACGCGGCGCTCACCGTGGTCGACACCCATGCCGGTGCCGGCCTCTATCGGCTCGACGGCGACTACGCCGACACCAGCGGCGAGGCCGCGCAGGGCGTGCTACGGCTGCTGCAACCGCCGCCCGTCGCGCCTGGCGCCAAGAAGAAGACAACCACCGAGGCCGCCGAAGCGCCGCTGGCCGACGCCATCGCTCGCTATCTCGCGGTGATCGCCGACTTCAATCCCAAAGGCGGCGCCAAGGTCTACCCTGGCTCTCCCTTCATCGTGCAGCACCTGCTGCGCGAGCACGACCGGCTCAAGCTCTTCGAGCTGCACCCGACCGATTCGCGCACGCTCGACGCCAACATCGCGCAGCTCGAGGCCGGCCGGCAGATCGCCGTGTTCAGCGAAGACGGCTTCGGCAGCGCCACCAAGTTCCTGCCACCACCGTCGCGCCGCGCCCTGGTGCTGTGCGACCCGAGTTACGAGCTGAAGAGCGACTACGGACGTGTGCTGGACTTCGTCGGCGAGGCGCTCAAGCGCTTCGCGACCGGCACCTATGCGGTTTGGTACCCGATCATTCCGCGGCCCGAGGCCCACGACCTGCCGCGTCGACTCAAGACGATGGCGACCAAGGCCGGCAAGTCCTGGCTGCACGCCACGCTCACCGTCAAGTCGAGCAAGATCGTGACAGCGCCGACAGGGGAAACGCGCCGGCCTGGGCTGCCCGCCAGCGGCATGTTCCTGATCAACCCGCCCTACACGCTGAAGGCGCAGATGGCGGCCGCGCTGCCGCAGCTGGTGGAACGTCTGGGGCAGGACCGCAACGCCGCCTTCTCGCTCGACGCCGGCGGCTGAGCGCCGCGTCCCCATTGCGTCTCCGTTTCGCCGTGGGCTACCTGCGCAGGCGCGCCGGTACCGGGCGCTGCGGCGCGGCCTTCGGTGGCGACTTCGCCGCGCGTGCCGGCTCGGCATCCAGCGCCGGCTGCAGTGCAGCCACGTCGGCTACCGTGCCATTGCAACGCATGCCCGACTCGTCGATGACATGCAGGGAGACCTGCTTGATCCCCGTGCTCACCATGTCCAGCGCCTCCGCCGCCGCGCGGCTCAGGTCGATGATCCGGCCGGAGGCGAAGGGCCCGCGGTCGTTGATGCGCACCAGCACCTCGCGCCCGTTGACCAGGCTGCGCACGCACACGACGGTGTTGAAGGCCAGCGTGCGGTGGGCCGCGGTCATCGAGCCCATGTCGAAGCGCTCGCCGTTGGCCGTCTTGCGCATGTGGAAGCCGATGCCATACCACGACGCCCCACCGCGCTGAAAGATGGTCTTCGGTGGCCCATCGCCCGGCAGTCCATCGTCGGACGGGAGTTCGTCCTTGTCCGATGAGAAGAGGTCGTAGCGCACCGACGGCACCGCCGAGCGTGGGCGTGCCCCCGGGGGCACGGCCAGCTCGCGGGTGAGCGGCTTCAGGCTGGGCGGCGCCTCGTCCTGGCCCCGCTGCGGCGGCACCGTGCAGCCCGCCAGCAGCCCGGCGAGCAGAGCCGCACCGCCCACACGCCAGCGCACGCCGGCAGCGGCCCAACTCATGTGTTGGCGCCGAGCCGCTCCACCAAGGCGAGCGTGGCGACGGATTGATTCATCGTGTAGAAGTGCAGCGCGGGGGCACCGCCGTCGCGCAGCTGCTCGCAGAGACGCGTCACCACATCGAGGCCGAAGGCCCGGATCGAGGCCGTGTCGTCACCGTAGCTCTGCAGGCGCAGCCGAATCCAGCGTGGAATCTCGGCCCCGCAGGCGTCGGAAAAGCGCATGAGCTGCGTCGAGCTGGTGATCGGCATCACGCCGGGCACGATCGGCGTCGCGATGCCCAGCTTGCTGCATTCATCGACGAAGCGGAAGTACGCATCGGCGTTGAAAAAGTACTGCGTGATGGCCGAGTCGGCGCCGGCGCTCACCTTGGCGGCGAAGGCGCGAAGGTCCGCCTCGGGCGAGCGGGCCTGGGGATGCACCTCGGGGTAGCAGGCCACCTCGATGTGGAAGTCGCGACCGGTTTCTTCGCGGATGAAGGCCACCAGGTCGCTTGCGTACTGGAATTCGCCGCCGGCACCATAGCCGCTGGGCAGGTCGCCGCGCAAGGCCACGAGGCGCTTGACGCCCATCGCCTTGAGCTCGTGCAGTTGTGCCCGCACGGTGGCTTTCGTTGCGCCGATGCACGAGAAATGGCTGGCGGCGTCGACGCCCTCTTCCAGGATCTCGCGCACCGCCGCGAAGGTGCCTTCGTGCGTCGAGCCGCCAGCGCCGTACGTGACCGAGCAGAACTCGGGCCGCATGGCATAGAGCTGCTGGCGCACCCCGCGCAGCTTGACCGCGCCTTCGGGCGTCTTCGTCGGGAAGAACTCAAAGCTCAGGGGTAGTCGCATGAGCGGCTCCTGCGTGGCCGTCGGCGTGAACGGCATGGATGAAGAACTCTCGGTTGCCGTCGCCGCCCTCGATCGGGCTGTCGAGCCAACGCACCACGCGCAGGCCCAACGCGGCGCAGGCGTCGCGCAGCCGCTGCTCGACGATCGGGTACATCGCGTCGTCGCGCACGATGCCGCCCTTGCCCACCTGCCCCGGTTGCAGCTCGAACTGCGGCTTGACCAGCATCAGCAGGTCGCCGCCGGCCGCAAGAAACGGCACCACGGCCGGCAGCACCAGCGTGAGCGAGATGAAAGACAGGTCGCCGACGATCAGATCGAAGGCGGTGTTCTCGTCCTCGGGAAAATCGTCGGCCGTCAGCGCACGCGCGTTGATCTTCTCGATCGCGGTCACCCGCTCGTCGGCCCGGATGCGGTCGTGCAGTTGGCCGTGGCCCACGTCGATGCCGACCACATGCACGGCGCCGTGCTGCAGCAGGCAATCGGTGAAGCCACCGGTCGACTGGCCGATGTCGAGGCAGCGGCGGCCCGACGGGTCGATGCCCGTCGCAGCCAGTGCGCCGTCGAGCTTCAGTCCGCCGCGCGACACGTAACGCGACTCGGCCGCATCGACCAGTTCGAGCTCGGCCGATTCGGGGATGTCGTCCCGGTTCTTGCCGACGCTGCGCCAGTCGGCGCCACTGCCGGCATCGCGCCAGCGCAGTCCGCCCGCGATGAGGCGGACGGCTTGGGAGCGCGAGGCTGCCAGGCCGCGTTCCACCAACAATTGATCAGCACGCATGAGCGAAGCGCCGGGCCGCCCCAAGCGCGCTCGCACCGCAATGCGAAGCATGGAGGTCTTTCACGTCCGCGCAATCAGTAGCGGTACGTGTCCGCCTTGTACGGACCCGCTTTGTCGACACCGATGTAGGCAGCTTGCGCGTCCGTCAGTTCGGTCAGCATCGCGCCGACCTTCTTCAGGTGCAGGCGGGCGACCTTCTCGTCCAGGTGCTTGGGCAGCACGTAGACCTTGCCGGCTTCGTACGCGTCGGGCTTGGTGAAGAGTTCGATCTGGGCAATGGTCTGGTTGGCGAACGACGACGACATCACGAAGCTCGGGTGGCCGGTGCCGCAGCCCAGGTTCACGAGGCGGCCCTTGGCCAGCAGGATGATCTTCTTGCCGTCGGGGAAGGTGATGTGGTCGACCTGCGGCTTGATCTCTTCCCACTCGTACTTTTCGATCGAAGCAACGTCGATCTCGTTGTCGAAGTGGCCGATGTTGCAGACGATCGCCTGGTCCTTCATCGCGGCCATGATGTCGTGCGTGATCACGTCCTTGTTGCCGGTGGTCGTCACGAAGATGTCGGCCTTGTCGGCGGCGTACTCCATGGTCACGACCTTGTAGCCTTCCATCGCGGCCTGCAGGGCGTTGATCGGGTCGATTTCAGTCACCCACACCTGAGCGCTCAGCGCGCGCAGCGCCTGTGCCGAGCCCTTGCCCACGTCGCCGTAGCCGGCCACGCAGGCGACCTTGCCGGCGATCATCACGTCGGTTGCGCGCTTGATCCCGTCGACCAGCGATTCGCGGCAGCCGTAGAGGTTGTCGAACTTGCTCTTGGTGACCGAGTCGTTCACGTTGATGGCGCGGAACAGCAGCGTGCCCTTGGCCGACATCTCGTTCAGGCGGTGCACGCCGGTGGTGGTTTCCTCGGTCACGCCAATGATCTCGGCCGATTTGCGGGTGTACCAGGTGCCGTCCACGGCCAGCTTGGCCTTGATCGCGGCGTAGAGGATGCGTTCTTCCTCACTGGTCGGGTTGGCGAGCACCGATTGATCCTTCTCGGCGCGCTGGCCCAGGTGCATCAGCAACGTGGCATCGCCGCCGTCGTCCAGGATCATGTTCGGGCCTTCGCCCTTCGAGCCCTTGGGGCCGAAATCGAAGATGGCGTGGGTGTAGTCCCAGTAGTCGGTCAGTGACTCGCCCTTGATCGCGAACACCGGCGTGCCGGCGGCAGCGATGGCGGCAGCGGCGTGATCCTGCGTCGAGAAGATGTTGCACGAAGCCCAGCGGACTTCGGCGCCGAGGGCCTGCAGCGTCTCGATGAGCACCGCCGTCTGGATCGTCATGTGCAGCGAACCCGTGATGCGCGCGCCCTTGAGCGCCTGGCCCTTGGCGAATTCCTGGCGGATGGCCATGAGGCCAGGCATTTCGGTTTCGGCGATGCGAATTTCCTTGCGGCCCCAGGCAGCAAGGGACAGGTCCGCAATGGCTTGGTCGGCATTGGCGACGGGGGTGGGCTTGAGAACAGCGTTCATGAGAACTCCAAAGCTGGTTTGACGACTGCCGCTGCACTCGGGAGGTTCGACCGGAAATGGACTCACCGCGAGAACAGCGGATGAGCGTGGTTGCGATGGGGTCCGAGCCTCACGCCTGATGGCGCTGCAACGCTCCTCGGAAGAAGGATTTTAACCGCCTCGCACGGCGCCGCTTCAAAGCCGTCGAAATCTCGGTCAGGCGACGCCCATCGATCGAGTGTCGGTCAGCCGCGACGGTTGTGCTGCCGAACTGTGACAAATTGCACGACCGGAGACGCCGTTCGAAATCGTTCTGCCACCGCGCCACGCGGCTTCGGGAGGCCACTGGAAAATCTTCGGTCTAAGCATTTCAAATTGGCGGAAGCATGCAGCGCAAGTTCAGGATGGGTTGGGGGATGGCGATGGCACTGTCGGTGCTCATCGCAGGGTGCGGAGCCGGCGGCGGCGACAGCACGCCGTCCGGTGCAACCGGCACGTCTACGCAGGCGGCAACTTCAAGCACAACGGCCCTCACCGAGCCGGCCCTGATTGCGTCCAAGGTGCAGACCGCCGAAGGCGCCGCAGGCGACGTCGACCCGTTCAAGGACCGGCCGACCGCAGGCCGCCCCGTGCCGCGTCAAGTGCTGCTCCCGGCGCTGCCGACCGACAGTGCTGATCTGTTGAAGTCAGCCCCGGCGATCTTCGGCATCGCCCGACGGATCGGCGTCGCCCGTCCGGTGGCGGACACGTCCACCACGGGCGCGACAACTGCTGCGATGGGCTGGTCGCCGGCCGAGGACGGTGGCAAGTCGACCGCCCTGCGCTTCTCGTCGCCCGGCGCCAAGGGCGTCCGCCTGGGACTGCGCGTGGAAAGCCTGCCGCCGGGGACCATGGTCCGCTTCTATGGCGACGCCGACACCAAGATGTACGAGATCTCTGCGCACGAGATTCTCACCGTGATCCAGCGCAATCTCGATGCCGGCGACACCAGCGACAACGCACGCATCTACTGGTCGCCCAATCTGGGCGGTGAAGCGCTCACGATCGAAATTCAGGTGCCTGCGAACGCAGCGACAGCGGAGGTCCGCGTGGCCGTTCCACTGCTGTCCCATGTCAGCGTCGATATTCGCAAGTCCGGCACTCTGGAGAAGGTCGGCGAGGCTGGCAGCTGCAATCTGGATGTCAGTTGCACGACACAGTACGACGGCGTGAGCAAGTCAGCCGCCCTGATGGACTTCATGAAGGACGGCGCCAACTACGTGTGCACCGGAACGCTGCTCAACGACCGCATGTCGACCGGCACCCCGTACTTCCTGAGTGCCAACCACTGCATTTCCAATCAGACGGTGGCATCGACGCTCTTCACGCTCTGGTTCTACCGCTCCGCCAGCTGCAACAGCACGCAGGTCAACCCCGCGGCGGTCGCGATGACTTCCGGCGCGACGCTGCTCTACGCGGCGGCCGCGACCGATACCTCGTTCATGCGCCTGAACTCGCAACCGCCGGCCGGCGCCGTGTTTGCCGGCTCGAGTCCCTTCGGGCTCGGTCTGTACGACCAGGTGTACGGGGTACATCATCCGCATGGCGACTTGCAGAAGTACAGCGTCGGCACCTACCTTGGGACCGCCAACTGCAGCACGACCAGCTGCATCTCGTCGAACCAGAGCAACGCAGGCTTTCACTCGGTCACTTGGTCGCAAGGCGTGACTGAAAGCGGCAGCAGCGGCTCCGGACTGTTCCAGCGCCTCAACGGCAACGACTATCTGGTGGGCCAACTGCTCGGCGGCTCCTCCGCCTGCAGCAACCCGATTGGCCCGGACGTCTACGGGCGCTTCGACCTGGCGTTCAACGCCTCGCTGCAACAATGGCTGAACATTCCGTCGACGACACAGCGCACGGCGGTCTATCGGTTCTACAACAAGGCCACGGATACGCATTTCTACACATCGAGCGTGCAGGAACGCGATCTGGTCATCACCAAGATGCGCAACTACAACTACGAAGGTCCGGCCTTCTTCGCGTTTGGCGCCCAGGCCGCTGGCACGAGCCCGGTACATCGGTTCTTCAACACCCGCAACGGAACGCATTTCTATACGATCAACGATCAGGAACGCGCGCAGGTGCAGGCCAGCCTTCCCTGGTACCAGTACGAGGGCGTGACCTGGTACGCGAACACCTCGCCGACTGCGGCCGCAACACCGATGTTCCGGTTCTACCGTCCGCAAGCGCAGACGCACTTCTACACAATCAACGCAAGCGAACGGGACATCGTGCAGCAAACGCTGTCGCAGTACCAGTACGAAGGCGTCGCCTACTTCGGCTGGACTGGCCCCTGAGGTGTCGGCGGCGGCTTCCCGCCGCCGACGCAAGACCGACGCCCACCCGGACCGGGTGCGCTCGCTAAAATCATCGGCTTTGCGTAGCCGCCGCGCCGTGAGCGCCACGCGCTCACTGTTCTTCGCGCGCCCCGCGTTCACGCCATGACCTTCGAATCCGAAACCCGCCGCCGTCGCACCTTCGCGATCATTTCCCACCCCGATGCCGGCAAGACCACGCTGACCGAGAAGCTGCTGCTGTTCTCGGGCGCGATCCAGATCGCAGGCTCGGTCAAGGCGCGCAAGGCGACGCGGCATGCCACGTCGGACTGGATGGAGATCGAAAAGCAGCGCGGCATCTCGGTGGCCTCGTCGGTCATGCAGATGCTGTACCGCGACCACGTGATCAACCTGCTCGACACGCCCGGCCACAAGGACTTCTCGGAAGACACCTACCGCGTGCTGACGGCGGTGGACTCTGCGCTGATGGTGATCGACGCGGCCAACGGCGTCGAAGCGCAGACGCGGCGGCTGATCGAGGTCTGCCGCCAGCGCGACACGCCCATCATCACCTTCGTCAACAAGATGGACCGCGAAGTGCGCGAGCCGCTCGACATCCTCGACGAGGTGGAGCGCGAGCTCGGCATGCCCTGCGTGCCGATGACCTGGCCGGTCGGTCAGGGCAAGAGCTTCCGCGGGATCATGAACCTGCGCACGCAGGCGATGACGGTGTTCGAGTCGGGCAAGGAACGCCTGTCGGACGACTTCGAAACCATCCCGCTGAGCGATCGCGACACGCTGACGAAGCGTTTCGGCGCCGACTTCGAATCGGCCATGGACAGCATGGAACTGGCCACCGGTGCCTCGCCGAGCTGGGACCGTGCAGCCTTCCTCGCCGGCAAGCAGACGCCCGTGTTCTTCGGCTCCGGCGTGAACAACTTCGGCGTGATGGAAGTGCTCGATGCGCTGGTCGACCTCGCGCCGCAGCCACAGTCGCGCATCAGCACGACCCTGGTCAACCGTCAGCCGGTGGTGAAGGAGATCCTGCCCGAGGACAAGGACTTCGCCGGCGTGGTCTTCAAGGTGCAGGCCAACATGGACGCCAACCACCGCGACCGCATCGCCTTCGTCCGCATGGCGTCGGGCAAGTACACGCCGGGCATGAAGCTCAAGGTGCAGCGCACCTCGAAGGAACTGCGCCCCACCAGCGTCGTGACCTTCATGAGCCAGCGCCGCGAGGCGGTCGAAGAGGCCTATGCGGGCGACATCGTCGGCTTCACCACGCACGGCGGCGTGCAGCTCGGCGACACCATCACCGACGGCGCGAACCTGATGTTCACCGGCCTGCCCTTCTTCGCACCCGAACTCTTCATGACGGTGATCCTGAAGAACCCGCTGCGCACCAAGCAACTGCAGCAGGGCCTGGCGCAGCTGGGCGAAGAAGGCGCGATCCAGGTCTTCCGTCCCGAAATCGGCGGCCCGATGCTGCTGGGCGCCGTCGGGCAACTGCAGTTCGAGGTCGTGCAGCACCGCCTGAAGGCCGAGTACGACGCCGACGTGCGGCTCGAAGGCTGCCAGTACACCGGCGCGCGATGGATCACGGCCGACACGCCGGCCGAGCTGCGCGACTTCGTCAACGCCTACCCGGCGCGCATGGCGCTCGACGCTGCGAACACGCTGGCCTACCTCTGTACCTCGCCGTACGACGTGCGCCTGGCGCAGGAGCGCTTTCCGAAGATCCATTTCCATCCGCTGCGGGAGCACGCGGGGCTGGCGCTGCAGACGGCGGGGTGATGTGACCCCCACGCTCGGCACTGCCGTGTCCTCGCTGCCCCCCCGAGGGGGCGCAGCCCGCCTTGGGGCGGCCCGGCGGCGGGCTGATGTGACCCCCACGCTCGGCACTGCCGTGTCCTCGCTGCCCCCCGAGGGGACGCAGCCCGCCTTGGGGCGGCCCGGCGGCGGGCTGATGTGACCCCCACGCTCGGCACTGCCGTGTCCTCGCTGCCCCCCGAGGGGGCGCAGCCCGCCTTGGGGCGGCCCGGCGGCGGGCTGATGCTGCCGCTTGCACAGTGGCCGGCCGCGGCCCGCGGCGGATTGCTCGGCGTCTTCACCGACATCGACGACACGCTGACCACCGATGGCGCGATCACGCCCGATGCGCTGCAGGCGCTGGCCGACCTGAAAGCCGCCAGCCTGCACGTCGTCGCCATCACCGGGCGCCCGGTCGGCTGGAGCGAGCCCTTCGCGACCGCCTGGCCGATCGATTCGATCGTGGCAGAAAACGGCGCGGTCGCACTGGTGCGGCGCGGAGACGGCACGCTCGCCAAGCGCTACCAGCAGGACGCCGCTGTGCGCGCCGCCAACTTTGCCCGCATGCAGCAGGCGCTGGCGCGCATCGAGCGCGAGATGCCCGGCGCGGTGCGCGCCACCGACTCGCCCGGCCGCGAATGCGACATAGCCATCGACCACAGCGAGTTCGCGCACCTGAGCGAGGCGCAGATCACCGAAGTCGTAGCGCGCATGCGCAGCGAGGGCATGCACGCCACGGTGAGCAGCATCCACATCAACGGGTGGTATGGCGACCACGACAAGCTCGTCGGGGCGCGCTGGATCGTGCGCGAGCTCTGGGGCCGCGACCTCGATGCCGAGATGGACCGGTGGGCCTACGTCGGCGACTCCACCAACGACCAACTGATGTTCAAGACCTTCGCGAACAGCATCGGCGTGGCCAACGTGGCGCGCTTCGTGCCGCAACTGAACGATCTTCCGCGCTACCTGACGCAGGGCGAGCGTGGCGCAGGCTTCGCAGAAGTCGCTGCCGCCGTGCTGGCGGCACGCTGACGCGTTCGCTCCCATTGGCGTAGCATGTCGAAGTTCGGCCCTGCGCCGACGCTGTGGCGGCGACTCCGCCAGATCCCACGCCCACCTCTTTCCATCCTCCGTTGTCCGACGAAAGACGCCTCATGACCACTTCCTACCCCGCCACCCAGCTGCTCATCGCCAATGAGTGGGTCGATGCCAAGAGCGGCAAGACGCTCGACGTTCGCAACCCTGCCACCGGCCAGGTGATCGGCCAGGTCGCGCACGCCGGTATCGCTGACCTCGACCGCGCGCTTGCCGCGGCTCAGAAGGGCTTCGAAGCCTGGCGCGACGTGCCGGCCAACGAACGCGCTGCGATCATGCGCCGCGCGGCCGGCCTGATCCGCGAACGCGCCGACCAGATCGCACCACTGCTCACGCAGGAGCAGGGCAAGCCGCTGGCCGAAGCCCGCGGCGAAGTGCTGGCCGCTGCCGACATCATCGAATGGTTCGCCGACGAAGGCCGCCGCGTGTACGGCCGCATCGTGCCCTCGCGCAACCTGGCGGCGCAGCAGCTGGTGATGAAGGAACCTGTCGGCCCCGTCGCCGCCTTCACGCCGTGGAACTTCCCGATCAACCAGGTGGTGCGCAAGCTCGGTGCCGCGCTGGCGGCCGGCTGCTCGTTCCTGGTGAAGGCGCCGGAAGAAACGCCCGCATCGCCGGCGCAACTGATCAAGGCCTTCGTCGACGCCGGCGTGCCGGCCGGCACCGTGGGCCTGGTCTTCGGCGACCCGGCCGAGATCTCGAACTACCTGATCCCGCATCCGGTGATCCGCAAGATCACCTTCACCGGCTCGACCCCGGTCGGCAAGCAGCTCGCCGCCCTGGCCGGCGCCCACATGAAGCGCGCAACGATGGAACTGGGCGGCCACGCCCCGGTGATCGTGGCGGAAGACGCCGACGTCGTGCTGGCCGTGAAGGCCGCCGGCGCCGCCAAGTTCCGCAATGCCGGCCAGGTCTGCATCTCGCCGACCCGCTTCCTGGTGCACAACAGCCTGAAGGCCGAGTTCGCGCAACTGCTGGTGAAGCATGCACAGAGCCTGAAGCTCGGCGACGGCCTGGCCGAAGGCACGACCCTCGGCCCGCTCGCCAACGACCGCCGCCTGACGGCCATGGCCAAGGTGGTGCAGGACGCGCAAGCCACTGGCGCCAAGGTCGCGACCGGCGGCGAGCGCGTGGGCAGCACCGGCAACTTCTTCGCACCGACGGTTCTGACGGATGTGTCGCTCGACTCCGACATCTTCAACAACGAACCCTTCGGCCCGATCGCCGCCATCCGCGGCTTCGACACGCTGGACGAAGCCATCGCCGAATCCAACCGCCTGCCTTTCGGCCTGGCCGGCTACGCCTTCACCACCTCGATCAAGAACGCGCACCAGCTGGCGCGTCGCGTTGAAGTGGGCATGCTGTGGATCAACCAGCCCGCCGCGCCTTCGCCGGAAATGCCCTTCGGCGGCGTGAAGGATTCGGGCTACGGCTCGGAAGGCGGGCCGGAGGCTGTGGAGGCCTACCTCAACACCAAGGCGGTGTCGATCATGGCGGCCTGATCGCCTACCGCCCCCCGGCATGAAAAGCCGCTACCGCGAGGTAGCGGCTTTTTTATTGCCCCTTCGCCAACCCCAGCTTCTCGATGATCACCTTCTCGCGCGCCACCGTGTCCTGCGCGAACTGGGCGTATTGGGCGCTGCTCTTGTAGTCGGGCAGCATGTCGTACTTGCCCAGCGCGGCGACGTAGCTGGGCTCTTCCATCGCCTGCTTGAAGGCGTCGTGCAGCTTCTTGACCACCTCGGGCGGCGTGCCCTTGGGGGCGCCGATGCCGAAGGGCGAGTTCTGGACGATGTCGTAGCCCAGTTCCTTCAGCGTGGGCGCGTCGGGGAACTTGGCCAGGCGCTTCTCGCCCCAGGTGTTGAGCACGCGCAGCTTGCCGGCCTCGACCTGCGGCGCGAAGCCGGTGCTGTCGGCACCGGACATCAGCTGCCCGCTCTGCAGCGCGAGCATCAGGTCGGCGCTGCCCTTGTAGGGAATGTGCTGCAGCTGGATGCCGGCCTGCTGCGCGATGCGCTCGGTCGTGAGGTGCGGGCTGGTCAGCGTGCCGGTCGAGCCGTAGCTCAGCTTGCCCGGGTTGGCCTTGGCGTAGTCGACGAAATCCTTCCAGGTCTTGAAGGGGCTGTCGGCCGGCACCACGATGCCGAAGGCATAACCGGTGACGTTGATGACGTAGCTGATGTCCTTGATCGGGTCCCAGTTGATCTTGGTGGTGTAGCCCAGGCGGAACACGCCGAGCGGGATCTGCGCCACGGTGTAGCCGTCGGCCGGTGTGCCCTGCAACGCCTGCGCGGGCAGCGTGCCGCCGGCACCGGGCTTGTTGTCGACGATGACCGGTTGGCCCAGGATCTTGCTGGCGTTGTCGGCCAACTGGCGCATCGTGATGTCGGTGGGGCCGCCCGCCGGAAAGGCGATCACGAGCTTGATCGGCCGGCTGGGGAAGGCCTGCGCCTGGGCCGCGAACGGCGCGAGCAGTGCGGCGGCGCTGGCCAGCGCCATGGCGCCAAGAGAGACGAGGGAACGACGTTGCATGAAAGAGCTTCCTGGAGACGGATCGAAAAGCCGCCATTGGGCCGATGCACGCTGTCCGGCGCAATCGGTGAAGTCCCGCGGCGGTCGCCTACGCGTCAGCGCCCCAGGAACTCGAAACCCATGGTGCGCGCGTGGTAGTGCAGGCCGCCGTCCTGCACGATGAGGAAGCGCGCCATCGTCTCGCCCTCGTTGTGGTGCGAATGCGGTGCGCCGGGCGGCGTGACCAGCGTCGCCCATGGCGTCCACGGGCAGCGCACGCCATCGACCATCGAGTGGCATCGCGCCCCCTGCACCGCCAGCGTGATTGCCGCCGAGTTGTGGCGGTGGGCACGCTGGTGCGTGTGCGGCGCCAACGTGTTGAAGCTCAAGGTCAGCGTCGGCGTGAGATTGCGCGCCGCCGCCTGTCGCGCCGACGAGAAGATGAGCGCCCGGCCGGAAGTTTCGTCGCTGGTGCCCATGGAAAAGATCAGCGCGAACTGCCGCTCGATCTCCTCGGCCGTGCAATGCACCAGGTCGACCTGCGCGTCGTTCGGTGCGGCCGGCTGCGCATGCTCGAAAGCCAATTGCGGCTCGTTGCCCACCGCCCAGAGCAGCACGTCCGCACCCGCAGCATCGAGCCGGTAATCCGGCGCGCCAGGCAGCAGGAAGACGTCGCCCGCCGCGAAGTCGAAACCTTCGCCAGCGCTGTGCAGGTGCCCGGCGCCAGCGATCACGTACCAGACCACGCCCGTTGCGCGCAGCGGCATGGCCAGCGACGTGCCGGCCGCCATCTGCACGTAGCGCGCCAGCATCAGCGGCGTGGTCGCCGGGAAGTCGCAGCCAAGCGCCGGCGACTGGTCGCAATCGAACACGCCGTAGCGCCCGGCCGCGGGTGGCGCAAAGGCCTGCGCCGGCACCGCGGGCAGCTTGACGTTGAAGGCATTGCCTGAGTTGAAGAAGCGGGCGCGCGACTGCGCGGCGCTGGTCGGTGCCTGCGCGTGCTGCATCGGCAGGTCGGCCATGTCGGGCGGCTCGGCCAGGGGTTCGGACGGGCTCATCGCATCGATCCTGCGTCTGGCACGGCATGCGGCAGCAGCACCTGCAGCAGCACGTCCGCGCCAGCGGCCACATGCGCCGGCTCGGCCCACTCGTGCTCAGCATGGCTCACGCCGCCACGGCACGGGATGAAGATCATCGCGCTCGGGCACAGCGGCGCCAGGTGCCGCGCATCGTGGCCGGCCGCCGACAGGATCGGCATGTGCGACTGGCCGATCCGCTCGGCGGCGTCGGCGATCGCCTGCTGCAGCGCAACGTCGAAGCCGTTGGACGGCGCGTCGACCAGTGGCATCACGCGCGCCTGGCAGGGCGCGGCGTGCCGCAAGCACAGCGCGGTCAGCCGCACACCCAATGCATCGAGCACCGCGTTGTCCGGGTGGCGCAGATCGATGCGCAGCGTGACGCGCGCCGGCACCACCGACGGCGCGTTCGGTTCGACCTGAATCCGACCGATGGTGAACTTCACCCGCGCGTCGTGGCCGCCGATCTCGGCATAGAGCGCGCTCGCAATGCGGCTGAACGCCGCGAGCGCGTCGCGCCGGTCGGCCATCGCCAGCGTGCCGGCATGGCCGCGCTCGCCGTCGATCACGACATCGAAGGTCTTCTTGCCCTGGATGCCCTCGACCACGCCGATGACGCGCCCTTGCGCTTCGAGCAACGGCCCCTGTTCGATGTGGGCCTCGACATACGCCGCGACCGGAAAGCCGAGCGGGCGACGTCGCAGCGCGGGGAACGCCGCATGCAGCGCATCGAGCGCATCGGCCACCGACACACCGTCGGCGTCTCGCGTGGCACGGATCGACGCCAGGTCGCGCACGTCGGCGAAGGCTTCGGAGCCCATCATGCCGGGCGCGAAGCGCGAGCCCTCCTCGTTCATCCAGGCGACGCACACCAGGTCGACCGGTGGGCGCACGCCGCGCTCGGCCAGCGTGACCAGCACTTCGAGCGCCGCCACCACGCCGTAGACGCCGTCGAAACGGCCGCCGCCGGGCTGGCTGTCGAGGTGGCTGCCGGCAAGCACGGGCGGTGCGTCGCGGTCGGTGCCGGGCAGCGCGATGAACAGGTTGCCGGCCGCATCGGTCGCGGGCTCCAGGCCGCAGGACTGCGCCCAGCCGAGCATCACGCGCCATGACGCGATCTCTTCCGCGCTGAGCGCCTGCCGGTTCACGCCGCCGCCGGGCGTGGTGCCGCATTGCGCCAGCGCCATGAGCCGCGCCCACAGCCGCTCGCCATCGATGCGCCAGAGCGCCGGTGCCTCGCGCGTTGCCACCGATGCCGATGCCGATGCCGCCATCAGTCGGTCTTCATGATCTGGCTGGGCAGCGCGCGCGGGTCGCGCACCCTCCACTGCCCGGCCTCGACCTGCGCGAAGAACTCGGCGAGCAGCGCGTTGAAGGCAGCCGGCTCCTCGAGGTTGAGCGTGTGGCCGGTCTTGGGCATCACCGCCAGGCCGCAGGCCGGCACGGTCTTCTTGAGGAAGATGCCGGGCTGCAGGCAGTGGTCGTCCTCGTCGCCGACCACCACCAGCGAGGGCACCGGCATCACGCGCAGCTCGGACTCGAGGTCGTAGATCGACGGGCGCCGCGCCTGCACGCCACGCATGGTGTTGGCCGCGCCTACGGCGTCGTGCTCGCCAAGCCAGGTCGCGAACTCCTGCCAGCCGCGCGGGTCCTTGTTCTGGAACTGCACGCGGCTCGCGCCGAGCGAATAGGTGCGCGCGAATGTCTCGGCGCCCTGCGCCTCGAACTGCTTGGCGACCTCCATCGACACGCCGCGGAAGTAGGCCTCGTGTTCCTTCTCGGCGCCGTAGCCTGCGCCGGCGATCACCAGCGATGACGCACGCGCGGCATGGCGCAGGCCGAAGTGCAGCGTGGCGAAGCCGCCCATCGACAGGCCGACGATGTGCGCCTTGGCGAGCCCCAGCGCGTCCATCACCGCGGCGATGTCGTCGGCCGCCGTGGCCTGCGAATAGCGCTCGACGTCGGCCGGCACGTCCGACGGCGGATAGCCACGCGCGCCGAAGGTCACGCACTGGTGGCGCCGCGCGAAATAGCGCATCTGCGGCTCCCAGCTGCGGTGGTCGCCGCCGAACTCGTGCACGAAGACGATCGGCGTGCCGCTGCCGGCGGTCTCGTAGTACAGGCGAACGCCGTCGGGGGTGGTGGCGAAACTCATCGTCGCTCCTCGGTCAGAACAGCGCCGCCGTGGCCGGCAGCGTCTTCGCACGCGCGACCGCCTGCGGCAGCACGTCGCACAGCGCTTGCGCCCAGGCCTTGGGCACGGTGGTTGAAATCTTGATGAAGCGGTGGCCGAAGCGCGGCGTGTGGTAGGTGCCCTGGCGCACCATGATGTCGTGCTCGCCCAGCGCGGTGACCAGCGCCTCGGGCGTCACGCCCGCCTTGCTGCACTCCACCACGATGAAGTTGGCCTGCGAGGGGAACACCGGCACCTCGAAGCCCGGCAGGCGGGCGAAGGCGTCGACGATCATCCGCTGGTTCTCGCGCTGCTTGGCGATCACCTCGGCCATCCATTCGTCCTTCACCGCGAGGCCGGCGATGGCCGCGCGCTGCGCCAACACGCTGGCACCCAGCGGGGCCTGCGAATGCGGCAGGATGCGCGCCAGCAACTCGGGTGCGGCGACGAGCGCGCCCAGGCGCAGGCCGGCCAGGCCCAGCCACTTCGAGAAGCTCACGATGGTCACCGTGCCTTCCGGGTAGAAGCGCGAGGCCAGCGTGTGGCTGTCGGCGAAGTCGCGGTAGGTGCAGTCGTGGATGAGGATCGCGCCGATCTCGCGCGCCCGCGCCGCAAAGGCGCGGATCTCGTCCTCGGCGTAGGTGGTGCCCAGCGGGTTGTTCGGGTCGACCAGATAGATGACCGCGGTGTCGGCATCGGTCGATGCGGCGAGCGCCTCGGCCGACAGCTTGAAGCCGTATTCGGGCCCGTAGATCGGGATCTCGGTGATCGTCGAGCCCGCCTTGGCGGCGAAGCCCAGCGGCCACTTCCAGCCGGGGTCGGTGGTGACGAAGCCCTTGCCGGCCACGCAGAAGGCGCGGCAGGCCAGCGCCAGCGCAGCGACCGCGCCATCGGTGACGACGGCCGACTGACCGGGCACGCCCAGGTCGGCCACGATGGCCGCGCGCAGCGCCTCCATGCCCAGCGGCGGCGCGTAGGCGTGGAAGCTTTCGTCGTCGATGGCGTCGTGCAGCGCCTGGCGCACGGCAGGGTGCAGCGGGAAGTGGTTGGTGTTCTGGCCCAGCCACATCAGCGCGGGATTGGAGAACAGCCGGTCGAAGTACTGGTTGCGGGATTCCGCATCGGCTGTCACCGATGAGGCCACCGGCGCGGCTTTCAGGACCGCGCTCACGCCGCCACCTTCCGCGCCTGCTCGGCCGCCATCGCCTTCTTGCTGGTCTTGATGATCGAGCCGCGTGCGGCGATGCCGCCGTCGATGGTCACCACCGTGCCGGTGATGTAGCCCGCGCGCGGCGAGGCCAGGAACACCATCAGCTCGGCGACTTCCTCCGGCGTGGCCGGCCGGCCGCCCGGGTAGTTGTCGAACAGCTCTTCCCAGCGGCCTTCGTCGCCGTGCGTATCGAGCGACCGGCGCTTCATGAGCTTGACCATGCGGTCGGTGGCCACCGGGCCGGGGTTCACGCCCACCACGCGGATGCCGTCGTCCAGGCTCACGCCGCCCAGCGCCCGGGTGAAGGCCATGACGGCGGCGTTGCCGGTGGAGCCGGCGATGTAGTTGGCGTCCCAGTTCTCGCCGGAGTTGCCGATGTCGTTGACGATCACGCCACCGCCCGCGGCCTTCATGCGCGCGTAGTAGATCTGGCTGAGCTCCATGTAGCCCAGCACCTTGAGCTGGAAGCCACGGCGCACGGCGGCGAAGTCGAGCGACTCGATCGGGCCGGCGGGAATGTCGCCCGCGTTGTTCACCAGGATGTCGACGTGCCCGGCCGCTTCGGCGAGCTGCGCCATGGCGCCGTCGGCAACCAGGTCCATCGGATGGATCTGCACACGCACCGAATGGGTCTTTTCGATGTCTTCCTTGGCGGCGGCCAGTGCCGCGCCATCGCGTGCGGCCAGCTGCAGGTGGCAGCCTTCGGCCGCGAATGCATGGGCGGCGGCCAGGCCGATGCCCTTGGAGGCGCCGGTGACGAGCACGGTCTTGCCTTCGAGTTCGAGTTTCATGGCGTGATGTCCTGGGATGCGGTCTGTCGATGCGGGGTCAATGGGAAAGGGAAAGAGCGTGCGTCATGCGGTGCCCGTGTCCTGCTCGGTCAATGCGGCGACCAGGTCGACGATGTCGTCCTCGAGCAGGCTCACATGGTCGATGGCGGCGCTGAACGCGGCCTTCGGGTCGTTGCGCGTGATGGCTTCGAGGATGGCGCCGTGTTCGCCGATGGTCGCGTGCATGCGGCCGGGCTGGAAGGTGACGTAGCGGCGGTACACGCGCACCCGCTTGCGCAGCGCACGCGTCTGGTCGGCCAGGTACTGCGTGTTCGAGGCTTCGTACAGTGCGTCGTGGAAGTCCTGGTTCACGTCGTAGAAGCGCGAGTGGTCGCCCGAGGCCAGGATGCCGGTCAGGTCTTCGTGCAGGGTGTTCAGGCGCTGCTTCTGCGCCTCGGTGGCGCGGCGCGCCGCAAACTTGGCGCACAGGCCTTCCATCACGGCCATCATCTGGAACATCTCGATGAGCATCGGCAGCGAGATGCGCGCCACGCACACGCCGCCCTGGCGGCTGCGCAGGTCGACCAGGCCGGTGGCGGCCAGCGCCTTGAGCGCTTCGCGCACCGGCGTGCGAGAGACCTTGAAGCGCTCCGCCAATTCGGCCTCGTCGAGCCGCGTGCCGGGCTTCATCACGCCGCTGACGATCAGGTCTTCCAGCGTGTCCTTGATTTCGTCGGAGAGCGTGGCGCCCTTGCCGCGCTGTCGCTCGCGCAGTGCCGAGGGCTCCGCCATGTCGGGGGGGTTGGACTCCATGCGTTGTGCCTTCTTTCTTGTGGTTGTCGTCGAGACGGATTCGGTGGCGGGCCGGCGGTGATTCAGAACGGCCGGTCGCCGGCCACGGTGGTGCGGTGCATCACGCGGCGGTACGCGTTGTCGTCGTACGGCGTGGCGCGGTGCATGGTGCAGCGGTTGTCCCACACCAGCAGGTCGCCGGCCTGCCACTGGTGGCGGTAGCTGAACTCGGGCGAGATGGCATGCGCGTTGAGCTCGGCCAGCAGCGCAGCGCTTTCGTCGGCGGGCAGTCCGTCGATGTGCTTGACCACGTCCTCGCCCACGTAGAGCGAGAGGCGCCCCGTCTCGGGATGCGTGCGCACCAGCGGGTGCACCACGTCGGGCGTGGCGGCCAGTTGTTCGGGCGTGAGCGGGTTGCGGTCGGCGAAGGCCTTGCCGTAGTAGTTGGCGTAGCTGTGCGTGGCCGTCATGGGGCGGATGCGCGCCTTCATGCCGTCGTCGAGCGCCTCGTAGGCGGCATGCATCGACGCGAAGAAGGTGTCGCCGTCGACCGGCGGCACTTCCAGCGCGTAGAGCAGCGCGCCCATCGAAGGCTCGGCCTTGTACGAGAGATCGGAATGCCAGTTCCAGCCCTCCTTGTGGTTGCCGATGGGCTTGCCGTTCTCCGACACATTCGACAGCACATACACCTCGGGATGCTCCTTCTTCAGGAACTGCGTGAGCACATGGCCCAGCAGCGGACCGAAGCGGCGCGAGAAGGCGACGTGCTGCGATTCATCGATGCGCTGGCCGCGAAACAGCAGCAGCGAACGCTGGTTGAGCGCGTCGCGCAGCACCGCGAAGTCGTCGTCGCTCACAGGCTCGCGCAGGTCGATGCCTTTGACTTCGGTGCCGATGAAGGAGGTGAGGTTCTCGAGTTGCATGGTCGAACGGGGTTGTCGGTTTGAGGGAAAGACGTCGGCGCTCAGAGTCGGTAGTCGGGTTGGGTGCGCTCCAGCATGCGCAGGAAGGCCGGCCACTCGCGCGTGCCGGGCGGCCGGATGTCGCCGGCGAATTCGGTGAACTGGCGCGCCGCCAGTGCGCTCACTTCAGGCTGCGGGACCACCAGCGCTTCGCCGGGCGCGAGGCCGCCCTGGGCGAGCAGTTGCACCTTGGCCGCCTTCTCGAAGTAGTACATGAGGATGAAGGCTTCGGGGATCGTGCGCCCCACGGTCAGGATGCCGTGGTTGCGCAGCACCAGGGTGTTGTGCGCGCCCAGGTCGCGCACCAGCCGCTCGCGCTCGCCGGTCTCCAGCGCCACGCCTTCGTAGTCGTGGAAGGCGGTGTGGCCCTGGTAGCGCATCGCGAACTGGCTCAGTGGCGCGAGGCCGTTCGGCATCGCCGCGATGGCGGTGCCGGCGTCGGAATGCGTGTGCAGCACGCACAGCGCGTCGGGCCGGCCCGCATGGATGGCGCTGTGGATCACGAAGCCGGCCTGGTTGACCTCGGCCTCGGTGTCGTCGACCTTGTGGCCGTCGAGGTCGATCTTCACCAGCGACGACGCCGTCACTTCCGAGAACAGCAGCCCGTAGGGGTTGATGAGGAAGTGGTGCTCGGGCCCCGGCACACGCGCCGAGATGTGGTTGTAGATCAGGTCGTCCATGCCGAAGTGCGCCACCAGCCGGTAGCAGGCGGCGAGCTGCACGCGCAGTTCGGCTTCGGTGTCGGGGTAAGCCGCGGGATTCGTTTTCATCCCGGCCATCAGCGCCACCACACCAGTTTCTGGTCGATCCACACGAGCACACCGTAGAACACCATGCTCGCCATCGAGGCCACGAGCACCGCCGCCCACACGCTCAGCAGGTCGACCTGCTGGGTCGACTCATAGATCATCCGGCCGAGCCCGGCGTAGGCACCGAGCATCTCGCCGACGATCGCCACGATCATGCTGCGCGGCACGCCGATGCGCAGCGCGGTGACCACCGACGGCATCGCCACCGGCAGCCGCAGGCGCCACACGATCTTCAGCGGCCCCGCGCCGAAGCTGCGCATGAGGTTCACCGCGGACAGGTCGGCCTGCTTCAGGCCGTGCAGCGCGTTCACCAGCATGGTGAAGCCGACGGCGAGCGCCACCAGCGCCACCTTCGACGCCGCGCCCAGGCCGAACCAGATCAGGAAGAGCGGCGCATAGGCCACCGTCGGCACGGCGTTCACCGCCACCGCCAGCGGCATCACCAGGCGCTCCAGTGGCGGCGCGAGCAGCAGCAGCACGGCCAGCAGCAGGCCGAGCAGGTTGCCCAGCGCATAGCCACCCAGCGCCTCGCCCAGCGTGGCCATCAGCGCCACCGAGAGGCGACCGGCGTCGCCGAAGGCATGGCGCACGATCGAGTGCAGGCTGGGCAGCACGAAGGGCGGAATCCGGAAGAGTGCGATCGCGCCTTCCCACACCACGAGCAGCACCGCGATGCTCAGCAGCACCGGCACCACGCGCTGCGCCATCAGCTTTCGCTGCGCCACCATACGAGCCTCCTTTCCACAAAGGTGAGTGCCCCGTAGAGCAGCGCACCCATCAGCCCGCAGGCGAACATCACGACCCAGAGACGCACCACGAGGTCGGCGTTCATGGCTTCCATCAGCATCACGCCGAGGCCCACGGTTTCGCCGAACCATTCGCCCACCACCGAGCCGATCAGGCTCAGCCCGATGGCCACGCGCAGGCCCACCATGATCTGCGGCAGCGCCGAGGGAACCGCCAGCTTGAAGAACATCACAAGCCCGCTGGCGCCGAAGCTCTTCATCAGCGCCACGCGCTGCGGGTCGCAGGACTTGAGGCCGCGCAGCGTGTTCACCGTCACCGGGAAGAAGGTGAGGAAGAAGGCCGTCATGACCTTGGCCAGCAGCGAGTTGCCGAACCAGATGACGATGAGCGCGCCGAAAGCCACCACCGGCACCGTCTGCGACACCACGAAGAGCGGGAACACCGAGCGCTCCATCCAGCGCGAATAGGTGAAGACGGTGCCGCAGGCGCAGCCAAAGAGCGCGCCCAGCGCGAAGCCGAGCACCGTCTCGAGCAGCGTGCGGCCGAAGCTGCGCAGCAGTTGCGGCCAGACCGACCAGGCGTCCAGCGCGATGGCGCTGAGCGCCGGCAGGTAGCGCGGCGACGGCGCGAAGGCATGCACGCACGCCTCCCACAGCAGCGCGAGGCCGACGAAGGCCAGCACCGACGTGGCGAGCGCACGCTGCGACGACGCCGTCACGAGGCCGTGCCCTCCTGCGCGAAGGTCTTCTGGCTTTCTTCCTCGATCTCGGCCAGCAGCCGCTGCTTGATGCCGATGAACGCGGGCGACAGCACGATCGACGGGTCGCGCGGACGCGGCAGGTCGATCACCGTCTCGCTCTTGACCGTGCCGGGACGCGCGGTCATCACCAGCACCTTGTCGCCCAGCACGATGGCCTCGTCGATGTCGTGGGTGATGAATAGCACGGTGCGGCGGTGGCGCGCCCAGAGGTCGAGCAGCCAGTGCTGCATGCGCGTGCGCGTCAGTGCGTCGAGCGCGCCGAAAGGCTCGTCGAGCAGCAGCAGGTCGCGCTCGAACAGGAAGGTGCGCATCAGCGCCACGCGCTGGCGCATGCCGCCGGAGAGCTGGTGCGGGTAGTGGTCGGCAAAGCCGGAGAGGCCGAACTCCGGCAGCATGGCCCGCGCACGGTCGCGCGCTTCCTTGCGCGGCACGCCTTCCACCTCGAGCGCGAGGATCGCGTTGTCGAGCACGGTGCGCCACGGAAAGAGCAGGTCGCGCTGCGGCATGAACGACACCTTGCCGAGCAGTTGCCCGTCGCGCTGCGGCGCGCCGCCGAACAGCAGCGAGCCGTCGCTGTCGGGCGGCAGCAGGCCCGCGATCATGTTGAACAGGGTCGACTTGCCGCAGCCCGACGGTCCCACCAGCGTGACGAACTCGCTCTTCGCGATCTGCAGGTTCACGCCCGACACCGCCACCGTCTGGGCCGGCGCTTCGCCGAAGCGCTTCCAGACGTTGACCAGTTCCAGCATGGGCACGGCACCGGCTGCGCTCGGGGCCGCGGGCGGCGTCACTTCATGGGGCATGAATTTCACGGGCGGGATGTCGCAAAAGGTGGCTCAGAATTTCTTGTCGCCGGCCGGCACCTTGGCCCAGAAGCTCGGGTCGTAGGCCTTGCTCAGGTCGGCCGGCGCCTTCAGGGCCTGGTAGCCCACCAGCTGCGTCTGCATCTTCTCGACGGTCGGGAGGTCGATGGCCAGGATGCCGTCGGTCGTGCCCTTGCCGGCCTTCACCAGCTTCTCGAACTCGTCGAGCATGGCTTCCTGGTGCGCGCGGTTCAGGCTCGGGGCGGCGGCCATCACGATGTCGATGGCTTCTTTCTTGTTCTGCAGCGCGTACTTCCAGCCCTTGATGGTCGCGTCGAGGAAGGCCTGCACCTGCGCCGGCTTCTCGTTGCGGTACTTCTCGGACACCAGCACCGTGTCCTGCTGAACCGTCACGCCGTAGTCGTCCGGCGAGATCAGCGTCAGCTTCTCGCCCAGGCCCTGCGACTTGAGGGTGTTGAGTTCGTTGTAGTAGGTGGCGGCGGCCACGTCGAACTGCTTTTCGACGAAGGGTGCCATCGAACCCGACTGCGGCACGATGGTCAGATCGCTCTGCTTCACGCCGGCCGATGCCAGCATCGAGTACAGCGTGTACTGCGTGCCGGTGAACCAGGTGGCGACCTTCTTGCCGGCGAAGTCCTTCACCGTCTTGATGCCCGAATCCTTGTAGGTCACATAGGTGAACGGCGTCTTCTGCACCGTCACGCCGATGCACACCAGCGGCAGGCCCTTCTCGCGCGCCAGCAGCACGGTCTCGGTGCCGCCGGCCAGGCCGAAGGTGTCGTTGCCCGAGGCGACCAGCGTCTCGACGTTGAGGTTCGGGCCGCCGGGGTTGATCGTCAGGTCGAGGCCGCCTTGCTCATAGAAGCCCTTGGCCTTGGCCACGTAGAAGCCGGCGAACTGCGCCTGCGCCAGCCACTTGAGGCGCACGGACACTTTCTCCGCGGCCGAGGCGGGCATCGCCGCGAGAAGTGCCATCGAGGAAGCGACGGCGGCCAGGAAACGCAAGGACTTGGAAAGCATCGGAAGACCTCATGAATACAAAAAATAGATTAAGCAGTATTCATGCCAATTAATTTCGATGTGTTTGGAGGGTTCAGAAGGCTGGTTTGGCCCGAAACGTGCACCCGATCGCGACGTTCGCCCCAACTTCGCGCCCGCATGCATCCAGATTCAGCATTGACCGAACTTTCTGCCCGCGAGGCGGCCCTGCGCATGGCGCGCGGCGACCTGCGCGTTGCCGACTATGCGCAGGCGCTGCTGGCGCGGGTCGAAGCCAGCGCGCCCTTCAACGCGCTGATCCATCTCGACCGCAACGGGCTGCTGGCCGACGCCGCAGCGCTCGATGCCGCGCCACGCCCCGATGCGGGAACGCAACCGCTGTACGGCGTGCCACTGGCCTATAAGGACAACATCGACGTGGCCGGCCTGCCGACGACGGCCGGCAGCGCCTGGATGCGCGGCCACGTGCCCCAGCGCTCCGCCGGGGTGACGCAACGCCTGCGCGCGGCAGGCGCCCTGGTGCTCGGCAAGACCAACCTGCACGAGTGGTGCCAGGGCGTGACCGGCCACAACCACAGCTTCGGACCCTCGCGCAATCCGTTCGACCCCACGCGCGTCACCGGCGGCTCCAGCGGCGGCAATGCGGTACTGCTGGGCCTGCGCGGCACACCGATGGCGATCGGCACCGACACGGGCGGCTCGGTGCGGGTGCCGGCCGCGCTGTGCGGGCTGGTGGGCTTCCGCCCGACGGTGCAGCGCTGGCCGCACGACGGACTGGTGCCGATCTCGCCGACCTTCGACACCGCGGGCGTCATGGCCCGCTCGGTGGACGATTGCGTGCTGGCCGACCACGCCGTGGCCGGCGGGCCACTGCAGCTCGCGGCGACGCCGCTGGCCGGCGTGCGGTTGGGCGTGCCCGACGCCTATTTCTGGGACGACATCGATCCGCCCGTGGCCGAACTGGCCCGCGCCGCACTTGCGCGGCTGCGCGAGGCCGGTGCGGTGCTGGTGCCCTGCGACCTGGCCGAAGCCGGCGCCCTCTTCCAGCAAGGCGCGATGTCGATCTCGCTGCACGAGATCCTGCCCGCGCTGGCCGCGTACTTCGCATCGCACGGGCGGCCCTTCGATGCGCGGGCGCTGGCCGACAGCGTGGCGAGCCCCGACGTGCGCCCCCTGTTCGAACGACCGCTCGGTCCGGACGCCATCACCGCCGCGGCCTACGCGCACGCCCGGCACACGCTGCGCCCGGCCCTGCAGGAAGCCTACCGGCGCTGCTTCGAGCGGCACGACCTCGCCGCACTGCTGTTCCCGACCAGTCCGCTCACGGCGGCACGCATCGGCGAAGACGTCGAGCTCACGCTGTGTGGCCGGCCCACCACGGCCTTCCAGGCCTACATCCGCAACACCGGACCGGCCGGCATGGCGGGCCTGCCCGCGCTCAGCCTGCCGATGGGCCTGACGCGCGACGGGCTGCCGGCCGGCCTGGAGCTGACCGGTGCTGCGGGCGCAGACACCGCCCTGCTCGCGCTGGCGCTGGGCGTCGAAGCGGCCTTGCCGGCCGCGCCGCGGCCAGCCCAAATTCTCAGCGCGACATAGCCCGCGCCAGCACCGGTGCCAGCGCCACGCCGGTGTGCGTGCCGAGCTCGACCACGTCCTCCGGCGGCGCCGCCGCGACGATGCGCCCGCCGCCGTTGCCACCTTCGGGGCCGAGGTCGATCAGCCAGTCGGCTTCGGCGATCACGTCGAGGTCGTGCTCGATCACCACCACGCTGTGCCCGCCGTTCACCAGCCGGTGCAGCACGTGGATCAGCTTCTCGACGTCGGCCATGTGCAGGCCGACCGTCGGCTCGTCGAGCACGTAGAGCGTGTGCGGCGGCTTCTGTCCGCGGCGCGTGATGTCGTCACGCACTTTGCTCAGTTCGGTCACCAGCTTGATGCGCTGCGCCTCGCCACCGCTCAGCGTCGGCGAGGGCTGGCCGAGGGTGAGATAGCCGAGCCCCACGTCCTTCAGCAGTTGCAGCGGGTGGCTGATGTTGGGCATCGCGGCGAAGAAATCGACCGCCTCGTCGACCTCCATCTGCAACACGTCGCCGATGCTCTTGCCGCGCCAGGTGACCGCCAGCGTCTCGGGGTTGAAGCGCGCACCGTGGCAGACCTCGCAAGGCACCTTCACGTCGGGCAGGAAGCTCATGCCGATGGTGCGGATGCCGGCGCCGTCGCAGGCCGGGCAGCGCCCTTCGCCGGTGTTGAAGCTGAAGCGCGCCGGCGCATAGCCGCGCGCCTTGGCTTCCAGCGTGTCGGCGAAGAGCTTGCGGATGGTGTCCCAGAAACCGATGTAGGTCGCGGGGCAGCTGCGCGGCGTCTTGCCGATGGGCGTCTGGTCGACTTCGAGCACGCGGTCGATGGTCTCGTAGCCGTCGACCGATTTGCAACCCGACCACGCCGCGCGCTTGCCCGCCGCATCCTTGTCGCGGCCGGCCTTGGTCATGCGCTGGATGACGATCGCCTGCACGTTCGTCAGCAGCACGTCACGCGCCAGCGTCGACTTGCCTGAGCCGCTGACGCCGGTGATCGCCACCAGGCGATGCAGCGGCAGCGTGGTCGTCACGTCCTGCAGGTTGTGCAGATCGGCGCCATGCACCGTGAGCCAGTCGGGTGCGCCGGGCTCGGGTGGCGGCACGGCGCGTCGTTCCTGCAAGGGGTGCTTGATGGCATCGCGCAGGTAGCGGCCGGTCTGCGAATCGCCCGCCGCCTCGATGTCGGCGACCGTGCCTTCGGCCACCAGGCGGCCGCCGCGCTTGCCCGCGCTGGGGCCGATGTCGATGATGTGGTCGGCACGGCGGATGGTGTCTTCGTCATGCTCGACCACCACCAGCGTATTGCCCTTCTCGCCCAGCTTGTGCAGCGCGTTGAGCAGGATGCGGTTGTCGCGCGCATGCAGGCCGATGGTCGGCTCGTCGAGCACGTAGCACACGCCCTGCAGGTTGCTGCCGAGCTGCGCCGCCAGGCGGATGCGTTGCGCCTCGCCACCGGAGAGCGTCGGTGCGCCGCGGTCGAGCGTGAGGTAGCCGAGGCCGACCTCTTCGAGAAACTCGAGGCGGCTCTTGATCTCGGGCACCAGGTCGCGCGCGATCTCCGCCTCGCGGCCCACGAGCGCAAGGCCTTCGAACCACTGCCGGATGTCCATCACGCTCATGCGCGCGATCTCGGTGATGCCGATGCCGCCCGCGCCGAACGGGCCCGCGTGCGCGGCCGGGTGCGTCGCGGGACCGAAGCTCACCGCGCGCGCCGTTGCGTTCAGGCGCCGGCCTTCGCAGGTCGGGCAGGTCACGTCGCCCACGTCTTCAGCCTCGGGTTCCGCGAAGGTCTGTTCACGGCCCTTCTGGTCGTCGGCCAGCACCGAGTCGTCGTAGACCTTGCGCTGGTCCTTCGTCAGCTTCACGCCCGTGCCCACGCAGTCGGGGCACCAGCCGTGCTTGCTGTTGTACGAGAAGAGGCGCGGGTCGAGTTCGGCGTAGCTGGTGCTGCAGATCGGGCAGGCGCGCAGCGTGGAGAACACCTGCGTGCGCCCGATGCCCGCCGTCGGCTCGCCCGCTTCCATCGCCGGCTTGAGCGCATCGATGTCGCTCAGCACATGCACCACGCCCTTGCCGAGTTCGAGCGCCTTGGTCAGCGCCTCGCGCAGCGCCGCTTCGTTCGACGGCGACACGTCGAGGCTGGCCACCGGCAGCTCGATGCTGTGCTCCTTGAAGCGGTCCAGCCGCGGGAAGGGCGTGACCGGCAGGAAGCCGCCGTCGACCCGCAGGTGCGTGTAGCCGCGCGGCCGCGCCCAGTCGGCCAGCTCGGTGTAGACGCCCTTGCGGTTGCTCACCAGCGGTGCGAGCAGGCCGATGTGCTGGCCCTTGAAGTTCTTCAGCAGCTGCGCCGCGATGCTGTCCGGCGTCTGCGGCTGCACCGCTGCGCCGTCGTGGATGCAGTGCTGCGTGCCGAGCTTGACGTAGAGCAGGCGCAGGAAGTGCCACACCTCGGTCGTGGTGCCGACCGTGCTCTTGCGGCCGCCACGCGACAGGCGCTGCTCGATCGCCACCGTCGGCGGAATGCCGTAGACCGCATCGACCTCGGGCCGGCCCGCCGGCTGCACGATGCTGCGTGCGTAGGCGTTGAGCGATTCGAGGTAGCGCCGCTGTCCTTCGTTGAACAGGATGTCGAAGGCCAGCGTCGACTTGCCCGAACCGCTGACGCCGGTGACCACGCTGAACTTGCCGCGCGGGATGTCGACCGAGAGGTTCTTCAGGTTGTGCTCGCGCGCATTGACGATCTGGATCGCCTCGCGGCCGAAGGCCGGGAGGGCCCGCCGCGCCAGCTCGGCACCGCTGCGCTCGCGCACCGCGTGGCGCGACGGGCCGAGCGACAGCTCGTAGTCGCGCAGCGCGTCGCCGGTGAGCGAGCCCTTCATCTCGCGCACCTGCTCGGGGGTGCCGACGGCCACGACCTGGCCGCCGCCGTCACCGCCTTCGGGGCCGAGGTCGATCAGCCAGTCGCTGGCGCGGATCACGTCGAGGTTGTGCTCGATGACGACCAGCGAATGGCCGGCGTCGAGCAGCTTGCGCAACGCGCGCATGAGCCGCGAGATGTCGTCGAAGTGCAGGCCGGTGGTCGGCTCGTCGAACAGGAAGAGCGTGCCGCGGCGCGCCACCGATTGCTTGCTCGCGGTACCGCTCTTCGCCGCCTCTGCGAGAAAGCCGGCGAGCTTGAGGCGCTGCGCCTCGCCGCCCGACAGCGTGGGCACCGGCTGGCCCAGCTTCACGTAGTCGAGCCCGACATCGACGATGGGTTGCAGCACGCGCAGCACGTCGCGGTCGTTCCCGAACGTCGCGGCCGCCTCGGCCACGGTGAGGTCGAGCACGTCGGCCACGTTCAGGCTGCGGCCACCGCGTTCGATCTTCACCTCGAGGATCTCGGGCCGATAGCGCTGGCCGTCGCAGTCGGGGCAGCGCAGGTAGACGTCGGACAGGAACTGCATCTCGACGTGCTCGAAGCCCGAGCCGCCGCAGGTCGGGCAGCGCCCGTCGCCGCTGTTGAAGCTGAACTTGCTGGCCGTGTAGCCACGCTGGCGCGACAGCCCGGCCGTCGCGAAGATCTCGCGCACCGCGTCCCAGGCGCCGACATAGCTCGCGGGGTTGGAACGCGCCGTCTTGCCGATGGGCGACTGGTCGACGAAGACGACATCGCTCAGGTGGTCGGCGCCCAGCAGGCGGTCGTGTTCACCGGGCGACTCGGTCGCCTTGCCGAAGTGGCGCATCAGCGCGGGCGCCAGCACGTCCTGCACCAGCGTCGACTTGCCCGAGCCGCTGACCCCGGTGACGACCACCAGGCGCTGCAGCGGGAAGTCGACGGTGATGTTCTGCAGGTTGTGCTCGCACGCGCCTTCGAGGATGAGCCGCGGCGTGCTGTCGGTCACCGGGCGCTTGAAGCCCATGCCGATCTGCTTGCGGCCGCCGAGGTAGTCGCCGGTCAGCGTATGGGCGTTTCGCAGTTCGTCGGTGGTGCCGTCGAACACGATCTGGCCGCCGCGGATGCCCGGGCCGGGGCCCATATCGATCACGCGGTCGGCGGCCAGCATCACGGCCGGGTCGTGCTCGACCACCACCAGCGTGTTGCCCGCATCGCGCAGGCGCAGCATGGCCTCGGTGATGCGGTTCATGTCGCGCGGGTGCAGGCCGATGCTGGGCTCGTCGAGCACGAACAGCGTGTTGACCAGCGAGGTGCCGAGCGCGGTCGTCAGGTTGATGCGCTGCACCTCGCCGCCCGACAGCGTGCGGCTCTGGCGGTCGAGCGTGAGGTAGCCGATGCCCACGTCGTGCAGGTAGCGCAGGCGCGTAGTGATCTCTTCGAACAGCAGCTTGAGCGCCTGGGCGTCGCCTTCGTTGGCGGTCGCGCCGCTGCCGCGGTGCTCGATGCCGTCGAAGAACTTCCGCAGCCGCTCGATGGGCAGCAGCATCAGGTCGTGCAGGCACAGGCCGGGCAATGCCTCCAGTTGCGCGCGCGACCATTTCGTGCCCACCGGCAGGAAACGCTTGGCCGGCGCGAGCACGCTGTCGGCGTCTTCCTTGCCGCCGATGCGCCACAGCAGGCTGTCGAGCTTCAGGCGCGCGCCGCTGCAGGTCGGGCACGGCGTGTAGCTGCGGTACTTCGACAGCAGCACGCGGATGTGCATCTTGTAGGCCTTGCTCTCCAGGTAGCCGAAGAAGCGCTTGATGCCGTACCACTGCTGGTTCCACTTGCCGGTGTAGTTGGGCGAGCCGTCGAGCACCCAGTCTTTCTGTGCCTGCGTGAGCTTGGCCCAGGGCGTGTCGCGCGGGATGCCGGCGTCTTCGGCGTGGCGCATGAGGTCGTCCTGCGCCTCCTTCCACGCGGGCGTCTGGATGGTCTTGATCGCGCCGGCGCGCAGCGTGAGCTTGTCGTTCGGAATGACCAGGCCGAAGTCGACGCCGATCACGCGGCCGAAGCCCCGGCAGGTGTCGCAGGCACCGACGGCCGAGTTGAAGGAGAACATCGACGGGATCGGGTCGCCGTAGCGGATGTCGCTCTCGGGGCAATGGAGACCTGTGGAAAATTTCCAGATCGTTGGCTCCACGTCCTCTTCCGCTGGCACCGCGTACACGGTGAGCCGGCCCACGCCGCGCTTCAGGCCGGTCTCGATGGCTTCGAGCACGCGGGCACGCTCGGCGCTCGCGAGGCGGAAGCGGTCGGCCACGACGTCGAGCACCTTGCGCGGGCCGGTCGGCGTTGCGACCTCGCGCTCGGCCTGGACGCGGGTGAAGCCGCTGGCGGACAGCCACTGCGTGACCTCATCGGGCGTCGTGCTGGCGGGCAGCTCGACCGGGAAGGTCACCACGATGCGCGGGTCGCCGGCCGCGGCAGCCCGCTCGACCATCGTCGCGTAGATGGTGTCGGGCGAATCGTGCCGCACCGGCAGCGCGGTGTCGCGGTCGAACAGCTGCGCCGCGCGGGCGTAGAGCAGCTTCAGGTGGTCGTTCAGCTCGGTCATCGTGCCGACCGTGGAGCGCGACGAGCGCACCGGGTTGGTCTGGTCGATGGCGATGGCGGGCGGCACGCCCTCCACCTTGTCGACCGCCGGCTTGTCCATGCGGTCGAGGAACTGGCGGGCGTAGGCCGAGAAGGTCTCGACATAGCGCCGCTGCCCCTCGGCGTACAGCGTGTCGAAAACGAGGCTCGACTTGCCCGACCCGCTGGGGCCGGTGACCACGGTCATCTCGCCAGTGCGGATGTCGAGGTCGAGGTTCTGGAGGTTGTGCTGGCGTGCGCCGCGAATCCGAATGGAGCCCTGTGTCATGCGTGCCTTGGGGGTGGGGCAGACATTCTAGGAAGCAGCGGCAACGCCCACGGGCGGTCCGTGACATGGCGCACAGTCCCGAGGGTTTTCCCGGATGCGGACAGGGAGACATTTGGTAACAAATGCTGGACCTCCGCGGGCTTGCCCTGCGCCCTCTTCCTTGGGACTCCACATGACGCAACTTCGCCTGCTCTGCGCAGCCGGCCTCCTGGCGCTCGGCACCAGCGCCGCCTCGGCCCAGATCCTGATTGGCCAGACCGCCGGCATCACCGGCGCGGTGTCGGCCAGCATGAGTGAAACCATCCAGGGCGCGCAGTTGGTGATCGACAACGTGAACGCCCAGGGCGGCATCCACGGTGAGCCGATCGAGATGGTCCGGCTGGACGATGCCTTCGACGTCAAGCGCGCCGGCGAGAACGCCCGCGTGCTGATCGAGGAGCGCAAGGTCGTGGCGCTGTTCATGAGCCGGGGCACGCCCCACACCCAGGCGATCCTGCCGTGGCTCGACAAATACGGCGTGGCGCTGATCGGCCCCTCGACCGGCGCGATGGTGCTGCACAAGCCGGTACAGAAGCACGTCTTCAACGTGCGCTCGACCTACCAGCGGGAGGCTGAGAAGGCGGTGCAGCACCTCCATACGGTGGGCATCGATCGGATCGCGGTGGTGCACGCGGCCGACTCCTTCGGCAAGGACGGCCTCGAAGGCGCCAACATCGGCTTCGCCAAGGCGAAGATCCAGCCGGTCGCGGTGATCCCGGCCGACCGCGACAAGCCCGACCATGCCGCCATCCTTCCTGCGCTGGCCAAGGCCAACCCGCAGGCCGTGCTGTGGATCGGCTCTGCCGACGCGGTGGCTGAGGGCGTGAAGGGGCTGCGCGCCTCGGGCTCGGCGGCGCAGGTCGTCACCCTGTCGAACAATGCGTCGAGCGGCTTCATCAAGCAACTCGGCGCCGCCAGCGGCGGTGTGATCGTGACGCAGGTCTTTCCTTCGGAACGGGCCGCCAGCCAGCCGATGGTGAAGGAAGCCTTGGCGCTGGCAAAAGCCAAGGGCCAGACCGAACTGTCGCCGCAGACGCTGGAAGGCTTCGCCGCCGCCAAGGTGCTGGTCGAGGCGCTGCGCCGCGCCGGCCCGAAACCCACGCGCGCCAAAATCGTGACGTCGCTGGACGGGCTGCGCAACTTCGACCTGGGCGGCGGGCTCGACATCAACTATTCATCGACGGACCACTCCGGCATCGACTTCGCGGACCTGGCCATCATCAGCGAGGGGCGGTTCAAGCGCTAGGCGGCGCAGGCCGCTGGGTACCTCACACCCGCCCGGCCCGCGCGCGACGGAACATCAGGCAGCTCGCCCGATGCCGCCGTCCGATCACTTCGCCCCGCTCGCCCCCGCCGCCGGTTCATGCACGACGTCCCCGCCATGCTTCTCCCCCGACATGTCGACCTTGTCGCCCGCCATGTTGATGAAGTAGAGCGATGCTGCGGCGAAGAGGATGAAGCCGACGACGATTTTCCACATGGGTTGAGTCTCCTTTTGGGTGTTGCGATGTTCAGGAAAAAGGCTTCATGCGGCCCATCGGCTGGCATGAAGCCTCTGTGCTGAACAGCCTCGCCGCGCGTTCGCGGTCGAGGCCTGGTGTCGATCAGTCGTTGGCGTAGATGTCGACGTCCTTCGTTTCCTTGATGAACAGCGTGCCGATCACCAGCGTCATGCCCGCGATGATGATCGGGTACCAGAGGCCGTTGTACATGTTGCCGGTGCTGGCCACGATGGCGAAGGCGGTGGTGGGCAGCAAGCCGCCGAACCAGCCGTTGCCGATGTGGTAGGGCAGGCTCATCGAGGTGTAGCGGATGCGGGTGGGGAACATTTCGACCAGCATGGCGGCGATGGGGCCGTAGACCATGGTCACGAGCAGCACCAGCCAGAACAGCAGCGCCACGGTCAGCAACTTGTTCATCTTGGCCGGGTCAGCCTTCGCCGGGTAACCGGCGACCTTCAACTCGTCGCCGACTTCCTTCTTGAAGGCGGCGATGGCCTTGGCCGAGGTCTCGTCGAACTTCAGGTTGACGACGTTGCCGGTCGGCACTGCAACGCTCTTGGCGCCGATCTTCACTACGGCCGGCGAACCCGCCGGGCCGGCCACGTTCTCGTAGCTCACCGAGTTCTGCACCAGGTAGCGCTTGGCGATGTCGCAGGAGCTTCGGAAGTCGATCTCGCGGGCCACCGGGTTGCCCTGGAAGGAGCAGGTCGCCGGGTCGGCCGTCACCGTCACGCCGGCGCTGACCTGCGCGCGTGCCAGGTCCGGGTTGGCGGCTTCGGTGATCATCTTGAAGACCGGGAAGTAGGTGAGCACAGCCAAGAGGCAGCCGGCCATGATGATCGGCTTGCGGCCGATCTTGTCGGACAGCGTACCGAACACCACGAAGAAGGGTGTGCCCAGCAGCAGCGAGGCGGCGATCATCAGGTTGGCGGTAGTGCCGTCGACCTTCAGTTGCTGCGTCAGGAAGAACAGCGCGTAGAACTGCCCCGTGTACCAGACCACGGCCTGGCCGGCGGTCAGGCCGACCAGGGCCAGGATCACTATCTTGAGGTTCTTCCATTCGCCGAAGGACTCGGACAGCGGTGCCTTCGAGGTCTTGCCCTCGGCCTTCATCTTCTGGAAGGCCGGCGATTCGCTCAGGGAAAGGCGAATCCACACCGAGATCCCGAGCAACGCGATCGACACCAGGAACGGAATGCGCCAGCCCCAATCGCCGAACGCCTGTTCGCCGAGCCAGGTGCGCACGCCCAGGATCACCAGCAAGCTCAGGAACAGCCCGAGCGTGGCCGTGGTCTGGATCCACGAGGTGTAGGCGCCGCGCTTGCCGTGCGGCGAGTGCTCGGCCACGTAGGTGGCGGCACCGCCGTACTCGCCGCCGAGCGCGAGGCCCTGCAGCATGCGCAGCGCGATCAGGATGACCGGTGCCGCGACGCCGATGGTGGCGTAGCTGGGCAGCAGGCCGACGATGAAGGTCGACAGGCCCATGATCAGGATGGTGACCAGGAAGGTGTACTTGCGCCCGATCATGTCGCCCAGGCGGCCGAACACGATGGCGCCGAAGGGCCGCACCAGGAAGCCCGCCGCGAAGGCCAACAGCGCGAAGATGAAGGCCGCGCCCGCATCCAGACCGCTGAAGAACTGCCGCGCGATGATCGCCGCCAACGAACCGTAGAGGTAGAAGTCGTACCACTCGAACACCGTGCCCAGCGAGGAAGCGAAGATGACCTTCTTCTCCTCCTTTGACATGGGTCGGGGCGCCGGATGCGGAACCCCCCTCGAATCTAGTGTGGCTGCCATGTCTGTCGTCTCCTGTTGATTTGCTACGGCGGCCTGGTTTTCCGGGCCGTGGGGCATTCTTGGAGGAGCGACTGACCGGAGCCTTTCGCGAAACTGAATCGCTGCTGACGATTTAAGGTGAAACCCGCGCCCGGGGTTTCAGTATGCAGGAAACGTCAAGGAATGTTGCGCGACAGGGCCGGGCGTTGGTCTGCGCCCGCCCATGCCGGACCGTCGAACCACGGGTCTTGCTGCACTGCTGCACGCAGCATGGCCAGCCCATCGAAGCCCCAGAGGAGGCGCCCGTTGACGACATACGAGGGCACGCCGAAGGCGCCTTGTGCGATGGCTGCATCGGTGTTGGCGCGCAAGGCCGCCTTCGCCTCGTCGCCGCTGCCGTCGCGACGCATCGTCAGTTGCGCCGCCAGTGCGGCCAAACGCGCGGCGTCGCCCGCTTCGCCGCCGCCGCGCCACACGTTGCGGAAGATCGTCTCGGCCGCGTGGCGGCTGATGTCGCCGTCGAGGCTGGTCGACAGCGCCAGCCGCAGATGCGCCAAGGGGTTGTAGGGATGCGTGGCCGGCATCTCGATCGGAATGCCGTGCGCATGGCCGAGCCACAGCACATGGCGGTAGGTCCAGGCGCGCTTGCTCGGCACCTCGGCCGGCCCCTTCTGCCCGTAGTGCTTGAGCATGGCGCCCAGCAGCACCGGCTTGTAGGCCACGCTGTAGCTCAGGCCTTCGAGCGCTTGGGGCAGGTGCTCGAAGGCGAGGTAGGCGTAGGGCGAGACGAAGTCGAGGTAGAAGTCGATGTGCTTCATGGCGTGACGCCTCCAGTCGGTCGAAGGCGGTCGGCCTGCGCCCTGGCGCGCACTTCGATCGCGCACCACACGCTGCGCTTGCCGGCTGCGTCGGAACGGCTCCAGCCGGCGATCTCGGGGATGGTGCGCAGGCAGCCGATGCACAACACGCGCTCGGCGTCCATGCGGCAGACCGACACGCAGGGCGACGGCACCTCGTCGCCGCTGGTGCCGGCGACATCGGCCGCGCGTTGCGCGAGCGCGGCTGCGTCAGTGACGTCGGTGAGGTCGATCGGGGTCATCGTCACACCACGTCCGCGACCGGCGCACCGGTGAGCCGCTCGAGGTCTTGCGGCGACAGCTTCACCACCGCATGCGGATGGCCAGCGGCCGCCCAGATCTCGTCGAAGCGGAACAGCTCGCGGTCGATCAGCGTGACCGGCGGCGTGGCATGCGCGAAAGGCGACACGCCGCCGATCGAGAAGCCCGTCTTCGCCTTCACGAACTCGGCATCGGCCCGGCCCGTCTTGCCGACGATCGCATCGACCTTCTTCTCGTCGACCCGCTTGTCGCCGGAGGTGACGACCAGCACCGCCACGTCGTCGCTCTTGCGGCGGAACACGATGCTCTTGGCGATCTGCCCGACCGCGATCCCCAGCGCATCGGCCGCCTGCTGCGCGGTGCGCGCGGCGTCGTCGAGCATCCGCGGTGCGTGCGCATGGCCGGCGTCCTGCAGCAGGCGCGCGACGCGCTGCACGCCTTCGGGAAAGGGATGGAGTTCGGAACCGCACATGAGAAATGTCCCGGCCCTGCGGGCCTTCGTTGGAAACGCCGATCTTATGAGCGACCGCCGCTGGAGCCGCGCACCACGAGCGCGCCCTCCAGCACCACCTGGCGCACCGGGCGCTCCGGGTCCTGCATACGCTGCAGCAGCAGTTCGGCGGCCGTGCGGCCGATGTCGTAGGTCGGCTGGGCCACGGTGGTCACGTCGAGCGCGGGCAGCGCGGTCCAGTCGTTGTTGTCGAAGCCCGCCAGGCCGATGTCGTGCGGTGTGCGCAGGCCGGCGGCCTGGATCGCCTGCAGCGCGCCCAGCAGCAGCACGCCGTTGGTGACCAGCAGGGCATCGGGGCGGTCGGCGCCCGACAGCACGTCGGCCGCGGCCTGCACGCCTGCCGCGTGCGTGGGCTCGACCCACACAGGCCGCGGCGCCAGCCCCTGCGCGGCCAGCGCCTGCACATAACCGGCGTGGCGTTGCTGGCCGGTGGTGCTGTGGGCACCCGCCAACAGGGCGATGCGCCGGTAGCCGGACTGCAGCAGGTGCTCGGTGGCGCGGCGCGCGGCGGCCTGGTTGTCCAGCACCACGCGGTCGGCGCGGGTGTTCTCGAGCGCGCGGTCCACCAGCACCAGCGGGAACGACCAGGCGTCGGGGCGCAGGCGCTGCAGACCCTGCGTGGTCGGCGAGAGGATCACGCCGCTGGCCTGCTCGTCGGCCATCAGTTCGAGGTAGGACTGCTCCTTGGCCGGGTTCTCGTCGCTGTTGCACAGGATGAGGCGCAGGCCATGGCGGTAGGCCACGTCTTCGACCGCGCGGCCCACGTCGGTGAAGAAGGGGCTGCGGATGTCCGACACGATCAGCCCCACCAGCGACGCCCGGCGCTGGCGCAAGCGGCGGGCGGCCAGGTTGGGGCGATAGGACAGATCGGCGATCGCCTGCTCCACCCGCGTGCGCAGCGGTGCACGCACGGCCTCGGGCGTGCCGAGCACCCGCGACACGGTGGTGGTCGATACGCCCGCGCGCTGCGCGACGTCCTTGATGCTGGCCAATGGGAAGCTCCTGAAAAAACCTTCTGCAATGGTAACGATTTCAGAACATACGTCGAGACCTGGGTCGAATTCGAACCAGTGCTACTGATGAAACGCCCATCTTTGCGTCGATATGCCGCCGTAAGCGCAGACTTGCCTTTGATTTATCAGGGTTTTCCCTTGACTTCAAGCGACATGAACCGTCCCAGGGTTGTGGAATGCGCAGTGCCCATTTCATAATCGAGTCTGGAATCGATACCAAATTTGCAGGAGACATGACCATGCCCACCATTCCGGTCGAAGTCCGCCTGGGCGCGGCCCCCCACAACCGAGAGGACGCCGTGCGCGCTGCGGGCGCCCTGCTCGCCGAAGCCGGCCACATCCATCCGGCCTACGTCGACAGCATGCTGCAGCGCGAAAAGGCGGCCAACACCTTCCTCGGCGAGGGCCTGGCCATTCCGCACGGCATGGTCGAAGACAAGCACCTGGTGCTGCGCACCGGCCTGGCCGTGCTGCAGGTGCCTGCCGGGGTGCGCTGGGGCGACGATGCCAAGCAGGCCCGTCTGGTGGTGGCGATTGCCGCCGCGTCCGACGGCCACCTGCAGGTGCTGCGCCGGCTGACCCGCGTGATGCGCGACAGCGCGCTCATGCAACGCCTGGCCACCACCACCAACGCCCAGGACATCATCGGCGCCCTGCTCGCCGATGGCCCGGCCGACGCACCCGGCAGTGCCGCCGCGCTGGAAGACTTTCCGCTCGGCCGCGAGCTGTCGCTCAACTACCCGAGCGGCCTGCATGCCCGCCCCGCGGGTGAGTGGGCCCGCGTGGCCGGCCGCTTCCAGGCCCGCGTGCACGTGCGTTGCGGCGACACCGTGGCCGACGCCAAGAGCGTGGCCGCGCTGTTGAGCCTGGGTGCCGCCCGCGGCGCGCAGTTGCGGCTGTCGGCACAGGGCAGCGATGCGGCTGCGGCACTGTCGACACTCTCAGCCACCATCGCCCGGCTGGGCGACGAAGAAAGCCGCCAGGCCGAACTGTCGGCCGCGCGTCAGGCGCAGGCCCAGGGCCTGGGCCGCGCGCTCGGCGATTGGCAGCCGGCCGCACGCCACACCGTCACCGGCATCGCCGCCAGCCCCGGGCTGGTGGTCGGCACGCTGGTCCATGTCGGCGACACGGCGCTCGACGTGGAAGACCGCTTCACCTCCGTCGCTGCCGAAGCCGCCGCGCTCGACCACGCGCTGACCGCGGCGCTCGGCCAGCTGCACGGGCTGGCCGACGAAGCCCGCACCGGCGGACGCCAGGAACAGGCCGCCATCTTCACGGCCCACCAGGGCCTGCTGCAGGACGCCGAACTGCTGCAGGCCGTCAGCCGCAGCGTCGTGCAGCAGCACGGTGCCGCATGGGCCTGGCGCCACGCCATGGCCGAGCGCGTGACCGCCCAGCGCGCCCTGGCCGACGCCACGCTGGCCGCCCGCGCGGCCGACCTGCAGGACGTGGGCGAGCGCGTGCTGCGCCACCTGCTGGGCCGCAGCCAGGACGACCGTGCTGCCGCGCCGGCCTGGCCCGACGATGCGATCCTGCTGGCCGACGACATCTCGCCATCGATGGCCGCGCAGATCGACCCGGCCCGTGTGCGTGGCTTCTGCACGGCGCGCGGCGGCCCCACGGCCCATACCGCGATCCTGGCGCGCGCGCTGGGCCTGCCCGCCGTGGTGGCCGCCGGCCCGGCCGTGCTGCCACCCGGCACAGAGGGCGCGGGCGCAGGGACGGCAGGCACGCCCAGCCTGGCCGGCACCGTCGCCATCCTCGATGGCTATCGCGGTCGCCTGTACGTGGCGCCCAGCGAGATCGCGCTGGTCGAGGCACGCACGCACATCGCGCGCCTGGCCCGCCTGCAGGAAGAAGAAGCCCGCTCGCGCCAGTTGCCCGCCACCACCACCGATGGCCACACCGTGGAAATCGCCGCCAACGTGAACCGCGCCGACCAGGCCGTCAAGGCGCTGGAAGCCGGGGCCGAGGGCGTGGGCCTGATGCGCACCGAGTTCCTCTTCCTGGAACGCGACACCGTGCCCGACGAGGAAGACCAGTACCAGGCCTACCGCGCCATGGTCGAAGCCCTGCACGGCCTGCCGCTGGTGGTGCGCACGCTGGACATCGGCGGCGACAAGAAGGTGCCGCACCTGGACCTGCCGGTCGAGGAGAACCCCTTCCTCGGCGTGCGCGGTGCGCGACTCGCCTTGCGCCGCGACGACCTGCTCGTGCCGCAGCTGCGCGCGCTGTACCGCGCCGCCAAGCACGGCCCGATCCAGATCATGTTCCCGATGATCAGCACGGTGGAAGAAGTGCGCACCCTGCGCGCGCGCATGGAAGCCGTGCGCATCGAGCTCGACGCGCCCGCGGTGCCGGTCGGCATCATGATCGAGGTGCCCTCGGCCGCGCTGCTGGCCGACCGGCTGGCCGCATACGTGGACTTCTTCTCCATCGGCACCAACGACCTGACCCAGTACACGCTGGCCGTCGACCGCCAGCATCCCGAATTGGCCGGCATGGCCGAGAGCCTGCACCCCGCGGTGCTGCGCCTGGTCGAGCGCACCGTGGCCGGTGCACGCCAGCACGGCCGCTGGGTCGGCGTGTGCGGCGGCCTGGCGGGCGAGCCCCTGGGCGCCGCCCTGCTGGTGGGCCTGGGCGTGAACGAACTGAGCATGAGCACCAGCGACATCAGCACCGTCAAGGCACTGCTGCGCCGCCATTCGCTGGCCGAGCTGCAGGACCTGGCGCGGCGCGCGCTGGACGTGGACACCGCCGACGAAGTGCGCGCGCTGGGCGCCGCGCTGCGCCCGACCGACGCCTGAGACAGGAGCGCAACCATGTCACATCCGCTCGACGCCATGACTGCCGACACCGCATCCGCACCGGGCCGTTCGGCCCCGCGCATCTTCACCATCACGCTCAACCCAGCCATCGACCACACCGTGCGCGTCGCTGCGCTCATCCCCGGCGACGTGCACCGCGCCCAGGGCCAGCAGGTGGAAGCCGGCGGCAAGGGCGTGGGCGTGGCCGCCGTGCTGGCCGCGCTCGACCAGCCCGTGACGGCCTGCGGCTGGCTGGGCGCCGACAACGACGCCGTGTTCCGCGACGCCTTTGCCGCGCGCGGCATCGACGACGGCATGCTGCGCCTGCCCGGCAGCACACGCACCAACATCAAGATCGCCGACGCCGCGCGCGGCGATTCGACCGACATCAACCTGCCCGGCCTGGCGCTGTCGCCCGAGGAACTGGCCCGCGCCGAGGCCGACCTGCTGGCCTCGCTCGCACGGCGCGTGCAGCCCGGCGACTGGTGCGAGCTGGCGGGCAGCCTGCCACCCGGCGCGGATGCGGCGGTTTGGGAGCGCATCGCGCGCGCCCTGGCCGCACGCGGCGCGCACATCGCCATCGACACCGGTGGTGCCGTGCTGCTGCAGTTGCTGCGTCACTTGGCCGACCCGGCCCGCGGCGCCGTGGTGCCGGTGGCCTTCGTCAAGCCGAACCGGGCCGAGCTGGAAGAGCTGTCGGGCCATGCGCTGCCGACGCTGGCCAACGTGGCCGCCGCGGCCCAGGCACTGTGCCGCGACCACGGTGTGCGCCAACTGGTGGTGTCGCTGGGCGGCGAAGGCGCCGTGATCGCCACGCGCGACGGCTGCTGGCAGGCCGCTGCGCCACAAGTACCGGTGGCCACCACCGTGGGCGCGGGCGACGCGCTGGTGGCGGGCACGCTGGCCGCCCTGGCGCAAGGCCTGCCCATGCCCGGCGCCGCCACGTTCGGCATGGCCTGCGCGGCGGCGCGCATCCAGCGCATCGCCCCCGGCCTGCCGCAGCGCAGCGAAGTGGACGCCCTCGCGGCCGCCATCGTCGCCGTGCCGTTGTAACCCCCTATTCAGGAGAGATATCCATGGCCCAACTCATCGCCATCGCCGCGAGCCAGGCTGGCCCGGCGCACAGCTTCATGGTGGCCGAGGCGCTGCGCGCTGCAGCCGCCACGCTCGGCCACCGCATCGCGCTCAGCGTGCACAGCAGCCTGGGCACGCAGGGCGGCTTCAGCGACACCGAACTCGCGCGTGCCAGCGCCGTCATCGTGGCGGCCGACATGCGCATCGACCGCCAGGAACTGCTGGGCAACGTCGCCGCGCCGGTGCACGAAGCCTCGCCGGCCGCTGTGCTGGCCGATGCCACGCGGGTGGTGCGCGAGGCGCTGGCGCGGGCGGGCGTTGCCGTCGATGCCGCACCGCTTGCACCGGCCGCTGCGGTTGCCGCCGTTGCCCCGATGCCAGATGCGCCCGCGGCACCGCTGCGCATCGTCGCCATCACCTCCTGCCCCACGGGCGTGGCCCACACCTTCATGGCCGCCGAGGCGCTGGAGCAAGGCGCCAAGGCCCTGGGCCACAAGATCAAGGTCGAGACGCAGGGTTCGGTGGGCGCGCAGAACACGCTGCAGCCCGAGGACATCGACGGCGCCGACCTGGTCGTGATCGCCGCCGACACGCAGGTCAACCGCGACCGCTTCGCGGGCAAGCGCCTGTACGCCACCGGCACCAAGGCCGCCATCCACGACGCGGCGGCGGTGTTCGCCCAGGCGCAGGCACAGGCCACGGTGTGGGGCACGGGCAAGGATGCCGCGGCCACGTCGGCAGGCGCATCGACTCCAGGGTCGCCGCAGCGCGAGTCCGTCAGCGTCTACAAGCACCTGATGACCGGCGTGTCCTTCATGCTGCCCTTCGTGGTGGCGGGCGGGCTGCTCATTGCGCTGGCCTTCGCGCTGGGCGGCATCTACGTGTACGACGACGCGCACAAGGGCACGCTGGGCTGGGTGCTGTTCCAGGTCGGCGCCAAGGCGGGCTTTGCGCTCATGCTGCCCGCGCTCGGAGGCTACATCGCGTACTCCATTGCCGACCGGCCCGGCATCGCGCCCGGCATGATCGGCGGCATGCTGGCGGGCACCGTGGGTGCAGGCTTCCTGGGCGCGATCGCCGCCGGCTTCATCGCCGGCTACAGCGTGAAGCTGCTCAACCGCTGGATCCGGCTGCCGCGCGGGCTGGAGGGCCTGAAGCCCGTGCTGCTGCTGCCGCTGCTGGGTGCAGCCATCGTGGGCGTGCTCATGATGATGGTCATCGGCACGCCGATGGCCGCGGTGATGAGCGCGCTCACTGGCTGGCTCACCGGCATGCAGACCGGCAGTGCCGTGATGCTGGGCATCGTGCTCGGCGCGATGATGGCCGTCGATATGGGCGGCCCGGTCAACAAGGCCGCTTACGTGTTCTCCACCACCCTCATCGCCAGCCAGGTGACGCAGCCCATGGCCGCCGCCATGGCCGCGGGCATGACGCCGCCGCTGGGCATCGCGCTGGCTTGCTGGGTGTTCAAGAGCCGCTTCACGGCCGAAGAGCGCGAGGCCTCCAAGGCCACCGCTGTGCTGGGGCTGGCCTTCATCTCCGAGGGCGCCATCCCTTTTGTCGCACGCGATCCGCTGCGCGTCATCCCGGCCTGCATGCTGGGCTCGGCCGTGGCCGGTGGGCTGTCGATGGCATGGAACATCGGCCTGCAGGCGCCGCACGGCGGCGTGTTCGTGCTGGCCATTCCGAACGCCGTGAACCACGTGCTGCTGTATGCCGCCGCCATCGTGGCCGGCTCGGTGGTCACCAGCGTGGCGCTGGGCCTGTTCAAGAAGCGCCTGCCCGACACCGCGGCATGACCGCGGCCTGACCGGCGCGGCGGTGCATCCCGGCGTGCCGGGATGCACGGAGTTCAGGCGGGCTCGCGCTTGTTGAGCAGCGCGGTCGCCACGCGGGATCCGGTCTTGCGGCCCAGGGCCTGGCTGATGTACACGCCCGCATCGATCAGCTTGTCCAGGTCGATGCCGGTCTCGATGCCCATGCCGTGCAGCAGGTACACCACGTCTTCGGTGGCCACGTTGCCGGTCGCGCCCTTGGCATAAGGGCAGCCGCCCAGGCCCGCCGATGACGACTGGAAGTTCCACACCCCCAGCTCGAGCGCGGCCAGCGTGTTGGCCAGTGCCTGGCCGTAGGTGTCGTGGAAATGGCCAGAGATCTGATCGACGCCGAAGTGCGCCAGCGTGGCCTGCATGGCGGCCTGCACCGCGCGCGGTGTTCCCACGCCGATGGTGTCGGCGACGTCGACACGCTCGACGCCCACGTCCTTCATGAGCCCCGCGAGGTAGCCGACCCGGGCCGGCGCGATCTCGCCTTCGTACGGACAACCCACCGTGCACGACATCGCGCCGCGCACATGGATGCCCCGCTCGCGCGCGGCCGCCACCACCGGCGCGAAGCGTTCGATGCTCTCGGCAATGGAGCAGTTGATGTTGCGCTGGCTGAAGGCCTCGCTGGCGGCGCCGAACACCACGACTTCGTCGGGCCACTCCTCGCGCGGCGCGGCAATCGCCGCCTCGAAGCCCTTCATGTTGGGCGTGAGCACCGAGTAGCGCACGCCCGGCTTGCGCACGATGCCGTGCATCACCTGCGCGTTGTCGGCCATCTGCGGCACCCACTTGGGACTCACGAAGCTGGTGACCTCGATCTCTTGGAGGCCCGCGTCCTGCAGGCGATGCACCAGGCCGATCTTGACCTCGGCCGAGACCGGCTGCTTTTCATTCTGGAGGCCGTCGCGCGGGCCGACGTCGATGAGCTTGACGCGGGTGGGGAGTGTCATGGGGTTGCCTCTCAGGTCGCGGTGAGCCGCAGGGGTTCGAAGGAGCTGCGCCATTGTCGGCCAGCCCGCCTGGGCCTGCGCGCGACATGGGCAGTTGCGAGGTCGCAATCCGCGCCAGCGGGGTTGCAAATACGGCCAGCGGCCGGGCTCTCACGACTTGGCGTCGCTGCGGCGCTCCTGCAGGCTGGTGCGGAAAGCGACCTTGCGCACGATGGCCGAGAAAGCACGCGTCGCTGCGGATTCCTGGGCCGGCGGCGACCACAGCATGCCCGGCGTGCGCACCGGCGTCGGGCTCTCCAGCCGCACGATGGCCAGCCCCGAATGCAGCAGCACGGCATTGGCTGCGACGATGGCCGCCAGCCGCGTCTTGGCGACCAGGCCCATGATCGGCGCCAACGCATTGATCTCGGCCACCACCTGCGGCTCGGCACCGCAGGAGCGGAAGCACTCGTCGAGCATCTGGCGCGTGGCGAAGCTCGCGGGCAGCAGCACCATCGGCAGGCGGTGCAGCTCCACCATGCGCACCCGCTTGCGGCGCGCCAGCGGATGGCCCTGCGCCACCACCAGCACCATCTCCTCGTTGTAGAGCGGCTCGAACTGCAGCGCCCCCGGCGCCGCCGGCCGGTAGGCGATGCCGAGGTCCAGCGTGCCCTGCTGCAGCCGCTGCGCGATCAGGTCGGCCGCCAGTTCTTCCACCACCACGCGCACGCCGGGGTAGCGCGGCTGGAAGGCGGCGATGCAGTCGGGAATGAAGCCGAGGTTGAAGGTCGGCGTCGAGCCGATGCGCAGTTGGCCCGATACCTCCTTCGGATCCTCGCGCAGCGCGCCGAGGCCACGGTCGATTTCCTGCAGTGCCCGCGTGGCGTGGTGGAGGAAGGCCTCGCCCGACTCGGTCAGCGCCACGCGCTTGCCGCCGCGGTCGAAGAGCTGCGTGCCCAGTTCGTCCTCCAGCTGCTTGATCTGGTGCGACAGGGTCGACTGCGTGACATGCAGCCGCTCGGCCGCGCGGGTGAAGTTGAGCGAGCCCGCCAGGGTGCTGAAGTAGCGCAGGTGGCGCAGTTCCATGGATGTCTCCGGTGCCGTGGTACGAGGGCTCACGATCGATGCCGTCGATGGTATCCATGAAAAACCATCATTGTTAAAAATCGCCCGGCCTGCCTAGAGTTCACACCCAGCCCCTCGACGGGCGAACGAACACAGGAGACAACGCGTTGCAAAAAGTCCTCAGCGGCATCAAGGTGCTGGAGCAAGGCACGTTCATCACCGGCCCGGCCGCCGGCATGTTCCTCGCCGACCTCGGCGCCGAAGTGATCAAGGTCGAGCAGCCCGGCAGCGGCGACCCGTTCCGCGCCTTTCGCGGCGGCCTCTACAGCCCGCATTTCCAGACCTACAACCGCAACAAGCGCAGCATCACGCTCAACCCCAAGCTGCCCGACGACGCGGCGGTCTTCGACGAGCTGGTGAAGGACTCGGACGTCTACATCCAGAACTTCCGCCCCGGCGCGGCCGAGCGCCTGGGTGCCGGCGCGGCGCGCCTGCGTGGCCTCAACCCGCGGCTGGTGTACTGCGCCATCAGCGGCTTCGGCCAGACCGGCCCGGCGGCCGGCCGACCCGCCTACGACACCGTGGCCCAGGCCGCCAGCGCCTTTCTCAAGCTGCTGGTCAACCCGGCCAACCCGCGCGTGGTCGGCCCGGCGGTGGCCGACGCGATGACCGGCTTCTACGCCGCCTACGGCGTGATGGGCGCGCTGGTGGAGCGCGGCCGCACCGGCGTCGGCCGCACGGTGGAGGTGTCGATGCTCGAGGCGATGTGCCACTTCAACCTCGACGCCTTCACGCACTACTTCTCCGAGAACGAGATCATGGGGCCCTTCAGCCGGCCCAGCGTGTCGCAGTCGTACGTGCTCGAGTGCGCCGACGGTCTGTGGATCGCGCTGCACATGTCGTCGCCGGAGAAGTTCTGGCAAGGGCTGGCCAACGCGATCGAGCGGCCCGACCTGTTCCAGGACCCGCGCTTTGCGAATCGCGAAGGCCGCATCGCGCACCAGACCGAGATGATCGCCCTGCTCGACGGCCTGTTCCGCGAGCGCACGCGCGCCGACTGGTGCGCCCGGCTCGAAGCCGAAGACGTGCCGCACGCGCCCATGTACGACACGCGCGAAGCCATGGAAGACCCGCAGGCGCGGCACCTGCAGCTGGAGGTGAGTGCACCGCACCCCGACGGCGGCGAGTGGCGAACCATCCGCTCGCCGGTGAGCTTCGATGGCGAACGCCCGCTGGAAGTCACGGCGCCCCCCACGCTCGGCGCCGACAACGACGCCATCGTCGAGCCGCTGCGACGGCGATTGCGCGAAGCCTGACCTCGAACAAATAAGACGGAGACAAGCCCATGACCCCCTCGAACGAAAACGAACTGACCCAGGCCGCGCTGCAGCGGCTCGAAGGCGCCACCGACCCGCGCTTCGCGCAGGTCATGACCTCGCTCATCACGCACCTGCACGCCTTCATCCGCGAGGTCGACCTGAAGCCCGACGAGTGGATGCGCGGCATCGAGTTCCTCACCGCCACCGGCAAGGCCTGCGACGACAAGCGCCAGGAATTCATCCTGCTGTCGGACACGCTCGGCGCTTCGATGATGGTCGTGATGCTCGACCAGTTGCGCGCCGCACGCAGCGCGCAAGCGGCAGGCGCCACCGGCGACCTGCCGGTAACGCCGACGACCGAGGCCACGGTCCAGGGCCCCTACTACTGGGCCGGCGCGCCGGAGATGCCCTGCGGCGCGGACATCGCCAAGGGCACGCCCGGCGAGCCGACCTTCTACAGCGGCCGGGTCACCGACACGCGCGGCCAGCCACTGGCCGGCGCGCTGCTCGACATCTGGTCGGGCGACGGCGAGGGCGTGTACGACATGCAGGTCGAGGGCGCCGGCATGGCCGCACGCGCGCGCATCCGCACCGACGCCGAAGGCCGCTACTGGTTCTGGTCCATCCGGCCGTCGTACTACCCGGTGCCGGTCGACGGCCCCGTGGGCCGCATGCTCGACGGCATGGGCCGCCACCCCAACCGGCCCGGCCACATCCACATGATGGTGTCGGCCCCGTCGCATGTACCGGTCACCACCCACCTCTTCGTGGCGGGCAGCCCCTACATCGACTCCGATGCAGTGTTCGGCGTGCGGCCCAGCCTCATCGTCGACTTCGAGTCGCACCCCGCGGGCCGCGCGCCCGACGGCCGCGCGCTGGACACGCCCTATTGGTCCGCGCACTACGACTTCCACCTGCAACCCACGGCCGCCTGAGCGCGCACACCTCCACGTACACGCATCATGAAAATCGGCAAATCCACCGTCCCGCGCACCGCCATCTGCACGTCGGACGAACACACCATCGTCGTGCGCGGCGAGGACCTGTGCAACGACCTGATCGGGCACGTGTCCTTCGCGGACTACTTCTTCCTGCTGCTCACCGGCAAACGCCCCGATGCCGCGTGCAGCGCAGTACTCAACGCCACGCTGGTGGCCATCGCCGAGCACGGCCTGGTGCCGAGCGTGCAGGCCAGCCGCATGACCTACGCCGCGGCGCCCGACGCGCTGCAGGGCGCGGTCGCCGCGGGCATCCTCGGTTGCGGCTCGGTGATCCTCGGCGCGTCGGAAACCGCAGGCCGGCTCTTCACCGAGGTCGCGGCCCGCGTCGATGCGGGCGAGGCGCTCGACGACGTGGCCGCCGATGTCATCCGCACGCTGAAGGCCGAGCGCCGCGCCATCCCCGGCTACGGCCACCCGCTGCACAAGACCAACGACCCGCGCGTCGACCGCCTGATCGCCGTCGCGACCGAAGCCGGCGCCGACCTGCGCTTCGTGCGCATCGCGCAGGCGATCGAGCGCGTGATCCCCGGCATCGTCGGCAAGGAACTGCGGCTGAACGTTTCGGCGGCCATTCCCGCCGTGTTGCTGGGCGTGGGCTTTCCGGTGGCGTCGCTGCGCGGCGTGCCGATCCTCGCGCGCACGGCGGGGCTGATCGCGCACCTGGCCGAAGAGGCCGAGACGCCGAGCGGCTTCGCGCTGTCGTACCAGGCCACGCGCGAACTGCAGTACGAGGGCGAGGTGCCCGCCGGCTTCGGGGCGTCGACATGACGCGGGACCTCTCTCGTCGCGCACTGATCGCCAGCACGCTGCTGGCCGCCGGCGTGGCGATGGCGCAGACGCCGTCGTCGCGTCCCATCAAGCTCGTCGTGCCCTTCGGCGCGGGCACGACGACCGACATCGTCGGTCGCACCCTGGCCGACGCGCTCGGCCGGCAACTCGGCCAGGCCGTGATCGTGGAGAACAAGCCGGGCGCGGGCGGCGCCATCGGCAGCGAGCAGGTCGCCAAGTCGGGCACCGACGGCCAGACGCTGCTGCTGGGCACGGTGGGCACGCACGCCATCAACCCGACGCTCTACAAGCGCCTGGGCTATTCACCGCTGCGCGACTTCACGCCGCTGGGCTTCATCGGCGCCACGCCGACGCTGCTGGTGGTGCCGACCGCTTCGCCGTGGAAGAGCGTGGCCGACCTGCGCCAGGCCGGCGATGCGGCCGTCAACTTCGCCTCCGCCGGCAACGGCACCTCGGGCCACCTGGCGGGCGAGCTGCTCAACGTGCGGCTGGGCAAGCGCTTCGTCCATGTGCCCTACCGCGACGGCGCGCAGGCCATGACCGAACTGGTCGCCGGCAACGTGCAGTTCATGTTCTATCACCCGGCCGCGGTGCTGCCGCAGGTGCGCGCCGGCCGGCTGCGCGCGCTGGGCGCATCCAGCGCCAAGCGCAGCGCCGCCGCGCCCGACGTGCCCACGCTGATCGAGCAGGGCGTGCCCGACTTCGACCTCGTCGCCTGGTTCATGGTGTATGCGCCGGCCACCATGCCGGCCGACCAGCGCGACCGGCTGCGCGAGGCCACGCGCCAGGTGCTGGCGCAGCCGGAGGTGCGCGAGAAGCTGTCGCAGCAGGGCATCGAGCGCAACGACATGAGCGCCGCCCAGCTCGACGCCTTCGCCAGTGCCGAGATCGCCAAGTGGGGCGAAGCCGTCCAGCGCTCCGGCGCGCAGATCGACTGAGGAGACACCCACCACCCACGCACATCAGCGAGGCGATTTTTCAAACAAGCGGGCACACGCCCGCCATAAGGAGACAGACATGCGTTCGAGAATTCAATGGTTGACGGCCCTCTGCCTGGGCCTGGCATGCAGCCTCGCCGCCGCGCAGCCCGCGGCCTGGCCGAGCAAGCCGATCCGCATCGTGGTCGGCTTCGCGCCGGGCACGCCGCCGGACATCTTCGCGCGGCTGTACGGCGACTACGCGTCGAAGCAACTCGGCGTGCCGGTGGTGATCGACAACAAGCCGGGCACCGCCGGCAACCTGGCGGCCGACACCGTGGCCAAGGCACCGGCCGACGGCTACACCTACCTCTACAACCTGTCGACCGGGTTCACCATCAACCCGTACATCTACACCAAGCTGCCCTACGACCCGCAGAAGGACTTCGTGCCGGTGGCGACCACCATGCGCCAGGGCCTGGTGCTGATCGCACCGCCCAAGTTCCCGGCCAAGTCGGTGAAGGAACTGGTGGCCGCCGCGAAGGCCAAGCCGGGCACCATCTCGCACGCCTCGTACGGCGCGGGCAGCCCGTCGCACCTGATCGTCGAGTGGCTCAAGGACGAGACCGGCACCGAGATGCTGCACGTGCCCTACCGCGCCAGCCCGGTGGCCGACCTGATCGGCGGCCAGGTCGACACGCTGATGGAACCCATCGCCACCGGCTACCCGCTGATCAGCGGCGGCCGCGTGAACGCGCTGGCCTATTCCGGCGAGACACGCCACCCCGCCATGCCCGACGTGCCCACGCTGTCGGAGGTGGTGCCCGGCCTCACCATGATGTCGTGGCACGGCCTGTGGGCGGCAGCGGCGACGCCGGCCCCGATCGTCACGCGCTTCAACGCGCTGATGATCCAGGCCAGCAAGGATCCCGACCTGGCCAAGCGCATCCGCGACCTCAACAGCGAACCGCTGGGCCTGACGCAGGCCGAGATGGTGGCGATGGTGCGCCGCGACGCCGACATCTACAGCCGCATCGTCAAGGCGAAGAACATACGCGTCGACTGAACGCGCGACGCTCGCCGGGCGGGCACGACGGTCAGGCGGCGATGCGCAACAGTTCGGCGCCTTCGGTCACCTGGTCGCCCGGCGCGTAGAGCAGCTCCTCGACCGTACCGTCGGCGGGCGCGGCGATGGTGTGTTCCATCTTCATCGCTTCCATCACGGCCAGCGGCTGACCCTTGGCGACCTTGTCGCCCGCCTTGACGGCGAAGGACACCACCTTGCCCGGCATCGGTGCCGTGAGGCGCCCGCCCTCGGTCTGCGTGTCGCCCGCATGCGCGAGCCGGTCGATGGCGGCGATGCGCGTGGCGCCCTTGTCGGTGAACACATGGGCCGCGCCCTGGCGCTCGTACACGTCGAGCGTGTGGCGCGCGCCGTTGAAGGCCAGTTCGATCTGTCCGTCCGGCAGGCGCCCGATGACGAGCGGACCACTGGCGCCGCCGACATCGAGCGTCAGCGCGCCGTCGTGCAGGTAGCGCAGCGTGGCGGTCTGCGTTTCGCCGCGGAACTCGAAGGCGAAAATGCGCGCCGTGGTGCCGAGCGAGCGCCAGCCGTCGCGTTGGCTGAAGGGGTCGGGCGTGTTCGTCGCGCGCTCGTCGAGCAGCGTGCGGGCGATCGATGCGGCGGCGGCCAGCGGCAAGCCGAGCGGCTCGCGGTCGAACAGCACCGCGCGCTCGCGCTCGATCAGGGCGGTGTCGAGGTTGGCCTTGGCGAACGATTCGGTGGCGAGCACGCCGCGCAGGAACTGCACGTTGGTCTGCACGCCGACGATGTGCGTCTGCGCCAGGGCCGCGTCGAGCCGGGCGAGCGCCTCGTCGCGCGTCGCGCCGTGGACGATCAGCTTGGCGATCATCGAGTCGTAGAAGGGCGAGATCTCGCCACCCTCGCGCACGCCGTCGTCGATGCGCACGCGGCTGCGCTGGAAGGCCGTCGCTTGCGGCTTGCGATAGACCTGCAGCGTGCCGGTGGCCGGCAGGAAGTTGTTGTCGGGGTTCTCGGCGCAGATGCGCGCCTCGATGGCATGGCCGTGGATCTTGAGTTCGCCCTGCTTGAGCGGCAGCGGCTCGCCCGACGCCACGCGCAGCTGCCACTCGACCAGGTCGAGGCCGGTGATGGCCTCCGTCACCGGATGCTCCACCTGCAGGCGCGTGTTCATCTCCATGAAGAAAAAGTTCATCGCGCCGCCGTCGCGCTGCTCGACGATGAACTCGACCGTGCCGGCGCCGACGTACTTCACCGCCTTGGCCGCAGCCACAGCGGCTGCGCCCATCTCTGCGCGCATCGCCTCGGTCATGCCGGGCGCCGGCGCTTCTTCCAGCACCTTCTGGTGGCGCCGCTGCACCGAGCAGTCGCGCTCGAACAGGTAGACGCAATCGCCGTGCATGTCGCCGAACACCTGGATCTCGATGTGCCTCGGGCGCTGCACGTACTTCTCGATCAGCACCGCGTCGTCGCCGAAGCTGTTGATGGCTTCACGCTGGCAGGACGCGAGCGCCGCCGCAAAATCTTCCGACCCCTCGACCGCGCGCATGCCCTTTCCGCCACCGCCCGCGCTGGCCTTGATGAGCACCGGGTACCCGATGCGGTCGGCCTCGCGTTGCAGGAGCGCCGGATCTTGGTCGTGGCCGTGGTAGCCAGGCACCAGCGGCACGCCGGCCTTTTCCATCAACTGCTTCGACTCGGCCTTCAGGCCCATGGCCTTGATGGCCGAGGGCGGCGGGCCGATAAAGACCAGCCCCGCGTCGGCGCAGGCCTGCGCGAACTCCTCGTTCTCGCTCAGGAAGCCGTAGCCGGGGTGGATCGCCTCGGCGCCGGTGGCCTTGGCGGCTTCGAGGATCTTTTCCCAGCGCAGGTAGCTGTCCTTCGGCGCGCTGCCGCCGAGGTACACCGACTCGTCGCAGGCGCGCACATGGTTGGCGTGGGCGTCGGCATCGGAATACACGGCGACGGTGCGGATGGCCATGCGGCGTGCGGTAGCGGCGACGCGGCAGGCGATCTCGCCACGGTTGGCGATCAGGATCTTTTTAAACATGGGGTGGATCTCCGGAGTCGTTCTTGGTCTTGAATGAGAAGGCGGATTGCACGCCCGGGTCGGGCTTGCCGCTGAAGATGCGAGTGACGCGGTTCACCAGCCCGCGCAGGAAGCGCCAGCTCTTGCGGATGAGCCACACGCTGAGGATCAGCACGAGCACGAAGAGCACGAGGAATACCAGCGGGTGCGCCACCGCGAGCCACAGCCCGGCCGGCACCATGCTGTCTTCGACCAGCGACGCACCGACGTTGGTGAAGGGCTCCGGCGAGGTGTTGATGGCCGCGCGCGTGGTGGCCTTGGCCGCATGCGCCGTGGCCGCGAAGCCACCGCCGAGCAGCGCGGCGACCAGCGCCATCACCGCATGGTCGCCGCCGAACACGCCGGCCGCGAGCGCGGCGCCCGCCGGGATGCGGATGACGGTGTGCACCATGTCCCATAGCGAATCGAGCCCGGGGATCTTGTCGGCGAAGAACTCGACGAACACCATGAAGCCGCTCACCGCCAGCACGACCGGATTGGCCAGCAGATGCAGGCCACTGGGCAGCGGCACCCAGCCGAAGTAGCCGGCCAGCCCCGTCAGCAGCACGACGAGGTAGAGGCGCACGCCACTGGCCCAGCCGAGGGCCGCGGCCAGCGCGAGCAATTGGGGCATGTCGAGTTCAGGCATGGTCAGCTCAGTTCAGCCACGACGGCTTGCGCTTCTGCAGGAAGGCCTGCACGCCTTCGCGGCCTTCGTCGCTGGCGCGGATGTCGGCGATGCCGTCGACGGTCTTGGCGATCAGTGCGTCGTCGATGGCGCGGCCGGTGACGTCGGCCAGCAGCGTCTTGCACGCGCGCACGGCAGCCGGGCTGGCGCCGGTCAGCGCCCTGAGCAGTTCGTCGACCCTGGCGTCGAGCGCATCGGCCGCCACCACTTCGTGCACGAAGCCGATGCGGTGTGCCTCGGCCGCCGTGAAGCGCTCGGCCGTCAGGAAATAGCGCTGCGAGGCGCGCGGGCCCATCGCACGAATCACGTACGGGCTGATGGTCGCGGGGATCAGGCCGATCTTCACTTCGCTCAGGCAATACCAGGCGGTATCGACGCTCACCGCCATGTCACAAGCCGCGACCAGGCCCATGCCACCGGCATACACGTCGCCCTGCACCCGTGCGATCGTGGGCTTGGGACACTCGGCGATGGTGCGCAGCATGTCGGCCAGCTTGCCCGCGTCGGCGAGGTTCTCGTCGCGCGTGTAGTCGGCCATGCGGCGCATCCAGTTGAGGTTGGCGCCCGCGCAGAAGGCGGGGCCGTTGGCGCCGAGCACGATGGCCTTGACCTGTGGTGCGGCGCCGGCCTCGAGGAAGGCCTGCGTCAGTTCGGCGATGACCACGTCGTCGAACGCGTTGCGCGTGTCGGGCTGGTCGAGCCAGATGCGGGCGACGGGGCCTTCGGTGGTGAGCTTGAGTTTGGTAAAGGTCATGCGTCAGTCTCAGCACTACATCCGGAAGATGCCGAACTTCGGCTCGGGCACCGGCGCATTCCGCGAAGCAGCCAACCCCAACGCCAGCACCCGCCGCGTGTCCGCCGGATCGATGATCCCGTCGTCCCACAGCCGCGCCGTCGCGTAGTAAGGGTGGCCCTGGTCTTCGTACTGCTGGCGGATCGGCGCCTTGAAGGCCTCTTCCTCTTCCTTGCTCCAGCTGCCGCCCTTCAGCTCGATGCCGTCGCGCTTGACGGTGGCCAGCACGCTCGCGGCCTGCTCGCCGCCCATCACGCTGATGCGCGCGTTGGGCCACATCCAGAGGAAGCGCGGCGAGTAGGCGCGGCCGCACATGCCGTAGTTGCCGGCGCCGAAGCTGCCGCCGATGATGATGGTGAACTTCGGCACGTTGGCCGTGGCCACGGCCGTCACCATCTTCGCGCCGTGGCGTGCGATGCCCTCGTTCTCGTACTTGCGGCCCACCATGAAGCCGGTGATGTTCTGCAGGAACACCAGCGGGATCTTGCGCTGGCAGCACAGCTCGATGAAGTGCGCGCCCTTCTGCGCCGACTCGCTGAACAGGATGCCGTTGTTGGCGACGATGCCGACGGGCATGCCTTCGATTTCCGCGAAGCCGCAGACCAGCGTGGCGCCGAAGCGCGCCTTGAACTCGTGGAACTCGCTGCCGTCGACGATGCGCGCGATGATCTCGCGCACGTCGAAAGGCTTGCGCGTGTCGGTGGGGATCACGCCGTAAAGCTCTTCGCGGGGAAACTCCGGTTGTCGCACGTCGGGGTGCAACGCCTCGGTCGCGTCCTTGCGGTTGATGTTGGCGATGGCCGACCGGGCCAGCGACAGCGCATGCAGATCGTTCTGCGCCAGATGGTCCACCACGCCCGACAGCCGCGTGTGCACGTCGCCGCCGCCCAGATCTTCGGCGGTGACGACTTCGCCGGTCGCAGCCTTCACCAGCGGCGGGCCGCCCAGGAAGATGGTCCCCTGGTTCTTCACGATGATCGACTCGTCGCTCATCGCCGGCACGTAGGCGCCGCCCGCCGTGCACGACCCCATGACCACCGCGATCTGCGCGATGCCCTGCGCACTCATCTGCGCCTGGTTGTAGAAGATGCGACCGAAGTGATCGCGGTCGGGGAAGACCTCGTCCTGGTTCGGCAGGTTGGCACCACCGGAATCGACCAGGTAGATGCAGGGCAGGCGGTTCTGCTCGGCGATCTCCTGCGCGCGCAGGTGCTTCTTGACGGTCAACGGGTAGTAGGTGCCGCCCTTCACCGTCGCGTCGTTGCAGACGATCATGCAGTCGACGCCGCTCACGCGGCCGATGCCGGCGATCAGGCCCGCGCCGGGTGCGGATTCCGCGCCCTTGGCATCCAGGTACATACCGTAGGCCGCCAGCGGCGCGATCTCCAGGAAGGGCGTGCCCGGGTCGAGCAACTCAGCCACGCGATCACGCGGCAGCAGCTTGCCGCGCGCGACGTGCTTGGCGCGCGCCGCCTCGCCACCGCCGGCCTCGACCTTGGCGAACTGGGTGTGCAGGTCATCGACCAGCGCGCGCATCGCGGTGGCATTGGCCTGGAAATCGGCGCTGCGCGCATTGAGCTTTGTCTCGAGTTTGGTCATGCCGTCTTTTCTTCGTTGAGTCCGAGCCGCTCTTTCATCTCGTCGCGGATCTTGAATTTCTGGATCTTGCCGGTCACCGTCATCGGGAACGCGGTGACGAACTGGATGTACTTCGGCACCTTGTAGTGCGCGATCTGGCCCTTGCAGAAGTCGCGGATCTCGTCCTCGGTCGCCGTCTGGCCCGGCTTGACGATGACCCAGGCACACAGCTCTTCGCCGTACTTCTTGTCGGGCAAGCCGACCACCTGCACGTCCTGCACCTTGGGATGGCGGTAGAGGAACTCCTCGATCTCGCGCGGGTAGATGTTCTCGCCACCGCGGATCACCAGGTCCTTGATGCGGCCGACGATGTTGACGTAGCCCTCGTCGTCCATCGTGGCCAGGTCGCCGGTGTGCATCCATTGCTCGGCGTCGATCGCCTCGCGGGTTTTCTCCTCGTCTTCCCAGTAGCCGTGCATCACCGAATAGCCGCGGGTGCACAGTTCGCCCGACTGGCCGCGCGGCACGGTGGCACCGGTCTCGGGGTCGACGATCTTCACCTCCAGGTGCGGCTGCACCTTGCCGACCGTGGCCACGCGCTTGTCGAGCGGCGTGTCGGCCGCGCTCTGGCAGCTGACCGGGCTGGTCTCGGTCATCCCGTAGGCGATGGTGATCTCGCCCAGGTGCATGCGCTCGACCACGCGCTTCATCACCTCGATCGGGCAGGCGGTGCCGGCCATGATGCCGGTGCGCAGCGTGCTCAAGTCGAACTCGGCGAAGCGCGGGTGGTCGAGTTCCGCGATGAACATGGTCGGCACGCCATGCAGTGCCGTGCACTTCTCCGCCTGCACCGTCTCGAGCACCGACAGCGCATCGAAGCCGTCGTTCGGAAACACGATGGTGCTGCCGTGCGTGAGGCAGGCCAGGCTGCCCAGCACCATGCCGAAGCAGTGGTACATCGGCACCGGGATGCAGAGCCGGTCGGCCGGCGCGAGGCCCATGCACTCGCCCACGAAGAAGCCGTTGTTGAGGATGTTGCGGTGCGTCAGCGTCGCGCCCTTGGGGAAGCCGGTGGTGCCACTGGTGAACTGGACGTTGATGGGATCTTGTCCCTTGAGTCGGGCGCCGACCTGTGCAATGCGGGGGTCTTCCGGATCGCCGCTGGCGAGCAGTTCCGAGAAACGCTGCATGCCCTCCTGCGCCGCATCCCCCGCCTTGTCGATCCACACGGTCCGCTGCAGCAGCGGCAGCCGCTTCGGCCCCAGTTCCCGCAGCATGCCCAGGTAGTCGCTGCTCTTGAACTGCGCCATGGTCACGAGCAGCTTGCAGCCGACCTTGTTCAGCGCGTACTCGACCTCCGACGTGCGGTAGGCCGGGTTGATGTTGACCAGCACCAGCCCGACCTTCGCGGTCGCGATCTGCATCAGGATCCAGGGCACGTTGTTGTGCGACCAGATGCCGACGCGGTCGCCGGGCAGCAGGCCCGTGTTCAGCAGCGCGCTCGCCAGACGGTTGGCGGCCTTCTGCAGTTCACGGTAGGTAAGGCGCAGGCCTTCATGGCGGCTCACCAGCGCCTCGTGGTCGGGCTGCTTCGCCACCATGGCGTCGAAGAAGGCGCCGAGCGTCTGCTCGATCAGCGGGATGTCGGTGGCGCCCTTGGCGTAGCTCGGGTTCGCTGCCATCGTGCAGCCTCAGGCGGTTTCGTTGAAGAGTTCGCGGCCGATCAGCATGCGGCGGATCTCGCTGGTGCCGGCGCCGATCTCGTACAGCTTGGCATCGCGCCACAGGCGCTCGACCGGGAAGTCCCTGGTGTAGCCCACGCCGCCCAGCGCCTGGATCGCTTCGCCGGCCATCCAGGTCGCCTTCTCGGCCGAATAGAGGATGGCGCCGGCGGCATCCTTGCGGAAGCTGCGCGCATGGTCGTTGCGGTCGCAGGCCTTGCCCACGGCGTAGACATAGGCGCGCGTGGCCTGCCACGTCGAGTACATGTCGGCAATCTTGCCCTGCATCAACTGGAATTCGCCGATGCTCTGCCCGAACTGCTTGCGTTCGTGCACGAAGGGGATCACCGCGTCCATGCAGGCAGCCATGATGCCCAGCGGGCCGCCCGACAGCACGGCGCGCTCGTAGTCGAGACCGCTCATCAGCACCTTGGCACCCAGGCCTTCGCCGCCCAGCACGTTCTCTTCGGGCACTTCGCAGTTGTCGAAGAACAGCGGATAGGTGTTGCTGCCGCGCATGCCCAGCTTGTCGAGCTTGGTGCCGGCGCTGAAGCCCGCAAAGCCCTTCTCGACGATGAAGGCCGTCATGCCGCGTGCGCCCATCTCGGGTTCGGTCTTGGCGTAGATCACCAGCGTGTCGGCGTCGCCGCCGTTGGTGATCCACATCTTGCCGCCGTTGAGCACGTAGCGGTCGCCCTTCTTCTCGGCGCGCAGCTTCATGCTCACCACGTCGGAGCCGGCGTTCGCCTCGCTCATGGCCAATGCGCCGACGTGTTCGCCGCTGACCAGTTTGGGCAAGTACTTTTTCTTCTGCGCCTCACTGCCGTTGCGGTGGATCTGGTTCACGCACAGGTTCGAATGCGCGCCGTACGACAGGCCAACCGAGGCCGAGGCACGCGACACCTCTTCCATCGCCACGATGTGCGCCAGGTAGCCGAGCTCGGTGCCGCCGTACTCTTCCTTCACCGTCATGCCATGCAGACCGAGGTCGCCGAGCTTCTTCCACAAGTCGTGCGGGAACAGGTTCTCGCGGTCGATCTCGGCGGCGCGCGGCGTGATCTCGTGGTGCGCGAAATCGTCGATCGCCTCGCGCAGGGAGTCGACGGTGTCGCCGAGGTCGAAGTTCAGGCCGGGAAGGCTCGGTGCGGGCATGGGCGTTGTCTCCTCTGGGGGGCTGGCGCGTGATGCGCCAACGAAGCCGCAGCACCCGCAAAAGCCGCAGCTTACGCCCGCCTCCGGCGCATTTGCCGCCACAATGGTTGCAAATTGCGCCAGCCGAACGGCTCTTCATCATGACCGCACCCGCCTTCCTCAAGCCCGGCCGTGCCGCCACGCCGATGGCCTTCGTGCGAGCGATCGTGCAAGGCTACGCCCGATACGGCGTGGACCCGGCGAAGGCGTTGCGTGCGGCACAGATAGCGCCGCGCGAGTTGGCCCGGCCGAACGCGCACGTGACCGCGCTGCAGTTCGAGGCACTCAATGCCCATGCGATGCAGGAGCTCGATGACGAGGCGCTCGGCTGGTTCACGCGGCGACTGCCGTGGGGCAGCTACGGCATGCTGTGTCGCGCCTCGCTCAGCGCCATGGACCTGGGCGTGGCCATCAAACGCTGGTGTCGGCATCACCGCTTGCTGACCGACGACATCGCGCTCGACCTGCAGGTGGCGGGCGGGGTGGCGACGGTGTCGATTACCGAACACCGCGACCTGGGCGTGTTCCGCGAGTTGTGCCTGGTGTCGAGCCTGCGCTTCCTGCACGGTTACGCCTGCTGGGCGATCGACTCGCGCATCTCGCTGCGCAGCGCGCACTTCCCTTTCGCGCCGCCGCCGCACCGCGACGCCTACCCGCTGATGTTCACCGGCGAACTGCACTTCGATGCCGAGCGCGCCCGCTACAGCTTCGACGAGCGCTACCTCCAGCTGTCGCTGCAGCGCGATGAGCCGGCGCTGCGCACGATGCTCAAGCGCGCCCTGCCGCTGACGGTGCTGCAGTACCGACGCGACCGTTTGCTGGGCGAACGGGTGCGCGAGCTGCTGCGGCTTCGGCCGGTGGAAGCCGCGACGGCCGATGCCATCGCCGCGCTGCTCCACATGTCGAGCCGCACGCTGCATCGGCAACTGCAGGAAGAAGGCGTGCCGCTTCAGGCCCTGAAGGACGAGGTGCGCCAGGCGCAGGCCGCCGACCTGCTGCGGCGCACGAGCCGGCCGATCAAGCAGGTCGCGCTGGCCGTGGGCTTTCGCAACGAGAAGAGCTTCTCACGCGCATTCCGCGAATGGACCGGCACGACCCCCGGCGAATTCCGGCGCGAGGGGCGCTGAGTTCGGGGGCCCGCGCTCAGTGACGGTACGGGTTGTTGGGCCGGCGGTCGTAGCGGTTGGGCACACCGTCGCGGTCGTCGTCACGCATGCCGCGACGATGGTCGCGGCGGTCGTAGCGGCGATGGTCGTCCCGGTGGTCATAGCGATGGTCGTAGCCCGGACGCACCACATGGCGGGGCGGTGGCGGCGGGACCACCACCACGCGCGGCCGGTAGTCCGGGCGATGGTCGTAATGCTGGGCTTGGGCCGGCGCACTCAAGGCGGCCAGTGCCAGAAGTGCGGCGGTGCCGATCGCAAGGGACATCTTCTTCATCATGGCAACTCCTTCAAGGCGTTGTGTTCAGGAGCCTTCATATTGAAGGCCCGATGTGAACGCCACGTAAGGCTGCGACGAATTCTGATGAACAGGTGCAACGCGTCTGCAGCGCGGCGAATCAGCCGCCGGCCATGCGCACACGGCGCGCGGACTCTTCAGCACGCGCATCGTCCACCTCGCGCAGCACGCCGCCCACGTCCACCGGGCCGGTGGCGCGAACGAACTGCCCCGTCAGCACCGAGGCGGTGTCGAGCTCGCCGCGTTCGTAGAGGTTCCACATTTCCTCGCCGTAGCGGCTTTGCAGCAGCTCGGGCGCGAACTGGCCAAAGAAGACCTTGAGGTTCTCCACGTCGCGCAGGAGCATGCGTTTGGCGTGGTTGTTGCCCGCGGCGTCGACCGCCTGCGGCAGGTCGATGATCACCGGGCCGTCCGCCGCCAGCAGCACATTGAATTCGGAGAGGTCGCCGTGCACGACGCCCGCGCACAGCATGCGGACCACTTCGGCGAGCAAGGACGCATGGTGGCGGCGCGCATCCTCGGGCGTGAAGACCACGTCGTTCAGGCGCGGTGCGGCATCGCCCTCGGCGTCGGTCACCAGCTCCATCAGCAGCACGCCGTCGCAGAAGTTGTAGGGCACCGGCACGCGCACGCCGGCGGCGGCCAGACGGTAGAGCGCGTCGACCTCGGCGCTCTGCCAGGCGGCCTCGGTGGCCTGGCGACCGAATTTCGTGCCCTTGGCCATGGCGCGCTGCAGGCGCGTGTTCTTGACCTTGCGGTTCTCGGTGTAGTCGACGGCCTGGCGGAAGCTGCGGTTGGTCGCTTCCTTGTAGATCTTCGCGCAGCGCGTTTCATCGCCGCAACGCACCACATAGACCATCGCTTCCTTGCCGCTCATGAGCTGGCGCACCACGGTGTCGATCAGGCCTTCGTCGACGAGCGACTGCAAACGGGGAGGAGCTTTCATCGGCGCATTTTGCGCTGCGGCCGGGTCGCCCCCCTTGTCATGCCCGTCGGCCGCGCGTACCGTCCGTCGACTTTCTTGTCGCCCCCTCACCAACCGCCCCCCCTGGAGCATCGCCATGATCCGTCGTTCATCCTTCATCGCCCTCTCCGCAGCAGCCGCGGCCCTGTTGGCCGCGTGCGGCGCCATGGGCCCGTCGACGCCGCAGGCCGGCATGAGCTTCTTCGTGACCAGCGCCAACCCGGGCAAGGGCGCGGACTTCGGTGGCCTGGCCGGTGCCGACCGCTACTGCCAGGCGCTGGGCGCCAGCGCCGGCGCGGGGAGCCGCACATGGCGCGCTTACCTCAGCGCGAGCGCCATGCCCGGAAGCCCGTCGGTCGACGCGCGCGACCGCATCGGCAGCGGCCCGTGGCGCAACGTGAAGGGCGACGTGATCGCCACCAGCGTGGCCAACCTGCACAGCGACACCAACAACCTGACCAAGCAGACCGCGTTGACCGAACGGGGCACCACCATCAGCGGGCGCGGAGACCCGGTCAACCTGCACGACATGCTGACCGGCTCGTCGCCCGACGGCCGCGCGGTGAACGACGGCAAGGACAACACCTGCGGTAACTGGACGAAGAGCGGCGACGGCTCGGCGCTGGTCGGCCACCACGACCGCATGGGCCTGCGCGACGACGCGCCGTCGAAGTCGTGGAATTCGTCGCATTCCACGCAGGGCTGCAGCATCGACGCGCTCAAGAAGACGGGCGGCGGCGGATTGCTCTACTGCTTCGCGCAGAACTGATCGTTCAGATCAGACGACGGCTTCGGGCAGCCGCTGCAGCCCGCCGACCTGCGATCGCACGATCAGCAGCGCCTGCAGCACGAAGCCCGCGAGCGCGAGCCACAGGCAGGCGGCCTCGCCCCAGCGCACACCGACCAGCCCGCCCAGCGCCGCCCCCACCGGCCGGGCACCCGCGTTCACCGTCAGGAACAGCGCGCCCACGCGGCCGAGCATCGCGGCGGGCGTGAGGCTCTGGCGCAGCGTGGTCGACGTGATGGTCCACACGATCGGCCCGGCGCCGAAGAGGAAGAAGGACAGCCCCGCGACCCAGGCGCTCGGCACGAACAAGGTGGCGACCATGGTCGCGGCCGCGACCACCGACACCGCCGGCCCCAGCTGGATCGCGCGACCGAAAGGCATGGCGCGCACCAGGCGCGGCGCCAGCAGCGCGCCCATCACCATGCCGGCGCCGAAAGCGCCGAGCGTGACGCCGACCACGCCCGCGCCCAGACCCAGCACCCGCACAGCGTAGGGAACGTACGCCGCCTGCAGCACGAACCACGCGATGTTCCAGGCCACTGCCGTGAGCAGCATGGGCCGCAGCATCGGGTCGCGCCAGACGAAGACCGCGCCGTCCTGCACTTCGCGCAGTGGATGGCGCGCCGCGCGGGGTGCCATCGGCGGCTCGACCAACCGCCACAACAGCGCGATGGCTGCGATCGACAGCACCGTCGCCAGCACGAAGGCCGCCGACGCACCCGCCCACGCCACCAGCGCTCCACCGATCGCCGGCCCGCCCGCGTAGGCCGCGCTGCGCGCCAACTCGAGCCGTCCGTTGGCCTGTGCCAACGCGGCACGCGGCACCAGCGCGGGCACCAAGGCCGGCGCCGCCACGCTGAAAGCAACGGTGCCGACCGCCCCGATGAATCCGAGCAGCGCGATGCCCTCGATCGACAGTCGATTCAGCAGCACAGCCGCCAGCAGGGCCAGCAACGACAGCGCGCGCAGCACTTCGGCACCGAGCATGAGCCGTCGCCGCGGCAGCCGATCGGCCATCCAGCCGAGCGGCAGCGACAGCAGCAGGAAGGGCAGGGTCTGCACCGCCGCCAGCAGGCCGATTTCGCCGGGCCCGGCGCCGAGCAGCAGCACCGCGACCAGCGGCACGGCCGCCAGACTCAACTGCTCGGCCGATTGCGCGGCCAGGTTGGCGCCGGTGAGGGCGGCGAAGGAACGGGGAAGAGGAGCGGTCATGGGATGCGGGAAAGATCCGATCATCGGCGGGCCCGCGCGTCTTGTCTGGCCATTTGCGGACATGACAGCGTCGGTCGGCAGAATTTCCGCAAATCAATTTGCGATCGATTATCGTCAATTCATTTTATTGCCAATTCCCGCGCCCCGTATTTCAATATGCACACCTGTACTTCGGCTGGTATACTCACGCCCCACATTCGGCCCATCCGCGCCGCGAACAGAGGCACCCGGTGACAGAGACATCCGACAGCATCGTCCAACAGGTTTACGAGAAATTGAAGCTGATGAGCATCGACTACAGCTTCAAACCGGGTGAGCGCCTGAATGAGGGCACGCTCGCGCGCTCGCTCGGCGTGAGCCGGACGCCGCTGCGCGAGGCTTTGACACGGCTTTACACCGAAGGGCTTCTGCAATTCGTTTCCGGCAAGGGCTTCTATTGCCGCAACCTCGACGTGCAGGAAGTTTTTTCGCTGTACGAATTGCGAAAAGTGATCGAAGTCGAGGCGCTGCGAATTTCCATCGACCGTGCGAAGGACGATGACATCGACGCCCTCCTCGCCTTTCTGGACAACACCGGCCCCGAGCCCGGTGACCGCACCGTCGATGAATTGGTTCGCCTGGACGAAACCTTCCACGAGCGGCTGATGCAGATGTCGGGCAACGCCGAAATGATGCGTGTGCTGGCCAACGTCAACGCCAGGATCCGCTTCGTGCGCTGGATCGACATGGAACGCTGCGACCGCACCCTGAGCCAGAAGGACCACCGCGACATCCTGCTGGGCCTGAAGGCGCGCGACCCGGACCTGTGCATTCCGATCCTGAGCAAGCACATCAACCGCCGCCTCGACCAGATCTCGTCCGCCCTGAAGGAAGGCTACGCGCAGATCTACATGAGCAGCGCGCCGGTCGCCTGAAGCGACGCCGGCGGCGCGCGTCAATCCACCTGCGCGCCCGACTCCTTCACGATCTTCGCCCAGCGCACCAGGTCCGCCTCGTGCACCTTCTTGAAGGCGGCCGGCGAGCCGTCCTCGATCGGTGCGATGCCCTGGCTGATGAGCCAGGCGCGAAAGCTGTCGGTCTGAATGGTCTTGAGCACCGCCTGCGACATCTTGGTCTGGATGGCGGGCGGCAGCGCGGTCGGGCCGAAGAGGCCGTACCAGGTCGTGCTCTCGAAGCCCGCGAGGTCGCAGGCTTCGGCAGCGGTCGGCACGTTCGGTAGGGCGGCGATGCGCTGCGATGAGGTGACCGCGAGCGCGCGCGCCTTGCCCGACTGGACCACCGGGATGCTCGGCGAGCTCTGGTTGAAGAAGAAGTCGACCTCGCCCGAGAGCAGCGCCGTCATGGCCGGGCCCTGGCCGCGGTAAGGCACGTGGGTGTAGCGGGTCTGCGACGCGCCGCCGAACTGCACGGCCGCCAGGTGGCCCGAAGCGCCATTGCCGGTCGAGGCGTAATTCAGTTCACCGGGCTTCTTCTTGGCCAGCGCCAGCAGGTCCTTGCAGGTCTTGATATCCGGATGCTTTTCCGGGTTCACCAGCAGCACATTGGGCAGATTGCCGAGCAGCGCAATGTGCGTGAAATCCTTGACCGGGTCGAAAGGCAATTTTTTGTACAGCGCCGGATTGATGGCGTGGGTGCCGGCCGTTCCCAGCAGGAAGGTGTAGCCGTCGGGCTTCGCCTGCGCCACGATACTCGACGCGATATTCCCGCCAGCGCCGGTGCGGCTATCGGAAATGAATGACGTATTCAACACGGGCGTCAATTCGGCGCCGAGTTTGCGCGCATAGATATCGGTCGCGGCCCCGCCCGGAAAGCCGCTGACGAAGGAAATGGGCTGGCTGGGCCAATTGGCATCCTGCGAAATGGCCGCGCCGCTGAAGAAGGCCGCCACGGACGCCAGAAGACAACGCAACTTCATACGGATTTCCTCGAAAGAATGGTACGACGAAGCGGGCGCCTGCAAAATGCAACGTCTGCGCTCCGTCCTGTATACAGACTATAACTATTGCCTTGTATGCTGACAAGCGATATGCTTTCCGCACATTTTCAGGAGGATGTGCACCGATTTGGTTCGCATCTTTCCACGCATCCAGATTCCTCTTTTTTCCGGAGAACCCGCCTGTGACGTCTTCTGCTTCCCATGCCGCCGCCGTGCCATCCATTCCCCAACTTGGGGAATGGCGGGCGACCTTCGTGGACGCCAATCCCACGCTCTCCGCAGTGTTTTCGGGCTTGCATCGTGCCGACGACCTGCCGCTGCACATCAACCGCCAGCCCGACATCACGTCCGCCGAACTGCCTGCCGTGCTGGCGGGCGCGCCGATCGCCATCGTCGACCACACCTTCCTGCCGACCGCGATCGCCCGTGAATGCAAAGGCCTGAAGCACGTCGTGTTCCTCGGCATCGGCGCGCGCAGCTATATGGATGTCGAAGAACTCGCGGCGCTCGGCATCCGCGTGCACACCATCAAGGGCTATGGCGACACGGCCGTGGCCGAATGCGCCTTCTCGCTGATGTGGTCGGCCGCCAAGGGCTTCGGACTGATGGACCGCGGGATGCGCGCCGGCCAGTGGCTGCGCACCGAGGCCGTCCAGCTCACCGGCAAGACGCTGGGCCTGATCGGCTTCGGCGGCATTGCCGAAGAACTGGCGCGCCTCGCCGTCGGCGCCGGCATGAAGGTCATCGCCTGGAACCGCTCGCCCAAGCAGCACGCGGGCGTCGAGTTCGTCGGCATCGACGCATTGCTGGCGCGCAGCGACGTGGTGTCGCTGCACCTGCTGCTCAACGACGAGACGCGCGGTTTCCTGTCGCGCGAGCGCATCGCCGCGATGCGCGACGGCGCGATCCTGGTGAACACCGCGCGCGGTGCGCTGACCGACGAGGACGCGCTGGTCGATGCACTGCGCGCCGGCAAGCTCCGCGCGGCCGGCCTCGACGTGTTCACGACCGAACCGTTGCCCGCCGGCCATCCGCTCACGACGCTGCCCAACGTCACGCTGTCGGCGCACTCGGCCTTCCGCACGCCGGAAGCCAATGCCAACCTCGGCGAAGCCGCGCTGGCGCACTGCCGCCGCATCGTTGCCGAGAACACCTGAGGAATCGAATGAGCCCGTCTACCCCTCACACCGAATCGGCCCCGCGCGACATCGTGCGCCTCGACCAGAACGGCCGCCGCAGCCGCGCCGTGATGGCCGGCGGCATGGTCTACCTCGCCGGCCAGGTCGCCGACGACAAGACGCTCGACATCGGCGGCCAGACCCGCCAGGTGCTGCAGAAGATCGACGACCTGCTCGCCCGGGCCGGCACCACACGCGACCGCCTGGTCACGGCACAGATCTGGCTCGCCTCCATGAGCGACTTTGCCGGACTCAACGCCGTATGGGACGACTGGGTCGTGCCGGGCGAAACGCCGACGCGCTGCTGTGGCAAGGTCGAACTGGCCGACCCGGCATACCGGGTCGAGATCGTGGTGACAGCCCTGCTGCCCTGAACCGACTTCCCTCCCACCGACGGACACCCCCCAATGATTTCCACCACCGACCCGCACCGCAACCGCAAGCCACGCAACATCAGCGACGCCGAATGGGCCGTGCGCACCCAGCTCGCCGCGTCGTACCGGCTGGCCGCCAAGTTCGCGCTGACCGACCTCATCTACACGCACATCTCGGTGCGCGTGCCGGGCCGGCATGACCAGTTTCTGATCAATCCGCACGGCTGGTTCTTCGACGAGATCACCGCGTCGAGCCTGGTGAAGATCGACGTCGACGGCAACCCGATCGGCGACGACCGCTTCGAGGTGAACGCTGCAGGCTTCACCATCCACAGCGCGCTGCACCAGAGCCGGCCCGACGTCGAATGCGTGGTGCACCTGCACACCAACGCCGGCATGGCCGTGGCGGCACTCGAATGCGGGCTGCTGCCGCTCAACCAGATCAGCATGCAGTTCTACAACCGCGTGAACTACCACGGCTACGAAGGCATCTCGCTCGATCTCGACGAGCGCCAGCGCATCGTGCAGTCGATGGGCAACGCGCACTACCTGATCCTGCGCAACCATGGCCTGCTGACCACGGGGCGCTCGGTGGCCGAGGCCTTCACGCGCATGTTCTATCTGAACCGCGCCTGCGAGATCCAGGTGCAGACGCTGTCGATGGGCCAGAAATATGTGCTGCCCTCGCCCGAGGTCTGCGAACACGCGGCCAAGCAGCACGACGATTACGCCTACCTCGACACGGTGCACCTCGACCGCGAATGGACCGCGCTGCTGCGGCTGCTCGACCGCGACGGCGGCGACTACAACTGCTGAAGACATCGGCATGCTGAAGGTCTGGGGACGGCGCAGCGCGTTCAACGTGCAGAAGGTGCTGTGGCTGATCGACGAGCTCGGCCTGCCGCACGCGCACGTGCCGGCCGGCGGCAGCTTCGGGCTCATCGAGCAGCCCGACTTCCTGGCGCTGAACCCGCATGGCCGCGTCCCGGTCATCCAGGACGTCGACGGCACGGTGGTGTGGGAATCACACAGCATCCTGCGCTACCTCGCGGCGACGTACGGCGCGGCACATGGAGACAACGTGCTCTGGCCCGTCGACGCGGCCGGCCGCTCGCAACGCGACCGCTGGATGGACTGGTCGCTGAGCCGCCTGCAGCCCGCCCTCATCGACGGCATCTTCATGCCGCTGTGCCGCACGCCGGAAGCGCAGCGAGACCTGGCGCTGGTCGAGCGAAGCATCGCGCAGTGCGCGGCATCGTTCCAGGTGCTCGACCGGCTCCTGCAGACGCGCGACTTCATCGAGGGCGACCGGCTCACGCTGGCCGACATCCCTGCCGGCACCTGCCTGTACCGCTACTTCGAACTCGACATCCCGCGCCCGCCGCTGCCGAACGTCATGGCCTGGTACCAGCGGCTGCAGGCGCGGCCGGCGTACCGGGAACACGTGATGATCGCGTTCTAGTCGGTCCCTTCTTCGCCGTCGTTCCTCGACCCATGAAAGCCTCCATGTCACTGCCGCTGGACCACGTCGTCATCGCCGTCTTCGACCTCGAGACCGCCATCGCGGACTACACCGCCCTCGGCTTCCAGGTGCTGCGCGGCGGTGACCATCCGGGCCGCCCGACGCACAACGCGCTCGTCGTCTTCGCCGACGGCAGCTACCTCGAGCTGATCGCGTGGAAGTCGCCCGCGCCGCAGGAGCGTTGGTGGCCGCTGCTGCAGCGGCACGGCGAAGGCATCGTCGACTTCGCGCTGCTGCCGCAGGACACCGCCGAGACGGTGGCGGGTGCCGCGAAGCGTGGCCTGGTGCTCGAAGGCCCGCTCGACGGCGGCCGGCTGCGGCCCGACGGCGAACGCCTGGTGTGGCAGACCGCGCGACCGTCTTCGGCCGACCTGCCCTTCCTGTGCGGCGACATCACGCCACGCGCCCTGCGGGTGCCGGAAGGCGCGGCGCGCGTGCACCCCAACGGCACCACCGGCGTGGCGCGCCTGGAGATCGCGGTGCACGACCTCGACGCCAGCCTGGCGCGCTACCGCGCCCTGTTCGGCGAGGCCGACTCCGATGCGCAGATCGGCGCCGTGGTCACCGAGCCCGACAGCGGCGTGCGCCATGCGCGGATCACCGTCGGCAGCAGCACGCTGGCGCTGTCGTCGCCGACCGATTCGGGCGCTGCGTCACCGAACGCGATCGCCCGGCGCCTCGCATCGCGCGGCGAAGGCCCCTCGGCGCTCGTGCTCCGGCGTGCCGACACCGCACAGGCGGGCCAGGTGCTCGACCTCGCCCGGACGCACGGCGCGCCGATCCGCTTCGAAGCGAACGGCGGCTAGGATTTCTCCGCTGCGCCCGCCACCGGCTTGCCGCCGATCCACAGCCACGCGCTCAGCGCGCTCAACAGGGCCAGCAGCGCGCTGATGCCCATCACCCACCGGAAGCCCGCGACGAAGGCGCCCTGCACCGCTGCCTTCACGGCCTGTGCGCTCGCCGCATCGATGCCGGTGGGCGGCTCGGCGGCGGCGAGCCGGCTGCGCTGCGCCTGCAGGTGGGCGACGAGTTCGGGCGAAGCCTGCATCTCGCGCAGGCCCGTCGCCAGGCTCGCGTCGAAAGCCATCGCCATGACCAGGCCGAACACGGCGATGGCCAGCACCGCCGCCGTGCGCGACACCGCGTTGTTCACGCCCGAAGCGATGCCCGCCAGGTCGGGCCCGACTGCGTTCATCACGGTGGTGGTGAGCGGCGCCACGGTGATCGTCATGCCGATGCCCAGCACCACCACGGCAGGGAAGAAGGCCGTCCAGTAGTTCGCGCCGATGCCCGGCAGCGCGAACAGCGCGAAGCCGACACCGGCGATCACCGGCCCGACGACCAGCGGCAGGCGCGGGCCGAAACGGTCGACCAGCTGCCCCGCCTTGGCGGAGAACAGGAACATGATGACGATGAAGGGCAGCAGCGCCGCGCCCGCCACCGTGGCGGAGTAGCCCTGCACCTGGATCAGGTTGAGCGGGAAGAAGTACAGGCCGCCGCCGAGCGCTGCATAGAGCAGCAGCGTGAGCACGTTGGCACCGCCGAAATTGCGGCGCGCGAACAGCGCGAGCGGCAACATCGGCGCGCGGGCGCGCGACTCGACCCACACGAAGGCGGCGCTGGCCGCCACGCCGACGAGCAGCGCTGCGATCACCACGGGCGCGCGCCATTGCTGCACCGGCGCTTCGATGAAGGCGTAGACGATGCCGCCCAGGCCGACGGTCGCGAGCACCGCGCCCCCCACGTCGAGGCCACTCGCCGACGGGCTGCGGCTTTCGGGCACGCGGCGCCACACCACCCACAGCACCACCGCCGCCATCGGCACGTTGATGAGGAAGGCCCAGGTCCATGAGTACTGATCGACCAGCCAGCCACCGATGACCGGGCCGATCGCGGCCGTGATGCCGCTCGCGCCCGACCAGGTGCCGATCGCCCTGCCGCGCTCGCCTTCGGGGAAGGACGCGCTGATGAGCGCCAGGCTGCCTGGCACCAGCAAGGCCGCGCCAATGCCCTGCACAGCACGCGCGGCGATCAATTGCTGCACCGTGGCCGAGGCGGCGCACGCGGCCGACGCGACCGCGAAGAGAGCGACACCGATGGCGAAGATGCGGCGCCGGCCGAAGTGGTCGCCGAGCGATCCGCCGACCAGCAGCAGCGCCGCGAGGAACAGCGCATACGATTCCACCACCCACTGCGCCTGAAAGGCATCGGCGTGCAGATCGCGCTGGATGGCCGGCAGCGCGACGTTGACGACGGTGCCGTCGATGAAGGCCATGCTCGAGCCAAGGATGGCGGCGAGCAGGATGCCGCGCTTGGCCGCGTCGGAGCACGGCGCGGCGACTTCGTGGTCGCTGCGGATGACGGCGTCATCGCAGGGGGGTTTTCCAATCTGGGTCATGGCGTTCCTGGGTGCGCCGCACGAAGACAAGGCGATGGCGCCCGCGCACTGTGGTGCGAAGCGCCGCGGGCGTCAATCGCCCTTCAAGGTCTGGCCTGGCCGGGCGACGGCTCCACCGACACGCCCTGCCCGATCGCCGCAGTCGCCTGCGCTGCCATGGCGCGGCCGAAAGCTTCGCGCTGCTGCAGGCGCCCCCAGTAGGCGGCCACGTTCGGTGGAAAGCGCTGGACCAGATCGAGGTGGCTCGCGAGCAGCAATGCATAGCCGACCGAGACATCGGCGGCGGTGAAGCGGCCTGCACAGAGCCAGTCGTTGCCGGCCAATGCGGCCTCGATGCCGCGCAGACGTGCGATGAACCACTTGGCATAGTCGTCCGCCGCCTGCGGCAGGCGGCGCTCGGCAGGCTCGAAGCGGCCGTAGCGCAGCACGATCGTCTGCGGAAAGGTCAGCGTCGCTTCGCCGTGGTGCAGCCAGTTGAGCCACATGCCGTAGGCCGGCTCGTCGCGCCGCACGGCAAGACCCGTCGTTCCTTCAGGGTCACAGCGTTCGGCGAGGTACTGGCACATCGCGGCGGATTCGGTCATGCGCGTGGCGCCGTCGACCAGCAGCGGCACGGTGCCGAGCGGATTGAGGTCGAGGTAGGCGCGCGCCAGCACGCGCGGTGGAAAGGGCAGCATGCGCAACTCGTACGCCGCGCCGAGTTCCTCGAGCATCCAGAGCGGGCGAAAGGACCGGGCACTGACGCAGTGGTGAAGAATGATCATGCCGCGACTCTAGCCGCCCGCATGCAGCGCCGCCACGATGGCATTCCCCATGTGGTCGGTGCCGACGGCGGCTGCCTCGCGGACCATCACGCCCGCTCAAGCGCCGCGTGCCATCCCCTTCACCGCCGTGGCTTCGATCTCGAACAGCATGCCGTCGAGCGCCAGCCGCGGCACCGGAATCAACGTGCAGGCCGGCGGCGGCTCGTCGCCCCATGTGGCCTTCAGCGCGCGGCTCAGTACCCCCAGGCGCGCCTCGCTGTGGTCGACCACGAGCACGACCAGGCGCACCACGTCGAGGGGCTCGGCGCCCGCGGACTCGAGTGCGATGCGCAGGTTGTGCAGGGCCTGGTCGACCTGCGCGGCGAAGTCCGGCGACAGCGCGCCCGACGCGTCTTCCCCGCCCTGGCCCGCCACATAGATGAAGCGTGCCGGCGAGGTCGCCACAGCCACGTGCGAATAGCCATTGGGGCGCGGGTCGTAGAGGCGCGGCGGGTTGATGAACAACGGCAGCGGTGGTGCTGCCGGTACTGTGGCCGTGAAGAAGGACAAGGTGGTCATGGCGAGAGGACAAGCGATGGGAAGGCGCTAGTATCAAATCTCAACTTAACTTGAGGTCAAGCGTTTTCGACACGCATTCCTCCACGCCATGACATCTGCCATTGCCCCCTTCTCCGACGCGCATGTCCCGGCGCCCGAACTGGCTGTCGGCGAAGTCGCGGCGCGCAGCGGCGTCACCGTCTCGGCGCTGCACTTCTACGAGAGCAAGGGGCTGATCCAGGCGGCGCGCAGCGGCGGCAACCAGCGGCGCTATCCGCGCGTCATCCTGCGCCGCGTGGCCTTCATCAAGGCGGCGCAACGCGTGGGCATTCCGCTGGCCGAGATCGCGCAAGCCCTGCAGGCACTGCCCGAAGGGCGCACGCCGACGGCCGCCGACTGGCGGCGGCTGTCGCGCGAATGGCGCGCCGAACTCGACGAGCGCATCCGCACGCTGACGCAGCTGCGCAACCAGCTCGACGGCTGCATCGGCTGCGGCTGTCTGTCGCTCAAGGCCTGCCCGCTGCGCAATGCGCAGGACACGCTGGCCCGGGAGGGCCCCGGCCCGCACTTCGAGGATTGAGAATCAGGCGGCGACCGGCCGCCACGCAGCCAGCAGCGCGGGCAACTGCGCCATGTCGGTGAAGACCTGCGCCACGCCGGCCGCGCGCAAGGCGTCTGCACCGCTGTGCCCGAGGCCGCCCGGGCTGTAGCCGAACACGGTGGCGCCGGCAGCGACACCGGCGGTCGCGCCCGTCACCGTGTCCTCGACCACCGCACAGCGCGCCGGGTCGACGCCGAGTGCCGCTGCGGCCGCGAGGTACACATCGGGGTAAGGCTTGGACCGCGGCGTCTCGTGCCCGCTGAAGATGCGGCCCTCGAAGGCATCGTAGAGGCCGATCTTCTGCAACTGCAGTTCGACCTTCCGGCGGTCTGCGCCGGAGGCGCAGGCGATACGTCCATCCAGCGCGGCCTGCAGCGCACGCACAGCGGCCGGCGCACCGGGGATCTCGACCAGGCTGCGGTCGAGCTGCACGTTGCGGCGTTCCCAGAAGCTGCGCAGCCATTCGTCGGTGACCGGCACGCCGGTCTTCGCCTCGATCAGCGCACGCTCGTCCTTGACGGCCTTGCCGATGAAGATGCGCATGCATTCGTCGGCGCTGAGCGTCCAGCCGCGCTCTTCCAGCATGTCGCGCAGTACGCCGTTGGTGATGGGTTCGGAATCGACCAGCACGCCATCGCAGTCGAACAGCACGGCATCGAAAGGGAAAGAAGGGTTCATGGGGCGATCCTATCAACCGCCCCCTGCCGCTATGAGCGCTCGGGCTGAATCGGGATGTACATCTCGCCCCCGCCCGCCTTGAACTCCGCCGACTTGGCGTGCATGCCATCCGACACCACCGCGCCTTCGTCGAGCCCGCGTTGCGCGGCGTACTCGCGCACTTCCTGCGTGATCTTCATCGAGCAGAACTTCGGACCGCACATGGAACAGAAGTGCGCGGTCTTGCTGGCGTCCTTGGGCAGCGTCTCGTCGTGGAAATCGCGCGCGGTGTCGGGGTCGAGGCCGAGGTTGAACTGATCCTGCCAACGGAACTCGAAGCGCGCCTTGCTGAGCGCATCGTCGCGCGAGCGGGCGCCCGGGTGGCCCTTGGCGATGTCGGCCGCGTGCGCAGCGATCTTGTACGCGATGATCCCCTGCTTCACGTCGTCGCGGTCCGGCAGGCCCAGGTGCTCCTTGGGCGTGACGTAGCAGAGCATCGCGGTGCCAGCCCAGCCGATCATGGCCGCACCGATAGCGCTGGCGATGTGGTCGTAGCCCGGCGCGATGTCGATGGTCAGCGGACCGAGCGTGTAGAAGGGCGCCTCGTGGCAGGTCTTGATCTGCTCGTCCATGTTGGCCTGGATCATGTGCATCGGCACATGGCCCGGGCCTTCGATCATGGTCTGAACGTCGTGCTTCCAGGCCACCTGCGTGAGTTCGCCGAGCGTGCGCAGCTCGGCGAACTGCGCTTCGTCATTGGCGTCGGCACCGCTGCCGGGCCGCAGGCCGTCGCCGAGCGAGAAGCTCACGTCGTAGGCCTTCATGATGTCGCAGATGTCCTCGAAGTGCGTGTAGAGAAAGCTCTCCTGGTGGTGCGCGATGCACCACTTGGCCATGATCGAGCCGCCGCGCGAGACGATGCCGGTCATGCGGTTCGCGGTGAGGTGGATGAAGGGCAAGCGCAGCCCCGCGTGAATGGTGAAGTAGTCGACGCCCTGCTCCGCCTGCTCGATCAGCGTGTCGCGGTAGATCGCCCAGGTCAGGTCTTCGGCCACGCCGCCGACCTTCTCGAGCGCCTGGTAGATCGGCACCGTGCCGATGGGCACCGGCGAGTTGCGCACGATCCAGTCGCGCGTGGTGTGGATGTTCTTGCCAGTGGAAAGATCCATCACGTTGTCGGCGCCCCAACGGATCGCCCACACCAGTTTCTCCACCTCTTCCTCGATGCTGGAAGTGACGGCCGAGTTGCCGATGTTGGCGTTGATCTTCACCTTGAAGTTGCGGCCGATCGCCATCGGCTCCACCTCGGGGTGGTTGATGTTGGCCGGGATGATGGCGCGGCCGCGTGCCACTTCGTCGCGCACGAACTCGGGCGTGATGATCTTCGGGATCGACGCGCCCATCGGGTTGCCCATCACGCGTTTCTCGCGCTCCCCGTTGGCCAGGTACTCGGCCATCCATTCGCGCTTGCCGTTCTCGCGCAGCGCCACGTATTCCATCTCGGGCGTGACGATGCCGCGGCGCGCGTAGTGCATCTGTGTCACGTTGGCACCGCACTTCGCACGGCGCGGCGTGCGCTGCAGCGCGGCGGCATCGGTACGCAGCTGCGCGATGCGCGCGTTCTCCTCGCCCTTCACCCCATCGTCGAGCGCGGCCAGCTGACGACCTTCGTAGCTTTCGGTGTCGCCGCGCTCCGCGATCCATGCGTCGCGCACGCCGGGCAGCCCGAGGCGCACGTCGATGGCGACCGCGGCATCGGTGTAGGGCCCCGACGTGTCGTAGAGCGACACGCATTCGCCGTTGGTCAGCGCCACGTCGCGCACCGGCACGCGCAGGTCGGCCCGGCTGCCGACGATGGCGGACTTGGTGGAGGCGGGGAAGGGCTCGCGGGTGAGCGTGAGCAGCGAGGCGAACTTGTCGATGGCGTTCATGGGGCACTCCTGTGGGGATGAGGGTGCTCCGCAATCGCTCGACGGACCCATGGCCCGCGCAAAGAAACGGGCCTGTGGACCAGGGAACTGCAGCTCTTCTTCCGCCGGTACTAACCGGTTCAAGTTCGCGGGTTCGGCGATCGGATTCGCCATCTCAGCACGTCATCACGTGCGCCCCGGAGCGGAACGGATTCTAGGGGGCGAGCAACCACCGATGCAAGGGCCGTGATGGGCGATCCGCGCATCGGTTGCCGCTCGTCGGCTGTCAAAGGCTTGTCATGCACGCGGATGAAGATCGTGGCACGAATGGTAGTTGTGGATTTCGTTGCACTTTCGACGCAACTGCAAATTCGCCGGATTCACCGCATTGACCCACCCCTTTGAAAGCCCCCGATGAAACCTCTCTCGCCTTCATTGCGCGCAACGCCGCGCCGGCTGGCTGCCGGCGCCGCGCTGGCCCTGCTGACCCTCACACTGACCGCTTGCGGCGGCGGCAGCGACAGCACGCCGGCCACCCCCACGACACCGACCGCGCCCACCCCGCCTGACACCACCGTCAAGCCCGAGATGCGTTGCGCTCCCTGACTCCTTCGAGAACACACACCATGACGACCTCACGCCGCAACTTCCTGCGCAACACCGCCACCACCGGCATCGCCGCCGCCACGCTGGCTGCCTTTCCGCCGAGCATCCGTCGCGCGCTCGCCATCCCTGCGAACAACAAGACCGGCACGATCAACGACGTCGAGCACATCGTGATCCTGATGCAGGAGAACCGCTCCTTCGACCACTACTTCGGCACGATGAGGGGCATGCGCGGTTTTGGTGACCGCTTCACCATCCCACTGCCTGGATACCGAAGCGTCTGGGAGCAACTCGACGACACCGGCAAGCCGGTGCTGCCCTATCACCTCGACGGCACGCAAGGCAACGCCCAGCGCGTGACCAGCACGCCGCATTCGTGGATTGACGGCCAGAACGCCTGGGACGGTGGGCGCCTCTACCAGTGGGCGCGGTACAAGAAGACGGGGACGGCGCCTTTCACGCAGTCGATGGGCTATCTCCAGGAAGCCGAGCTGCCCTTCCAGTTCGCGCTGGCCAACGCCTTCACGGTCTGCGACGCCTACCACTGCGCGATGCACACGGGAACCAACTCGAACCGCATGTTCCTGTGGACCGGCACCAACGGTCCGACCGGTGCCGGCGTGGCCACGGTCAACAATGAGTGGGACGACATCGGCCCCTCGACGCTCGGCTACGAATGGAAGACCTACCCCGAGCGCCTGGAGGCAGCCGGCGTCAGCTGGATCGTCTACCAGAACATGCCGGAGAACTACACCGACAACTCGCTGTCCGGCTTCAAGCAGTACCGCAAGGCGAACGAGGTGTCGGGCAAGCCCGTGAGCCACGACGACAGCGTCGTCTCGCCGGCCTACGACCCGGCCAGCGACAACACCGGCAACCCGCTCTACAAGGGCATCGCCAACACCATGCCCGACGGCGGCTTCCTGCAGGCCTTCAAGCAGGACGTGCTCGCCGGCAAGCTGCCCAAGGTCAGCTGGGTGGTGGCGCCGTCGACCTACTCCGAGCACCCCGGCCCGTCGAGCCCGGTGCAAGGCGCCTGGTACACGCAGGAGGTGCTGGACGCGCTGACCGCCGTGCCCGAGGTGTGGAGCAAGACGGTGTTGATCGTCAACTTCGACGAGAACGACGGCTACTTCGACCATGTGCCGTCTCCGGCCGCGCCCTCGCTCAACCTCGACGGCACGGCGGCGGGCAAGACCACGCTGTCGGCCACCGACGTCGCCTTCGAGCGCTTCACGCACCCCGCCCCGCCCGGCACCACCAGCCAGCCAGCACCCGACGGCCGTGTGTACGGCCCAGGCGTGCGCGTGCCGGCCTATGTGATCTCGCCGTGGAGCCGCGGTGGCTGGGTCAACTCGGAGGTGTTCGACCACACCTCGGTACTGCGCTTCATCGAGCAGCGCTTCGGCGTGAAGGAACCGAACATCAGCGGCTACCGCCGTGCGATCTGCGGCGACCTGACGAGCGCCTTCAACTTCGAGACGCCGAACACCGAAGTGCTGCCCACGCTGGCCGGCCGCAGGAGCAAGAATGACGCCGATGCGCTGCGCGCCCAGCAGCAGGCACTGGCGCAGGTGGTTCCGGCCACGACGCGGCAGCGACCCCAGCAGGCGCCCGGCACACGGCCTTCGCGTGCCCTGCCCTACGAGCTGCACACCAGCGCACGCAGCGACAGCGTCGGCGGCAAACTGCAACTGCTGTTCGCCAACACGGGCAAGGCGGGCGCCGTGTTCCACGTCTACGACCGACTCAACCTCGGCCGCCTTCCGCGCCGCTATGCGGTCGAAGCCGGCAAGACGCTGGATGACACGTGGAACGTCGTGACCGACAACGCCGGCCATTACGACCTGTGGGTGCTCGGACCGAATGGCTACCACCGCCACTTCAAGGGCGACCTGAACACGCTGCGCGCGAGCACTGCGGCCGCCCCGGAGGTGCGCGTCTGCTACGACATCACCAACGGCAACGTGTACCTGAGCATGATGAACACGGGCAAGAGCGCGGCCACGTTCACCATCCGCGCCAAGGCCTACCGCGCAGACGGCCCCTGGACGGCGACAGTCGCCGCCGGCGCGACGGCCGAGCAGCACTGGGAACTGGCGGACAGCGGGCGCTGGTACGACTTCGAGGTGACCTGCGACGCCGACATCAACTACTACCGCCGCTTCGCGGGTCGGGTCGAAACCGGCAAGCACTCGGTGAGCGACCCGGCGATGGGTGCGACCGACGTCTGAGCCCGACATGAAGCAGCGGTCCGCCCCGTGCGGACCGTTGCCGCTTCAAGCGCGGGCATTCGGCGCGTCGGCTCGCGGTGGCATTGCTATTGCATCTGCTCGTCCGACAATCCATGCTGTACGCGCATCTGGTGCACGCAACCTATCGACCCATGCTCCAAGAAGAACGATTCCTCCGCATCCGCAGCCTGCTGGCGACCTTCTCGCGCGTGAGCGTCGAGCGCATCGTGCAAGACCTCGCCGTCTCGCGCGAAACCGTGCGGCGCGACCTGCTCGAGCTCGAAGGCAGCGGCGAACTGCGCCGGGTGCACGGGGGTGCCGTGGCCACCGGGCCGGAGCCCGAGCCGCCGCTGGCCGTGCGGCTGGTGGTGCGCCAGAAGGAGAAGCGGGCCATCGCCAAGGCCGCGGTCGGCCTGCTGCGCCCGGGGCAGACGCTGTTCCTCGACGCCGGCAGCACCACGTCGACGCTGGCCGAGGAAATCGCCACGCTCAGCGGCATGACGGTCATCACCAATTCGCTGACCATCGCGCTCAAGCTGGCCGGCGCCGACGAGGGCCGCAGTTCGCGCAACGAGGTCCGGCTGCTGGGCGGCGAGATCGACGTGAAGACGCAGGCCACGCACGGCGAGGGCACGCTGGAAGACATCCGCCGCTTCCGCGCCGACGTGGCGCTGATGTCGCCGGTCGGCCTGCACGCCAGGCACGGTGCCATGAGCTTCGAGCACCACGAAGCGGCCGTCGCGCGCGCCATGGCCGAGCAGGCGCAGCAGGTGCTCATCCTGGCCGACCACAGCAAGATCGGGCTGGCGAGCCGCGTGACCTACGCGCGCAACGCCGACATCGACATCGTCGTGACCGACGCCAAGGCGCGCGAGGTCGCAGGCCTGGCCGCGTTGCGCAAGGCCTGCGAACGACTCGTCATCGCCTGACGCACACCGAGGCCGACGCACCATGCCCTATCGCCACACCGCCGGCACCACCACCTGGGACTTCGCCGACCTGCGCACGCTGATGGCCAAGGCCACGCCGGCGCGCTCGGGTGACGTGCTGGCCGGGCTGGCGGCATCGACGGCGGTCGAGAGCATGGCCGCCCGCATGTGCCTGGCCGAGGTGCCGCTGCAGCGCTTTCTCGACGAGGCCCTGGTGCCCTACGAAAGCGACGAGGTCACGCGGCTCATCATCGACACGCACGACGCCGCGGCCTTCGCGCCCATCGCGCACCTGACGGTCGGCGACTTCCGCGACTGGCTGCTGTCCGATGCGGCCGACAGCGCCATGTTGGCGCGCGTGGCGCCCGGCATCACACCCGAGATGGCGGCGGCCGTGAGCAAGCTGATGCGCAACCAGGACCTGATCCTCGTCGCGCGCAAGTGCCGCGTGGTCACGCGCTTTCGCAACACCATCGGCCTGCCCGGCCACCTGGCAGTGCGGCTGCAGCCCAACCACCCGACCGACGACCTGCGCGGCATCGCGGCGTCGATGGTCGACGGCCTGCTCTACGGCGCGGGCGACGCGGTGATCGGCATCAACCCGGCCACCGACAGCGTGCCCGCGCTGACCCGACTGGTCCACATGCTCGACGAGGTGATCGTCAAGCTCGGCATCCCGACGCAGTCCTGCGTGCTCACGCACGTGACCAACACGGTGCAGATGATCGAACAGGGCGCGCCGGTCGACCTGGTCTTCCAGTCGGTCGCCGGCACCGAGAAGGCCAACACCAGCTTCGGCGTGAGCCTGGCCGTGCTGCGCGAGGCGCACGAGGCGGCCCTTTCGCTCAAGCGCGGGCCGCTGGGCGACAACGTCATGTACTTCGAAACCGGCCAGGGCAGCGCGCTGTCGGCCGGTGCGCACCACGGCGTCGACCAGCAGACCTGCGAGGCGCGGGCCTACGCGGTGGCACGCGCTTTCCGGCCGCTGCTGGTGAACACCGTCGTCGGCTTCATCGGGCCGGAGTACTTGTACGACGGCAAGCAGATCATCCGCGCCGGGCTCGAGGACCACTTCTGCGGCAAGCTGATGGGCGTGCCGCTGGGCTGCGACGTTTGCTACACCAACCATGCCGAAGCCGATTCCGACGACATGGACACGCTGATGACGCTGCTGGGCACGGCCGGCCTGACCTTCATCATGGGCGTGCCGGGCGCCGACGACATCATGCTCAACTACCAGAGCACCTCCTTCCACGACGCGCTCTACCTGCGCGAGGTGCTGGGCCTGAAGCGCGCACCCGAGTTCGACGCCTGGCTGCAGCGGATGCAGCTGGCCGATGCGCAGGGCCGCGTGCTGAGCGTGACGCCGCAGCACCCGGCGTTGCAGCAGCTGCGGCAACTGCGCCTCGGCGACGGAGGCACTTCATGAGCGCCGCCCGGCCGCCCGAAGGCGCTCAGCACCGCAGCCCGCAGGGCGGAGGTTATCCATGAGCACGCCCGACCCCTGGGACGATCTGCGCGCCTACACCGCCGCCCGCCTCGCGCTCGGCCGAGCGGGGTCGAGCATGCCGACCGCCGAGCTGCTGCGCTTCGGCTTCGCGCATGCCCAGGCGCGCGACGCGGTGCATGTGCAGCTCGACACGCAGGCGCTGGCCGCCGCGCTGGCCGCCGACGGACTGCCGTCACTGCAGGTGCACAGCGCCGCCGTGGACCGCGCCAGCTACCTGCTGCGCCCGGACCTCGGCCGCCGGCTCGACGACGCCAGCGCACAGTCGCTGCGCGAAGCCGCCGGCCCCAGCCCCGCGGCGGGCTGCGACCTGCTGCTGGTCATCGGCGACGGGCTCTCGTCGCTGGCCGTCGAGCGCAACGCGCACGCCATGGCCACGGCCATCCGCGCCGGCATGCCCGCGGACTGGACCCTCGGCCCGGTCGTGATCGCGCAGCAGGCACGCGTCGCACTCGCCGACGACGCCGGCGCCCTGCTCGGCGCACGCCTGGTCGCCATGCTGATCGGCGAGCGCCCGGGCCTGAGCTCACCCGACAGCCTGGGCCTGTACCTCACCTGGAAGCCGGCCGTCGGCCGCCACGACGCCGAGCGCAATTGCATCTCGAACATCCGCCCCGAAGGCCTGTCGCCCGCGGCCGCCGCCCGCCGCTTCTGGTGGCTCGCGCAGGAAGCGAAGCGCCTGCAACTCACCGGCGTGCAGCTCAAGGACCGCAGCGACGCCGCGGTGCTCGCTGCCCCGCCATCGACCGCTTTGCCGGCCCTGCCGGACTGACCCCCCAACGTTCCCTGCCGGCACGGGAATTCGCCCGGGCCGGCCCTCGTCGTCGGTGGCCTAACCACCTTGTTCCTGAAATTGGAGTTGCCCATGATTCGCACCCTCCGGCCCCTGGTCCTCACCGCCTTCGTCGGCGCATTCTTGACGGCCTGCGGCACCACCGGCCCCTCGGCGCCCGCCATCGACAACAGCGCGATCGGCCAGCCCGATTTCCGCGCCCACAAAGCCACCTACGGCGTGGTCTACACGCTGCCGAAAGACGTGAATGACGTGCTCGACGCACGCGTGTACCCGGCTCTGCGGCAAGACCTGGCGCGCCTCGGTCTGCAGGCCGAAGTACAGAACGTCAACATCCCGCATGTGACAGTGGTGCACATCCACAGCGCCGACCCGACGACGCCTCAGAAAATGCTCAAGGCGCTGCCCAAGCCGCCGGCACCGATCCAGCTCACGCTGAAGAACTTCTACACGACCGAGGCCGCCAAGGACGCCGGCCGCCCGTGGTGGCTTGACCTCGGCATCGTCAAGACCGGCCCTGGCTTCGAGGCCATGATGGCCTACAACACGGTGACCACCGCCGCCATGGCCCCGCTGCGCGACGGCCCCTTGCCACGCGTGACCGGCCCGGTCTACGCCAAGATGGGCGACGCCGGCAAGGATCTGGTGAAGACGGTGGGCGTGAGCGGCGTGAACGTGGTGAAGGACGGCAAGGAACTGCGTTCGCACAACCCGCACAACACGCTGGTCTACAGCATGACGCCGTTCACGCCCGCGCTGCAGGCCTCGATGAACCAGGTGGCGGCGAAGTTCAACACCGTGCTGCCCAACGGCATCGAAACCACCTTCCGCGACGTGTCGATCGTCGAGCTGGCCTTCTCGGGCAACGTGACGCGCGAGATCTACCGCGTGAGCCTGGTCGACGGCAGCGTGATCGACGTGGCGACCGGCAAGATCCTCAAGTAGCCACGCCAGCGCCGGCCGCGTGCCGGCTCAGGGCGCGTGCGTCGCCTGCATCGTAAGCGGCCAGCCATCCCAATCTTGAATGTCGCGAATCAGGCGCGACGATGGTGTCCACTTAACTTTTAGGTGGACACGTGCGCACTATCGAACCAGAGGCAAGCGCGAAGCCGGGCAGGACCCGTCGGCGGCATAGCGACGACTTCAAGAACCAGTTGGTCGACGCCTGCAGGCAGCCCGGCGTTTCTCTCGCCTCGGTAGCCCTCATCCACGGCATCAATCCCAGCCTGCTGCGGCGCTGGGTCGTGCAAAGCCACGGCGCCACCTCCTCATTGCCCGCACTGTCCGCGCCCGCGCCGTCAGCCCACGCGCAGTTCGTCCCGATGCGCCTGCATTGCAGCGAAGCTCCTGCGGACGGGGTGGTCGCCATCGAGATCAAGCGCTCCGGATTGGCCATCAATCTAAGTTGGCCGGCGGCAGACGCGCAGGGCTGCACCGCCATGCTGCGCGAGCTGCTGCGGTGATCCGCATTGACGCGCTGTGGCTGGCCGTGGAGCCTACGGACATGCGCGCCGGCGCCGACCGGCTGCTCTCCAGAGTCGTGCAGGTCTTTGGCCGTGCCCAAGCGCACCACGGCTACCTCTTCGCCAACGCGCGCGCCACTCGCATCAAGCTGCTGATCCACGATGGCTTCGGAGTCTGGTGCGCGGCGCGGCGCCTCAATGAAGGCCGCTTCGCCTGGCTCCGGCCAGGTGAGGTGGCGGGGCCGCTGCAACTCACCCGCGAGCAGTTCGATGCGCTCTGCCTGGGCCTGTCCTGGCAGAGTCTGGAGAGCCTGCGTGTGATCACGAGGATCTAGCGCCAGCTAGGCAATCCCCACATCCCCGATGGCGGGGCTTGGAGGCATGCGGCAAAGTTGCGGCCATGCTCGACGTGCAAGCGCTGCAAGCCACCGACCTCCAGGGACTGAGTCCCTCGCAGGTCGCCGAGGTCTTCTCGCGCATGCTGGCCCACATCGACGAGCAGGACCAACGCATCGACAGCCAGGCGCAGGCCATTAAGCTTCGCGACGCCAAACTGGAGCGCGTCACCTTCGAGTTGGCGCGCCTGAAAGCCTGGAAGTTTGCCGCCCGCACTGAGCGCATGAACGACCAGCAGCGCCAGCTCTTCGAGGAGACGCTCGCCGCCGATGAAGCAAACCTGCAAGCTCAACTGGAAGCCCTGCAGCAGCACGCAGACACGTTGCCCAAGGAGCATAAGCCGCGTATCCAGCCCAAGCGGCAGATCCTGCCCGAGCACCTGCAGCGCGTCGTGCATACCCACGAGCCGGAGACCACGACATGCAGCTGCGGACAGCCGATGCGGCGCATCGGCGAGGACATGAGCGAGCGTCTGGACGTGGTGCCCGCGCAGTTCTTTGTGCACCGCCACATCCGCGGCAAGTGGGCGTGCAAGTGCTGCGAGCGCCTGGTGCAAGACCCTGTGGATCCACACATCATCGACGGCGGCATGCCCGCCGCGGGCTTGGTGGCACACACCCTAGTGAGCCGCTTCGTGGACCATCTGCCGTACTACCGGCAAGAGCAGATCAACGCGCGCTCGGGCGTGCACACGCCGCGCTCCACCCTCGCAGCCTGGTCAGGCCGAGGCGGTGCTGCCCTGATGCCGCTGTACGAGGCGCAGCGCGAATTCGTGCTGGGCGCTCGCGTGCTGCACGCCGACGAAACACCGGTAGAGATGCTGGATCCGGGTGCGGGCAAGACCAGGAAGGCTTACGTCTGGGCCTATGCACGTGGTGCGTTCGACGCCCAGCCCGGCGTCATCTACGACTTCCGCTGCGACCGTGGCGCCAAGTACCCCGCGGAGTTTCTCAGGGGGTGGTCGGGCACGCTGGTGCGCGACGAGTTCAAAGGCTACGAGACGGTCCTGAAGCTGGAGCAGCGACTGGGCGCCGGTTGCCTGGCGCATGCGCGCAGGAAGTTCGACGAGTTGATCAAGACGGGCCACAGCCCGGTGGCTGCCGAAGCCGTACAGCGAATCGGGTGGATCTACCGGCTGGAACGCGAGGCGCAGGGGTGGCCCGCTGAGCAGCGGCTTGCCATTCGACAGACGCACGCCAAGCCGGCGTGGGATGCACTTCTTGAGTGGCTGCGGCTGGAGCGAACGCGCGTGCCGGATGGCAGCGGCATCGCGCGCGCGATTGACTACAGCCTGAACCACTGGGGCGCCTTGACGGTGAACCTGGGCGACGGTGACGTCCCCGTGGACAACAACCACATCGAGAACCTGATGCGGCCCTGGGCAATGGGGCGAAAGGCATGGCTCTTCGCCGGCAGCCAACTGGCCGGGCAGCGCGCCGCCATCGTGATGAGTCTGGTGCAATCGGTCAAACTCAACGGGCACGACCCCTGGGCGTACCTCAAAGACGTTCTCAACCGTCTGCCCACGCACTTGAACAGCCGCATCGACGAACTGCTTCCGCACATCTGGCAGCCCGCCCACTGAGCCTCACGCTCACCGTCTATGGCGCGGCCACCGCTGACCGGCCACACAGCATATGAATCATGTACACTTCATGCATAGTTCATATCAGGGTGTGGTGATGGGTATCGTCAAAATTTCGGATCTGATGCACGAGAACCTGCGCGTTGCGGGCAGTGCCCTGAGCCGGTCTATAAATGCGCAGGCAGAGCACTGGATGCGTGTCGGCATGCTGACCGAAATGCACCCCGAACTGGACCACCAGGAAATCTGTCGACTTCTGATTCGCGCCGAACTGTCCGGTGGACTGGACATTGTCGCGGCGATCACGCCTCAACCTCCTGCTAAGTCGCGTGCACCGTTGGCAGGCAAACATTGATGCCGCACGGCGTTCCAATCAAGACCGCCGACGACATGCACATGGCAAGGCGCGCTGCCGTGCTGGCTGCTGAGGTGCTTGCAATGATTGAGCCCTACGTCGTTCCGGGTGTGAGCACTGAAAAGCTCGACCGCATCTGTCACGACTACATCGTGAACGTTCAAGGCGCAACTCCAGCCAACGTCGGTTACCACGGTTATCCGAAGACCATCCTCACTTCAGTCAATCAGGTTGTTTGTCATGGCATCCCATCGGCTGACAAGATTCTGAAAAAGGGCGACATCGTCAACATCGACGTTGCCGTGGAGAAGGAAGGCTGGTTCGGTGACACCAGTCGCATGTACTTCGTCGGAGCGCCGAGTGTGTTGGCTCGACGCTTGGTGGAGACGACATACGAAGCGATGCTGGCCGGAATCCAACAGGTCAAGCCTGGAGCGACTTTGGGCGACGTCGGACACGCGATCCAGTCCGTCGCGCGGCGGGAGCAATTTAGCGTGGTGCGTGAATACTGCGGGCACGGCATTGGTCGCGTCTACCACGACGAACCGCAGGTGCTTCACTATGGGCTGCGCGGCGAAGGGCTGAAGCTGGAGCAAGGGATGGTGTTCACCATCGAGCCGATGCTAAATGCAGGCAAACGCGAAACCAGGCAATTGCCTGATGGTTGGACCGTTGTGACAAAGGACAGGTCCCTGTCCGCCCAGTGGGAACACATGGTAGCCGTCACGTCAGAGGGCTATGAGGTGTTGACAGTTTGGCCGGGCGGCACAGGCGGCTACCCGCCCGTTTGACATGCAGTAAAGCACGGCTGTTCCCTTTGGCATTTGCAGTATGGAAGCACCGTCGGCACGCCTAGCTTGACCGCTTACTGCAGTCTAGCCTGTAGATCTAAGAGCTAACGCCTCGTCAAGGTGGGACGGCCGTCCGCTTACCCTGCATCTGCGGCACGGCCGGCGTGCCCTGCATTTCCAGATCGGAGAAGAAGGCGAGCCCGTGCCCTTCGGTGTTGTCGGCGTCGGCAGAGATGGCGACACCGACGATGTCGGGCTGCAGGCCGCCGGCTTCGTCGCCAAAGGCACGCTGGTAGTCGGCCAGCAGATTGCGGCGCTCGCCGCGCCAGCCGTCCGCGCCGGCACCGGCGGGGCCCGATTCGAGCACCAGCATGCGGATGCGCCGGGTGAAGGCGTTCGGCAGCAGCGCGCTCTTCGCCTCCTTCGCATCCCACACGTAGCACAGCGTTTCGCTCGGCACGTCCTCGCCGGTGGCCGAACGCGCCAGCGCCAACCGGGTGCGCTCGCCGAAGGGCAGCCGTTCGGTGGGCAGCGCAAAGAAGACGCAGAGCTTGGCCGCGCCGTCGTCGCCGCTTCGGCTGCGCAGGTCGGCCCCGTCGACGAAGCGCTCGACCCGCCAGCGCCAGGCGAGCGTGGCGGCGCCATCGAGCGCCACGCGCACTGGGTGCACCAGATTGCCGTAGGAGCCGTCGGCCTCGACCTTCAGCACCGAACGGCCGTCCTGCCGCACCACCTCGAAGTGGGTCGCGTTCTTGTGCGGCAGCGTCGTGAAGTGCCAGGGCTCGGGTGCCGGCCCGGGCGCGGCGCTGGAGAAACCGCTCAGCCAGACCGGCGCAGGGGCCTGGGCATGGGCCGGCGCGGCGACGACGCAGAGGGCCGCTGCCAGCAGCGCCCCGAGGCCGGCCCACGCGCGCCGGGAAAACGGAAACGCCGAAGACGCTATGTGCATGGGGAGCTCCTGGGCGGCCGCGCCGATGGAAAGCCGCCAGTGTGCCGCGGCGGCGCCTGCCGATAAATACGCCGAAAGGAACTGCGCTGTCTCCCCCCTGGAGACAATCGCGCGCGGTCGTCCTACCCGGCTTCGCCGTCGACGTAGTACCAGCGCTGCAGTTCGCCGTCGAGCTCGCGCTGGAAATTGCTGCGCTCGTGCAGCCGGCTGGCGGTGCCCGCCGCATCGCGCTGGCGGGCGACGAACTCGACCCGCGCATGATCGGCGTCGAGCACCGAGCGCGAGCGCACGTCCAGGCCGAGCCACTTGGTGCCGGGCTCGAAGGTCAGCGCGGCCGGCCGGGTCGACGCATGCCAGGTGGCCAGCAGGTAGTCGGCCTGCTCGCGCACGTAAGCGGTGTAGCGGGAGCGCATCAGCGACTCGGCATCGGGGGCCGGCGTGCCCGCGAAATCCTCGAGGTAACGGCCGCAGCACAGCGCGTATTGGAGGGGGCGCGCACGCTGGTCGGTGCGCCCGCAGGGGCAGGGGCCGGGAGATGTCGGATTGGCGCTCATGGAACCCCGATTGGAACATCTCCGCCGAACGTCATGCCAAAGCCCGTTGGATCAGCAGCTTCTGAATGTCCGAGGTGCCCTCGTAGATCTGGCACACGCGCACGTCGCGGTAGATGCGCTCCAGCGGGAAGTCGTTGACGTAGCCATAGCCGCCGAGCGTCTGGATGGCCGCGCTGCACACCCTCTCGGCCATCTCGCTGGCGAAGAGCTTGGCCATCGCGGCTTCCTTCAGGCAGGGCCGGCCGGCGTCGCGCAGGGCGGCGGCGTGCCAGATGAGCTGGCGCGCGGCTTCGAGCTGCGTGGCGCATTCGGCCAGGCGGAAGCCGACCGCCTGCTGGTCGAAGATGGCGCCGCCGAAGGCCTGGCGCTCCTTGGCATAGGCCAGCGCCACGTCGAAGGCGCTGCGCGCCATGCCCACGCTCTGCGCCGCGATGCCGATGCGGCCGCCCTCGAGCGCGCCCAGCGCGATCTTGTAGCCCTCGCCTTCGGCGCCGATCAGGTTCTCCACCGGAATGCGGCAGCCGTCGAAGTTGATCTGCGCCGTGTCACTGCTGTGCTGGCCCAGCTTGTCTTCCAGGCGCGCGACGTTGTAGCCCGGCGCATCGGTCGGCACCAGGAAGGCGCTCATGCCGCGCTTGCCCGCGCCCTTGTCGGTCACGGCGATGACGATGGCGACCTGGCCGTTCTTGCCGCTGGTGATGAACTGCTTGACGCCGTCGATCACGTAGGCGTCGCCGTCCCTGCGCGCGGTGGTGCGCAGGCTCGACGCGTCGCTGCCGGCCTGCGGCTCGGTCAGGCAAAAGGCCCCGAGCATCTGGCCCTGCGCCAGCGGCCAGAGCCACTGCTTCTTCTGCGCAGCGTTGCCGTAGCGCATGAGGATGGCGTTGACGGGGCAGTTGGTCACGCTGATGGCGGTGCTGGTGCCGCCGTCCCCGGCCGCGATCTCTTCGAGCACCAGCGCGAGCGTGAGGTAGTCGAGCCCGGCGCCGCCGTCGTCCTCGGGCACGCAGATGCCATAGGCACCGAGCGCGGCCAGGCCCTGGTGCGCGGCCTTGGGAAAGCTGTGCTCGCGGTCCCATGCGGGGGCGTGCGGCCACAGCTCCTTCTGCGCGAAGTCGCGCACCGCGTCGCGGATGGCTTCCTGGTCGTTGGTCAGCAGCATGGTTGTCTCTCGTTCTTCGTTTTTGGTTGCGGAAGGCGCGTCGGCCGCTACTTGCCCGAACCCAGGTCCATGATCAGCCGCGCCGCCATGTAGAGCCGGCGCGGGATCGCGTCGACCATCACGTACTCGGCCTTGTCGCTGTGGTAGCCGAAGCCCGGCAGGCCCAGGCCTTCGATGACCGGCTTGCCTGCCAGCGCGGCATAGGCCGCGTCGGTGCCGCCGCCGCTGCGCTCGTCGACCTCGAGCGATCCACCGGCCTCGCGGTAGAAGGCGCTGGCCTTGTCGATCAGCTTGCGGCCTTCGGTGCCGGCGTTGAAGGCCGGGCGGCCGCGCGTGACGGTGAGCTTCACCTCGGCCGCGGGCAGCTTCTTCTGCTGGGCGCGTTCTTCCAGCGTCTTCAGCATCGCCTCGAGGTCGTCGTTTTGCGCGTAGCGCACGTCGGCATTGAGGGTGGCGGCGTCCGGGACGATGTTCGACACGGTGCCCGCCTTGGCCACCGTCCAGTTGAAGCGCAGGCCCTTGGCCTTGTCGTCGAGGTCCATCGTGCGCAGGATCAGGTCCGACGCCTCGACCAGCGCGTTGACACCCGCCTCCGGCGCGGCGCCCGCATGCGAGGCCTTGCCCTGGATGTCGGCCTGCACGTAGGCGATGCCGGAGGTGCCGAGGTAGAAGCTCTCGCGCTGGGCACTGGTGGGCTCGAAGGACAGCACGTAGTCGGCCGCGCGGGCCTCCTGCTGGATCAGGTCGCGGGAGCCGAAAGAGCCCTTCTCCTCGTCGACGTTGAACAGCACCGTGATGGTCGCGAAGTCGCGAAAGCCGTAGGTGGTGAGCAGCTTCAGCGCATGCAGGATGACCGCGCTGCCGCCCTTGTCGTCGGCGATGCCCGGCCCGTAGGCCCGGTTGCCCTCGACGCGGAACGGCGCCTTGGCGAGCATGCCGCGCGGGTAGACGGTGTCCATGTGCGACAGCAGCAGCAGGCTCTTGCCGCCACGGCCGCGGAGCTTGCCGACGATGTTGTCGCCGACGACGTTGGCCACCGCCTTGTGCCGCGTGACCGTGAAGCCCAGCGCCTTGAGTTCACCTTCCAGCATCGCGCCAGCCGCCGCGATGCCCTCGGCATCGCCGGTGCCGCTCTCGATCTTGACCAGGCGCTCCAGCGTCTTGACGACCGCCGGCTGCTCGCTCGTGGCCGCGTCGAACAGCACGTTGTCGCGCTTCTGCGCCCAGGCCGCGGGCGCGAAGCCGGCGCTGCCCAGGAGCAGCGCGGTGGCCAGGGCAAGCGCCTTCTTCTTCTTCGAGACGATCATGCGGTCAGGCGAGCTCGATGGCGACGGCCGTGCCTTCGCCGCCGCCGATGCACAGCGTCGCGACGCCGCGCTTCTGGCCGCGCGATTGCAGCGCATGCATGAGCGTGACCATGATGCGCGCGCCGCTGGCGCCGATCGGGTGGCCCAGCGCGCAGGCGCCGCCATGCACGTTGACGATGTCGTGCGCCACGCCCATCTCCTTCATCAGCGCCATCGGCACCACGGCGAAGGCTTCGTTCACTTCCCACAGGTCGACGTCCTTCACGCCCCAGCCGGTCTTG